>NZ_JBFRDH010000005.1:0-364214 GCF_052113485.1 Lysobacter sp. TAF61
AGCCAGGCTCTCCATTCCGTCCGACCAATGCATGCAGCGAGCCGAGCGCCATCAGAGCCGACTGCGGAAAGAAGCGTGACCCACGCGGAGACGTACCCGACCAACGGAAGGAGTCCGACCTTGACACTACCGCCCGATTAAAGAAGCGGCCTGTCATGCCTGTGCCGGATCGGGACACTTACCGCTCGCAACCTGCGAAGAAGTGGCCAACACCTGAAGCCCCGTGAGTGCTGTCGAGTACCGCAAAGCGCTCGGCCCAAACGCCGGTTTGCTTTTTGAGTAAACGCGACTGATCAGCTGTCAGATGAAAGACGTAGGGCGTGCGCGTGTTGTCTCGATGGCACTTTCGGATGTAGTCCAGGCGCGCCGCCTGATCAGGGGTCAGGTCGATGGCCGTGCTCTTCCCAGGAAATCTCCCATCACGGAGCACCCAGCCATCGGCTACGGCTGAGCCTGCGAGCAACGACAGGAGGAACACGCCGATAAGCCTTGCCGACCTACGCGTCGTACGGTGCCTCCTCATGAGCGCAGTGATCCAATCACGTCAATCAGATCACCAGAACGATTTACGACAGACCAGAGTTGATTCCCTGTCTGACGCCGATTCGGGTCGATAGCGGTCATTGTTGCAGCAGATAAGCGCCGAAGCCTCCCTCGACGAATTACGGAGGCAAGCGCGGCACACTGGAGCCCTAAGGTATTGATGCAAATGGTGGGCCGTGACGGATTCGAACCGTCGACCAGCGGATTAAAAGTCCGATGCTCTACCGACTGAGCTAACGGCCCACTTGGAACTTCCTGCGCCCGTGGTGGTTGCGGGCTGCGCACCCGGCCTTGCGCCGGGCGAGCATTCTAGCGCACGCCGCCACCGCGATGCAGTCCGCGGCGGCGCTTGTTCAGACGTAACGCGTGGGGTCGGCCACGCCGGCCGCAGCGAAACCTTCGGCGCGCAGGCGGCAGGCGTCGCAATGGCCGCAGGCGCGGCCCAGGTCGTCGGCCTTGTAGCACGACACGGTGTCGGCGAAATCCACGCCCAGGCGCACGCCCTCGCGAACGATGTCGGCCTTGCTCATGAACTGCAGCGGCGCGTGCACGCGGATGCCGGCGCCCTCGACGCCTGCCTTGGTGGCGAGGTTGGCCAGGTCCTGGAATGCGCTGATGAACTCGGGGCGGCAATCGGGGTAGCCCGAGTAGTCCACGGCGTTGACGCCGCAGAAAATGTCGGCCGCACCCAGCACTTCGGCCCAGCCCAGCGCGACCGACAACATGATCGTGTTGCGCGCCGGCACATACGTCACCGGGATGGCGTCCTTGGCCGCGGCCTGGCCGATGGCATGGCCGTCGTCGTCGGTGGGCACCGAGATGCTTTCGTCGGTGAGCGCCGATCCGCCGATGCTGCGCAGGTCGACGTTCACGGTCTTGTGCGCGACCGCGCCCAGCGACTTCGACACGCGGTCAGCGGCGTCGAGCTCGGAAGTATGGCGCTGACCGTAGCGCACGCTCAGCGCGTGCACGGCGTAGCCCTGCTCGCGGGCAATGGCGATGACCACGGCGGAGTCCATCCCGCCCGATACCAGGACCACAGCGTTCTTCATCACGTCAATCCACTGGGGGAACAATCTGCGCAACGACGGCGCGCGATCAGCGACCGGGCTCGTCGTTCCACAGGATCTTGTGCAACTGCAACTGGAATCGCACCGGCAACTTGTCGGCGACGATCCAGTCGGCCAGGTCGCTGGGCTTGATCTGGCTGAAGCTCGGCGAGAACAGAACGTCGCAGACCGCGGCCAGGCCATGCTCGGCGACCACGCCCTTGGCCCAGTCGTAGTCCTCGCGCGAGCAGATCACGAACTTGACCTGGTCGTGCGGGGTCAGCAGCGGCAGGTTCGACCACAGGTTGCGGTGGACTTCCATCGACCCCGGCGTCTTGATGTCGAGGATGCGCGAGACGCGCGCGTCGACCCGGCTGATTTCGATCGCACCGGAAGTCTCCAGCGACACTTCGTAGCCGGCATCGCACAGGCGCTGAAGCAGGCCGATGCAGCGCTTCTGCGAAAGCGGCTCGCCACCGGTCACGCAGACATGGCGGGCGCCGTGGCCGGCAACCTCTTCCAGGATGTCGTCGATCTGATGCCACTCGCCACCGTGGAAGGCATAGGCGGTGTCGCAGTACTGGCAGCGCAGCGGGCAGCCGGTCAGGCGCACGAATACGGTCGGCCAGCCGATGCTGCGGGCTTCGCCCTGCAGGGACAAGAATATCTCGGTGATCCGCAGCCGCTCCGGCGAGGCTGCGGCCGCTTCGGCGGGGACGGCGTTCATCGCAGTGATTTTAAAGGATCTTGCGCGGCAGATGCCGGCCTTTCAGGCCGTGGCTCAGCGCAGGCGGCCGAGCTGGATCGCGTTGAGGCGGTCGCTGGCGGCGCGGGCGGCGTCGGTACCGGGGTACTTGGAGGAGACTTCGGCCAGCGTGCGCTCGGCCGTTTCGACCTGCTTGAGGCCGATCTGCGACAGGCCGACCTTGAGCATCGCGCCCGGGGCCTTGTCGTGGGTCGGGAAGCGCTCGAGCAGCGACTGGAACTGGACCAGGGCCATCTCGTAATTCTGGGTGACGTAATAGCTTTCGCCGAGCCAATACAGCGCATTGGGGGCGTAGGCGCCCTGCGGGTAGGTCTCGATGAAGGCCTGGAACAGGCGCGAGGACTGGACGTAGTCGCCGGCCTTGAGGGCATTGAAGGCGGCATCGTAGGCCGAGCGCTCATCGGCACCCTGGGCCAGCGAGCCCTTGTCGCCGTAGACCGCCGGGGGGCGGTCCCTGGTCGATGCGGAAGGCGCCGGGGTCCTGGCCGGCTTGGCCGGTGCCGCGGCAGGTGCCGGGGTGCCGGTGGCCGCGGGCGCTACCGCGCCGCTTTCGAGCCGGTTGATCCGGCCGTCGAGGTCCAGGTACTGGGCCTTGCCGCTTTCCAGCAGCTGGCTGTTCTGCTGCTGCAGTTCTTCGATCTGCGAACGCAGGGCCTGCACTTCGCTGCGCAGCTGGCTGACCTGGTTGAGGAGGTCGACATTGCCCTGGTTGTTGGCGGCCTGCTGCTCGAGCACGGCCACGCGGTCAGCCAGGCTGGCCCGCTGCGCGACAGCGGGCGCGGCGACCACGAGGGTCGCCGCGAACGCCATGGCAAGTAACGTCTTGCGCATCATCGCCAGCTATTACTTGGCGGTGTACACGATCTCGACGCGACGGTTCTTGGCCCAGCAATCTTCGTTCGAGTCGGTGCAGACCGGACGCTCTTCGCCGTAGCTGGTGACCGTGATCTGGCTGCCCGAGCCGCCATTGGCCTGGACGGACGAGGACACGGCGTTGCCGCGGCGCTCGCCGAGGCCCAGGTTGTACTCGCGGCTGCCGCGCTCGTCGGCGTTGCCTTCCAGGGTCATGCGGGCCGACGGACGGTCACGCAGGTACTTGGCGTGGCAACCGACGATGGCCTGGAACTCCGGACGCAGGCTGTCCTGGTCGAAGTCGAAGTAGACCACGCGCTGGCGCAGGCAAGCGTCGGTGTCCAGATCGTTCGGGCCGTACACGCCCGAGGTGACCGGAGCTTCAGCAGCCGGAGCGGTGGTCGGCGTTTCGGCCGGCGGCGGGGTTTCCTTGACCTTCTTGGAGCAGGCCACAGCCGCGGTGCAGAGCACGGCGGTGAGCAGGATGCGAGCGGTGTTGTTCATGGTTTTCCTCGTCATTCAAGCAGGGACAGATACGGGGCAAGCGGAAGTGAAACAAGAAACGTATTGCTATCTCGCTGGTCCAACCGGATGGGTGGGGAGGGCTCAGCGAGGCAAACGGAACGGCCCCCAAGCCGGCTCACGCACGTCCCCATCCGCAAGCACCAGGCGCTGGCGCACCCGGGCATCGGACGAAACGGCGTAGAGCACGCCCCGGCGGCCCTCGCGCGCAGCATAAAGGATCATCGCGCCATTCGGGGCAAAGCTGGGCGACTCGTCCAGGGAACCGGGCGAAAGTGTGCTCCAGCGCGCAGCTCCCAGGCTGCTGTCCATCATGGCGATCCGATAGGTATTTCCGGCGCCCTGGGCGGTGGCGATCTTCTTGCCGTCGGCGGAAATGCTGGCGCTGGCGTTGTAGCTGCCCTGGAACGTGACGCGGGTGGCGCTGCCGCCGCTGGACGGAACCGAGTAGATCTGCGGGCGGCCTCCGCGGTCGGAGGTGAAGTAGATGGTGCCGCCGTCAGCGCTCCAGCTCGGCTCGGTGTCGATGCTGAAGTGGTTGGTCAGCTGGGTCAGCGCCTTGCTGCCCAGGTCCATCACGTAGATCTCGGGGTTGCCGCTGCGCGACAGGGTCAGGGCCAGGCGACGCCCGTCCGGCGAGAACGACGGGGCGCCGTTGATGCCGCGGAACTTGGCGATCAGCTCGCGGCTGCCGGAGGTGATGTTCTGGATGTAGATCGAGGAGTTGCCGCCCTCGAAGCTGACATAGGCCAGGCGGCCACCGTCAGGGCTCCACGACGGCGACAGCAGCGGCTCGGGCGAGCGCACCACGGTCTGCGGGTTGAAGCCGTCGGAGTCGGCGACCATCAGCGCGTACTGCGCGCCCTTGCCGGTACCGATGGCAGTGACATAGGCGATACGGGTGAAGAAGGCGCCGCGGATGCCGGTGATCTTCTCGTAGACCGCGTCGGCGACCTGGTGGGCGACGTCGCGCATGGCGTTGGCGCGAGCGGTCAGGGCGAAGCCGAGCAGGCGCTGCTGCTTGGCCACGTCGAACAGCTCGTACTCCAGGCGGTAGCTGCCGGCGCCGGCGTCGAGGACGCGGCCGACGACGATGAAATCCTGGTTCAGGGCGCGCCAGGTCGGGTAGTTGATCTCCCCGCCCTTGGTCGGCTTCTCGATGATGTCCTTGTCCGGCAGCGGCCGGAACTGGCCGGAGCGGGCCAGGTCGGCGCTGACCACCTGGGCAAGGTCGGTCTCCGGCGCGGTCGCGCTGCCCTGGTAGGGCATCGGCACCACCGCGATCGGGAGTGCAGCGGCGTTACCGCCGACGATGTCGATCTCCAGACCCTGCTGGGCGGAAGCGGCGACAGGCAGCAACAGGGCGAGCAGCGAGGCAAGCCAGGCGAGGGGTCGGTTCATCGGTGCTCCAGTGATGCGGTCATTCAGCTTTGCAATTGTTAACAGGCATCGGGTGAACGTGGGCTCAAGCTCGAGCCCCTCTCCCGCTTGCGGGAGAAGGGTCGGGGTGAGGGCATCCCTCAGCGGTCCTGCGCCGTGAAGTTCAGCGTCAGGTTGCGCGCGAACACCTTCTCGAACCCGGCATACGGCAGCGGCTGCGCCTTCAGCACGGCGGCCTCGATCGAGCGACGGCCCTGCTCATCGTAGGCGCACGGCGATGACACTTCCGCGCTCATCACCTGGCCGCCGGGCAATTGCCGGATCAGCAGGGTGCAGCGCGAACCGACCGGCACGGTTTCCGGACGTGTCCACTTGCTCAGGATCGCCTCCTGCAAGGCAGCGGCATAGCGCGCCTGCAGGCCGGTATCGGTGCCGTTGTTGCCCGGCGGCGGGCTGGCTTCGCTGCTGCCGGTGGCCGCCGTCGAGCGCGCGTCGGCAACCTGCTGCGCACGCTGGTTGGCCAGGTTGGCGGCGCGCTCGGCGGCCGTCCGTTCGCGGGTCGCGGCTTCACGCTTGCGGCGGATCTCGGCCAGTTTCTGCTCGCGCTCCTGGTCCTGCTGCTCGGCCAGGCGGCGCTGCTTTTCGACCTGTTCCTGGCGCTTCTGCTCGGTCAGGTCGACCTGGTCCTGCTTGCGCTTGGCTTCCTGGACCTTGTCTTCCTCGGCCGCGATCGGCGTTGGCTGGTCGACCACCGCGTCCTGGTTGGTGTTGTCCGGGACCGGGATGAAATCCTGGGCCTGCGGCTGCGGCGTGACCACCGAGTCTTCCGGACGCGGTTCCGGCGACGGCTGCGGCAATGGCGCGGCCTCCTCCGGTTCCGGCGGCGGCAGTTCGGCCGGCTTGGGGCGCTTTTGCAACGTGCGCTGCATCGCCGGCGACAACGCATTGGCGTCGATCAACTCGGCGGTCACGGGCGATCCCACCGCCGAAACCTGTGCCGTGGTGCGTGTCCACAGCAGCCCGACGAACATCAGGGCAAACAGCAACGCGTGCAGACCCAGCGCCTGCCAGATCGCCCGCGCGGTGTCGGCGCGCGACTCCCGCATCAGCGACCCGCCTTGGTGGCCTGACCCTGGGCCTGATCGGGCTGGCTCATCAGCCCAACCTTTTTCACGTTCGCGCTCTGCAACAGCACCAGCGCGTCCATCACCTTCTGGTAGTTGGCCTTGGCATCGCCGGCCACGAACACCGCAACATCCGGGTTCTGCGCGACGATCGCCGAGACCTTGGCCTGCAGCGCCTCGGCGGTGACCGCCTCGTTGCTGCCGGCCTTCAGGGCCAGGAAGTAGTGACCGTTGGGGTCGACGCTGACGACGACCGGGTCCTTCTTTTCCTGGATCGACTTGGCGTTGGACTGCGGCAGGTCGATGTCGACGCCCAGGTTCAACAGCGGCGCGGTGACCATGAAGATGATCAACAGCACCAGCATCACGTCGATATAGGGAACGACGTTGATCTCTGCCTTCAGCTTGCGCTTGCGATGGCGGCGCGCGGTGATACCGGCCATGGCCTTCCTCTCGTAACTAGTGGTTCAAGGCCAGGGACTGGCCCTTGAAGGTCCGCTCGCCAAGGGCGTGCGGGACATTGCGAGGAAGCCCGATCACGGCTCGTCGAGGTTGGCCTGACGTTGCAGGATCGAGGAGAACTCTTCGGAGAACGCGTCGTAGCGCACCGACATGCGTTCGACCTTGGTCGCGTAGCGGTTGTAGGCCCACACCGCCGGGATCGCCGCGAACAGGCCCATCGCCGTGGCGATCAGCGCTTCCGAGATGCCCGGGGCGACCGTGGCGATGGTCGCTTCCTTCATGTTGGCCAGGCCCTGGAACGAAATCATGATGCCCCACACCGTGCCGAACAGACCCACGTACGGGCTGATCGAACCGACGTTGGCGAGGAACTCCAGGTTGTGCTCCAGCCCGTCGATCTCGCGCGAACCGGTCGCGCGCATCGCGCGCTGGGCGCCTTCGAGCTGCATGCGGCTGTCGGCGCCGCGGCGCTGGCGCAGGCGGCCGAACTCGCGGAAGCCGGCTTCGAAGATCGCTTCCAGGCCGCCGATCTCGCGGTTGCGCTCGGTGGTGCCGGCATAGAGCTTGGAGAGCTCGGCGCCGGACCAGAAGCGTTCCTCGAACTGGTCGGCTTCGCGCGCGGCGCGGTCGAGCACGCGCTTCTTGCGGAAGATGATGACCCACGAGGCGATCGAACCGAACAGCAGCAACAGCATCACCAGCTGCACCGGAATACTGGCGTGCAACACCAGTTGCAGCAGGTTCAGGCTGTTGGTGTCGGCCGCGCCGGTGGTCAGCGCCTGCGCGGCGGTCGTCGCGGCGTTGGCGGCCTCTTCCGGCAGGGGCTCCACCGCGGTGGCCTGCAGTGCTGTCAACAGTGGGGTCATGCTCGGTTCTCCGTGCCCGTCACGCGGGACTGTGTGCAACTTGGGGGAATGCCTGGTCGAACAAAAAAACGGGTGAAGGGCAAATCGGGGTTACAGCGGCAAATCGGGTTACAGCGGACGCTCAAGCGCCTTGAGCTGGTCGTACAGCGGCTGCGGGATCGGGCGCGGACGGAAGCCATCGGCATCCAGCGCAGCCACCCGTACCTGCGCGGTCAGCAGCAGGTCGCCACCGCGGCCGATCGCCTGGGTGAAGATCGCGCTGGCGCGGCGGCACTCCTGCAACGCGACCGACACCGCCAGGGCATCGTCGAGCCGTGCCGGCTTGAGGAAGTCCAGCTGCATGGCGCGAACCGCGAACACCAGCCCGTGCTCCAGGCGCAGCAACTCCTGGCCGTATCCCTGCGCACGCATCCATTCGGTCCGCGCGCGCTCGAGAAACGCCAGGTATTGCGCGTGGTAGACCACCCCACCGGCGTCGGTATCTTCCCAGTAGACCCGTGTCGGCCAACTGAACGCCGCATCAACCGTCACGCTCGACCTCCTCGAAAAGCCCGCCGGAGCCGGCTTTCGGCTTCAGGCCGATGTGGCGGTAGGCCTTCGCCGTGGCCATGCGGCCGCGTGCGGTGCGGATGAGGTAACCCTGCTGGATCAGGTAGGGCTCGATCACGTCCTCGAGCGTGCCGCGCTCCTCGCTCAGCGCCGCGGCCAGCGATTCCACGCCGACCGGGCCGCCGTCGAAGGACTCAATGATGATCTTGAGCATGCGCCGGTCGAGCTCGTCGAAGCCCTCCGGGTCGACCTTGAGCATCGCCATCGCCGCATCGGCGACCTCGCGGGTGATGTCGCCGCCGGCGCGCACCTGGGCGAAGTCGCGCACGCGCCGCAGCAGGCGGTTGGCGATGCGCGGGGTACCGCGCGAGCGGCGGGCGATTTCGGCCGCACCTTCCGGCTCGCAGGCGATGCCGAGGATCTTGGCCGAGCGGCGCACGATCCGGGTCAGCTCTTCGGCGCTGTAGAACTCCAGGCGCTGGACGATGCCGAAGCGGTCGCGCAGCGGCGCGGTCAGCAGGCCGGCGCGGGTGGTCGCGCCGATCAGGGTGAACGGCGGCAGGTCGAGCTTGATCGAACGGGCGGCGGGGCCCTCGCCGATCATGATGTCGATCTGGTAGTCCTCCATCGCCGGATAGAGAACTTCCTCGATTGCCGGCGAGAGGCGGTGGATCTCGTCGACGAACAGCACGTCGTGCGGCTGCAGGTTGGTCAGCAGCGCGGCCAGGTCGCCGGCCTTCTCGATCACCGGGCCGGAGGTCTGGCGCAGGCCGACGCCGAGCTCGTTGGCGATGACGTGGCTCAAGGTGGTCTTGCCCAGGCCGGGCGGTCCGAAGATGAGGACGTGATCGAGGGCCTCGCCGCGTGCCTTGGCGGCCTCGATATAGATCTTCATCTGCTCGCGCACCGGCACCTGGCCGAGGTATTCGTCCAGCCGCTTGGGCCGGATGGACGCCTCGATGGCCTCGTCCTCGCGGGTGGCGCCGGCGGCGATGATGCGGGAGTCATTCATGCCCGTATGTTCGCACGCGCGCGGCCCCGGAGGCGTGGCGCAGGGCCTCAAAACCGGGATCCCGGCGTTCGCCGGGATAGCGGCGGTCAGATCTCGACCTGCGCCCCCAGCTCCACCAGGCGGTTGCCGGGGATGCGGAAGAAGCCCGTCGCCGGCGCCGCGTTGCGGTGCATGAAGGCGAACAGTTTGTCGCGCCAGATCGGCATGCCGCGATGGCGCGTGGCCACCACGGTCTCGCGACTGGCGAAATAGGTGGTGTCCATCGGGTCGAAATAGGTACCGCCGGCATCGCACGAGCGCATCAGCGCCAGCGGCACGTCAGGCACTTCCATGAAGCCGAAGCGGATCAGCACGCGGTAGAAGTCGTCGCCGATGGCCTGGATCTTCAGGCGCTTGTCGCGCGGCGCGTACGGGACGTTGAGCGTCTCCACCGTCAGGAACACGTTGCGGTCGTGCAGCACCTTGTTGTGCTTGAGGTTGTGCAGCAGCGCGTGCGGCACCACGCCCTTGTCGGCGGTCATGAAGATCGCCGTGCCCGGCACGCGCACCGGCGGCGCCAGCATCAGGCCGGGCAGGAAGCTGTCGAGCGAGATGCCTTCCTTGCGCACTTCGTCGTGCAGCAGCTCACGGCCACGGCGCCAGGTGCGCAGCAGGGTGAACACGACCAGGCCCAGCAGCAGCGGGAACCAGGCGCCGTCGAAGAACTTGGCGCCGTTGGCGATGACGAAGCCGACATCGACCACGAAGAACAGCAGGCACAGGGGCAGCACCCAGGTGCGCCAGCGCGGCCACAGCGCGCGAGCGACCAGCGCCAGCAGCAGCGTGTCGATCAGCATCGTCGCCGACACCGAGATGCCGTAGGCCGTGGCCAGTGCGGTCGAGCTGCGGAACATCAGCACCACCGCCAGCACCGCGATCATCAGCAGCCAGTTGATGTAAGGCACGTAGATCTGGCCAATGGTCGACTGCGAGGTGTGCTTGACCTGCATGCGTGGGATGTAGCCCAGCTGCATCGCCTGGCGCGCGACCGAGAAGGCGCCGGTGATCACCGCCTGCGAGGCGATCACCGCGGCCATCGTCGCCAGCACGATCATCGGGTACAGCGCCCACGCCGGCACTGCCTCGAAGAACGGATTCTTGACCGCGTCCGGGTGGCCGAGCACGAACGCGCCCTGCCCCAGGTAGTTCAGCATCAGGCACGGCAGCACCAGCGTGTACCAGGCGTAGCGGATCGGCCGCGGGCCGAAATGGCCCATGTCGGCGTACAACGCTTCGCCACCGGTCACCGCCAGCACCACCACGCCCAGGATCAGTACCGAGTGCGAACCGTGCTCGATGAAGAATCGCGCGCCCCACATCGGGTTGAGCGCCTTGAGCACTTCCGGCGCATCGACGATGTTGTGGACGCCGATCGCCGCCAGCGCCAGGAACCAGACCGTGGTGATCGGCCCGAAGATCCGCCCGACCTTTTCGGTGCCGAAACGCTGGGCGAAGAACACCATCACCAGGATGACCACCGCGATCGGCACGATGAACCGGTGCAGGCCCGGCGCGGCGACCTCCAGGCCCTCGACCGCGCCGAGCACGGTGATGGCCGGGGTGATCACGCTGTCGCCGAAGAACAGCGACGCACCGAAGATGCCGAGGATGCCGATGACGTAGGCTGAGCGCGAGCCCTTGGGCAGCGTGCGCTGCGCCAGCGTCATCAACGCCATGATGCCGCCCTCGCCTTCGTTGTCGGCGCGCATGATGATGGTGACGTACTTGAGCGTCACCGTGATCATCAACGCCCAGAACACCAGCGACAGGATGCCCAGCACGGTGTCGTGGTTGCCGATCAGGCCGAAGTGCGGCGAGAACGCCTCTTTCAGGGTGTACAGCGGGCTGGTACCGATGTCGCCGAAGACGACGCCGATGGCACCGATGACAAGGCCGCCCAGCCCCTGTTTGCCATGGCTGTGCTGCGCGCCATTGGCGGAGGTGGAAGGGTTGACTGAAGAGGACATGGAGTTGGTTGCTCGGGGCGGCAGGGCCGCCGTGGCGTCAACGAAGCGCGGACTTTAGCGCTTTGCGGATGATGGTGGCGGCGTCATCGCCGGCGGCCGTGGCTTCGCGCGCCATGCGCACGGCCTCGGTCGGCTTGTAGCCCAGCTGCTGCAGGGCAATGACCGCTTCGCTCTGGGGGTCGGCGGCGGCGCCGTTGCCGGACAGGGTCGCGCCGACGCCTGCAAGGTCGGCGGCGCGGTCGCGCAGTTCGACCACCATGCGCTCGGCGGTCTTCTTGCCGATGCCCGGGATGCGGGTCAGCGCGGTGATGTCGCCGACCTGGACCAGGCGCGCGAACTCGTCGACCGACACTCCCGAGAGCACTGCCAGGGCGATCTTGGCGCCAATCCCCGAGACCTTCTGCACGTCGCGGAACAGGCGACGCTCGCCCTCGTGCAGGAAACCGTACAGCGAGACGCTGTCTTCCTTCTGCGCGTAATGGGTGAACAGCGCGACCTCACGACCGACGTCGGGCAGGTCGTAGAAGGTGCTCATCGGCGCCTCGAGCTCGTAGCCGACGCCGTGCACGTCCACCACCAGCCACGGCGGCTGCTTGTGGACGAGGATGCCTTTCAGACGACCGATCATGCGCCGCGTCTCCGCAACAGGTGGGTGGCCACGCCGGTGCGGGCCGCGGTCGCGCTCATGTGCGCGTGGGTGAGCGCCACGGCCAGGGCATCGGCGGCGTCGGCCTGCATCTTCTGCTCCGGCAGGTTCAACAGCAGCCGGACCATGTGCTGGACCTGATCCTTCTCGGCCGCGCCGCGACCGACCAGCGACTGCTTGATCACGCGCGGTGCGTACTCGCTGATCGGAATGCGCCGGCGCACCACCGTCGCCAGCGCCGCGCCACGGGCATGGCCGAGCTTGAGCGCCGAGGTCGCCGACTTGGCCATGAACACGGTCTCGATCGCGACCTGCTGCGGCTGCCATTCGTCCAGCAGCGCCTCCAGCCCGTCGCACAGCAGCCCCAGCCGCGACGGAAAATCCTCGGCTTCGAGCAGGACCAGCGCGCGCGCATGCACGAACGTGCAGCGGCCATCGGTGGCGACGTCAATGACGCCGACACCGGTGCGCTGGGAACCGGGGTCTATCCCGAGGATTCTGATCACGTGTCGAGCTTACGCCGTCAGGCGTAGGCATCCTCGCCGAGGTCGGCATTGGAGTAGACGCTCTGGACGTCGTCCATGTCTTCCAGCCAGCGCAGCAGCTTGACCACCTGCTGCGCGGTCTCGCCACTGACGGCGATGTCGTTGTCGGCGCGCATCGTCACTTCGGCGATGTCGGCCTTCAGGCCGGCGGCTTCCACGGCAGTCTTGACCGTGGCGAAAGCGTCGGGCGCGGTGACCACGTCGATCGCGCCGTCGTCGTAGACGACGACGTCATCGGCGCCGGCGTCGATCGCCAGCTCGGTCACCTTGTCTTCGCTGGCGCCGGCGGCGAAGGACAGCACGCCGACCTTCTTGAACATGAATGCCACCGAGCCATCGGTGCCGAGGTTGCCGCCGAACTTGCCGAACGCATGGCGCACGTCGGCAACGGTACGGACCTTGTTGTCGGTCAGGCAGTCGACGATCACGGCGACGCCGCCCGGGGCATAGCCCTCGTAGCGGATTTCTTCGTAGACCACGCCTTCGAGTTCGCCGGTGGCCTTCTTGATGGCGCGCTCGATCACGTCCTTGGTCATGTTGACCGACAGGCCCTTGTCCACGGCCACGCGCAGGCGCGGATTGCCCGACGGGTCGCCGCCGCCGGCGCGTGCCGCGACGCCGATTTCCCGGATTATCTTGGTGAAGATCTTGCCGCGCTGCGCGTCTACCGCGTTCTTGCGGGCCTCGATCGAGGGGCCTCTACCCATGAACTTGTTCCAGGCTGTTGCTTTGGCGAAGGCGGGATTTTACTCGATTGGGCAGAACGTGCCGCCCGTCGCGAATCGACCGGCCTCAGGCCCCGAAACGCCGGCTCAGGACCCGAAGCGGCCGCTGCGCAGGAACCCGGCGACCAGCCCGGCGACCTGCCGGGAGTAGACCAGTCCGGTGTGGCTGGTGCTGACCACCGTGTGGTCGGCCAGGCCCGGCAGCCGGGTCTCGGCGACCGCCACGGTGCCGTCGTTTTCCTCGGCGAAATGGCCGAAGTACTTGCCCAGCCCCAGCGAGGTGCGGCCGGCGACCACCCCCACTTCGGCGCTGCCCGACCAGGGGGCGCAGCCTTTTCGCAGCAGGTGGGCGCTGCGTCCCAGCGTGGGCGCGGTCCAGGCGTAGCCGGCCAGGCCACTGGCCGCGGCGCTGCCGCACAGGGGCGAACCCAGGCAGACGACGCGTTCGACCGGGACCGCAGGGTGGCGCTGGAGGGCGGTCAGCGTGACCAGGCCACCGAGGCTGTGGGCCACGACATGCGCCGGGGCTTTGTCCAGGTGTTCGGCCAGGCGCGGGATCGCCGCGTCCGGGCCACCGGCGACCGTGGCGTAGCCGAAGAACTCCGGGGCGAATCCCGCCTCGCGCAGCCGCTGGGCCAGCCAGTGCATCGACAGGCGGGGCATCCAGAGCCCGTGGAGGAGGACTACGCGGGTGGTGGGCATGGGGGATTGATGGTGGCGGTCGGGGGCAATGCAACTGCCGCTACGCCGACCGGCGCAGGATGAACTCATGGTCGCGGGTACCGCCGACCACGAAGTCGTAATCGCCGACCCGCTCGAACCCGTACCGCGCATAGAACCGCTGGGCGCCAAGATTCTCGCTCCAGACGCCAATCCACAGCGTCCTGGGGCCATCGCGCAGCAGCCATTCCTGCGCCGTCTCGAACAACCGCGCACCCCAGCCGCCGTTCTGATGCCCGCGCAGCACATACAGCCGCTTGAGCTCGCCATCGCCGTCGGCGACATCGGCATGCGGCAGGCCACAGGGGCCGGCCGCGGCATGGCCGACGGCCTTGCCCTCCACTTCCAGCAGCCACACCGCGTAGTCCGGGTGGCCGAGGATCACCTTCTGCTTGTCGACGGCATAGCTGTCGCGCAGGAAGAATGCCAGGTCGGCCTCCGGGTACTGATGCCCGAAGGTCTCGGTGAAGGTCTGCGCGGCCAGGGCCGACACGGTTTCCGCGTCGGCCACGGTGGCTCGTCGAATCGTCGCCACGATCAGACTTCCTCGTCCGCCTCTTCTTCCTCGTCGGCGTCCTCGTCTTCTTCGTCGCCTTCGTCGGCGTCCTCGCCTTCCTCGGCGTCTTCTTCTTCCTCGTAGTCCTCGTCGCCGAAGTCCTCGCCGTCCCAGCGGAACTGGCCATCGGCGACGAAGGTCATCGTCAGCTGTCCGCCGGCAGTACGCGTGCGCACCAGCCAACCACCGAACACCTGCGCGCGCTCGGTCACCAGGCCGGCACCCGCGGCCGAACCGGTCTCACCCAATGCTTCCCACTCCAGGTCCAGAGCAACTTCCGTCATGCGCTTACTTCCCTTCCTTCTTCGGGCGAACTTGAATGTGCACTTCCGCCAGCTGCGCATCCGGCACCACCGACGGCGCGCCGGTCATCAGGCACTGCGCGGTGGTGGTCTTCGGGAACGCGATGACGTCGCGGATCGACTCGGTGCCGGCCATGAGCGCGGCGATGCGGTCGATGCCGAAGGCGATGCCACCGTGCGGCGGCGCGCCGTACTTGAGGGCGTCGAGCAGGAAGCCGAACTTGCCCTCGGCCTCTTCCGCGCCGATGCCGAGCAGCTCGAACACCGCCGACTGCATCGCCGAGTTGTGGATGCGGATCGAACCGCCGCCGATCTCGTTGCCGTTGAGCACCATGTCGTAACCGCGGCTCACTGCCGTCCTGGCGTTGGCGCGCAGGTCGGAAATCGAATCGACCGCCGGCGCGGTGAAGGGGTGATGCAGGGCGACGTAGCGGTTCTCTTCCTCGTCCCACTCGAACATCGGGAAGTCGGTGACCCACAGCGGCGCCCAGCTGTCGGCGACCATGCCCAGGTCCTTGCCCAGCTTCAGGCGCAGCGCGCCCATGAAGTCGCTGGCGGACTTGTACGTTGCCGCGCCGAAGAAGATCGCGTCGCCGCTCTGCGCGCCGGTGGCCGACACGATTGCGGCCAGCGTGGCGTCATCGAGGAACTTGGCGATCGGTGAATTGACGCCGTCGCGACCCTTGCCGGCGTCCTCGACCTTCATCCACGCCAGGCCCTTGGCGCCGTACTTGGCGGCGTGCGCGCCGTAATCGTCGATCTGCTTGCGGCTGAGCGTCGCGGCGCCCGGAACGCGCAGCGCGACCACGCGGCCGTCCTCGTGATTGGCCCAGTCGGTGAAGACCTTGAATTCGCAGTTCTTCACCAGCTCGGCGATGTCGGTGAACTCCATCGCGATGCGCAGGTCCGGCTTGTCCGAACCGTAGCGGCGCATGGCTTCGGCGTAGGTCATGCGCGGGAATTGCGCGGCCAGTTCAACGCCCATCACTTCATGGAACACCGAACGGATCATCTCCTCGGTCAGGTCCTGCACGTCGCGCTCGGACACCCACGCGAACTCCATGTCGAGCTGGGTGAATTCGAGCTGGCGGTCGGCGCGCAGCGCTTCGTCGCGGAAGCAGCGCGCGATCTGATAATAGCGATCGAAGCCGGCCATCATCAGGATCTGCTTGAACAGCTGCGGCGACTGCGGCAACGCGTAGAACTCGCCGTGGTGCATGCGCGCCGGCACCAGGAAGTCGCGCGCGCCTTCCGGCGTGGCCTTGGTCAGGATTGGCGTTTCGATGTCCTGGAACCCGCGCTCGTCGAGGTAGCGGCGCAGCGCCTGCACCAGCTTGATGCGGGTGCGCATCTTGCGCTGCATTTCCGGCGTGCGCAGGTCGAGGTAGCGGTACTGCAGGCGGATGTCCTCGCCCGGGTTCTCGTGGGCGTGGAACGGCAGCGGCTCGGCCTTGTTGAGCAGTTCGATCCTGGTTGCGACCACTTCGACCTGGCCGGTGCGGATCTTGGCGTTGACCGCTTCGCGCTTGCGCACGACGCCGGTGATGCGCAGGCAGTCCTCGTAGCCCACCTGTGCCGCGGCGGCGATCACGGCAGCGTTGACCTCACCTGCGCCCAGCGCCTTGTCCTGGGTCGGCTCGGCCACGATCTGGACGATGCCTTCGTGGTCGCGCAGGTCGATGAAGCACAGGCCGCCGAGGTTACGGGCAACGTCGGCCCAGCCGCACAAAGTGACGGTCTGTCCGATCAGGGCCTCATCGATGAGGCCGCAATAATGGGTACGCATGGGGGCTCCGGGGTAAAACAACGTCCGGCCAAGGGCAGGCCGGAGAACACGTCATTTTAACGGCACCGGCGGGTTACTTGCCCGCGGATCTCAGCCAACGTGGCCGAGGCGGCCATTTCGACCCCGGGGGTCCCATGAACCGCCCGATCAAACCCTGGTTTCTGGCGTTGTGCCTGGCGCTGCTCGCCCTTCCGGCCGCCTCGCAGCAGCGCGCCTATGCGCCGGAAGACCTGCGCAGCCTGCCCTACGAGGACCAGATGCGGGTCATCAGCCGCGAATACGAGGATCAGTCCTACGGGCGCCGGATCCCGGACGACCAGTTGCAGTTCTACCTCGACCAGGTCAACCGCTCGAACTGGCGCTTCAGCCAGATCAAGGCCGATATCGCCGTGTCCCTGGGCGGTTCGCCGACGTCTCCCTCGACCACGGTCCGCTGCGAGAGCTTCAACGGCCGGGCGCAGGTCTGCAGGGTGCCGTGGAATGGCGACTCGCGACTGCTGCGGCAGCTGTCCAGCGTGCCCTGCGTCGAAGGCCGCAGCTGGCAGTCCCAGCGCGGCCAGGTCTACGTGGGCAACAACTGCCGGGCCGAATTCGCCCCGGCAGGGCCGACGACATTGCCCGGCGGTCCGGTTGGCCAGAGCGTGACCTGCGAGAGTTTCAACAACCAGGCCAGCATCTGCCGCGTGCCCTGGCAGGGCCGGTCGCGTTTGTTGCGGCAGTCCTCGGGCAGCCAGCCGTGCATCGAAGGCCAGACCTGGCAATCGCAGAACGGCCAGGTCTACGTCGGTCGCAACTGCCGGGCGGAGTTTGTCGCCCTGGGCACCGTGCAGCCGGTCGCGCCGGCGCCAGGCACGCCGTCGGTGGTGTGCACCAGCGTCGATGCCCGCCCCAAGGGCTGCCAGTGGCCGAGCGGAACCGGCGCGCCGCGCCTGATCCAGCAACTGTCCAGCCAACCGTGCGTACAGGGTCGGACCTGGGGCTTCACCGGCAGCGCGATCTGGGTCAGCCAGGGCTGCAGCGGGCGCTTTGGTTACTGACGCTGCCTCCACGCCCGCGGGCATATAGAAGGGGCGCTGGCGCGGCCGTTCCGTGCCAGCCCCCGCCGCCGAAACAGCCAGGCGAAATTCGTCCTCAAGTTTCCCGTGCGACGGCCGATGTCGTGGCAGGACCCGCATTCGGCGCAGCCGGCCAATGGTCCCGTCCAAGTCAGACCCGGCCCATCCAGGAGCAAGAGCGTCATGGCGACAGTGCCCAAGCAAGCGGTTTGGCTGTTGAGCCTGACCCTGCTGGCGACGCCCATTCTTTCGCCGGCACGCGGCGCAGGCGGCGCGTTCGTCGCGCCGATGATGGCCAGCAGCAGCAGTGGGCAAATGCAGGTTGGCCTGACCCTGCTTGCTCCCGATTCGACCACCACGCAGCCACCCGACCCGGCCAGCCTGGACTTCCCGGCGTCACCGAACGCCGTGCTGTGCCACAGCCCCAACCGCGGTTATCGCGAATGCCGTACGCCGTTCCGCGGCCCGGTGCGGCTGTCGCGTGAGATCACCGGCACCCGCTGCGTCGAAGACCGCAACTGGGGCTGGCGCGATGGCGCGATCTGGGTGGACCAGGGCTGCGGAGCGGTATTCATGCGCATCGGGGTCTGACCCCGCTGCACGCCCGCTCCCGGATGCGCGCCGTCAGGTCTTGGACGGCGGTGCCGGGTCGGCTTTCTTCTCTGCCGGCTTGCTCTCCGACTTGTTCTCCGACGGCTTGCTGTCGCCGCCACCGGAGGACGACGAGCCTTCGCCGGCGAGGTTGCGCTTCTTGTCGCCGTCCTTCTTGAAGTCGGTCTCGTACCAGCCGCCGCCGGCCAGGCGGAACTGCGGCGCGGTCAACTGGCGGCGCACGTGGGGCTCCCCACAGACCGGGCACTGCGTGGGGTCGGCCTCAGACAGCTTCTGCAGGCGGTCAAAGGCGTGGCCGCAGGCGGCGCACTCGAAGGCATAGATCGGCATGGAGGGGCGAATCGCGAAAGGCAGGCCGGCATTCTGGAGGCAATGGCCGGCTTTTCAAGCATCCGATGGTCGCGAGGCGGCCTGGACGGCCTCGCCGCCAGGCGCTGGCGGCCCGGCCGGGCCCGCCGGCGCAACCGTCGCGACCGGCGTGGGCAGCGGCGCGACGTCGAACGGGGTACGCAGGACCAGCGACGGCAGAAGCGTGTTGAGGAAGGCATACAGCAGCAGCCCGCCGAACAGCGCATCGGGAATCGCAAACCGGTCGTGCAGGATCGTTGCCAGCACCAGGGTGAAGATCAGCGTCGGCATCAGCGCCATCGACACCCGCAGGCTGCTGCCGGCGCTGTCGCGGAACAACCATCGCCGCTGGATCCAGATCACGCCGAACCGCCCCGGCAACACCATGGCGGTGAGCCCCAGGCCCACCAGCAAAGCCTCCCACGTCAACGCCCCGGTCGGCACGCGCGCGCCGTTGGCGAAGAAATAGAACGGCACGAAGAACGACGAGAACAACTTGACCGCGTGCATGATGTCGTCCGACGCCAACGCCGGCACACGCGGCCGCAGCAGCCGCGCGAGCAGGCCGGCGATGAAGGCGCCCAGCAGGTATTCCACGCCGATCTTGTCGGTGACATAGGCGGCGACGAAGCCGACCATCACCAGCAGCGAGAACTCCGAACCGGGCGCGTGCGGGACGATCCAGCGGCCCAGCGCGACATAGATCACCGGGGTCAGCGCGACCAGCGCCAGCAAAGTCATCGAGGACGCCCCCAGCTCGATCGGGTTGGACGCCTTGAGCACGAAGAACATCAGCGCCAGCGCCAGCAATTCGCCGGCGATGGCCTTGTTGGTGACCCAGAAGCGGTCCTCTTCGCGCATCTCGAAGCGGTCCAGCGAGTCGACGATGAAACCGGTGGACGAGGTCAGCAGCGCCAGCGCCAGCAGCATCGCCGGCTGCCATTGCAGGCCCAGGAAACGCCAGGCGAGCCAGGCCACCAGCGCCAGCGTGAGGCAGCGCAGCGCGAGGTAGGTCAGCAACTGCCCCACGCCGCGGCGCAGCTGGGTCAGGTCGACTTCCAGGCCGGCATACAGGAACAGCGTGGAAATGCCGAGCGCTGCCAGCAGGTGGATTGCGTCGTTATGCCCGCTCGCCTCCGGCCACGCCAGCATCAAGCCGATGCCGAACGCAAAGCAGGTCAGCGGCGCCGGCACGCGATAGCGCTGCAGCGCGCGCGGCACAATCAGCAGGGCGCAGATCAGCAGCAGGTAGACCAGCTCGTGACTCATCCGCTCTCCTTGTGACCGGCCACGCGCGGATCATCTCGGGCGCGGCCGGGATCCGCAAGCTGACATCCCTTCCCTCAGCCCTCGTACAAGCCCAGCAACGCCTCTTCCGCCTCCGCCAGCTGCGCGGCGATCTGCTCGCGTCGCTTGGCCAACTCGACTGCATCGGTGCCGCCACCGGCGTACTGGTCCGGGTCGGCCAGGTCCATGTCGAGCGTGTGCAGTTTCGATTCCAGTTCGGCAACGCGCGCTTCGGCCTGCGCGAGCTTGTGCGCATTGACCTTGACCGCCTTAGCCGCCGGCTTGGCCACGGGCACGGGCGCCGCTGCCGCGACCTTGGCCGGCACCTTGCCGTCTCCGCTGCTGTCGCGGGTGCGCAGCCACGAGGCGTAGGCGTCGAGGTCGCCGTCGAACGGCTGGGCCACGCCGTCGGCGACGCGCCAGAACGTGTCGCAGACCAGGCCGATGAGATGGCGGTCATGGCTGACCAGCACGATCGCGCCCTCGAAGATGCTCAGCGCTTCGGCCAGCGCCTCGCGCATGTCGAGGTCAAGGTGGTTGGTCGGTTCGTCGAGCAGCAGCACGTTGGGTTTGCGCCAGGCGATCAGCGCCAGCGCCAGGCGCGCGCGTTCGCCGCCGGAGAACACGTCGACCTTCTCGAACGCGCGATCACCCGGGAAGTTCCACTTGCCCAGGAAGTCGCGCAGCTGTTGCGTGGCGACGCCCGGCGCGATGTCGGCCAGATGGTCGATCGCGGTGGTGCCTTCGCGCAGCGACTCCACCGTGTGCTGGGCGAAGTAGCCGATGCGCAGGTCGGGATGGCCGCCGCGTTCACCGTTGATCAGCGGCAACTCGCCGACCAGCGTCTTCACCAGGGTCGACTTGCCGGCGCCGTTGGGGCCGAGCAGCGCTACGCGATCGCCGGCCTCGAGGATGAAACCGATCTGGTGCAGCACGACATGCGGATTGGAAGCCGGGTCGCCGTAGCCGCAGTCGGCATGGGTCACGCGCAGCAGCGCATGCGGCAGTTTCGCCGGCGCGGGGAACTCGATCCGCAGCGCGCGCTCCACGCGCACCGCCTCGGTGTCGGCCATCTTGGCCAGGCGCTTGACCCGCGACTGCGCCTGCTTGGCCTTGGCCGCGCTGGCGCTGAAGCGGTCGATGAAGCTCTGCAGGTGCGCGCGCTCGGCCTGCACCTTCTCGTGGGTGATCTGCTGCAGGCGCAAGTGCTCGGCGCGCTGGCGCTCGAAGGCGGTGTAGTCGCCGGTGTAGAGCTTGCCCTTGCCGTCGTGCAGATGCAGCGTGTGGGTGGTGATCTCGTCGAGGAACTCGCGATCGTGCGAGATCAGCAGCAGCGTGCCGGGGTACTTGAGCAGCCACTGCTCCAGCCACAGCACCGCGTCGAGGTCGAGGTGGTTGGTCGGTTCGTCGAGCAGCAACAGGTCCGACGGCGTCATCAGCGCACGCGCCAGGTTCAGGCGCACGCGCCAGCCGCCGGAGAACTCCTTGACGGCGCGCTCGTGGGTGTCGGGCGAGAAGCCCAGGCCGTGCAGCAGCTTGCCGGCGCGCGCGGTGGCGTCGTAACCGTTGAGTTCTTCCAGGCGGTGATGCGCCTCGGCGACGGCTTCCCAGTCCTCGCGTTCGACCGCTTCGCGTTCGGCGATGATCGCCGCGTGCACGGCGGCATCGCCGGACAGCACGAAGTCGAGCGCGGGATCGTCGAGGGCCGGTGTTTCCTGGGCGACGCTGGCGATGCGCACGCGGGTGGGGATGTCGAGATCGCCGCGATCGGCTTCGACCTCGCCCTGGATGGCGGCGAACAACGACGACTTGCCGGTGCCATTGCGGCCAATCACGCCCACGCGCCAACCGGCATGCAGGGCGAGGTCGACGTTGGACAACAGCAGGCGCTCGCCCCGGCGGAGGGCGAAATTACGGAAGGAAATCACGGGGGGACCAGAGGGATGTCAGAAAACCTGTCTAGTCTAGCGGTTCGGGGGCCCCAACCCGGGTTCGCGTGATGCTCCCGGTGACGCAAGGCCACCTCCAACGGGCTTTGCGCGCTCGCTGACCCGCGTTTGACACGCTTTGGCGCAATCTGGCGAACGGCCCCGCCCGCATCAGGCCCGGGTTGCATCATCCGCCTCCGGCCCACATCCTGAATGGCAGACCGCAAACGGATACTCGATGCACCATACGTCCCTGATCGCAATCCTCGTGGCCGGCTTCGTGCTGGCGTTCATCTTTGGCTCGCTGGCGCAACGCCTGCGGCTGTCGCCACTGGTGGGCTATCTGTTGGCTGGCGTCGTCGCCGGCCCCTTTACACCCGGATTCGTCGGCGACCAGACGCTGGCGCCGCAGCTGGCCGAGATCGGCGTGATCCTGCTGATGTTCGGCGTTGGCCTGCACTTCTCGATGCGCGACCTGATGGCGGTCAAGGCGATCGCCCTGCCCGGCGCGATCGCCCAGATCGCCCTGGCGACGGCACTGGGCTGGGGGCTGGCGCTGTTCCTGGGCTGGTCGCACGGCGCCGGCATCGTCTTCGGCCTGTCGTTGTCGGTGGCCAGCACCGTGGTGCTGCTGCGTGCGCTGGAAGAACGGCGACTGGTGGAAACCGGGCGCGGGCGCATCGCGGTCGGCTGGCTCATCGTCGAGGACCTGGCGATGGTGCTGGCGCTGGTGCTGCTGCCGGCATTGGCCGGCGTGCTCAAGGGCGAGGCCGGCGACGCGGTGCAGGTGTGGACGGCGCTGTTCAAGACGTTCGCCAAGGTTGGCGCCTTCGTCGCGTTGATGCTGATCGTCGGGCGGCGGGTGATCCCGTGGATTCTCGAACGCGTCGCCGGCACCGGTTCGCGCGAACTGTTCACCCTCTGCGTCCTGGCGATCGCACTGGGCGTGGCGTTCGGCTCGGCGGCACTGTTCGGCGTCTCGTTCGCCCTGGGCGCGTTCTTCGCCGGGATGCTGCTCAACGAATCGGAGTTCAGCCACCAGGCCGCGACCGAGACACTGCCGCTGCGCGATGCATTCGCGGTGCTGTTCTTCGTCTCGGTCGGCATGCTGTTCGATCCGATGATCCTGGTCCAGCGACCGCTGGAAGTGATCGCGACGTTCCTGATCATCGTCTTCGGCAAGTCGCTGGCCGCCTACGCCATCGTCCGCGCCTTCGGCAAAGCCAATTCCACCGCGCTGCTGATCTCGGCCAGCCTGGCGCAGATCGGCGAGTTCTCCTTCATCCTCGCCGGCCTCGGCCTGCAGCTGGACATCCTGCCCAAGGCCGGCCAGGACCTGGTGCTGGCTGGCGCGCTGCTGTCGATCATCGTCAATCCGCTGCTGTTCGCCTGGCTCGACCGGCGCGAGGCGCGCGAGGCCGCCAACCGCGCGCCGGAACCGGAAGAGCACATTTCGCCGCCGATCCGCCCGGGCCTGAGCAACCACGTCATCCAGATCGGCTACGGCCGCGTCGGCAGCGAACTGGGCCGGCTGCTGACCGATCGGGGCGTGGAGATCGTCGTCATCGACGACGAAGACGATCTGGTCGCGAAGGCGCGCGCCGCCGGCCTGCCGGCGATCCGCGGCAATGCCGCCAACGAGCGCGTGCTGCGCGAGGCCGCGCCGGAGCGCGCGACCATGGTGATGATGGCGATCCCCAATGCGCTCGAGGCCGGCGAGATCATCGCCAAGCTGCGCGAGATCAATCCCGCCCTGACGATCGTCGCGCGCGCCCACAGCGATGCCGAGGTCAAGCATCTGCTCCAGCACGGTGCCGATGCGGCGGTCATGGCCGAGCGCGAACTGGCCCACAGCCTGGCCGAGATGGTGATGGCAACGCCGCAATACCGCGGCGAGCGCCACTTGCCTCCCGCTGCACCGGCCTGAGGCCGCCCTGTGGGGGCGTTCACCCATGCGCGGCATGGGCATGGCCGCCGCGTTCGGCGTTCTTCGTAGCCCATAACAACGGATGCCGTGGCACGCGGTGACGGATGGGAACGGCATGAACAGGATCTGCGCGAGGCTCGGGGCGGCACTGGTCTTCCTCGCGCTCGCCTGCCTGCCACCACTGGCCAGTGCGCAATGCAGCCTGGTCGCACACACCGGCGTCGAGACCACGGTCCACACCGGCGTGCCCACGCTCTCCACCCGCTCCGGTTGGCGCATGGCCGACGACATCGCGTCGCTGCCACGCGGCGCCGAGGTCCGGGTTTGCCAGACGCGCAAGGTCGGACAGTTCGGCATCGGCACCCGCGACTGGCTTCGCATCCAGTTCGACGGCGGAATCAGCGGCTGGGTCTACCTGGGCGCGACCGACATGGGACCAGCGCGCGTCGCAACGCCGCCCACCGCCGTGCAGGCGTTCTCGCCGATACCCGACGCGTACGCCCGGGACCGATCCGTTGCTTATGACACCGACGACGGACTGCCCTGGCACGGGCGTGGCTGGATCCTGATGCTGTCGGTGGCGTTCGTCGTGCTCGGCATCGCCACGCGCCAGGCGTTCGATTCCAGGGGGCCGGTGCCGTTGCGCGACCGCCTTCGCGTCGCTGCCTGCAAGCGGGCGCTACTGGTCGGCCCGCTTGCGATCGTGACGGTGTTGCTGATTGGCGATTTCACCCTCAATGGCGAGACGGCGACGCTGGTATGCCTGCTGATCGCCTACCAGAGCGGGTTCTTCTGGCAGGTATTGCTGGGGCGGGGCTCGCCGCATCCCCTCTCCCGCATGCGGGAGAGGGGTTCGATCTTCAGGCCTTCGCGAAGGTCAGCTGTCCACCCGCGGCATCCACCTTCACGGTATCGCCGCTGACGAACTCGCCGGCAAGGATCTTCTGCGCCAGCGGATTTTCCAGTTGCTGCTGGATCGCGCGCTTGAGCGGCCGCGCGCCATAGACCGGATCGAAACCGACATTGCCGAGCAGGTTCAGCGCGCTGTCGGTGAGTTCCAGGCCCAGCCCGCGCTCGCCCATGCGCTTGTCCAGCCCGCCGATCTGGAAGCGCGCGATCTGGCGGATCTGCGCCTTGTCCAGCGGATGGAACACCACGATGTCGTCGAGGCGGTTGATGAACTCCGGGCGGAAATGCGCCTGCACCACGCCCATCACAGCCGCCTTCATCTGCGTGTAGGCCTCGGCCGAGCCGTCGCCGGCAAGCTCCTGGATCTGGTGCGAGCCCAGGTTGCTGGTCATCACGATCACGGTGTTGCGGAAATCGACCGTGCGGCCCTGGCCGTCGGTGAGGCGGCCGTCGTCGAGCACCTGCAGCAGGATGTTGAACACATCCGGGTGCGCCTTCTCGACTTCGTCGAGCAGGATCACGCTGTAGGGGCGGCGACGCACCGCCTCGGTGAGGTAACCACCCTCTTCATAGCCGACATAGCCCGGGGGCGCGCCGACCAGGCGGCTCACCGAATGCTTCTCCATGAACTCGCTCATGTCGATGCGCACCATTGCATCGCTTGAATCGAACAGGAACTCGGCCAGCGCCTTGCACAGCTCGGTCTTGCCCACGCCAGTCGGGCCCAGGAACAGGAACGAGCCGCTGGGACGATTGGGATCCGACAGCCCGGCGCGCGAGCGGCGCACCGCATCGGACACGACCTTGATGGCCTCGTCCTGGCCGACCACGCGCGTGTGCAGGTGCTCTTCCATGCGCAGCAGCTTCTCGCGCTCGCCTTCGAGCATCTTCGCCACCGGGATGCCGGTCCAGCGCGAGACCACCTGGGCGATTTCTTCAGCGGTGACCTTGTCCTGCAGCAGGGTGAAGCCCTTGGTCTCGGCTTCCTGCGCGGCCTTGAGCTGCTTCTCCAGCTCCGGCAGGCGGCCGTACTGGATCTCGCTCATCGCGGTGAAATCCTGGCGGCGCTGCGCGGCTTCCAGGTCGAGCTTGGCCTGCTCGATCTGCTCCTTGATGCGCGTGGCGCCCTGCAGCATGGCCTTCTCGGCCTTCCACACCTCTTCCAGGTCGTTGAACTCGCGTTCGAGCCTGGCGATTTCCTCTTCGAGGTCGGCCAGGCGCTTCTTCGACTCGGCGTCCTTCTCCTTCTTCAGCGCCTCGCGCTGGATCTTGAGCTGGATCAGGCGACGCTCCTTGCGGTCGAGTTCCTCGGGCTTGGAGTCGATCTCCATGCGGATCCGCGAGGCGGCCTCGTCCATCAGATCGATGGCCTTGTCGGGCAGCTGCCGGTCGCTGATGTAGCGATGCGACAGCGTCGCCGCGGCGACGATCGCCGGATCCGTGATCTCCACGCCGTGATGCACCGCGTAGCGTTCCTTGAGGCCGCGCAGGATGGCGATGGTGTCCTCCACCGTGGGCTCGCCGACGAACACCTTCTGGAAGCGGCGCTCCAGCGCGGCATCCTTTTCGATGAACTGGCGGTACTCGTTGAGCGTGGTCGCACCGATGCAGTGCAACTCGCCGCGCGCGAGCGCCGGCTTGAGCATGTTGCCCGCATCCATCGCGCCTTCGGCCTTTCCGGCGCCGACCATCGTGTGCAGCTCATCGATGAAGAGGATGATCTGGCCTTCGTTCTTGGACAGGTCGTTGAGCACGGCCTTGAGCCGCTCCTCGAACTCGCCGCGGAACTTGGCGCCGGCGATCAGCGCGCCCATGTCCAGGCTCAGCACGCGCTTGCCGCGCAGGCCTTCGGGCACCTCGCCGTTGATGATGCGCTGGGCCAGGCCCTCGACAATCGCGGTCTTGCCCACGCCGGGCTCGCCGATCAGCACCGGGTTGTTCTTGGTCCGGCGCTGCAGCACCTGCACGGTGCGACGAATCTCTTCATCGCGGCCTATGACCGGATCGAGCTTGCCGCTCTCGGCGCGTGCGGTCAGGTCGATGGTGTACTTCTCCAGCGCCTGGCGCTGGTCCTCGGCGTTCTCGGATTGCACGGTTTCGCCTCCACGCAGTTTTTCGATCGCCGCTTCAACCTTCTGCTTGCTGGCGCCGGCCGCCTTCAGGGCGCGACCGGTCTCGCCACTGTCGTCGAGTGCGGCGAGCAGGAACAACTCGCTGGCGATGAAGGCATCGCCGCGCTGCTGGGCCAGCTTGTCGGTGACATTGAGCAGCCGCGCCAGGTCATTGCCGACGCTTATGTTGCCGGCCTGGCCGCTGACCTTTGGCAGCTTCTCCAGCGCTTCGCCGAGGCGTTCGCGCAGCAGTGGAACATTGACGCCGGCCTGCGCCAGCAGCGGTCGCGTGCTGCCGCCGCTTTGTTCCAGCAGGGCGGTCAGCAGATGCACCGGTTCGATCACACTGTGGTCGCGGCCGACCGCCAGCGATTGCGCGTCCGCCAGCGCCTGCTGGAAACGCGATGTCAGTTTGTCCATTCGCATGGATGGGTTTCCCTCTCGATTCTGGGCGGCCGCATCGATCGGCGCGGCCGCAATGGCCATCAAATGCGGGCCGATCAGGCGCGATTCAAGCGCGCGGCAGGCGCGTCCACCTGATGCTTACATGCTCTTGTTCACAATGGCGTGTATGACTTCGCAGCGCCCCCACCTGCCGCTGCCGCCGGCAGTCGCGCCCGACTGGGCCTTGTTTCTCGATGTCGACGGCACCCTGCTCGATTTCGCCGATGCCCCCGGCGACGTCGCGGTCGAGGCAAGCCTGATCGACACACTGGCGATCCTGCACGGCCGCCTCGACGGCGCGCTGGCGCTGGTAAGCGGTCGCCGCCTGGCCCAGCTCGACGAGTTGTTCGCACCCCTGCACCTGCCTGCCGTCGGGCTGCACGGGCTGGAGCGCCGCGACGACGGCCACCTGCACCAGCACGCGCGCGCACCGGCGCTCGATGCGGTCCTGGCGGCGGCGCGGGCCCTGGCCGCCAAGTACCCCGGCGCACGCGTCGAGGACAAGGGCGTTGGCCTTGCGCTGCACTGGCGCGGCGCGCCGGCCGCCGAGGAGCCGCTGCACGAGTTCGCCACCTCGGCCCTGATCGACCTTCCCGGCTACCACCTGCAGCCCGGCAACCGCGTCATCGAGCTGCGTCCCGATGGCGCGCACAAGGGCGCTGCGGTGCTCGACCTGCTGGCGTTGCCGCCATTTCACGGACGCCGCCCGGTGTTCGTCGGCGACGACCTCACCGACGAGCACGGATTCACCGCGGTCGGCTGCCACGGCGGTTTTGGCGTGCTGGTTGGCGCGCGCCAGCCCAGCGCGGCGCGCTATGGACTGCACGACCCGTCGTCGGTGCGCGGTTGGCTCGAGGATTCGATCGCGTGCATCGCCTCGCGCGCATGACCGCGCCGGGCGCCCGCCGCCTCCCCTTCCCCGCCTTGGAGTACGGATGACTTCGCCCGCAAACCTGCAGTCCAGCCTCGACCTGGGCCTGATTGGCAACGGCAGCATCGCCGCTCTCATCGACGCGCGCGCCCGCATCGTCTGGGGCTGCGTGCCGGCATTCGACGGCGATCCGACCTTCTGCGCACTGCTGTCGCCGCGCCGGCACGAAGGCGGCGACTACGTCATCGAGCTGGAGGACTGCGTCTCCAGCGAACAGGAATACCTGCTCAATACCGCGGTGATCCGTACGATCCTGCGCGACAGCAAGGGCGGCGCGATCGAGATCATCGACTTCGCCCCGCGCTGGCACCAGAACGAGCGCTTCTATCGCCCCGTGATGCTGCTGCGGCGCGTGCGGCCGATGTCGGGCCTGCCGCGCGTGCGCATCCGCCTGCGCCCGCTCGCCGACTACGGCGCCAGCCAGCCCGAGACCACCTGGGGCAGCAATCACATCCGCTACCTCATTCCCGGCTTCACCCTGCGCCTGACCAGCGACGTGCCGGTGCGCCTGATCCGCGACTCGCTGCCGTTCGTGCTCGACCGCGACCTGCACCTGGTGCTGGGTCCCGACGAGACATTGACCCAGCCGGTGGCGACGTTCGTGCGCCAGTCCGAAGAGAAGACCATCGCCTACTGGCGCGACTGGGTGCGCTATCTGTCGATCCCGCTGGAGTGGCAGGACGCGGTGATCCGCAGCGCGATCACGCTGAAGTTGTGTCAGTACGAGGAAACCGGCGCGATCGTGGCGGCGATGACCACCTCGATCCCCGAGGCGGCCAACACCGTGCGCAACTGGGACTACCGCTATTGCTGGCTGCGCGACTCGGCCTTCGTGGTGCGCGCGCTCAATCGCCTGGGCGCCACGCGCAGCATGGAGGACTACCTGCGCTACGTCGCCAATGTCGCTGCCACCGACGGCGCGCTGCAACCGCTGTACGGCATCGGTTTCGAACGCGAGCTGGCCGAGTCGGAAGTCGAATCGCTGGCCGGCTATCGCGGCATGGGCCCCGTTCGCCGCGGCAACCTGGCGTGGCTGCAGGCGCAGCACGATGTCTACGGCAGCGTGGTGCTGGCGGCGACGCAGCTGTTCTTCGACCAGCGCCTGACGCGCATGGGCGATGCGGCCATCTTCGCGCGCATTGAACCGCTCGGCGAGCTGGCGTATTCGCTGCACGACCAGCCGGACGCCGGCCTGTGGGAATTCCGCGGCCGCGCCGAGGTCCACACCTACTCCAGCGTGATGTGCTGGGCCGCCTGCGACCGCCTGGCGAAGATCGCGGTGCACCTGAATCTGGCGCCGCAGGTGAAGTACTGGCGCCAGCGCGCCGACGAAATGCACGCGCGCATCACCGAGCACGCCTACAACAGCGAGCTGGGGCACTTCGTCGAAGCCCTCGACGGCAACCGCCTGGACGCGTCGCTCCTGCTGCTGGCCGACCTGGGTTTCGTCAAGGCCGACGATCCGCGCTTCGTGCGCACCGTGGAGGCGATCGGCAAGGGGCTGCGCCGCGGTGACGCGCTGTTCCGCTACGTCGCGCCTGACGACTTCGGTTCGCCCGAGACCAGCTTCACCATCTGCACGTTCTGGTACATCGACGCGCTTGCCTCCATTGGCCGCCACGAAGAAGCGCGGACACTGTTCGAACGCATCCTGGCGCGACGGAACCCGCTGGGACTGTTGTCGGAGGACCTGGAGTTCGGCGATGGCGAGGCCTGGGGCAATTTCCCGCAGACCTATTCGCACGTCGGCCTGATCAACGCTGCCATGCGATTGTCGCGGCCCTGGCAGGACGCGGCATGAGTGGGTGCGGGTCGACGCAGGTGCGGGCATGAGCCGCCTGGTCGTCGTTTCCAACCGCGTCGCCCTGCCCGGCGTGGACAGCGCTGGCGGACTTGCAGTGGCCTTGGAGGCGGCGCTGGAAGAGACCGGCGGCGTGTGGTTTGGCTGGAGCGGAAAGATCGATCCTGAAGCCTCCGGCAAGGTGCACGAAATCGAGCGCGGCAACATCCGCTACGTCACCGTCGACCTGTCCAGACGCGACCACGACGACTACTACAACGGCTTCGCCAACCGGACGCTGTGGCCACTGCTGCACTTCCGTGTCGACCTGGTCGACTACAGCCGGGCCACGTATGCCGCGTACCGCCGCGTCAACGCCATGTTCGCCGAGAAGCTGGCGCCGCTGCTGCGCGACGACGACCTGGTCTGGGTGCACGACTACCACCTGATCCCGATGGCCAAGCTCCTTCGCGAACTGGGCGTGCGCTGCAAGCTGGGCTTCTTCCTGCACGTGCCGATGCCCTCGTCGGACCTGCTGGCGGCGTTGCCGCAACACCAGCGCCTGTTCGAGGGCCTGTCCTCCTACGACCTGATCGGCTTCCAGACCGGGCGCGACCTGGAACGCTTCCAGGACTACGTGCGCCTGTTCGGGCGCGGCCGGGTGATCGAGAACGGCGTGCTCGAAACCGAACGTGGCCGCCGCCTGCGCGCGGGTGCCTTCCCGATCAGCATCGACACCGCCAACATCGCCAGCCAGGCTGCGGTGGCGATCGGCAAGCCGGCGGTGCGGCGCTTGTCGGCGAGTCTGTCCGGACGGGCACTGGCGATAGGAGTGGACCGCCTCGACTACTCCAAGGGCCTGCCCGAGCGCTTTCGCGCCTTCGGCTGCTTCCTCAAGCACCACCCCGAGCAGCGCGGCAAGTTGACCTACCTGCAGATCGCCCCGGTCTCGCGCGGCGAGGTCGTCGAGTACCAGCAACTGCGCAGCGAACTGGAACAACTGGCGGGCCACATCAACGGCGCCCACGCCGAACCGGACTGGACCCCGGTGCGCTACGTCAACCGCAATTACCCGCACCACTCCCTGACCGGCTTCTACCGCCTGGCCCGCGTCGGTCTTGTCACGCCGTTGCGCGACGGCATGAACCTGGTGGCCAAGGAATTCGTGGCGGCGCAGAACCCCGAAGATCCGGGCGTGCTGGTGCTGTCGACCTTCGCCGGTGCGGCGCGAGAGCTCGATACCGCCTTGCTGGTCAATCCTTACGACCTCGATGGCGTCGCCGACGCCGTGGCCGCGGCGATGACGATGCCGCTTGGCGAACGCCGCGAGCGCTGGCAATCGATGATGACCCTGCTCAAGGCCCATGACATCACGGCGTGGCGGCGCAGTTACCTCAATGCCTTGCGTGAGGGCTGAGTCCTGGTGAGCGGATGGTGCAGGACCTCCTGCACCATCCTGACGGCAGCTACAGCACCGCCGTCAGATTGCGTCGAACAACTGCTCGTCGCGCTCGGTCTTGCATGCGTCCCCGACGACGCCACCGGCGACGGGGGCCTGGACATCCAGACAAACGCCGTAGGCGTTGGCGGCCGGACCCAAACGGATCTGCCCGTTCTTCAGCGTCCATTTCTGGGTATGGGCGTCATTGCAGTCTCGAAGCTCCAACTGGACCGGATAGCGGCCCGGCTGCGCTTCCACGCAAAAACCGCCGATGCGCAGTGTCGAGCTTTCCAAGGTGAAGTCCTGGTCGCGTTCAGTGCTGCATGGGAGCACCTGCAGCTTGCGCCCTACTCCGGACAGGCACCCGCCCGTAGCGCGGCTGGCGAGCGTCAGCGCGCGCGGCGGCGCATCGTTGACGTCTGCAATGGCCTTGATCAGATCGGGACCTGGAAAGTCGGCGAATACGAAACCGACGTAACCAGGGCGTTCCCTGCGGATGTAGTCGCGGGTCAGCGTGTTCGTGCCTTCGTAGGCGATGGTGCATCGACGCGGCAGGCAGTTCACGCGCGGAAAGTCCGCAAAGGTGGATTGGTCTCCTTTGCGGGCAATGCGCCCGGTCGAGAGGCGGTTGGCATTGGTCTTCGCCGATACGTGGCCGCTGGCGACGAAGTACGGCAAGGCGCCACCGGAGCCGGTGAGGTAGTTCATGATCGCCGGCCCCTGCTCCGGGTTGGCCTTCGCCAGGGCCAGCTGTTCCTTCACACGCTCCCACTTGGTGTAGAGCTCCCAGTTGGTACCGACGTTGAACTCGTCCTGGATGTCGAAAGTGTCGTAGCCCAGGCCGAAGTTGTGCGACGTCTTGAAATCAACCAGGAAAACCAGCTTGCCGCGCAGGTCGTCCAGGCGGGTCTGCATGCCGTTTTCGGGCACCGCGATGATCGACTTGTACCTGTCGAAATACGTCTGGAAGGTGGCTTCGAAGCTTCGGTTGTTCCTGGCGGGCTTGTACTCCTCCTTGACCCGCACGAACACCGTCTCGGTGGGGTAGGTCCGCAGGAAGGTCTGGATCTCGTTGAGCGCGTCGCCGAAGAACTTCTCCTGGAACACCAGCCCGTGATGCAGCGCGAAGACGTTCTCGATATGCCGCAGGCGCAGGTCGAGCAGGCGGATGCCGCCGTTGAGCTGCTGCGTCAGCGTGAGTGTCTGGTCCTGGACGATGTGTCCGCCGTGCAGCGCGGCCGAGCCGTGGGTTCCAGGCAGGCTGAGGCTGCGGATGGTGCGTTCGCCATCGATCTCCGCCATCCAGGTGGTCATCGATGGCAGGTTCGTGGTTTCGTGGCGGTAAGCGCCGTCCGGGTGCGCGGACGCCTGGGTGGCCAAGGCGACAAGCAGTGGTGCGAGGAGGGTCGGGAGCAGGCGGTGCGGGAGCGCGCAAGGGGTCCTTCTGGTCATGCTCATGTTCATCCCTGAAACGTGTGTGGACCTTCAGTCTAGGTAGCCGACTGCAGGCAACACTCAGGGATTGGGGCTATGCGGACCTCGGAACATTCCTCACTGCGGACACGTTCAATCCCGCGCCGTGGGCTGCAGGATTTCCACCCAGTAGCCATCGGGGTCCTTGATGAAGGCGATGTCCTTCATCCGTCCGTCGCTGAGGCGCTTCTGGAAGGGCACGCCCAGCTGTTCGAAGCGCGCGCATGCGGTCTCGACGTCGGGCACCGACACGCAGATGTGGCCGAACCCGCGCGGCTCGCTGTTGCCGTCGTGGTAGGCGAAGCCGGCGTCATCCTGCGTGCCATGGTTGTGGGTCAGCTCGAGCACGCCGCGCTGGCTCAGCAGCCATTCGCCGCGTGCCGGCTCCGCGGCCGGGATCTGCGCCGGATCGTCCACCAGCACCAGGAAGTACAGGCTGAACTTCGCTTCGGCGAAGTCGCGCCGCCGCACCAGCGTGAAGCCGAGCACGCGCGTGTAGAAATCCAGCGACCGGGTGACGTCCTTCACCCGCAGCATCGTGTGGTTGAACACGAACTTCCGCGTGGACGCGTCACGCTGGGCGCTGACGCCGGGAATGGCATTGAGCTCGTCTTGCAGGGACATCGCAACACCCGTTAGAAAATGAGGATGTGGATTCTAGTCGGGCGACGATGACCGCGACATCAATGCGCCGCGTCCGGCGAATCGACGGGGACCGCGTCGCGCTGCAGCGACAGCAACGCCAGCAGCGCGGCGAGCGCGACGTACGCGCCCGCGAACTGCCACGACAACACGCGCTGCAGTCCTTCCAGCGACCACGGCCAGTAGATGCCGCCCTGCGGATGCACCGAATGGATCAGCCCGAACAGTGTCAGCGCCGCGCCTGCCAGAAGGAACGCGCTTGCGCGCAGCAGGCGCCCGTCAACCATCGCCGCCACTGCGGACGTCCAGATCATCGCGGTGATGATGAAACCGTTGCCGAGGGTGATGATCACCGCCATTTCCGGCAGACCGTGGCCGTCGCTGGTGGACATCAGCCGGGCGAAGTTCTCCGGCGCGATCCAGCCCGGGTTGCCTACCTTGATCGCCAGCATGTATGCCACCGAAGGCAGGAAGCCCAGCACCATCGCCGTGGCATGGCGCCGCGGCGTGGCCTGGAACGCCTGCGTGGTGATGTCCAGGGCGACATAGACGATGATCGGCGCCAGCACCGCCAGCGGCAGCCACTGCACCAGCCCCGACACCAGGCCGAGCATGCCGCCAAGGCCGATGAACAAGCCGGTCAGCAACGTGTAACCGCTGCGCGCGCCCATGTGCTTGTAGGCCGGCTGGCCGATGTAGGGAGTGGTCTGCGCGACGCCGCCGCAGAAACCGGCGACCAGCGTCGAGAACGCTTCGGCCAGCAGGATGTCGCGGGTGCGGTAGTCGTCACCGGCAGCGCGCGCGCTCTCGCTGACGTTGATGCCGCCGACCACCATCAACAGGCCGAACGGCAGCAACAGCGGCAGGTACGGCACCGTTGCCGGCAGGCCTTCCAGGAAGCCCAGCGTCGGCCACGGCAGCACCAGGCGCAGTGGCGCCGGTTCGGGCCAGTGGAACCCCGGCGCCAGCCCGGCCGCGCCAAGTGCGTAGTAAAGAACAGTGCCGAAGACGAAGGCGACGAACACGCCCGGCAGCCGCACCGGCAGGCGCCCCTTCGCGATCAGCACATACAGCAACAAGCCGAGCGTGACGAAGCCGACCACCGGCGAGCGCAGCGCCTCGACCAATGGCAGGAAGCCCATCAGCACCAGCGCGATGCCGGCGATCGAACCAAGCAGGCCGGCGCGCGGAATCAGCCGCGTGACTGCATCACCGGCAAAGGACAGCACGAACTTGAGCACGCCCATCACCACCAGCGAGGCCATGCCGAGTTGCCAGGTGGCGATCGCCGCGGCGTGCTCGTCCATGCCCTGCTGCTTGAAGGCGACGAAGGCCGGGCCGAGCACCAGCAACGCCATGCCGATGCTGGTGGGCGCGTCCAAGCCGAGCGGCATCGCGGTGACGTCGTCGCGACCGGTCCTGGCGGCCAGACGGCGCGCCATCACGGTGTAGATCAGATTGCCAACCAGCACGCCGAATGCGGTGCCCGGGAACATCCGCGCGAACACGACCTCGGCCGGAAAGCCGAAGATGCCGATCAGCGCCGCGGCGATGAACCCCAGGATCGACAGGTTGTCGACGACCAGGCCGAAGAAACCGTTGAGGTCGCCGGCAACGAACCAGCGGCGGGAAGGTGCATGGGAGTTGGCCAAGGCATCGGCTCCGGAAGGATCGGGGCATCGTAGCCGAGCGGCCGCCCGTGCAGGCATGACCGTTCGTTCTGGTGTCCGGAAAAATCGATCACCGCGACCACGTCAATCGACGTCCAGCCATCCCCGGTAGTGCACCACCAGCCCGATCCCCGGCAGCTTCGCGGCAACATCGAAGCGGTAGCGATGGTCGCGCTCGTACTCGCGCGCGGTGACCCCGGCGAACCAGCGCAGCGGCAGCGGCAGGCCCAGCGCGCTGACCCGGGCGACATGCCAGACCACCGCGGGTCCGGCGCCCGGCAGCTGTTCCACATCGAGGCGGAACGCAAAAACGAGCAGGCCCAGGCGTTCGCGCAGCAGCGACCGGCTTGCCCACAAGCGCGAGCGCATCACCTTGCCGGCAAACACCCGCGCCCAGCGTTCGCCGGTGGCATCGGCGTCGATCTCGACCTTGATGCTGCCGCGGCCCGGCGCCGGCAGTTGCGCCGCCCAGGCGCACAGCCGGGACAAGATGCCGCTGCCGCGATCGACTTCGACCTTGCCGTGGTAGCGGCGGCAACCACTACGGTCGTGCAGCGCGCGCAGGGTCGGCGGCAGTTGCTCGAACCGCGCGGCAAGAAGTTGTCGGTACAACGACTGCGGCGCGGTGATGGTCATTTGCCCGGTTCGATCCAGATCAGGGAGGCCATGCGGCCGCCGCGCTGGTCGCGGCGGTGCGAGAAGAAGCGGTCCGGCTCGGCGATCGTACACAGGCCGCCGCCGTGGATCCGGCCGGCATCGATGCCGACCGCTTCCAGCCGGCGCCGGGCCAGCGCGTACAGGTCCACGCGCCAATGGTGCGGACGGGTGCTGACGAAAGCGCTGCCGGCGCTCCAGTCGCGCGAGACGAACGCGTCGTACACCTCTTCGCCGATTTCGTAGTGCTGCGGCCCGGCGGCAGGGCCGAGCCACGCATGCAGGCGCTGTGGCGGCGTGCGCATGGCGGCGACGGTGTTCTCGAGAACGCCGCCGACAAGTCCACGCCACCCGGCATGCGCGGCGCCGACCTCGCTGCAATCCTCTGCGCAGAAAAGCACGGGCATGCAGTCGGCGGTGAGGATGGCCAGGACCGTGCCGGCGGTGGAGGTCACTGATGCGTCTGCTTCGGCCTCATCTTCTTCGGTACGGCCGAAGCGGGCCACATCGACGCCATGCACCTGGCGCAACCAGCACGGTTCCGAAGGCAGCCGCGCAGCCTCCCGCAACAGCGCCCGATTGCGCAGCACCGCCGTGGGCTCATCGCCGGCCCGCAGGCCCAGGTTGAGATCATCGAATGGCGGCTGCGACACGCCCAGGCCGTGCCTCAGCGTGGTGAAGGCCCGCACCGATGCCGGCAGCGGCCAATGCGCCTCCAGCCAGGGGGCCGGCACCCTCAGCGCTCCCGCGCGGCCGCGGCTGCGGTGTCGTCGTGAAGCGCCTTGACCAGCTCGCGCAGATCATCGGGGACGGGGGCGGTGCAGCGCACCTTCTCGCCGGTCACCGGGTGCACGAACTCCAGCGTCTCGGCGTGCAGCGCCTGGCGCTTGAAAGCGCGCAGCGTCGCGATCAGCTCCTCGGTCGCGCCCTTGGGCAGCTTCAGCGGACCGCCGTACAGCGGATCGCCGACGATGGGGTGCTTGAGGTGCGCCATGTGCACGCGGATCTGATGGGTGCGGCCGGTTTCAAGGCGGCATTCCAGCAGCGTGTGCGCGCGGAAGCGTTCGCGCAGGCGGAAATGGGTGACCGCGTCGCGGCCGTCCTCGCGCACGGCCATGCGGATGCGGTCGCGCGGGTGTCGGTCGATCGGCGCATCGGCCGTGCCGCCCGATACCAGCGAACCCAGCACCACGGCCACGTACTGGCGGTGGACTTCGCGCGAGGACAACTGCTCGATCAGCGCGGTATGCGCCGGCAGGGTCCGCGCCACCACCATGACCCCGGAGGTGTCCTTGTCGAGGCGATGGACGATACCGGCCCTGGGCAGGGTGTTGAGGGAGGGGTCCCGGTGCAGCAAGGCATTGACCAGGGTGCCGGCCGGATTGCCGGCGCCCGGGTGGACCACCAGCCCGGCCGGCTTGTTGATCACGATGACGTGCTCGTCCTCGAAAAGGACGTCCAGGGCGATGTCCTCGGGCTCGGAATGGGTCTGGACCTCGAGCGCGGCATGGAGGGTGACCGCCTCGCCGCCACGGACCGGATCGCGCGGGCGGACCTCGCGGCCGTCCAGGCGGGCGTCGCCGGACTTGATCCAGGAAGCCAGCCGGGACCGGGAAAAATCGGGGAAAAGCTCGGCCAGGACCGCGTCGAAGCGGCGCCCGGCGGCGCTGTCCGGGACGGTGGCATGGAGGGGCGTGGCGGAATTGTTCATCGGAGGGGAAGGATTCAGGGCTGCCGCGCAGGGGCTGCTATTATCCGACCTTCGTACCTTCGGCGCCCGTGTACCTGCCATGACCCTACGCTCTGCCCCTTCGCGCCTGCTGGCGCTGCTGCTGATCGTCGCTTTTGCTGGAGTGGGCTGTAGCAAGTTCAAGAACAAGGACGCCGATGAAGGCGTGCCGGTCGAGCAGCTCTACGAGAAAGCCCACAAGTCGATGACCAACGGCAACTGGTCGGCAGCCGAGACCACGTTCAAGCGCCTGGTCGCCCAGTATCCGTACGGCCCCTACACCGAGCAGGCCCTGGTGGAGACCGCGTACGCCCAGTACAAGTCGGGCAAGCACGATGACGCGATCAGCAGCATCGACCGCTTCATCCGCACGTATCCGACGCACAAGAACATCGCGTACATGTACTACCTGCGCGGCCTGTCCAACTCCAGCCGCGACACGGTGTTCCTGCAGCAGGTCTGGACGCTCGACGCCAGCCGCCGCGACCTGGCCACGCCGCTGCAGGCATTCAACGACTTCTCCATCGTCGCTGACCGCTATCCCAACAGCCGCTACGCCGAGGATGCGCGCACCCGCATGCGCGGCCTGCGCGACATGTTCGCCCGCCACGAGCTCGACACGGCCCTGTACTACCTGCGCCGCACCGCCTACGTGGGTGCGATCGAGCGCGCCAAGTACCTGCTCGAGACCTACCCGCAGAGCCAGTACCAGAACGACGCCGTCGCCACCCTGGCCGCTGCCTACGAAGGTCTTGGCAACCAGGCGCTCGCCGCCGACGCCAAGCGCGTGCTGCAGCAGAACGATCCGAACCACCCGTACCTGGCGGGCAAGTGGCCGGACTACCCGAGCAACTTCCGCAAGCTCAACCCGTTCGCGGGCGAGAAGTCGGCGCTGGACAACGACTGACCGGGACGTCGGGATGCAAACGAAAACGCCGCCTCCGGGCGGCGTTTTTGCATCTGGTCCCTAGCCCCGATACCCGTTGCTGATCGGGTAGCGCCGCTCGCGACCAAACGCGCGTCGCGACACCTTCGGTCCCGGGGCGGACTGGTGGCGCTTCCACTCGCTGATCCGCACCAGCCGCAGCACGCGCTCGACCGTGGCCGCATCGAACCCGGCCGAAACGATCTCGTCGTAGGACTGCTCCTGGTCGACATGGCGCAGCAGGATCGCGTCGAGCACGTCGTACGGCGGCAACGAGTCCTGGTCCTTCTGGTTCTCGCGCAACTCGGCCGACGGCGGGCGATCGATCACCGCCTGCGGAATGACCCGGTCGCCGACGGTATTGCGCCAGCTCGCCAGTGCGAACACCTCGGTCTTGTACAAGTCCTTCAGCGGCGCATAGCCACCGCACATGTCGCCGTAGATCGTGGCGTAGCCGACCGCGTACTCGCTCTTGTTGCCGGTGGTCAGCAGCAGGCCGCCGAACTTGTTGCTCATCGCCATGAGCAGCGCACCGCGCGTGCGCGATTGCAGGTTCTCTTCCGTGGTGTCGACGGCGCGGCCGGCGAATTGCTCGGCCAAAGCGTCCAGATAGCCCTGGAACGGCTTCTCGATCGGCACGGTCAGCAGGCGTACGCCTTGCATCTGGCATTGCTCGGCAGCCAGGTCGTTGGACAGGTCGGCGGTATAGCGCGAAGGCATGCGCACGGCGGTTACGTTTTCGGCACCGAGTGCATCCACGGCAATGGCCAGCACGAGCGAGGAATCGATGCCTCCGGACAGACCCAGCCATACCTTCTCGAAACCGTTCTTGCGGCAATAGTCGCGGGTGCCGCGCACCACGGCGCGCCAGGCCAGCGCATCGCGGCTCTCGTCGCCGTCTTCCACCCACTCCACCGCTTCGAAGCGGCGCGTGTCGGCATCGAAATCCACCACCAGCCACTGGTCGGTGAAGGCGGCCGCCGCCGGATGCACCGTGCCATCGCCGTCGGCAACCACGGAACCGCCATCGAACACCAGCGCGTCCTGGCCGCCAACGCCATTGAGATAGACCAGGCCGACGCCGGTTTCCTGCACGCGCTGGGCCAGCAGCATGTCGCGCTCGGCATGCTTGTCGCGCTCGAACGGCGATGCATTGGGCACCAGCACCAGCTCGGCGCCGGCGGCGACCGTGCTGGCCAGCGGCTCGGCGAACCACAGGTCCTCGCAGATGATCAGCCCGACCTGGACGCCATCGACATCGAACACGCAGTCTTCGCGGTCCGGGTCGACATCGAAATAACGGCGCTCGTCGAAAACCGCGTAGTTGGGCAGCTCGCGCTTGCGATAGGTGTGCGAGACATGGCCGTCGCGCAGCACGCTGGCGGCGTTGTAGACCACGCTGCCGGCGGCCTGGGGCCAGCCGACCACCGCGACGATGCCCTGGGTGGATGCCGCGACGCGGTTGATCGCCGCTTCGCAATCGGCCAGGAAGCCCGGGCGCAGCAGCAGGTCCTCGGGTGGATAGCCGCTCAACGCCAGCTCGGGGAACAGCACGACATCGGCGCCGTACTCGTCGCGCGCCTGCGCGATCATCTGCGCGATGCGCTCGGCGTTCTGGTGGACCGCGCCGACCGGGAAATCGAACTGGGCCAGGGCGATGCGAAGCGGATTGGACATCGAAGTGCCACCTGCTCTGAAACCCTCCCGCGGCAGCGGAGAGGGCTGGGAATAGAGCTGCATTCTCCCAGAAAAAGAAAAAGGCCACCCGAAGGTGGCCTCTTTCACAACGCTGGCAACCGGCGGATTACTTCGCCAGGCGCTTGGCGATCGCCGCGCCGAGGTCGCCCGGCGACTTCACCGTGGTGACGCCGGCCTTTTCCATCGCCGCGAACTTGCCTTCGGCCGTGCCCTGGCCGCCCGAGGCGATCGCACCGGCGTGGCCCATACGCTTGCCCTTCGGCGCCGAAGCGCCGGCGATGAAGCCGACGACCGGCTTGGTCACGTACTTGCTGATGAACTCGGCCGCTTCTTCCTCGGCCGAACCGCCGATCTCGCCGACCATGATGATGCCTTCGGTCTGCGGGTCTTCCTGGAACAGCTTCAGCGCGTCGATGAAGTTGGTGCCGTTGATCGGGTCGCCGCCAATGCCGATGCAGGTCGACTGGCCCAGGCCCACGTCGGTGGTCTGCTTGACCGCTTCATAGGTCAGCGTGCCCGAACGCGAGACGATGCCGATCTTGCCCGGCATGTGGATGTGGCCCGGCATGATGCCGATCTTGCACTCGCCCGGGGTGATGACGCCCGGGCAGTTCGGACCGACCAGCACGACGTCCTCGAAACCCTTGAGGGTGTTCTTGACGCGCAGCATGTCGAGCACCGGGATGCCCTCGGTGATGCAGACGATGACCTTGATGCCGGCATCGGCCGCTTCCAGGATCGCGTCGGCCGCGAACGGCGGCGGCACGTAGATGACCGAAGCGTCGGCGCCGGTCGCATTGACCGCGTCGCGCACGGTGTTGAAGACCGGCAGGCCAAGGTGCTGCGTGCCACCCTTGCCCGGGGTCACGCCGCCAACGACCTTGGTGCCGTAATCGAGCATCTGCTCGGCGTGGAAGGTGCCCTGCGAGCCGGTGAAGCCCTGGACGATCACCTTGGTGTTCTTGTTGATCAAAACGGACATGTCTGTGGCCCCTTACTTGCCAGCGACGGCGGCAACCGCCTTCTTCGCGCCATCGTTGATGTCGTCGGCCGGGGTAATGGCCAGACCCGAGTTCTTCAGAATTTCCTTGCCGGCTTCGACGTTGGTGCCTTCCAGGCGCACGATCACCGGCACCTTGACGTCGACTTCCTTCACCGCGGCAATGATGCCTTCGGCAATCATGTCGCAGCGGACGATGCCGCCGAAGATGTTGACGAAGATCGCCTTGACCTTGTCGGACGACAGGATCAGCTTGAACGCTTCGGTCACGCGCTCCTTGGTTGCGCCGCCGCCGACGTCGAGGAAGTTGGCCGGCGAACCGCCGTTGAGCGAGATCACGTCCATGGTGGCCATGGCCAGACCGGCGCCATTGACCATGCAGCCGATGTTGCCGTCCATGGTGACGTAGTTGAGGTCGTGCTGGCTGGCCAGCACCTCGGTCTCGTCTTCCTGGCGGATGTCGCGCATCGCGGCCAGGTCCTTGTGGCGGAACGTGGCGTTGTCGTCGCTGTTGATCTTGCCGTCGAGCACGGCCAGATCGCCGTTGGTGAGGATGGCCAGCGGGTTGAGTTCAACCAGCGCCAGGTCCTTCTCGTTGAACAGCTTGAACAGGCCCAGCATGATCTTGGTCAGCTGGCCGACCTGCTTGGCGTTCAGGCCCAGGGCGAAGCCGAGCTCGCGGCACTCGTAGGGCTGCAGGCCCTGCACGTAGTTCACGTGCAGCGTCTTGATCGCGTCCGGGTTCTCCTCGGCGACCTTCTCGATCTCCACGCCACCCTCGGCGGAGGCGATGAAGGTGATGGTCTGGGTCGAACGGTCGACCAGCACCGACAGGTACAGCTCGTTGGCGATGTCGGTGCCTTCGGAGATCAGCACCGAGTCGATCGGCAGGGCGACGCCGGCGGACTGGTAGGTCTCCATCCGGGTGCCGAGCATGGCCTGGGCGTACTGCTTGACCTCGTCATAGGACTTGGCGAGCTTGACGCCGCCAGCCTTGCCGCGGCCACCGGCGTGGATCTGCGCCTTGACCACCCACAGGTCGCCAGGGATGGCCTTGGCCGCCGCGACGGCCTCGTCAGGGGTGCGCGCAACGCGCCCGGCCGGAACAGCGATGCCGTAGTCGGCAAACAGCTGCTTTGCCTGATATTCGTGAAAATTCATGCGTCACCGAGGGGAGTAATAAGAATCCCCGCGGTCCGGCACGGCCGCAGCGCGAGGGGGCCGTATTGTCGCCGATCAGGGCGGTTCGGGCAAAACACCCCTCTGCCCCGCCGAGGCGCTTGCAGGGACGTTGTCCTGCCCTCTGCCTTTGCGGGAGAGGGACAGGCCGCCGCAGGTGGCCAGGAAGAGGGGCGGCATCGGCCACATCTGGCAACAATGTCCCGCCGCCCCCCATACTCGCGACAACCGCCCGCCTTCCAGGACAGCCGCTTGCCGCTTGCTCTCGCCCCGATCGATGCCGCCGATGCCGATCGGGCGCTGCGCCGCGAGCTCTATTTCTTCACCCTGTACCGGCTGCTCGAAGCGGCACTGCTGGTGTTCTTCCTGTTCGGGCCGGCCACCGAGCTGATCGAGCCGTTGCGGCACGCCCTGGGCGCGCGCGCGGTGGCTCTGTCCTACCTCTTCATCGCCGCCTTGCTGTTCGCCTTCGGCAAGCGTGGCGAGCTGCGCAGCCAGACCCTGACCGGCATCGCCGCCGATCTGTTCTTCGGCCTGCTGGCCATGCACACCATGCCTGCCGCGGGCACCGGCATCGCCCTGATGCTGCTGTTCAACGTCGGTGCCGCGGCCCTGCTGCTGCCGCCACGCTATGGCCTGGGCGCCGCGGTGGTGGCGGTGCTGGGGCTGTTTGGCGAGTACGCCTGGAGCACGCTGGACCCAAGCTTCGCGCGCCGCACGCTGGCCGAACCGATGATGTTCGCCATCGGCTACATGGCCGTCGCCACGCTGACCAGCATCCTCGGCCGGCAGATGCGCGACAGCTACGACCTGGCCGAGCGCCGCGGCGCCGAAGCCGCGCACCTGGGCGAGATCAACGAGCTGATCATCCGCCGCCTGCGCACCGGGGTGCTGCTGGTGGACCGTGGCGATTGCATCCGCCTGGCCAACGAGGCGGCGATGCTGCTGCTGGGCGACGCCGGCGAGAGCACCGACCTGCACGGCCAGCGCAGCCTTGCCGTGGCAGCGCCGGAGCTCGCGCGCCGCCTGCAACGCTGGCGCAGCGACGGCACCCACAACGACAGCCCCGTGCAGTTGGCCCCGGACCTGCCCGAGGTGGTGCCGCGCTTCACCCGGCTGCTGGCCGGCAGCGACCAGGTGCTTCTGTTCCTCGACGACACCTCCCTGCTCTCGCGCCACGCCGAGTCGATGACCCTGGCCACGCTCGGCCGGTTCTCGGCCAGCCTGGCCCACGAGATCCGCAACCCGCTGGCCGCCATCAACTACGCCGTGCAGTTGCTGGAGGAGTCCGACGACATCCCGACCGCCGAGCGCCGGCTGCTGGAGATCATCCGGCAACAGGGCATGCGCATGAACGGCATCGTCGAGAACGTGCTCGGCATGGCCCGGCGCGAACCGGCCAAGCCCGAGCACGTCGAGCTGGTCGGCTTCGCCCGCATGTTCGTCGAGGAGTACCTGGAGAGCCACCCGCTCGACCACGACACGCTGCGCACCAGCGGCAAGGTCGCGCGCCTGCCGGTGATGATCGACCCGCGCCAGCTGCACCAGGTCCTGACGGTGCTGGTGCACAACGCCCTGACCTATGGCCGCATGCCGGGTGAGCCGGCCAAGGTGTCTGTCCATGTATATGCAGACGAGGCCGGGACGCCGTCCATCGACGTTCTCGATCGTGGCCCCGGCATTCCCGAATCGGTGGCATCGCGCCTGTTCCGGCCGTTCTTCACCACCTCCAGTCACGGCACCGGCCTTGGCCTGTACATCGCCCGCGAACTCTGCCGGGCAAACCAGGCCACGCTGGACTACGTGGCGATGCCGGGCGGCGGTGGCTGCTTCCGCATCCGCTTGATCGGGAGCCACACCCTGATGACCGCCTGATCGCGTCGATCGCTCGTCCAACACCGTGCTGAATGCGCGGAACCCGCCGAATCGGCTTGGCTCTTCACGCTCCCTTAAGTTATCGTGAGGGACGGAGGGGACGATGGCCGAAACACGTAGTGCACTGGTGGTTGACGACGAACGCGACATTCGCGAGTTGCTCGTCATGACATTGGGGAGGATGGGATTGCGTTGCGACACCGCTTCCACCCTCGGGGAGGCACGCAGCCAGCTGTCCCGGAATCAGTACGACCTGTGCCTGACCGACATGCGCCTGCCGGACGGCTCGGGCATGGACCTGGTCGCCGAGATCAGCCAAAAGCACCCCGAGACCCCGGTCGCCATGATCACCGCCTTCGGCAACGTCGAAGCCGCGGTGGAGGCACTGAAGGCCGGCGCGTTCGATTTCGTCGCCAAGCCCGTGGACCTGGCCGTGCTGCGCGACCTGGTCCGCCACGCCCTGGACCTCAACGAGAGCCGCCGCAGCGCGCCGCCGGCCGATGCCGTCGCGGCCCGCCTGTACGGCCAGTCGCCGGCCATGACCACCCTGCGCCAGACCATCGCCAAGGTCGCGCGCAGCCAGGCGCCGGTCTATATCGTCGGCGAGTCCGGCGTGGGCAAGGAACTGGTCGCCCGCACCATCCACGCCGAAGGCGGCCGCGCAGGCGGCCCGTTCGTTCCGGTCAACTGCGGCGCGATCCCGGCCGAGCTGATGGAAAGCGAGTTCTTCGGCCACAAGAAGGGCAGCTTCACCGGCGCCCACGCCGACAAGCCCGGCTTGTTCCAGAGCGCCGACGGCGGCACCCTGTTCCTGGACGAAATCGCCGAGCTGCCGCTGTCGATGCAGGTCAAGCTGTTGCGCGCCATCCAGGAAAAGTCGATCCGCCCGGTCGGCGCCAATGTCGAAGTGCCGGTCGACGTGCGCATCCTGTCGGCCACGCACAAGGACCTTGGCGCGCTGGTTTCGGACGGCCGTTTCCGCCAGGACCTTTACTACCGCATCAACGTCATCGAGCTGCGCGTGCCGCCGCTGCGCGAACGCCAGGACGACCTGCCGGGCCTGGTGGCCATGGTGCTCAAACGCCTGGCCACGGCGCAGTCGCGGCCGGTGCCGGCGCTCAGCGACGACGCCCTGGGCGTGCTGCGCAGTTACTCGTTCCCGGGCAACGTGCGCGAGCTGGAGAACATCCTCGAGCGCGCGTTGGCGCTGGCCGAAGACGAGATCCTGACCGCCGACGACCTGCGACTGCCGCAACCGGCACACGCGCACAGCGCGGTGTTCCCGCCGCCGGCGAATGCCGCGGCGAACAATGGATCGCCGGCGCCGGCACCGATCGCCGTGCCAGGCCAGCCGATGATGGCCATCGACCCGCGCACGCTCAACCCACGCGACACCGCCAGCAGCCCGCTCCCCTCTTACATCGAGGAAATCGAGCGCGCGGCGATCCAGCAGGCGCTGCAGGAAAACCGCTACAACAAGACCCGCACCGCGGCCGCGCTGGGCATCACCTTCCGCGCGCTGCGCTACAAGCTGAAAAAACTCGGGATCGATTGAGCGCACGGGTGCGCTGCAAATTGCCGACCACATTGAATCCCGGCACACGCCGGGATTCTCTTTTGGGTCGCAAAGATGACCGAGCGCACATGCTTTGGCAGCATCTGCCCCCGGCAGTCGTTTGGCACCCGATCGGGTCCAAACCCGCCCCGGCCTCGGTCCGGCGGCTCTGCTGACGCATAGCGTCACTGACTCACCCAAACTGACAAATATCGTCACTGCCGCTTTGGCGGGTTCTGACATTTTGCGTGAACGCATACCCAGAATGGCAAGTAGAACCGCCAAAACCACCCTTGGCACGGCTTATGCGTGTATTTTCAGCGCACGTGCCGTGAGCACGGCTGCCCGAGGATCGGAAGGCCCGAACCAATGGCACGTGAAGCAATAAAACACTCCTAGGGGAAACACATGAAGAACAACCAGCAAGGCTTCACCCTGATCGAACTGATGATCGTCGTTGCGATCATCGCCATCCTGGCCGCGATCGCGCTGCCGGCTTACCAGGACTACGTGGCCCGCTCGCAGGTCACCGCTGGTCTGGCCGACATCCGTGGCGGCGTGACGGCGTTCGAAGAGCTGATCAACAAGGGCAGCCCGACCACCTTTAACCAGCAGAGCGATATCGGCCTGCAGACCACCACCACGCGCTGCAAGACGATCACCGTCGATGGTAAGGAAGCCGGCTCGATCAAGTGCGAGCTGACCGGCAACCCGAAGGTCGCCACCAAGACCGTCACTCTGAGCCGCGCCACCTCGGGTGCGTGGAGCTGCGCTACGACGGTCGACCCGAAGTACAAGCCCGCCGGCTGCAGCTGATTTGTTCCACAAAAAGCCCCGGCCTTGGCCGGGGTTTTTTTTTGCCCGAGCTCTACCATTCAGACCGCGAAATCGTCCGCTGGTCAGCCAAGTCCGATCTGGAATCCAATCGGATGCAACTTGGCACGCATCGTGCACCTGTTAACGAAGTTATATCTGCAGGGGGCAGATGATGCGAAACCAGCAAGGATTCACCCTGATCGAGCTGATGATCGTCGTGGCGATCATCGCGATCCTGGCGGCCATTGCCATTCCGGCCTACCAGGACTATGTGATTCGCAGCCAGCTGACGGCCGGCCTGCAAGAAATCACGGGGGGCAAGTCCACATTCGAGTCCCAGGTCATTGCAAACAGCGCAACCACGTTCAACGTGACCGATCTTGGCCTGCGTTCTCCGACGCCACGCTGCACCATCACGATGAATCCGTCCGCGAGCAACGGCTATATCCGATGCACGCTCAAGGGCAACCCGGCGATCGCCAACGAGACCATCGAAATCGCCCGCAGCAGTTCCGGCGCATGGACCTGCAAGGTCTCCTCCGGCGTGCAGGACAAGCACAAGCCGGCAGGCTGCGTCTGATTCGTGAATTACGCCTCGAGAATGCGCGCGCGACCCTGCTTCGGAGCGATTACACTTCCGGATCGTCGCTATTGAGCGCACTTTGATGCATGCAGCAAGCCGTAAGACCCTGCTTCTCGCGTTTGTCCTGCTGTCTGCCGCCGCTCTGGTCTACTGGCCCGGCCTGAGTGGCCGGTTCCTGTTCGACGACTTCCCGAACATAGTCAGCAATCCCCTGGTCCATCTCGAGGCCTGGTCCTGGTCCGGGCTGGCCTCTGCCGCGCAGGCATATGAGCACGGTGCGTACGGCAGGCCGCTCGCCACGATCAGTTTCGCCCTCAATTATCTGATTGGCGGTTCCGACCCGTTTGGCTACAAGGTCGGGGGCCTCATCGTCCACCTCATCAACAGCGCGCTCGTCTTCCTGCTGGTGCGCAAGCTGTTCCGCCTGGTGAGTACCGAAGCCTGGACGACAGCCACGGCCTTCACCGTGGCCCTGCTCTGGGCCGTGCATCCGCTCCAGGTCTCGTCGGTGCTGTACGTGGTGCAGCGCATGGAGACCCTGTCGCTCACGTTCGTCCTTGCGGCGCTTCTGGCCTACCTGCAGGGCCGCTGCGCACAGATGAAGGGCGAGGCTGGCTGGCCTTGGCTGCTGTGCTGCATTCCGCTGGTGGTTCTTGGCCTTCTCAGCAAGGAAACCGCGATCCTGTTTCCTGCGTTCGCCCTTTCGCTGGAACTGACCGTCCTCGATTTCAAGGCACAGTCCGGCCGTACGAGCCGGTCGTGGAAATGGGCCTACGGTTGCGGCGTTGCGCTCGCGGTCGTGCTGTTCGCAACCGTAATCCTGCCGCCGTACCTCGAGCCTTCGATGTTCGAGTTCCGTGGCTTCACGCTGTCCGAGCGACTGCTCACGCAGCTGCGGGTCCTGCCGTTGTACCTCGGGCAGATGTTGTTGCCGCTGTCGGGAAGCCTGACGTTCTACTACGACACGTTCCCCATCTCGCACGGCTGGCTGGACCCGGTCACGACGTTGCTGGGGGGCCTGCTGCTTCTGGCCTTGCTCGGGGCCGCATTTGCCCTGCGCCGGCGGGCACCGCTGGTCAGCCTGGGCATCTTCTGGTTCTTCAGCTGCCACCTGCTGACAAGCAATGTTTTCCCGCTCGAGATGGTGTTCGAGCATCGCAACTACTTTGCGCTTCTCGGCGTGCTGCTGGCTCTGGCGGACCTCGTCCGGCGCATCCCGATGCGCGATGGCCCCAGGCTCAAGTACGCCGCGGTGGCGGCAATCGTGCTGACGATGGCCGGCCTCACCTTGTTGCGCTCGGCTACCTGGGGGAACTCGCTCCACCTGGCAATGGACCTCAGCGCGAAGAATCCAATGTCGGCCCGTGCGAGCAACGACCTTGCCGAGCAGTACATGTTGATGGCTGGCGGCAGCAGCAATTCGCCGTTCTACAGCATGGCCGTCCAGGAGTTCGAACGTGGCTCACGACTCCCGAATGCATCGCCACTGCCCGAGCAGGGCCTGATTCTCTTCGCCGCAAGCCTCGGCAAGCCCGCACAACAGGACTGGTGGGATCGGCTCTATCACAAGCTTCGCACCAGGCCGCTGGGACCGCAGGAGGAATCCGCGGTTGCCGGCTTGCTCAAGCACCGCTACCAGGGCATTGACCTCGACGACCGGAAGCTCGCGCAGGCCTACATAATCCTGACCGATCGCACCAAGGTCCCGAACTACGTCTACGCGCAGTTTGGCGACCATGCCATCAAGTACCTGCATGACGATGCGCTCGCCGACCGGATGTTCCTGGCTGCGATCAACCGCAATCCCCAAGATGCCGACTACGCAATGCAGACGTTTGCGACCCTGGTGGCGGATGGTCACAAGCGGCAGGCGCAAGTAGTGATGGAGCGTGCCAGGGCTTTGGGACTCGCGCCTGAAGGAAAGGTCGCGGGCGTGCCCGGTCCGGCAGCCTCTGGATCCCGATGACCTGCGGGGCGTAGATGAAAGCCTTGATGGTCAGTACGTCGTACCCAACCGACGATTCGGACTGGAAAGGATTGTTCATTCGTCGACTCGCCGAAGCGCTGGCGAGGCGTCGCGAAATCGATCTTCGCCTGTGGTCGCCACCGGGCCCCCTTCCGGGGAATTCCCGCCTGGATCTGACTCCCGATGAGCAGCGGTGGCTCCTCAAGCTCATGGCCGATGGCGGTATCGCCCATCTGATGCGCACCAGTCGCGTGGCCGGAGGCATCGCCGCCGCGCAGCTGTTGTACTACTTGCGTCGCGTATTCCGCCGCAACCAGGACGTCGACGTCTATCACGTCAACTGGCTGCAGAATGCCCTCGCCCTGCCGGCGAACCGACGCCCCGCGCTTCTCACCGCGCTGGGGACGGACATGCAGCTGCTGCGCCTGCCAGGCGTCAAGGCCTTGCTGCGGCGCGCGCTTCGCAACCGTAAGGCAGCGATCTGCCCGAATGCCGAGTGGATGGTCGAGCCTCTCAGTGCCGCCTTCGGCGATGTCGCAAGGATCCAGTACGTTCCGTTTGGCGTTGACCCGCGCTGGTTCCAGATCCAGCGCCAGCCGCCAGACGCAGAACCCAGACGTTGGCTGGTCGTCTCGCGACTGACGCAGAACAAACTGGGCCCACTGTTCGACTGGTGCCGGCCGCATTTCGAATCCGGCCAGCGCGAGCTGCACCTGCTCGGCCCGATGCAGGAGCAGGTCGAGGTCCCCTCCTGGGTCCACTACCATGGGCCCGCCACTCCGGATCAGCTTGCCAATCGCTGGTTTCCGCAGTCTAGTGGCCTCATTACGCTGAGCCGGCATGCCGAGGGGAGGCCACAGGTGATGCTTGAAGCCATGGCCGCGGGCCTGCCGATTGTCGCCTCGGGAATTGCCGCCCACGAGGACTTCCTCAAGCATGGTCAAACCGGTTGGATCTGCGCGGACCCGGACGCGTTTGCCGACGCAATCGGCGCCTCGGAAGGCGATGCCGGCACAGCGATCGGAGAGAACGCACGAACCTGGGTACGCAACGAGATCGGCACGTGGGACGACTGTGCGCAACGTTACGTTTCACTCTATGAAGGCCTGACACGGGAAACCTGATGGCGGAGTCGATACTTGTCCTGGGAGCATCGGGTTTCATCGGCCGCCGCCTCTGCGAAGCTCTCGCAGACGACGGCTTCGATGTCGTGGCCGCGACGCGGCGCCCGGTATCGTTCGACGATCCGCGGATTCGATCGACCTTCGGAACGTTCGACACCCCGCAACAGTTCGCTGCCCTGCTTGAAGACTGCCGACTCGTGGTCCATGCGGCCTCTTCGAGCACGCCCGGCAGCAGCGCCTCCGATCCGCTTTCCGAACTGAGCGCCAACCTCCAGCCGACGCTCGCGTTGCTCGACGCCGTGCAGCACAGGCCGGACGTCCCGCTGATCTACATTTCGTCCGGTGGGACGCTTTATGGCGACCATGCCATGCCGCCCTACTCGGAAGGCACGCTGCCGGCGCCTCGCTCGTTTTACGGGGCAGCCAAGGCCAGCGCGGAGATGTTCATCAGCGCCTGGGCTTCGCAGTCGGGCGGATCGGTGACGATCCTGCGCCCTTCGAATGTCTACGGCCCCGGGCAACACTCACGGTCGGGATTCGGCGTTGTTCCCGCCGCATTCGGTTGCGTGATGACCGGGACGCCATTCACGATCATTGGCGATGGCCAATCCGTTCGCGACTATCTGTACATCGACGACTTCGTTGCCGCATGTCGGCTCTCGCTCCACGCGCCCGTTCGCCAGGGCGTGGCGACCTTCAACGTGGCCAGCGGCCACGCAGTGCCGTTGTCGACGCTGCTCGATGCGATAGACCAGGTGACTGGAACTCCGCTGCAACGCATCCACGTGCCCAGTCGCGCAGTCGACGTTCGCAATGTCACGCTCGATTGCAGCCTGCTGCAGAAAACCCTGGGCTGGCACGCCGATACCGACCTTCACCGCGGACTTGAGCAGACATGGCGCTGGATCTCGACGCTCCAGTAGGCGAGGCTCGCCCGGTCTGTACGGTCTGTATAGCCAATTACAACGGCGAAGCGCTGCTCGGCCCCTGCATTGAATCCATCCTGGCGCAGGACTGCGGGTTCGCGGTCGAGATCATCGTTCATGACGATGCCTCGACCGACGGATCGATGGCGTTTCTCCGAAGCCACTTCCCGCAAGTGGAGGTCATCGCCAGCACGTCGAACGTCGGCTTCTGCGTCTCCAACAATCGAATGGTGGCCAAGGCGAGCGGCGAATTCATTCTGCTGCTGAACAACGACGCTGCGCTGGCCAGCGATGCACTGCGGCGCCTCCACGAAGAGTCGCGCCAGAGGCAGCGTCCGTCCGTGCTGACGTTGCCCCAGCGCGATTGGGTAACCGGCGACCTCGTTGATCGCGGCTGCCTGCTCGATCCCTTCTATAACCCGGTTCCCAATCTGGATCCGTCACGCTCCGAGGTCGCCTACGTGATCGGCGCCTGCCTGTGGACCACCCGCGATCTCTACCTGTCCCTGGGTGGACTACCGGACTGGATGGAGTCGATCGGCGAGGACCTCTACCTCTGCTGCGCGGCCCGGCTGCAAGGCGTCGATGTGGGCGTCCTGCCGGACAGCCATTACCGTCATCGCCAGGGCGCGAGCTTCGGAGGCAACCGGCCTGATCAAGGGAAGTTGAGCACCACCTATCGCCGAAGGTTCCTGAGTGAGCGCAACAAGACCGCCGCCCTGCTGTGCTGCACCCCGACCGCAGGGGCCTGGCTGCTGTTGACGATGCACCTGTTCGTCCTTCTGCTGGAAGGGTTGGCAGTCAGCATCGCCACCGGCAAACCGGCGGCCTTGTGGCGGATATACCTGCCGGCGATCCGATCCACCCTGTCGGGCCTTCCCGCTCTTCGCAAGCGCCGCAAGCGGCTGCAGCAACGGCGTTCCATCCCGCTCGGAACCTACTTCCGCGCCTTTACGCTCGCACCCAGAAAGCTGGTGCTGCTGTTCCGCCACGGATTGCCGACGTTTCGCTAGTCGAAACGACGGTGCATGCACACCTCGGTATCTCGCATGTCGCTAGCCTTTGCGACGCGAGCCCGCTTCGAACTCTCCGGCACGCCCCCTGATTCCATCGAGGATTGCGCGCGCCACCATGCCGAGATTGCGTCTCCTTGCTGGCGAGAAGAGAAGGTACGCATAGATGTTTGTCAGCCAGTACGCACTCGCACGGACCTTCCAACGCCACTGGATGTGTCTCATCCGGAGCAGCAGGAGGAAGTTGCGGATACGGTAATAGAGCCGCTGTGGCGAGTAGGAACTGTAGGGTCGCCAGCCAAACAGCCAGATCGGAAACGTCTCTTCACCCAAGTGCTGCTCAAGCCGGGCAAGCGATGAGCCATACAACTTGAATCCCAGACTCCTGGCCCGGTGGCACCACTCGGTATCGATGTAGTCGATGAACAGATCGTCACGCATGCCACCAACCGCCGGAAACACCGAGGCTGGAATGAGCGATCCCGAAGTTATCCCCGTCAGGACCTCAATGGTTGAGGCATCCGTCTCGCAAAGGGTACTGGTGTAAAAGAGCCGCCCGGGCAGCTGAACCTGAAAGGGGAAAATCTGGCCGCTAACGCGATCGAAATAAGTTGGACATACGCAGCCAACCCGCTCACCAGCATCAGATCTCGCAACTGCACCTTCGATCAGCTTCTCCACCATGTTGTCGGCCGGGAGGCTGTCCTGATCGCTCAGCAGCACGTAACGACAGTCTTCTTTCAGCGCAATCTCAATACCCGCGTTGAGCGCCGAAGCCAAGCCCCGGTTCGCTCCGAGACGCACGACCCTCACCTTCGCGGCGCATGCTCCGAGCCCCTCCAGTGCAGGCTCCGGTCCGGATTCAAACTCTGGCGTGTTGTCCACGACAACCAGCATGTCCAGTTGAGGCAGCAGCCTTCTGGCGAGCTCCGTGAATCCCGTGCCCATCGGGTAATAGGTCACGACCACGCCGCAGGTCCGGACCTCAGCCACCATTCGGGAATACCGCCTCGTAGAAGCGCCTGATGTTCCCAACGTACACATCCTTGGAGTAGATGCCGGCGAGGTGCTCGAACTGGCGGGCGTTCACGGCACGGTACGTTGCCTCGTCCTCGCAACGCGCTGCATCCTCCGGAAAACGACCCACCAGATCGTCCCAGGAGGAATAGATGAAGTCGAGCGCTTTGAAGTCGGGAGTGAAGAACCGATCGTTGTAGACGGCGCTCCCGACGCCTCCCGAGAACACCGGTTCGACGAGGTACCCATCCAGGCCCTCGCCGAACGTGACCGAGAAACGCGCGCGCGTGATCAGTTCCTTGTACTGCTGGTATGTCAGTCCAGCGATTTCCCTGAACGCAAACAGCGGCATTGCACGCTGCAGGCGCGCCAGCACATCCGACTTCTCCGGAGTGACATCCCGGGAATAGATCACCAGGCGGTCTTTCTGGGATACGTCCAGCCTCTTGTAGCCCTCGGGGCTGACCCATGCCGACAGGTGGTGCAAGGGACAACCCAGGCGCGCCTCGAACTCTGGCGTCGAGTAGGCCTTGTGGGCGGTCGTGCAACTGAGAGAGCCGAACGAAGCCAAGCGCTTCATGTCCGCCTGCGAAGGACACAGGTCGACGTTCTGCAGCAGAACATTGATCGCTGTATCTCGTGGGATCCTGGCCCTATTGCGCTCCAGCCATCGCAGCGCCTCCGGCACATGGACCTCCGGGACATGGATCATCAATGCTGGTGACGCCCCCAACACACCCCACACGTCCTCGATACCGAGCAAGGTCTCGGAATTATCGAAGCGGGTATAGCGAAACAAGGGAGGGTGCCCAGGCAACGTGCAAACGAACACCGAGGCTCCATGAATCGACTGGAGTCGTCGACTCTCATCCGCAATCGAAAGGATGGACATCACACCACCCGTCACGGCGTCGATCCCAGGCACAAAAAATACGATCGCCCGCGGCACCGGCATGGGAAACCCCGCCTTCAGCACGGCCTGTCGCTTGCGTGAGATGCTCGCAGCGCGCAACGGGTTGCCGAGCAACATGTGCCAGATCGTTCGCCGTAGGCGCAGATAGAGTGATTTGGCACTCAATGGCCCTCGCATGTCAGTTCTCCGCGGCTTGCGTAAGCGAGACGGGACGCTGGTTGACCAGCGTCATCATGTCCCTGAACGATGCGATGCGCATTAGCCATGCCATCAAGAAATAGACGGTGGCCCCGGCTGCGGGAATGACGCCGATCTTGACCAGAGGATGGACCTGCCACGCCTCGGACCACCACCATGCGCCGAACGCCATCGGCAAAGCGACCAAGGTCGCCGGCACGCAGTCGCGAATCTGTGCCAGCGCCCCATAGCCCAGCTGCTTCCTGGTGTAGTGGGCATTCACAGCGAAAGCGAACATGCCAAATACCACCTGACTCCAGGCGACGCCCATTACCCCTTGAGCTGCCCCTAGCACCAGCAGCACCACACCCACGACCTTCTTCGCCACCTCGAGACGGAAGTACAGGTGCGAGTGACCTTGGGCCATCAAGGCATTTAGATTCACCACGTGCAGGGGCCACATCAAACCCGCCAGACAGAGAACCCTCAGCATCGGAACCGCTGCCAACCATTTTTCCCCATAGAGCGCGAGGACTGTCGGCTCAGCCAGCGCCGCCATTCCCAACATCATGGGAATGTTGAGCAGCATCAAGCCCCTTACCGAGAATTGGACGCCCCTACGAAGAGTGGCTTTATCATGTGCACGAGAAGCGAACAGGGCAAACGCGACCCGCGAGAACACGCTGGACAGGAACGTGCTCGGTAGCTGTCTGGTCGTTTCGGCGCAGTTGTAGTGAGCTAGCGCACGGACACCGCTGCCCTTGCCCACCAACAGCGTATACAGCCGGCTATAAGTCACTTCAAGCAAGCTTGAGGCGAACATATAGCCCCCGAATCCAAACAGCTTGCGCGCCGAAGCAATACTGAAACTCAGGCCTGGACGCCAGTCGCAACTGATCCAGAGAAGCAAGGTCGTGGTTCCGGTCATGACCAGCGTCTGGGCGATCAGCGCCCACACCCCAAACCCGTTCCACGCCATGGCCACGGCAAGCGATCCTGACGTGCTCGCGGCGACCGCGCCGATGATCATCTGCTTGCGGAAATCCAGGCGCTTGTTGAGCACGGTGACGTGGATTGAGCCCAGCGCGCTCAGGAAGACATTGAACCCCAGCGCCGGTGTAAGTTGCGCGAGCAGGGGAATGCCATAGAAGTCAGCGATGTAAGGCGCCAGCAGCCACAACACGGTTGCCGCCATGGCACCAATTGAAAGGTTGAACCAGAACACCGTGGACTCATCAACGTGAGTCGTATCCTGCCGCTGTATGAGAGCGGAGGAGAATCCGCTGTCGACGAACGCGCCGGCGATTCCGGTGAACAGATACAGGAGGGCCACGGTGCCGAACTCCTCAGGCGTCAGGAGTCGGGCCAGGACTACGGCTACTGCGAACTGGAGAGACTGGCGGAGCAGAAGATCGCCGCCACTCCATGCTGCTGCCGAAAAGGCGCGTCGCTTCAGCATCGCTCAGCGCTTGCGAACTGCGGGGACTCCCGCCACCAAGGCGCCGGATTCGACCGGTTTTGTCACGCAGGCACCCGCCGCGACAATCGCGCCGTCACCTATCGACAGGGGCTCCGATGCTGTTCCGTTGATGATGGTTGCCCCGGTTCCTACAAATACGCCGCGCCCGATCCTGACATTTCCCGATACGTGGACGCCAGGCGAAAGCGTCGTGAAATCGCCTATCGATGCCTGATGGCCGATCGTGCAGCCCAGATTCACATGGACATGCTTGCCCAGGTTGACGTTGGTCGTCACGATGTTGCCTGCGCAGATCACGACTCCGTCGCCTATATCCACCCAGCGGGACATCTCGGCACGCGGATGAATAATTCGGGTTGGCGTCATGCCTGAACCAATGCATACGTCGACCGCTGCCGCCCGGCGAGCGGGATCGCCAATCGCCACGATGAACCTGGCATCGTTGTCGGGACTCAACTCCGATAGCAGTTCGATTCGGAGGCCATTGACGGGTTCGCCAACGAACTCGGGACGGTCGACGACGAAACTGGTCGAAATCCTGTCCCCCCATGCCTGTTCGGCAAGCCATGCAACTTCCCTTGCGAATCCTCCGGCCCCGAAGATTCGAAGCCGACGAAATCCAGGGTCGGCTGCGTGGAAGGGGTTGCATGCATCGGGCTTCATGCCGCGGCCATGCGCTGATTGATGACTGCCGCCACCGTATCGATTGCGACCTCGCTCAGTGTCGGCCCCGTAGGCAGCACGATCACCCGCTCCGCCACCCTGATTGTATTGGGAAGGACGAGACGCGCATGCGGGAACAGATCCCGGTACGGCTGCATGCCGTGACACCCTGGCCAGAAATACTTGCGGGCGAGAATGTTCTCTGCATGCAGGGCGGCCAGAATTTCATCGCGACTCACTGCCGAATCGTCACCCACCTCGACCACCACGTACTGGTAGTTCGGGTCGTTGTCCCGATCGTATGGCAGTACCGTCAACCCGGGCACACCTGCCAGGGCGGCAAAGTACTGTGAGTGGCAACGGTCATTCGCGCAGACGAACTCTCCCAGTGCGTCCATATTGACCAGGCCCATCGCGGCATTGATCTCGGGCATCTTGCCGTTTGTCCCCGGGTGGATGACGTTGTCGTATCCCGCAAAGCCGAAATTGCGCATGAGCCGAATTGCTTCGGCAAGTTCGTCATCATTGGTGACAACCGCGCCACCTTCGAAGGTATTGAATACTTTCGTCGCGTGGAAACTCAGTACTTCGCATCGACCGAAGTTGCCCAGCTTCTTTCCCTGGTGGCTGCAGTCGAAACCATGGGCAGCATCGAACATCAGCTGCAAGCCGTGCTCATCCGCAATCTGCTGAAGCGCATCGGTCGGTGCGGGGCGCCCCCAAAGGTGCACCCCAATGATCCCCGAGGTTCGCGGGGTGATCATTCTCCTGACGGCATCCGGATCGAGGTTGTGAGTGTCGGGATCGACGTCGGCGAACACTGGCGTGATGGCTTGCCAGTGCAAGGCATGGGCTGTAGCGATGAACGTATACGAAGGGATGATGACTTCCCCTTCCAGTCCCAATGCCCTTACGGCAATCTCCAAGGCCACGGTGCCATTGCACATGGCGACACAGTGCTTGACCCCCAGGCGAGCGGCAATCCTAGATTCCAGCTCCTGCACAAGGGGGCCGTTGTTGGTCAACCAGCGCCGGTCATAGATCTCCGCGGTGTACCGGAGCAACGCCTCCTTGTCACCGAGATTCGGGCGCCCCACGTGCAGCGGCTCCACAAAGGCCGGAGACGCGCCAAAAATGGCCAGGTCGGCCGTGCTTCGGATCGTCTTCATGCTGGCTGACATTCTATTCAAAGCGTCGGTACGTCAACGAAGTGATCTGCTCGGAGATGAGCCCGATCAGGAAAATGATCACCGTCGCACTGAACAACAGGGTGCTCATGTTGGTGAAGCGCCCCATCGTCGCGTATGTGTACGCGTAATAGCCGACGCCAAGCGCGAAGAATGCCGCGGCGGTCGGCGCAAACAGCTTCAGCGGCGAATACAGCGTCGCAATCTTGAAGATGATCAACAGAAAGCGGATGCCATCCTTGATCGGCCGGATATGGCTGCCGTTGCCCACGCGCTTGGCGACGGGAATCGGCACGTAGGCCACCGGGTAGGCGCTGCGGAAGAACGCCATCGTGCTGGTGGTCGGGTAACTGAAGCCATTGGGCAACAGGTGCAGGAACTCGCGGAACTTGTCGGCGCGCACGGCACGGAAGCCGGACGTCAGGTCGAGGATCTCGTGCCCGGTCATCCAGCTGGCCAGGCGGTTGTAGAAGCTGTTGGCCAGCCCACGATGGAAATTGGCCTGACCCGAGCCGTCGCGGGCCCCGACCACCATGTCGTAGCCCTCGTCGAGCTTCTCGAGCAGCAGGCCGATATGGGCCGCGCTGTGCTGGCCATCGGCATCCATGAACACGATCACGTCGCCCGTGGCCGCCCGCGCGCCGCGCTTGATGGCCGCGCCGTTGCCCATCGAGTACGGGGATGACAGCACGCGGGCGCCGTGCCCGGCCGCGACCGCGGCGGTGGCGTCGCTGGAACCGTCATCGACCACGATCAGCTCGGCCTGGGGCCATTGCTCGCGCAGGGCAGGCAGTGTCCTGGCCAGGCCCTCGGCTTCGTTCTTTGCAGGTAGTACTACGGAAACGCGCATCCCCCTCCCCCAGTTGCCTGCACAGAGTAGGCGATGGGGCTTCCCCCAGGAAGGTGCAGACGTCCCCGTTTTCTAAATGGGGCTGCGGCCGCGGGACTGCACAAACGTGCGCACCGTCCGCTCCCCAGGCAACAGGATTGCGGTACAGTCCGGTCGGGGAATTACAGGGGGCTCCATGAGCACCGTTGCCACTGCCAACCTGGTGGGGATCACCGGCATTGCCCGGCGCCTCGTGCTGGACGGGGTCCTGGAGGACACGGCTGCCCGCCAGGCGCTGGCCACCGCCACCAGCCAGAAGCAGCCCATCGCCACCTACCTGGCCGAGAAGCGGCTGGTGACGCCGGCGCAGCTGGCCGCAGCCAATTCGATCGAGTTTGGCGTGCCGCTGCTCGATGCCTCGGCGTTCGATCCCAAGCAATCCGCCATCAAGATCGTCAGCGAAGCCCTGGTCCGCAAGCATTCGGTGCTGCCGCTGTTCAAGCGCGGCAACCGGCTTTTCATCGGCATCGCCGATCCGACCAACAACCAGGCCCTGGACGAGATCAAGTTCCAGACCAACCTGGCGATCGAGCCGATCCTGGTCGACGAGGACCGGATCAAGCGCTGCATCGACACCTGGCTGGAAGCCAGCGACGCACTGGCCGACACGGTCGGCGACTCGGAAGGCCTGGATTCGCTGGACGTGTCCGGCGGCGACGCCGACCTGGCCAACGAAAGCGGCGTGGACGTCAAGACCGACGACACCCCGGTGGTCAAATTCGTCAACAAGGTGCTGGTGGACGCGATCCGCAAGGGCGCCTCGGACATCCATTTCGAGCCCTACGAAACCGAATACCGCGTGCGCCTGCGCATCGACGGCCTGCTCAAGCAGGTCGCCAAGGTGCCCACCAGCCTGCAGGCCCGCATCGCCGCCCGCATCAAGGTGATGGCGCAGCTCGACATCGCCGAGAAGCGCGTGCCGCAGGACGGCCGCATCAAGCTCAACATCTCCAAGACCAAGCAGGTCGACTTCCGCGTCAGCACGCTCCCGACCCTGTTCGGCGAGAAGGTGGTGATGCGTATCCTCGACGGCAGCGCGGCCAAGCTGGGCATCGACAAGCTCGGTTACGAGGACCACCAGCGGGACCTCTACGAGAAGGCCCTGGCCAAGCCCTACGGCATGGTCCTGGTGACCGGCCCGACCGGCTCGGGCAAGACGGTGTCGCTGTACACCGGCCTGAACATCCTCAACGAGGAGCAGCGCAACATCTCCACGGTCGAGGACCCGGTCGAAATCCGCGTGCCGGGCATCAACCAGGTGCAGATGAACGTCAAGCGCGGCATGACCTTCGCCGCCGCGCTGCGCAGCTTCCTGCGCCAGGACCCGGACGTGATCATGGTCGGCGAAATCCGCGACCTGGAAACGGCCGAGATCGCCATCAAGGCGGCACAGACCGGCCACATGGTGCTGTCCACGCTGCACACCAACGACGCGCCGCAGACCATCGCGCGCCTGATGAACATGGGCGTGGCGCCGTTCAACATCACCTCGTCGGTGACCCTGGTCATCGCCCAGCGCCTGGCCCGCCGCCTGCACGACTGCAAGCGCGAAGTGCACCTGCCCGAGCATGCCCTGCTGGCCGAGGGCTTCAAGCCCGAGGAGATCGCCGAAGGCCTGAAGATCTACGAGGCCGTCGGCTGCGCCGACTGCACCGAAGGCTACAAGGGCCGCACCGGCATCTACCAGGTCATGCCGATGAGCGATGAGATCCAGGCGATCGTCCTTGCCGGCGGCAACGCCATGCAGATCGCCGATGCAGCACAGAGATCGGGCATCGACGACCTTCGCCAGTCGGCGATGCTGAAAGTCAAGAACGGCGTTACCAGCCTCGCCGAAATCAACCGCGTAACAAAGGACTAAGCCATGTCCGCGACCCGCACTGCCACCAAGCCCACTACCGTGCGTCGCGCCGACGCCTTGCCTGTCTTCACCTGGCAGGGCACCGACAAGCGCGGCAAGGTGATGAAGGGCGAAACGCAGGCAAAGAACGCCAATGCCCTGCGCGCCGAACTGCGCAAGCAGGGCATCCAGCCCAAGGTGGTCAAGCCCAAGGGCAAGCCGTTGTTCGGCGCCGCCGGCAAGCGCATCACCCCGCTCGACATCGCGGTGTTCAGCCGCCAGATCGCGACGATGATGAAGTCCGGCGTGCCGATCGTCGGCGCGATGGAGATCATCGCCAACGGCAACAAGAACCCGCGCATGGCGACGCTGGTCAACTCGGTCCGCGCCGACATCGAGAGCGGCTCTTCGCTGCATGAGGCGCTGAGCAAGCACCCGGTCCAGTTCGACGAGCTCTACCGCAACCTGGTCAAGGCCGGTGAGTCGGCCGGTGTGCTGGAGGTCGTGCTCGACACCGTCGCGACCTACAAGGAAAACCTCGAAGCCCTCAAGGGCAAGATCAAGAAGGCCATGTTCTACCCGGCCATGGTCATCGCGGTGGCCCTGGTTGTCAGCTCGATCCTGCTGGTGTTCGTCGTGCCGCAGTTCGAGGAGGTCTTCAAGGGCTTCGGCGCGGACCTGCCGGCCTTCACCAAGCTGATCGTCGCCCTGAGCCGCTTCATGGTGGCCTGGTGGTTCGTGATCCTGCTTGGCGTGATCGGGGCGATCGTGGCCTTCATCATGGCCAAGAACCGGTCGATTGCCTTCTCGCGCCTGCTCGACCGCCTGGTACTGAAGTTGCCGGTGGTGGGCCAGATCATGCACAACTCCGCCATCGCCCGTTTCTCGCGCACCCTGGCCGTGACCTTCAAGGCCGGCGTGCCGCTGGTGGAGGCGCTCGACACCGTCGCCGGCGCCACCGGCAACGTCCTGTACGAGGACGCCGTGCGCAACATCCGCGATGACGTCGCGGTCGGTTACCCGGTCAACGTGGCGATGAAGCAGGTCAACCTGTTCCCGCACATGGTCGTCCAGATGACCGCCATCGGTGAAGAAGCCGGCGCCCTGGACACGATGTTGTTCAAGGTCGCCGAGTTCTACGAGCAGGAGGTCAACAACGCCGTCGACGCGCTGGCCAGCCTGCTGGAGCCGCTGATCATGGTGTTCCTGGGCGTGATCGTCGGTGGCATGGTGATCGCCATGTACCTGCCGATCTTCAAGCTGGCCTCCACGGTCGGCTGATCGGCACACAGGGATTTCTTAGGCGACAATCCGACGCATGGCATTCCTAGATCAGAACCCCGCCATCGGTTTCCCGCTGGCGGCCGGGCTCGGCCTGTTGGTCGGCAGCTTCATCAACGTGGTGATCCTCCGGCTGCCCAAGCGGCTGGAGTGGCAGTGGCGGCGCGACAGCCGCGAAATGCTGGGCGAGCCGGAGACCTACGATCCGCCGCCACCAGGCATCGTGATCGAGCGATCGCACTGCCCGCACTGCAAGCACCAGCTGTCCTGGTACGAGAACATCCCGGTGTTCAGCTACCTGGCGCTGCGCGGTCGCTGCCGCAGCTGCAAGGCGCCGATCTCGCCGCAGTACCCGCTGGTCGAGCTGCTGACGATGCTGCTGGTCGTCGCCTGCGTCTGGCGCTTCGGCTTTGGCTGGAAGGGTTTTGGCGCGATCGTATTCACCTGTTTCCTGATCGTGCTGTCCGGCATCGACCTGCGGACGAAGTTGTTGCCTGACCAGTTGACCCTGCCGCTGATGTGGCTGGGGTTGATAGCCGCGTCCGACAACCTGTATTTCCCGGCCAAACCCGCCCTGCTCGGCGCCGTTGCGGGCTATTTGAGCCTGTGGACGGTGTGGTGGCTGTTCAAGCAGCTCACCGGCAAGGAAGGCATGGGCCACGGCGACTTCAAGCTGCTGGCCGCGATCGGCGCCTGGACGGGTCTCAAGGGCATCCTGCCGACGATCCTGCTGTCGTCGCTGGTCGGCGCGATCATCGGCTCGATCTGGCTGGCGATGAAGGGCCGCGACCGCTCCACGGAAATCCCGTTCGGGCCCTACCTGGCCGTCGCCGGCTGGATCGCCTTCTTCTGGGGCGACCAGATCGTCGGGACCTACATGCGGGTCTCCGGCTTCCACTGAGGCCGCACGTCTTCATCCCTGCCCCTCGGCCGCACAGTGGCGGAGGGGCTTATATGATCCGCGCATGAGCGACTTCATCATCGGCGTCACTGGCGGCGTTGCCTCCGGCAAGAGCGTGGTCACGCGCCGTTTCGAGGAACTCGGGATCGTCGTTGCCGATGCCGACGTGGCCGCGCGCGCCGCGGTAGCGCCCGGGTCCGACGGCCTGGCCGAGGTCGTCGAGGCATTCGGAAGCGGCGTGCTGGGCGCCGATGGCGGCCTGGACCGTGCCGCCATGCGGCAACGGGTGTTCGGCGATGAGGCCGCTCGCCGGCGCCTGGAGTCGATCATCCACCCGCGTGTGCGCATCGCACTCCATTCGGCCTGCCAGGCCGCCAGCGGCCCATACGCGATCGCGGCGATTCCCTTGCTCGCCGAAGGCGGTGGCCGTGACGCCTATCCGTGGCTGGCGCGGATCCTGGTGGTCGATGTTCCGGTCGCGGCGCAGCGCGCGCGCTTGATGGCGCGCGACGGCGTCGACGCCACCCTGGCCGACCGGATGATCGCAGCCCAGGCGACGCGGGCGGCGCGACTCGCGGTCGCCGACGACTTGCTGATCAACGATGCGGCGCTCGATGCCCTTGACGAACCGATTGCGGCGCTCGATCGCCGGTACCGCGCCCTCGCCGGGGCCTAGCGCGTCAGACCGGCCAGAGGCTGCGTATGGCAGCGATGCCCTGGGCGCCGTGCGCCCTCGCGTCTGCCAGGTCGTCCGGGCCGAGGCCGCCGATCCCGTAGATTGGCAGCGACACCCGCTCGCGCATCGCCGCGAAGCCTTCCCAACCGATGCCGGCCAGGCCGGGGTGACTCAGGGTCGGCTTGACGTTGCCCACCACGGCGAAATCGCAGCCCAGGGTCTGGGCGGCGATGACGTCATCCAGGCCGTGGCAGGACGCTGCCAGTGGCAGTTCTGGCGGCAGCGGCCGCTGCGACTGCCGGTGCAGGAGTGACGTCGGCAGGTGCAGACCGATGCCCAGTTCGAGCGCGATGTCGGCGTCGCTGTTGATCAGGACCTCGGCGCCCGCCTGGCGGCAGCGCTGCACCGCCTTCGCCACCAGCGTTCGCCAGCGCGCCGCGTCGATGCCCGGTGCACGCAACTGGACGCGGCGAACGCCTGAGGCAAGCGCGGTTTCCAGCTGCCTCAGCCACTGCGCATCGTCATCCGGCACCGGCGTCACCAGGTACAGCGCCGGCTGCAGCAGTGCGGCCACCACGGGCCGATCCGCCGGTGGCATCGCGTAGCTGCTGAGTTTGTGCGGCGGCACCCATACCAGCGCCTGCCCTTCGCGGCCGCGGGCGCTGCCGCGCCAGCTGGCGATCGTGCGCACATCCAGGCGCAGGCGTTTGTCGGGATATATCTGCGGGACGCTGATCAGGCGCGCGCCCACTTCCACATCGATGCCGAGCTCTTCGTGCAGTTCGCGCGCGAGTGCCGCTTCCGCCGACTCGCCGGGTTCGTGCTTGCCGCCGGGAAATTCCCACAGGCCGGCGAGGTCACGGCCTTCGGTACGACGCGCCAGGAGGACGCGGCCGCGGGCATCGCGGATGACGCCGGCCATGACTTCGACGAAACGGGTGGGCGCTCGCGCGCCGTGCCCGTCGGGGTGCGGGGAGGTTGCTGGTGGAGGCTGGGCGGTCATGGGGTCGGCGCCATGGGCGCCCTGCCCTCACCCCGCCCCCTCTCCCGCGAGCGGGAGAAGGGCTTTGAGACGGAGCGGCCGATGGTCAGGCGATCTGCCCATGGCAGTGCTTGTACTTCTTGCCGCTGCCGCACGGGCACGGATCGTTGCGGCCGACATTGGCGAACGCATCGTTGCCGCCGGCCTGGGCGAGCGCCTGCTGCGCTTCCTCGTCGGCACCGTAGCCGCCGACGTCGGCGTGCTGGAACTGCATCTGCCGGGCCTGCGCCTCGGCAGCGGCGCGTTCCTGCGCTTCCAGGGCAACCACTTCGTCCTCGCTGCGGATGCGCACGCGCGCCAGCAGGGTGACGACTTCGCGCTTGACCTTCTCCAGCATCTCGCTGAACAGCTCGAACGCTTCTTTCTTGTATTCCTGCTTGGGCTGCTTCTGCGCGTAGCCGCGCAGGTGGATGCCCTGGCGCAGGTAATCCATGCGCGCCAGGTGCTCCTTCCAGTTCTGGTCGAGCACGTTGAGCATGATGTGCTTTTCCAGCAGGCGCATGGTCTCGGCGCCGAGCTGGGTTTCGCGCTCGCTGAAGTGGCCGTGCACGGCCTGCTGCACGCGCTCCTCGATGGTCTCCGAGTCGAGCGCGTCGCTTTCCTTCGCCATCGCCACCAGCGGCATGGCCACGCCGAACTCCTGCTCCAGCGTCGACTCCAGGCCCGGCAGGTCCCACTGTTCGTCGATCGAGTTGAGCGGCACGAAGCGGGCGACGGTGTCGGCAACGACATCGCTGCGCAGCCCTTCGATGTTCTCCTCGACGGTCTCGGCTTCCAGCAACTCGTCGCGCTGGGAGTAGATCACCTTGCGCTGGTCGTTGTTGACGTCGTCGAAGTCGAGCAGGTTCTTGCGGATGTCGAAGTTGTGGGCCTCGACCTTGCGCTGCGCGTTGGCGATCTGCTTGGTCACCAGCGGGCTTTCGATGATGTCGTCTTCCTTCAGGCCCATGCGCGCCATCACGCGCTGCACCCAGTCGGCGGCGAAGATGCGCATCAGGTTGTCTTCGAGCGACAGGTAGAAACGGCTCGAACCCGGATCGCCCTGGCGACCGGCGCGGCCGCGCAGCTGGTTGTCGATGCGGCGGCTCTCGTGGCGCTCGGTGCCGACGATGTGCAGGCCGCCGGAAGCCTTGACTGCCTCGTGGCGCGCCTGCCACTCGGACTTCAGGCGGGCCTTGGTGACTTCATCCAGCTCGCCGCCAGTGCTGGCTTCCAGCAGCGCCACTTCGTTCTCGAGCGAACCGCCGAGCACGATGTCGGTACCGCGACCGGCCATGTTGGTGGCGATGGTGATCGCGCCCGGGCGACCGGCCTGCGCGACGATCTGCGCTTCGCGCTCGTGCTGCTTGGCGTTGAGCACCTCATGGGCGATGCCGGCCGCACTCAGCTGCTCGCTGAGCATTTCCGACACTTCGATGGACGTGGTGCCGACCAGCACCGGCTGCTTGCGGGCGTTCGCGTCCTTGATCTCGTTGACCACCGCGCGGTATTTGCCGACGCGGTTGAGGAACACCGCATCCGGGTGATCCTTTCGCTGCACCGGCTGGTGGGTCGGGATCACGATCACTTCCAGGCCGTAGATGCTCTGGAACTCGTACGCCTCGGTGTCGGCCGTGCCGGTCATGCCGGACAGCTTGTTGTACATGCGGAACAGGTTCTGGAAGGTGATGCTCGCCAGCGTCTGGTTCTCGCGCTGGACCGGCACGCCTTCCTTCGCCTCGACCGCCTGGTGCAGGCCGTCGGACCAGCGACGGCCGGCCAGGGTGCGGCCGGTGAACTCGTCGACGATCACCACTTCGCCGTCGCGGACGATGTAATCGACGTCGCGCTGGTAGATGGCGTGCGCGCGCATGGCGGCATTGAGGTGGTGGACGACGCCGAGGTTCTGCGCGCCGTACAGCGAGTCGTCATCGCCCTGCAGGATGCCGGCCTGGCGCAGCAGCGCCTCGGCATGTTCCTGGCCGGTCTCGGACAGGTGCACCTGCTTGCTCTTCTCGTCGACCCAGTAGTCGCCCTCGCCTTCTTCGGTGGCCTGGCGGATCAGGTTCGGGACGAGGCGGTTGACCTTGATGTACAGCTCCGGCGATTCGTCGGCCGGGCCGGAAATGATCAGCGGCGTGCGCGCCTCGTCGATCAGGATCGAGTCGACTTCGTCGACGATCGCGTAGTTGAGGCCGCGCTGGAAACGGTCTTCCTTCGACAGCGCCATGTTGTCGCGCAGGTAGTCGAAGCCGAATTCGTTGTTGGTGCCGTAGGTGATATCGGCGGCATACGCAGCGTGCTTGTCGCTGTGCGGCATGCCCGGGTAGACCACGCCGACCGTCAGGCCGAGCCAGTTGTACACGCGACCCATCCACGCCGAGTCGCGGCGGGCCAGGTAGTCGTTGACGGTGACCACGTGCACGCCCTTGCCTTCCAGGGCGTTGAGGTAGACCGGCAGCGTTGCCACCAGGGTCTTGCCTTCGCCGGTGCGCATCTCGGCGATCTTGCCCAGGTGCAGGACCATGCCGCCGATCAGCTGGACGTCGTAATGGCGCATGCCCAGGACGCGGCGCGAGGCCTCGCGGCAGACGGCGAACGCCTCCGGCAGCAACTTGTCGAGCGTCTCGCCGTCGGCGAAGCGCTTCTGGAACTCGGCGGTCTTGGCCTGCAGCTCAGCATCGCTGAGCTTCTCCATCTGCGGCTCGAGGGCGTTGATCTTGAGGACGGAGCGTTGCAGCTGGCGCAGCAGACGATCGTTGCGACTACCGAAAACGCGGGTAAGCAGGCTGTTGAGCATGTACGGGTCCGGAAAGCGGAACAGGGGAACCAGCGAGCGGGACGCACTGAGAGTGCATGTCCGCCAGCAAGTTCCCCGGAAGGAGGTCGGCTGGAAATGAAATCGGGGCGCCGTGCGCCCCGATCGCATCGAGCCTGAACTGTGGCCAGTCCGATTGTACCGTGGGGGCGAGGGTCGGTGCTTGCAAGGCGCTCGCCTGCCCTCACCCCGGCCCTCTCCCGCATGCGGGAGAGGGAGTAAGCGGCATCAACCCTTGATCTGGACCTTCAGCGGCGACTGCTGGCTGAGGAAATTGCGCGGATTGACCACGCGGCCGTTTTCCCAGACTTCGAAGTGCACGTGCGCGCCGGTGGAGCGGCCCGTCGAACCGGCCTTGGCAATCTCCTGGCCGGCACGGACCAGCTCGCCGACCTTGTGGGTCAGGCGCGAGTTGTGGGCGTAGCGGGTGACGTAGCCATTGCCGTGATCGACCTCGATCACGTTGCCGTAGCCCGAGCGCACGCCCGAGTAGCTGACCACGCCGTCGGCCACGGCCAGCACCGGGTCACCGACGTTGGCCTTGAAGTCCAGGCCCTTGTGGTTGGCGTGCCCGCCGTTGAACGGGTCGGCGCGGCCGCCGAAGCCGGAGGTGATGTAGCTGCCGGCGATCGGCTCGCGGCCCGGGACCGCGTTCATGTCGAGCTGGCGGTTGAACAGCAGCGACTCGAGCACCGAGAGCTGCTCGCCCGAGGCCTGGAACTGCTGGCCCAGGGTCGCCATGCCTTCGTCGAGCTCGGCCTTGGTCATGTCACGCACCGGGCCGACACCACCGACGCCGACCGGCTTGTCGAAATCGAACTCGCCGTCCTGGAGCTGGCCGATGCGGGTCAGGCGCTCACCGAGGGCGTTGAGGCGGTTGGCCTCGGCCTGGAGCTCGCCCATGCGGGCGGCCAGGGCATTGATCTCGCGCTGGGCATCACGGCGGGTGGCCGCGATCAGCGCTTCCTGGTTTTCGGACTTGCCGCGCAGCAGGGCGTTGTCGGCAATGCCGGCGCCTGCGCCGATCGCCGCGCCGCCACCAAGCAGCAACGCGATGGCCAGGGCGGGTCGCTGCGCTCCCCAATATCCGGCCTGCTGCAACCAATGCGACAGCTGGGCGCGGGATTTGTTTACGATGGATGGATAGGTCATGTCTTATGTCTGATTCCAAGCACAAGCCCCGAAAAGGCGGCTCTTCGACTCCGCTGGCCGCGCTTGACGCGCTGCTGGCCGAGCCCGCTGGCGGTCCAATTCGTCGTGCCTTGTGGCTCGAACAACTGGACCTACGGTTACGCCCACACCTGCCGCCGTCTTTGGCCGCGCATGCGCGGCTGGCCAATTACGAACGAGGCAGGCTCGTGTTTGTCGTCGACGCCCCGGTGTGGCGTGCCAAGTTGCGGCTCGCTGCCCCGGAACTGCTCGACGCGGCCCGTTCCGTCGGGCTGGATGCGGCTGAACTGATCGTCAAAACGACAACTCCGACGACTGCCTCCCCACAATCGGATCGGAAAGCCAAACCCATCTCAGCGACTGCACTGCTAGCACTGCAGGCCGCTCTGGTACTCCTGAAAGAACCGGATTCTTCCGACTCCTGAGGGAACACCGCCGAACCTGATCGACCTTGGCAAACTTGTTGCCGGGGTCCATCGATTGGCTGCGGTCGGGGCATGCTAAAGGCCTAACCCCTTGAAATTGTTAAAGGGTTAGAAACAAATTGATAGGTTTCCGTTAAATAATTGTTAAAGCGTCACGTGATGTTCACGTCTGTGACGCCCACCCAATTCATGTAAACGGTTGCGCCAGGATCCGGCCCAGATAGCCGCGTAATCGGTACGCGCGGGTATCAGGCGGTGGCGGGGACGCCATAGGCGACCGGGGCCGGAGCCGCGTCGGTCTGATTGAACGTCACTTCTTCCCAGGCTGAACGTTCGGCCAGCAAGGCCCGGACCAGCTTGTTGTTGAGCGCGTGCCCGGACTTGAAGCCGACATAGGTGCCGATGACCGGGTGCCCGGCCAGGTACAGGTCGCCGACCGCGTCGAGGATCTTGTGGCGGACGAATTCGTCGGCGTAGCGCAGGCCGTCGTCGTTGAGGACACGGAACTCGTCGAGGACGATGGCGTTGTCCATCGAGCCGCCCAGGCCCAGGTTGCGCTCGCGCATGTACTCCAGGTCGCGCATGAAGCCGAAGGTGCGGGCGCGGCTGACTTCCTGGATGTAGTTGGCGGTCGAGAACTCGACCACGGCCCGCGACTGCGACGCCGGGATCGCCGGGTGGTCGAACTGCACGGTGAAGTCGAGGCGGAAGCCGTCGTAGGGCTCGAAGCGCGCGACCTTGTCGCCTTCGCGCACTTCCACCGGATGCTTGATGCGGATGAAGCGCTTGGGCGCTTCCTGTTCGGCGATGCCGGCCGACTGCAGCAGGAACACGAACGGACCCGATGAGCCGTCCATGATCGGCACTTCGGCCGCCGACAGCTCCACGTAGATGTTGTCGATGCCCAGCCCGGCCAAAGCCGACAGCAGGTGTTCGACCGTCTGGATCTTGGCCGGCCCGCAGCTCAGGCCCGTGCACAGGGTGGTCTCGGTGACCAGCTCGGCGCTGGCAGGCACTTCCACCACCGGGTCGAGATCGACGCGGCGGAACACGATGCCGGTATCGACCGGGGCCGGGCGCAGGGTGAGAAAGACCTTCTCGCCGCTGTGCAGGCCCACGCCGGTGGCGCGGATCACGTTCTTGAGGGTGCGCTGACGCAGCATCTGGAAAAAACCTGTCGGGGGCAGACCTGTTGCGTGGGACTGGTCACGTCTGGACGAGCTCAGCCTTGCACGTCCGGGATATGTAGGGCCTCAGGCAGGCAGATGCAAATCGTTCTCGCCTGAACGGCGCGCAAGAATACCACCGGCGTGGCTGAACCTTAACGGAAATTCGTCACTGTCCCGACTTGCCGGCCGGGCAAGATGGCCGGTCGGCCCGCATTTGCGGGGCCGACCGGCCTAAAGCCCCTCCTGGAAGGCCCAAGGAGGCACTAGGGGACGACGACGGTCTTGCCCTCCTCCTGTCGCCAGGCGGAGGCCCTGCTGCCTTGCCCGCCCCTGCGAGCAGGGGTGGTCATCTACATCAGTCGGCCTGGCGGCGCAGGAACGCCGGGATGTCCAGGTAGCTGCTGTCGCTGCCGAAGTCGGCCACGGCCGGCGAGGACGACGGCTCGGCCGTGCGGGCGCTGGTGCTGCCGCGCAGGCTGTTGCCGAAACTCGGACGGACCGGGGCGGCCATGTCTTCCATGGCGCCGAACTCCGGCTGGCCGGTGGTGGCGTTGCGCACCAGGGTGATCGGGGCGCGCAGGGCTTCCTTCTCGTTGCCGCGGACCGACTGGCGCGAGACGGCGCGGTTGAGGCCGGTGGCGACCACGGTGACCTTGACCTCGTCCTGCATGTCCGGGTCGAGCACGGTGCCGATGACGACGGTGGCGTCTTCCGAGGCGAAGTTCTCGATGGTGCGACCGACTTCGTCGAACTCGGCCATCGTGAAATCCGGACCGGCGGTGATGTTGACCAGGATGCCGTTGGCGCCGGACAGATTGACGTCGTCGAGCAGCGGGTTCTGGATCGCCGATTCGGCGGCGGCCTGCGCACGGTCGTCGCCGCGTGCCGAGCCGGTGCCCATCATCGCCAGGCCCATCTCGCTCATCACGGTGCGCACGTCGGCGAAGTCGACGTTGATCAGGCCCGGGCGGACGATCAGGTCGGCGATGCCCTGCACGGCGCCGAGCAGCACGTCGTTGGCGGCACGGAAGGCCTGGATCATCGTGGCGTTGCGGCCCAGCACGGTGATCAGCTTCTCGTTGGGGATGGTGATCAGCGAGTCGCAGTGGTGGCTCAGTTCCTCGATGCCCTTGAGCGCGACCTGCATGCGGCGGCGACCCTCGAACGGGAACGGCTTGGTGACCACGGCGACGGTCAGGATGCCCATCTCCTTGGCCAGCTGCGCCACCACCGGCGCAGCGCCGGTACCGGTGCCACCGCCCATGCCGGCGGTGATGAACACCATGTCGGCGCCGGTCAGTGCATCCATGATGCGCTCGCGGTCTTCAAGCGCGGCCTGGCGGCCGACTTCGGGATTGGCGCCTGCACCCAGCCCCTTGGTCACGTTGCTGCCCAACTGCAGCTGCAGCTTGGCGCCGCAGTTCTTGATCGCCTGCGCGTCGGTGTTGGCGGTGATGAACTCCACGCCATCGACATTGCCGCTGACCATGTGCGCAACGGCGTTGCCGCCGCCACCGCCCACGCCAACAACCTTGATCACCGCGTTCGGGGCCATTTTTTCAACCAGTTCGAAATGTGCCATGTCGTCGTCCTCGTTATGTGTTGCTAGTTATGTGTCGTGTTGCTTTCGAAAAACTGGTGCTGCCTGCCGCTCTTCGCCTTCGCCTCGCCTGCCCTCGTGGCCCGGACTCCCTACCCGGACCGGGAACCGGCTGCGGCATGCGCCGCGTCGATTCCGTACTACTTGCCGCAACGGTTGTGACCATCGTCAGAACTCGCCGCGATACCAGTTCTTGAGCTTGCTGAAGAAGCTGCCGGCGCGACCGGTGGAGATCACCGGGCGACGCGGGTGCTCGATCTGGCTGCCCATCAACAAAAGACCCACGCCGGTGGCATGGACCGGATTGCCCACCACTTCGCCCAGCCCGGTCACGTGCTGCGGGATGCCAACGCGCACAGGCATCTGCAGCATCTCCTCGGCCAGTTCGACCACGCCTTCCATCTTGGCCGCGCCGCCGGTCAGGACCATGCCGGCGCGGACGTGGTGCTCGAAGCCGCTGCGACGCAGTTCGGCCTGGATCATTTCGAAGATTTCCTCGTAGCGCGCCTGCACCGCCTGCGCCAGCGAAGCGCGCGGCATGCGTCGCGGCGGGCGGTCGCCGACGCTGGGCACCTGGATCGATTCCTCGGCGGTCGCCATCTGCGCCAGCGCGCAGGCGTAGCGCACCTTGATCTGCTCCGCTTCCGGTGTCGGCGTGCGCAGCATGTGGGCGATGTCCTCGGTGACCTTGTCGCCGGCGATCGGCAGGCTCGCGCTGTGCGCGATCGCGCCGCCGACGAACACCGCGATGTCGGTGGTGCCGGCGCCGATGTCGACCAGGACCACGCCGAGCTCGCGCTCGTCGGAGGTCAGCACCGCCTGGCTGGAGGCGAGCACGCTGAGCACCAGGTCATCGACCTGCAGGCCGCAGCGCTGCACGCACTTGCTGATGTTGGCCGCGGCCGACTGCGCGCACACCACCAGGTGCGCATGCACCTCCAGGCGCACGCCGGTCATGCCGACCGGGTTGCGGATGCCTTCCTGCGAATCATCGAGGACGTAGTCGCGCGGGATCGCGTGCAGGATCTTCTGGTCGGCGGGGATGGCCACGGCCTTGGCCGCATCCAGCACCCGGTCGAGGTCGCCGTAGGTGACCTCGCCGTCGCGGATCGGGGCGATGCCCTGCGAGTTGCGGCACTGCACGTGGTTGCCGGAGATCGAGGCGTAGACCGAGCGGATCTCGCAGCCGGCCATCAGCTCGGCTTCCTCGATCGCACGCTGGATCGACTGCACCGTCGACTCGATGTCGACGACCACGCCGCGCTTGAGGCCGCGCGATTCATGCGAGCCGATGCCGATCACCTCGATCGGGTTGCCCGGCGAGTACTCGCCCACCAGCGCCACCACCTTGGAGGTGCCGATGTCGAGTCCCACGATCAGCGACTTGTCGCCCTTACGATTCATGACTGTCCTTGCGGTTGTTGCGGCACGGCCGCCGGCGCCGGGACCGGCGCCCACGTCAGTGCAAAACCATTGGTGTAACGAAGGTCGGCGCGCTTGAGCACCTGCGCCTGCTGCGCCATCAGCTGCGGCATCAGGCGCACGAAGCGGCCGATGCGCGCGCGTGCTTCGCTGCGTCCGACCACGATCTGTGCGCCGTTGTCCAGACCCAGCGTCCAGCTGCCGCGCGGGTCGAGCGCGACTTCCTTCACTTCCAGGCCGATCGGCGCGAACTGCGCGCGCGATTCGTTGTACAGCTCCACGACTTCGGCGACGCGCGCGTGCGGGCCCCCGAGCTGCGGCAATCCCGGCGGAACCTCGACGCCCTTGGCCGGGAACAGCTTGCCCTGCTGCGACAGCAGCAGGTCCTTGTCCCAGCGGGCGAACGGGCGGTGTTCGACCACGATCACTTCCAGCACATCGGGCCAACGCTTGCGCACCTGTGCATGCTCGACCCACGGCAGCTTCGCCACCGCGTCCTGCGCGCCGGCGAGATCGACGGCGAAGAAGCCGCGCTGCGCGTAGGGCATGACGGTCCGGCGCAGCAACGCCTCGTCGACACGCTCGAACTGGCCGGTCGCGCGCAGCTTCTGCAGCGGCCACTGGCTCGCTCCGATCCAGCCGTTGAGCACGGCCACGATCGGCAGCACGACCAGCGCCAACGCGAGGATCCAGCCAACGAGGCGAAGCATGGCGTTCACGCCGACGCACCTCCCGCAACAGGGGCCAGGCTCGACTCGAGCACGCGCCAGCACAGTTCATCGAACTCGATGCCAACCTGGCGCGCGGCCTTGGGCACCAGCGAGTGGCTGGTCATGCCCGGCGCGGTGTTCACTTCGAGCAGATGAAGCGCGCCGGTGCTGCGGTCGCGCATGAAGTCGACGCGGCCCCAGCCGTGGCAGCCGGCGGACACAAAGGCCTCCTGCGCGAGGCGGCGGATGGTGTCTTCCTCGGCGCCTTCCAGTCCCGGGCACAGGTACTGCGTGTCGTCGGCAACGTACTTGGCGTGGTAGTCGTACCACTCGCCCTTGGGAACGATGCGGATCGACGGCAGCGCCACGTGCCTGCCGCCGACGAGCAGCATCGGCACGGTCAGTTCCTCGCCATCGATCAGCTGTTCCATCAGCAGCTCGCCCGGGTAACGGGCGGCATGGGCGACGGCTGCATCGAGATCGGTGTCGGCGAGCACGCGCGATACACCGACGCTGGAGCCCTCGCTCGACGGCTTGATGAACACCGGCAGGCCCAGTTCGCGCGCAGCCGCATGCACATCGGCGCCGGGGGCCAGGCGCGCATAGCGCGGCGTCGGCAGGCCTTCGCTCAGCCACACCTGCTTGGTGCGGATCTTGTCCATGGTCAGCGCCGAGCCGAGCACGTTGGAGCCGGTGTAGGGCACGCCGAGGGCTTCGCACAGGCCCTGCAGGACGCCGTCTTCGCCGCCGCCCTTGTTGCCGTGGAGGATGTTGAACACGCGATCGACGCTGCCGGCGCGGATCGCGTCGACCAGGGCCGGGATGCCGTCGACCGCGAACGCGTCGATTCCGCGCGAGCGCAGCGCCTCGAGCACGTTGCGTCCGGAGTCGAGCGAGACTTCACGCTCGGCGCTGGTGCCGCCCATGAGCACGGCCACGCGCCCGAACACCGCGGGATCGCTGACCTGGGTCGGGCCGATCGGGAACTGCGCGCTCACTTCCGCTCTCCGTTGCCGTTGTGGTTGCCGCCGTTGTGGTTGCCGCCGTTGAAGCCATGGGCCGCGATCTGCTGCGCGGCGGAGCCGATGTCGCCAGCGCCCATCATCAGCAGCAGGTCGCCGTCGTTGAGGACGTCGGGCAGCACGCTGGCGAGGTCGGCCGCGCCGCTGACCACGATCGGATCGATGCGGCCGCGCGCGCGGATCGCACGCGCCAGCGACTTGGCGTCGGCACCGGCAATCGGCGCTTCGCCGGCCGGATAGACTTCGGTCAGCACCAGGACGTCGACGCTCGACAGCACCGCGGCGAATTCGTCGAACAGGTCGCGCGTGCGGCTGTAGCGGTGCGGCTGGAAGGCCACGACCAGGCGCTTGTCGCTCCAGCCACCGCGAGCGGCGGCGAACACCGCTTCCAGTTCCTTCGGGTGATGGCCGTAGTCGTCGACCAGTTGCACTTTCGCGCCCCGTGCCGTGGTCGGGCTGGCGAGCAGGTTGAAGCGGCGACCGACGCCGGCGAAGGCCTTCAGTGCGCGCGCGATGGCTTCGGCGCTGACGCCGAGCTGCCAGGCCACTGAAGCGGCTGCCAGCGCGTTCTGCACGTTGTGCCGGCCCGGCAGCGCCAGCGTCACCTGGGTTCGCGTCGCGTCGGGCAGGCACAGGGTGAAGCGCATGTTCGGACCGTCCTGCTCGACGTCCTCTGCGCGCACGTCGGCGACGTCGCTGAAGCCGTAGGTCATGACGTGGCGCGGCGTCTTCTTCGCCAGCGCCGCCACTTCCGGATCGTCGATGCACAGCACCGCCAGGCCGTAGAACGGCAGGCGGTGCATGAATTCCTCGAACGCGGCCTGGACGTTGGCGAAGTCGCCGCCGTAGTTCTCCAGGTGGTCGGCGTCGATGTTGGTGACGATGGCGATCTGCGGGTTCAGGCGCAGGAAGCTGCCATCGCTCTCGTCGGCCTCGGCCACCAGCCAGTCGCCGGTGCCCAGGCGCGCGTTCGCGCCGGCGGCAAGCAGCTGGCCACCGATGACGAAGGTCGGATCGATGCCGCCCTCCGCGAGCACGCTTGCAGCCAGCGAGGTGGTGGTGGTCTTGCCGTGGGTGCCGGCCACCGCGATGCCGCGCTTGAAGCGCATCAGCTCGGCCAGCATCTCCGCGCGCGGCACCACCGGGATGCGCTGTGCACGCGCTTCCATCAGCTCGGGGTTCTCGGCGCGGATGGCGCTGGAGACCACGACGCAGTCGGCGCCGAGCACGTTCGCCGCGGCGTGGCCGCGCTGCACGTTGATGCCGAGCGCCGACAGCCGCCGGGTGACGGCGTTGTCTGCGTTGTCCGAGCCGGAGACCTGGTAGCCCAGCGTGCACATCACCTCGGCAATGCCGCTCATGCCGACGCCGCCGATGCCGACGAAGTGCACGCGCGGGAAGGCTTTGGCGAGGTCGCCGGTGTGCTGCAGGCGGCGGCGCAGGGCGGTACTCATGGCGTGTTTCCGTGGAGCGGGAATCGGGAATGGGGAATCGGGAACGAGAAGTTGGCCATCACGGCACCACCTCCATGACGGCATCGGCGACGCGCTGTGCGGCATCGGGCCTGGCGATCGAGCGCGCACTGTGCGCCAGCTGCAGCAGCACACCGCGCTCGCCGAGGATCTCGATCGTTGCCGAGATGCGGTCGCCCAGGTCGTTGCCGACGCCCTGCGGCACCAGGTGCGCGGCGCCGCGGTCGACCAGGTACTGCGCGTTCTTGGTCTGGTGGTCGTCGACTGCCTGCGGGAACGGCACCAGCACGCTGCCGACACCCACCGCACACAATTCGGCCAGCGTCAGGGCGCCCGCGCGGCAGATCACCAGGTCCGCCCAGGCGTAGGCGGCGGCCATGTCGGCGATGAACGGTTCCACCGAAGCCGTGACGCCGGCCTTGGCGTAGGCCTGTTCGGCCTCCTCGCGCATCTTTTCGCCGCTCTGGTGGCGCACTTCGCAGGCCAGGCGCCCGCGCAGTCCGGCCACGGCCTTGGGCATCGCCAGGTTCAACGCACGCGCGCCCTGGCTGCCACCGAGAACGAGCAGCCGGATCGGACCGGTGCGCTGGGCGAAGCGGACACTGGGCGGCACCACCGCGGCGATCTCGCCACGAACCGGATTGCCGACCACTTCTTCCTTGAGGCTCGGGAACGTGCCCGGGAAGCCGGTCAACACGTGGCGTGCGAAGCGCGCCAGCACGCGATTGGTCAGGCCCGGTGCGCGGTTCTGTTCGTGCACGAGCAGCGGCACGCCGGCGATGCGAGCGGCGATGCCACCGGGGCCTGCAGCGTAACCACCGAAGCTGACCACTGCACGCGGCTGGCGCTCGCGCAGCGTCTGCAGCGCGGCGCGCACTGCGCCGATCAGGCGGAACGGCGTGGCCAGCAGCGTGCCGATGCCCTTGCCGCGCATGCCACTGACCGCGATCGTATCGATGGCGATGTCGTGTTGCGGCACCAGGCGCGTTTCCATGCCGCCCTCGGCGCCGAGCCACAGCACGGGCACGCCGCGCTCCTTGAGCTCGTGCGCTACCGCAAGGCCCGGGAAGATGTGACCACCGGTGCCGCCGGCGAGGATCATCACCGGGTGCAGGTCGGAATCGGTCGCGGCAATCTTCAAGCGATCCTCCCCAGGGTGGGTTCGACGCGCTGGCGCAGGCGGCTGGTGCCGCGCACGTCGCCGCTGCGCTTGGACTGCGAGGCAGGCATCGACGTCGGCGCAGGCGCTGTCGGCGACGGCGACGAGGACGGCGACCCGGCCGGCGACGGCGTGGCTTCGTTGCGCACGCGGGCAACCTGGCGCTGGGCGCGATCGAGTTCGTAGGACACGCGCAGCAGCAGGCCCAGCGCGGCGCAGGTCATGATCACGCTGGAGCCGCCGTAGGAAATCATCGGCAGGGTCAGACCCTTGGTCGGCAGCAGGCCGAGATTGACGCCGATCGAGACGAAGCTCTGCAGGCTCATCCACAGCGCGATGCCGAACGCGCAGTAGCCGGCGAAGTGGCGGCGCATCTCGACGCACTTCAGGCCCAGCCAGAACGCGCGGCCAGCCAGGCCGGCGTAGAGCGCGACCACGGTGCACACGCCGAGGAAGCCGAATTCTTCGCCAATCACCGCAAGGATGAAGTCGGTATGTGCTTCGGGCAGGTACGACAGCTTCTGCACCGACGCGCCCAGGCCGACGCCGATCCATTCGCCGCGGCCGACCGCCATCAAGGCGTTGGTCAGCTGGTAACCGGTCTTGAACGGGTCCTGCCACGGGTCGAGGAACGAGGTCAGTCGGGTCACGCGGTAGGGTTCGGCGATCGCGACGATCGCCAGCACCGGCAGGCCGATCAGCACCGGGCCGAACATGCGCGGCATGTTGACGCCGCCGAGCACGAGCATGCCGGCGGTGACCGCCAGGATCAGCGACGACGAACCGAAGTCGGGCTGCAGCAGTAACAGCACCACCAGGCCGACGGCGACGCCGATCGGCTTGAGCATCGCGCCCCAGGTTGCCGTCACTTCCTCGCTGTAGCGCTTGAGGTAGCTGGCCAGCCAGACGATGTAGAGCAGCTTGACCGCTTCGACCGCCTGGAAGTTCGACACGCCCAGGTTCAACCAGCGCCGCGCGCCGTTGACATTCTTGCCGATGCCGGGGACGAACACCGCGATCAGCAGCACGAAGCAGACCAGCAGCAACCACTGGTTGTGCTGCTCGATGGTCTTCAACTCGGTGCGCATCACCCACACCGCCATGACCAGGCCCAGGGCCAGGAACACGACGTGGCGGCTGAGGAAGTAGAACGGTCCGACGTCGTGGCCGTCGGCGACGCCGATCGATGCCGAGCCGACCATGACCACGCCGACACAGGCAAGCGCGCACGAGATGCCCAGCAGCCACGGATCGAAGTGGCCGCCGATGGCGTCGAGGCGCGTTGCCTGGCGAGCGGTCGAAAGGTCGGTCATCAGCGCACCTTCAGCGTCGCCAGGCCGACCAGGACCAGCACCACCGAGATGATCCAGAAGCGCACGATCACGCGCGGCTCCGGCCAGCCCTTGAGCTCGAAGTGGTGATGGATCGGCGCCATCCGGAACACGCGCTTTCCGGTGAGCTTGAACGAGCCCACCTGGATCATCACCGACAGCGTCTCGATCACGAAGATGCCGCCCATGATCACCAGCACCAGTTCCTGCCGGACGATGACCGCGATCGTGCCAAGCACCGCGCCCAGCGCCAGCGCGCCGATGTCGCCCATGAAGACCATGGCCGGATAGGTGTTGAACCAGAGGAAGCCCAGGCCCGCGCCGGCGATGGCCGCGCAGATGATCACCAGCTCGCCGGCGCCCGGCACCGGCGGGATCTGCAGGTACTTGGAGAACTCGGCGTGGCCGGAGGCGTAGGCGAAGATGCCCAGCGCGCAGGCGACCAGCACGGTCGGCATGATCGCCAGGCCGTCGAGACCGTCGGTGAGGTTGACCGCGTTGGAGAAGCCGACGATCCAGAAGTAGGCGATGGCGACGAAGCCGATTCCCGCCAGCGGCAGCGCGATCGACTTGAAGAACGGCACGTAGAACGTGGTGGCCGCCGGAACGTCGGCATACAGATAGAGATACAGGCCGGCGGCGAGACCGAACACCGACTGCGCCAGGTACTTCCAGCGCGACTTCAGGCCATTGGGGTCGCGGCGGACGATCTTGATCCAGTCGTCGTACCAGCCGATCGCGCCGAAGGCGAGCATGACCAGCAGCACCGTCCACACGTACTTGTTGCGCAGGTCGCCCCACAGCAGCACCGACGCCATCACCGTGAGCAGGATCAGCGCGCCACCCATGGTCGGCGTGCCGGCTTTGGAGAAGTGCGACTGCGGGCCGTCCTTGCGGATCGGCTGGCCACCCTTGAGCTGGCCCAGGCGGCGGATCACCGCCGGCCCCCACCATAGCGACAGCGCCAGCGCGGTCAGCGCGCTGAGGATGCCGCGGAAGGTCAGGTAACTGAACAGTCCGAACAGACTCTGCAGTTGTTCGAGCCAGCGAGTGAGTTCAAGCAGCATCAGGATTCCCCTTCTTGTCCGAGCGCGGCGCGGCGTCGGCCAGCGCGGCGACGATCCGGTCCATCGCGCTGCCACGCGAGCCCTTCACCAGCACGCGAACGCCGTCGCGCAGTTCCGCGCGCAGAGCGCTGGCCAGCGCGTCATGTGTTTCGAAATGCGTGGCGCCTTCACCGAACGCCACCGCTGCCGCAGCGCTGTGCGGGCCCAGCGTGAACATGCGGCTGATGCGGGCGCCCTTGGCGCGGCGACCGGCCTCGGCATGCATCGCTTCGGCATCGGCGCCGAGTTCGCGCATGTCGCCCAGCACCAGCCAGGCTTCACCGCCACCCTCCGACAGCGTGTCGATGGCGGCCGCGAGCGAGCCCGGGTTGGCGTTGTAGCTGTCGTCGATCAGCACTGCACCGTTGGCCAGGCGGTACGTGATCAGGCGGCCCGGCACCGACCTGGCGGCATTGAGGCCGTCGGCCACGGCCTGCAGCGTTGCCCCCACGCCCAGCGCGAGCGCCGCCGCGGCCAGTGCGTTGCGGACGTTGTGGCGACCCGGCAGCGCCAGCGTGATCGCCGCTTCGCCCTGCGGCGTGACCAGGGTGAAGCGCGAGCCTTCGACTTGCGCCTGGACGTCGCGCGCGGTGATGTCGGCGCTGGCATCGAGACCGAAACGGACCAGGCGGCGACCATGGGCGCGCTCGGCGAAGTACGGCGCGAACGCATCATCGGCGTTGATCACCGCCACGCCTTCGGCCGGCAGCGCGTCGTAGATCGCGGCCTTGGTGTCGGCCACGCCAAGCAGGCTGCCCATGCGCTCGAGGTGGCCGGGCGCGATGTTGTTGATCACCGAAACGTCGGGGCGGACCACGGCAGTCAGGTAGGCGATGTCGCCTGGCTGGCCGGCGCCCATTTCGTAGATTGCGAACTGCATGCCTTCGGGCGCGTCGAGCACCGCCAGCGGCAGGCCGATCTCGTTGTTGCGATTGCCCGGCGTGGCGTAGGTCGGGCCAACGCGCTCCAGGATCGCGAGCGTGAGCGCCTTTACGCTGGTCTTGCCGTTGCTGCCGGTGATCGCGACGGTCTTGCCGGCGTTGCCCGATTCCACACGCGCGCGCTGCACGGCCGCTGCGAGGTCGGCGAGTGCGCGCTGGGTGTCGGCAACGACGATCTGCGCAATCGCCACATCCAGCTGGCGCGACACCAGCACGGCGGCAACCTTGTCCGCCGGCAGCGAGGCGACGTGATCGTGCGCATCGAAGCGCTCGCCCTTGAGCGCGATGAACAGCACGCCCCCGCCCTGCGGTAGCGCGCGCGTATCGGTTGCCACCGTGGTCACCACGGCGTCTTCGCCGTGCAGGCGGCCGCCGGTCATGCGTGCGATCTGCGACAGATGCAGCGGCTTCATGCCCGCGCCTCCAGCGCCGCGCGCGCGACCTGGGTGTCGTCGAAGGGGTATTGCACGCCCTGGATGTCCTGGTAGGGCTCGTGTCCCTTGCCGGCCACCAGCACGATATCGTTCTGGCCGGCCATTCCGACCGCGCGTGCGATCGCGGCGGCGCGGTCGCGCTGCACGCTGACCAGCGCCGGATTGGCGAAGCCGGCCATGATGTCGTCGACGATGACGTCGCCGTTCTCGAAGCGCGGGTTGTCGTCGGTGACGATCACGACGTCGGCATGGCGCTCGGCGATCGCCGCCATCTGCGGACGCTTGCCGCGGTCGCGATCGCCGCCGCAACCGAACACGCACAGCAGCCGCGCCTGTACGTGGGCGCGCAGCGACGACAGTGCCTGCTCGAGCGCATCGGGCGTGTGCGCGTAGTCGATCACCACCAGCGGCAGCTCGCCATCGCCACCGAGGCGGTTCATGCGGCCGTGGATCGGCTGCAGTTGCGACAGAACCTGCGCGATCAGCGCCGGCTGCTCGCCCAGCGCCAGCAGCGTGCCGGCCACCGCGAGCAGGTTGTCGACATTGAAGCGGCCCAGCAGCGGCGAGTTGACCGGCCAGGCCTCGCCTTCGTGCACCAGCTCGAAGCCGATGCCGGCATTGTCGAAACGCAGCGACTGCGCCTGCAGCGTCGCACCGCGCTCGCCGCGCGAGCTCAGGCCGATGGCGCGCACGCCGGCCGGTACGGTCGAGAGCAGCTCGCGGCCGAATTCGTCATCGAGGTTGACCACCGCCGCCGACAGGCCCGGCCACGCGAACAGGCGCGCCTTGGCGGCGCCGTAGGTCGCCATGTCGCCGTGGTAGTCGAGATGATCGCGGGTGAGGTTGGTGAACACCGCGACATCGAAATGCACGCCGTCCACGCGGCCCTGGTCGAGCGCGTGCGAACTGGCTTCCATGGCAACGGCAGTAGCGCCCTGGTCGCGCATCTGCGCCAGCAGCTCGTGCGTCTGCAGCACCAGCGGGGTGGTGAAGCCGGTCGGCACCACTTCGCCGTAGAGGCCGGCGCCCAGCGTGCCGACGCTGCCGCTGCGTATGCCGAGCAGGTGCCAGGCCTGCGTGAGCAGCTGCACGGTCGAGGTCTTGCCGTTGGTGCCGGTGACGCCGACGACATCCATGGCAGCGGTGGCGCGGCCGTGGAAGGCGTCGCCCATTTCGCCCAGGCGCGAGCGCAGGCCAGGCACGGCGATGGCGTCGGCCGGTGCCGGCAGGTCATCGGGTGCCGGCGGCTCGAACAGGATCGCACTGGCGCCGGCGGCGCGCGCCTGGTCGACGAAGCGCAGCCCGTGCGCACCGAAGCCGGCAATGGCGACGAATGCGTAACCGGGCTTGACCGCGCGCGAATCGAGCACCAGCCCGCTGATCTGCAGCTCCGGCGCGATGCCGGCGACATCGGGCAGCAGCTCCGACAACGGCATGAGGCGGCTCATCGGCCACCTCCGGGGGTTGCGACCACGCCGGTGGACAGCGGTGCGGCCGCGACCTGCACCGGCGCCGGCAGCACCGCACCGGACGGCTTGCCGCCGTTGGCCTTGGCGCGCTTGGCTTCGGCTTCGGCCTGCGCCGCCATCCACGTGCCGATATCGTCTGGCGCCACGTCCATCAGGCGCAGCGCGCCTTCCATGACGTTCTTGAACACCGGGCCGGAGACGAAGCCGCCGTAGTAGCCCTTGGCCGGATCGGGATCGTTGACCACCACCACCATCGAGAAGCGCGGGTTGTTGACCGGGACCACGCCGGCGAAGAACGACACGTAGCGGCGCGAGTAGCCGCCGGTCTCGTTGAACTTGCGCGCGGTGCCGGTCTTGCCGGCGACGTGGTAGCCCAGGATCGCTGCCTGCGTGGCGGTGCCGCCGGGCTCGGTCACGGTCTGCATCATGCGCATGATCTGGCCGGAGATCGCCGGATCGAGCACCTGCACCGGTTCGTTCTGTTCGCCGCCCTTGACGAAGGTCGGCGTGATCAGGCGGCCGCCGTTGCCCAGCGCCGCATACGCCTGGGCGATCTGCAGCGGCGTCGCCGACAGGCCATAGCCGTAGGACATGGTCTGCTTGGTGGTGCCGCTCCAGCGCGACGGCGGCGCCAGCACGCCCGACGACTCGCCCGGGAAGCCACTGTGGGTCTTGCGGCCGTAGCCGAAGCGGTGCAGGAAGTCGTAGTAGTTCTGGCTCGGGATCCGCGCCACGATCTTGGCGGCGCCGACGTTGGAGCTCTTGGTGATCACGCCGGTGGTGTCGAGCACGCCGTAGTTGCGGTGATCGGTGGTGCGGAAGCGACCGTTCGGCATCCAGCCCGGGTTGGTGTCGAAGGTGGAGTGCGCGGTGATCACGCCCGCCTCGAGCGCGGCGGCGACGGTCAGCGGCTTCATCGTCGAGCCCGGCTCGATCACGTCGGTGACGGCGCGGTTGCGATGCGTGTCGGGGTTGCCCACGCTCAGCGCATTGGGGTTGTAGGTCGGCAGGTTGGCCATCGCCAGCACTTCGCCGGTGGCGATGTCGAGCACCACCACCGAGCCGCTGCTGGCGCCGGTGCGCTGCAGCGTGCCACGCAGCTCGCGGAACGCCAGGTACTGGATGCGGCGGTCGATGGTCAGGGTCAGGTCGTGGCCCGGCTCGGCCTGCTTGACCAGGTCGACGCTTTCGACGATGCGACCGGCGCCGTCGCGGATCACGCGCTTGGAGCCGGGCTTGCCGCGCAGCCAGTCGTCAAATGCCAGCTCCAGTCCTTCCTGGCCCAGGTCGTCGATGTTGGTGAAGCCCAGGACGTGCGACATCGCCTCGCCCTGCGGATAGAAGCGACGGAACTCGCGCTGCGAGAACACACCCGGGATCTTGTAGGCCAGGATCCGGTGCGCTTCGTCCGGGTTGATCCGGCGCTTGAGGTAGACGAATTCCTTGTCGGCGCGCTGGCTGAGCTTGCGCGTCAGCGCGTCGGACGACACGCCCAGGGTCTTGGCCAGTTGCGGGATTCGGGCCGGATTGGCCAGCAGTTCCTGCGGATTGGCCCAGATCGACTCGACCGGCGTCGACACCGCCAGCGGCTCGCCGTTGCGATCGGTGATCATGCCGCGCGAGGTGGGGATCGGGATCTCGCGCAGCGAGCGGGCATCGCCCTGCTGGCGATAGAAGTCATTGCTGATGACCTGCAGGTCGAGCGCGCGCGCGACCAGCGCCAGCGAGCACACGCCCAGCGCCGTGCCGACGATCAGCAGGCGGTTGCGCAGGTTGAACGATGCGCGGCCGCGACCCTTGCCGGCGACGCGATTGTCGCGCTCGCCACCGAACTTCTCGCGCAGCGCCAGCACCCGCTCAAGCAGGCTGGTGCGGCCGGCGGACCTGGAATTGCGGCCGGTCATGGGCGGATCACCACGGTTTCGGCGCCTTCGGGGAACTTCATGCCGAGGCGATCACGCGCGACCTGGTCGATGCGGTTGCTTTCGGCCCAGGTCGCCTGCTCGAGCTGCAAGCGGCCGAACTCGATGTTGAGCTCGTCGCGGGCGCGCTCCAGGCGGCTGAGCTGGACGAACAGCTGGCGGTGCTGATGACGCGCCTCCACCACCGCCAGCGCCGAAACGACGTTGGCCACCACCAGCACGCTCAGCAACAGGCGGGCGATGCTCATGCCGCCTCCTTGCCGTGCACCGGGCTGAGAACCGGCAGCTTCTCGGCCACGCGCAGCACCGCACTGCGGGCGCGCGGATTGACCGAGGTTTCCTCGTCGAACGCCTTCTGCGCCGAACCGATCGCAAGCAGCACCGGCGTGAACGCCACCTCCACCGGCATGCGGCGATTGGCCGGCGGCGCCTTGCTGTGGCGAAGGATGAACTGCTTGACGATGCGGTCTTCCAGCGAATGGAAGCTGATCACCGCCAGGCGGCCGCCGGGCTTGAGGCGGGCGAGCGCGGCGTCGAGGCCGATCTCCAGATCGGCCAGCTCGCGGTTGATGAAGATGCGGATCGCCTGGAAGCTGCGCGTGGCCGGATGGATCTTGCTGTCGCCGCGCGGCATCACCGAGGCGATCAGATCGGCCAGCTGGGCGGTGCGCAGCAGCGGCTGTTCGGCACGGCGCGCGACGATCGTGCGGGCGATCTTGCGGCTCATGCGCTCTTCGCCGTAGGTCCACAGCACGTCGGCGATTTCGCGATCGTCGGCCTGGGCCAGCCACTGCGCCGCGCTCAACCCGCTGTCGGGGTCCATGCGCATGTCGAGCGGGCCGTCCTTGCCGAAGCTGAAACCGCGTTCGGCGACGTCGAGCTGCGGCGACGACACACCCAGGTCGAACAGGATGCCGTCGAGGCCGCCGGCGGTCTCGTTCCACTGCGCCAGTTCGGCGAAGCTGCCACGGAAGATCGCCACGCGCGGGTCCGCGGCGAACTCTCGTTCGGCAACGGCAATCGCTTCGGGATCCTTGTCCATGACCAGCAGCCGGCCTCCGGGGCCGAGTTGTTCCAGCACGCCACGCGCATGGCCGCCGCGCCCGAACGTGCCATCCAGGTACGTTCCGTTCCCGCGCACGTTCAGGCCGTCCAGCACCTGCGCGTACATCACGGGAAGGTGGCCGGAAAGCGCGCCGCGCCCCATGCCACCCACCGTCACAGCTGCAGGTCGAGCAGCTCCTCGCTCAGATCGTCGTCAGAAATGGTCTGACGGATCTGTGCGTGGTGCGCTTGCTCGCTCCACAGTTCGAACTTGTCGCCCATGCCCAGCAACACGGCCTTCTTCTCGATGCCGACGGCGGCACGGTGGCTGGCGGGGATGCTGATGCGGCCATTGCCGTCGAGCTCGACGAAGGTCGCCGCGCCGACCAGCTTGAGCTGCATGCTGCGGTTGACCTTCTTGGCCTTGGGCAGGGCATTGACCTGGTCGCGGACGCGTTCCCAGATGGCCTGCGGGTAGAGGTACAGCGAACCCGACTCGAACGGGTTGTAGGTGAGGACCATGCGGTTGCCGCATTCACGCGCGACGGCGTCACGGTAGACGGTGGGCACCGCCAGCCGGCCCTTGTCGTCAATCGTGATGGCGGTCTCACCCTGGAACATTCAGCACCTGGTTGGGGCCACCTCTAAGCGGGCGGCTTGGTCACTGAAAAACCACAAAAAACCCGGTTTTCCCTCAGATGCCCACCTTAGGCACGCCCCACAGGGTTGTCAACAAGTTTCCAGAGACAATTTCACCTGTTCCATCAAGGGCTTGCAGCGAACTTCACAGTCTTATTCAAGACTTATCCACTAGCCGTTGTTTAGTCTCATTTTTTGAGACTGGAAGGGGGTCAAGCACCAGCCAGGGCAAAGCCGCCCTTCGCCTCTTTGCCGATGCTGCCGCGCAGCACGAACCGCCCCATTTGCGATACCGATCACACATCTAGAATGAATAAAGGATGTCTATGGCCTCTTCACCCCCCTGCCCCGGCACTGGCAGGAGCTGCCCTCATCCGCCCTCCGGGCACCTTCTCCCGCAGGCGGGAGAAGGGAAATGCGAACCCCGTTCGCGAGCGGGAAAAGGCAAAAGCCGCCCGCCCGTCCGTTGGCGGGAACGCATCCAAGCGAACAAGCCCCCTTTAGTAAAGGGGGCGCCGCGGCAGCGGCAGGGAATTGGAGGCTGAAAGCCCGGGGCCCGAGTTGCGCAAGCAACTTGGGGCTCTTGAGCGCGAAGCGCAAAAGAGCAGGCGGCGGAGCCGGCCTGTAAGCCGGGTTCTGTCGTGGACAGTCATTCCTCTAGGCGCAGCGTCGCCGCTACGCTCAAGCAACCTACCCGGAGACACCGCGGGCCGCGGCATTGCCTCCCTATTTGGTCTTGCTCCCGGTGGGGTTTGCCGTGCCGGTCTGTTGCCAGACTCGCGGTGCGCTCTTACCGCACCGTTTCACCCTTACCACGCACGTCTTGCGACGCCGTTCGGCGGTCTGCTCTCTGTTGCACTTTCCGTCGGCTTGCGCCGCCCAGGCGTTACCTGGCACCGTGCCCTGTGGAGCCCGGACTTTCCTCGGCACCCCCGAAAGGATGACGCGACTGCCTGGCCGACTCCGCCGTGTTTATTCTACCGCTTCGCGTTGAATAAACCCCAAAGTTTGCTGCGCAAACCTTGGGCCCCGACTCAGTTCACCTCCAATTCCCTGCCGCTGCCGCGGCGCCCCCTTTACTAAAGGGGGCTGTTGCGTGCCATGCGCGACTGCCCGCTGCGCGCCCCACTCCCGACTGCGCGCACAACGAAGACCGGGAAATGAATTGCCGAAGCGTCGTCCGGCGGGTCGGGGATTGCGCAGCAGCGGGCCATGGATGGCCCGCGCCCCGCATCAGCCATGGATGGCTGATTAAGGGGCTGCGCAATCCCCGGCCCGCCGGACGGCGCCCGACCGGAGACATTCGCCCCTTCGGGCCAAGACTCAACCTTCGTCGGAGTTGTAGAGCGCTTTTCTTGGCGCGCCGCTCAGCTCGGCGGCGAGCTTGGCCGCCTGGGAGGGCTTCAGGTGTTCGCTGAGCTTGGCGTACAGGCGTCGGCCCTCGGCGATGCTGGCGTCGGCGTCGTCACCGGCCCCTTCCACGATCACGACGAACTCACCCTTGCGCTGGTTCGGATCGGCCGCAACGCGCGCCTTCAACTCGCCCAGCGTTCCGTCGAGCACCGTCTCGAACAACTTGGTCAGCTCGCGACCGACCACCGCCACGCGCGCCTCCCCGAACGCCGCGGCGAGGTCTTCCAGCGACTCCTCGATACGGTGCGCCGACTCGTAAAAGATGAGCGTGCGCGGCTCGCCTACCAGCCGCGACAGCCGCTCGCGACGGGCCGAACCCTTGGCCGGCAGGAATCCCTCGAACACGAAACGATCGCTCGGCACACCGGCGACACTGAGCGCGGCGATCGCGGCACAAGCGCCCGGGACCGGCGACACCCGGATCCCGGCCGCACGCGCCGCGCGAACCAGGCGGAAGCCGGGATCGCTCACCAGCGGCGTTCCCGCATCCGACACCAGCGCCAGCGACTCGCCGGCACGCAGGCGCGCCACCAGCTGCGCCGCCTGCGCGTCCTCGTTGTGCTGGTGCAAGGCCAGCAGCGGACGCTCCAGGCCAAAGTGCGACAGCAGCTGGCGGGTGTGGCGGGTGTCCTCGGCGCAGATCGCGCTCACCGTCTTGAGGGTCTCCAGCGCGCGCGCCGACAGATCACCGAGGTTGCCGATCGGCGTGGCGACGACATGGAGGATTCCCGGAGGTGGGAGATTTGCTGCTTGGGACGTAGGCATCGTGCGTCTGCGGTGGGGCCGGGTAGAATCCTAACCGGTCCCTCAGGAACGCCGCGTCGCGGCGAACGCATGCCGATGAGCCTAGCTTCGAATCGATGGGCGATGAAATGGATCTTCGCCGCGGCAATGAGCACCGCCCTGCTCGGCGGTTGCGCCACGGTCACCCAAACCGGCACGACATCGCAGGCCAGCCGCAACGCCACCATCATGCAGGCCGGCGAACTTGCCCGCAGCGGCGCTTCCCTGGTCGGCCCGGCGCGCAGCGCCAACGATCGCCAGATCGAGCACCTGCTGGCGCAGCTCGACAACCCCACTCTCGCCCGCGAAGCGGCGGCCCTGGCGGCCGGCGATCCGCTCTACAACTATGTCGGCCAGGCGCTGATGCGCCGCGGCCTGCCGCTGCCGCGTCCGTTCGACCGCAGCGGCTGGCATTTCGATGCCGCCAGCCGCCCGCCGGCCGACAGCGACGGTTACCGCCCGCCGGTGAAGCTGGCCGTGCTGCTGCCGATGTCGGGCAGCCTGGCCGTCCCGGCCACGCCGGTGCGCGATGGCTTCCTCGCCGGCTATTACGGCGAAACCCGCCGCCGCCCCGACATCAGCTTCTACGACACCGCCGGCACCACCGGTGGCGCGCTGGCGGCCTACGACCTGGCCGCGGCCGAAGGCAACGACTTCGTGGTCGGTCCGCTCGGCCGCGACGAAGTCAACGCGCTGTTCGGCAAGGCCTCGTTGCCGGTGCCGGTGCTCGCGCTCAACCGCGGTGATGTCTCGCCGCCGAACGGCAACGCCGGCTTCTCGCTGTCGCCGGAAGACGAGGGCATCGCCGCGGCCGAATACCTGCTGGGCCGCGGTGCGCGCAAGGTGCTGGTGATCGGCGGCAGCGACGAGACGCAGCAGCGTGCCGTCGCCAGCCTGCGCGATCGCCTGGTCGAACGCGGCGGCGAAGTGACCGACGTGGTCAGCGAAGGCATCGCCGATCTTGGTCCGTATGCGCAGAAGGCCGGCGGCGTCGATGCCGTGTTCCTGGCGATCAAGGGCAGCAATGCACGCACGCTGATGCCGAAGCTGGCCCTGGCCGGCCTCGCTGGCAAGCCGCGCGTGGCGACGTCGCAGGTGTTGTCGGGCACCGGCAAGCCGGAAGAAGACCGCATCCTCGACGGCATCGTCTTCCCGAGCGATGTCTGGAGCACGCGCGGCGTGCCCGGCCTGCCACCGGCAAGCAACGTTGGCGCGCAGTTGTCGAGCGCCAAGGGGCCGGCCGCACGCCTGTTCGCATTCGGCTACGACGCCTGGCAGATCACCGCCTACCTGCAGCGCCTGGCAACAACGGCCGACGGTCGCATCGACGGCGCCACCGGCACGTTGCGCCTGGACGGCTTCGGCAATGTCCTGCGCACGCCGGCATGGTCGACGTTCAGCGCCGGCGTCGCCACTCCGCTGGCCGATGCCGCCCAGCGCTGACAAGCGCGCAAAAGGCGCGGCGGTGGAAGCCGCCGCGCGCGATTACCTGATCGATGCAGGGCTGCGCGAAGTGGCCGCGAATGCGACCTACCGCATCGGCGAACTCGATCTGGTCATGCTCGACGGCGCCACGCTGGTGTTCGTCGAAGTGCGATTCCGCCGCAACGCCCGCTTCGGCGGGGGTGCCGGTTCGGTGGACGTGCACAAGCGCCGAAAGCTTATCCGTGCCGCGATGGTGTTCCTTGCCAGGAACCGGCGCTACGCCGGCGGCGCGTGTCGTTTCGATGTGATCGAGGCCGAAGGCGACCCGGCGGCGCCCACCTTCCACTGGCTGCGCGATGCATTCCGCGCCGACGACTGCTGAGCGGCACCGCGGCTTCCGGCGCTGTTGGTGTCACGCCGTGCGATCGTTCACGCCGTTGCCGCGTGCAGGTGCTCGTAGAGGATCGTCGCGCCGACCAGGATCAGGATGACGCCACCGGCCATTTCGGCGCGCTTGCCGATCAGCATGCCCAGCGCGCGGCCGGCCATGATCCCGAGCGTGACCATCGTCAGCGTGCAAAGCCCGATGACGACGGCGACGACGAGGATGTTCACGTCGACAAAGGCCAGGCCCACACCGACGGCCATGGCATCGATGCTGGTGGCCAGTCCGGTCAGGGCGACCGACCAGATCCCGCCCAAGCGGCCGGTGGCCGCCGCTTCGGCCGCGTCCTGGTCGGTGGCGGCCTTGTAGATCATGTGCAGCCCCAGCACCCCCAGCATGCCGAAGGCGATCCAGTGGTCCCAGGCTTCGATGTAGCGCGAGGCGGCGGAACCCAACAGCCAGCCAATGACCGGGGTGATGCCTTCGACCACGCCGAAGATCAGGCCTATGCGCAGCGCTTCGGGCCAGCGCGGCCGGAGCATGCCGGCGCCCTTGCCCAGCGCCGCCGCGAAGGCATCGGTGGACATGGCCAGGCCGAGCAGCACGATTGATACGGGGTTCATGGCGTCGATCACCAACGCTGTCGGCCGGAAGTCCAGCTTATCAGGGCGGACTCAACGACTTCCGGGAGGCAGCGTGACGCGTCGGCGAGAGCCCGCCGGAAGCCTCTTGCACCGCATGAAGCAGGCCGGTCAGGTCCTGCTTGAGCAGATAAGCCTGCACCTTCGACTTGGCGGCGCGCATGGCCACCTCGTCTTCAATCGCGCCCGACACAAGCAGGAACGGGATTTCCGGATCGAATTCGCGCGCGATGGCCAAGGCCTCGAATCCGCTGAATGCCGGCATCGATACGTCCGAGACGACCAGGTCCGCGCCAGCACTCATCGCGGCGCGCAACTCCGACGCCGATTGCACGTGCAGGAACTGCGCACGGATTCCGGCGTCGGCCAACTGCAGCGACACCAGTTCGGCGTCGTCGGCATCGTCCTCCACCAGGACGATGCGCAATGCATCGGCGTTGGGATCCGCGGCCGATCCCATGTCAGTCGATCACAGGCGGTTCGTTGATCACTGCCCAGAACTTGCCGAGCACCTTCACGGCCTGGAAGAACTGGTCGCCATCGACCGGCTTGACCACATAGGCATTGACGCCCAGGTTCCAGCCGGCGGCCAGGTCGCTCTCCTCGCGGGAAGACGACAGGATCACCACCGGCGTGTTCTTGAGCTTGGCGTCGCCGCGGATCTGCTGCAGGACTTCGAGTCCGTCCATGCGCGGCATCTTGATGTCCAGCAGCAGCACGGCCGGATGGCCTTCGGGACGGTCGGCAAAACGACCGCGCCGGTGCAGGTAGTCCATCGCCTCGACCCCGTCCTCGACGTGGACGATGGGGTTGACCAGGTTGGCATCGCGCAACGCGTCGATCGCCATCTCGGCGTCGGCGTGGCTGTCTTCTGCAAGCAGGATGGTGCGGAATTCGGTCATTGCATGAGCCTGGTAGTGGACGGCGGCGCATCGAGCGCGGCCGGCAGGGTGAATCGGAAAGTGGCGCCCTGATCGGGCTCGGACTCGGCACTGATGCTGCCACCGTGCCTTGCCAGTACGCGCTTGACACTGGCCAGGCCGATCCCGGTGCCGGGGAAGTCGCTGGCCTTGTGCAGTCGCTGGAACACGCCGAACAGCTTGCCGGCGTAGGCCATGTCGAAGCCGGCGCCGTTGTCGCGCACGCAGAACTCGTGGCTGCCATCGTCCAGGCGCTGGTGCGATACCTCGACCTGGCTGCGTTCGCGGTTGCTGCTGTACTTGACTGCGTTGCCGAGCAGGTTGAGCCAGACCTGGCGCATCATGTTCTCGTCGGCGACGACGATCGGCAGCGGCTGGATCTTCCAGGAAACCTGCTGCGAGCTGCCGTCGGCCGACAGGTTCGCGTCGAGCATCGCCCGCGTCTCGGCAACCATCGATTGCATGTCGACCGGCTGCAGGCGCAGTGCGCTGCGACCCAGGCGCGAATACACCAGCAGGTCGTCGATCAGGTGCGACATGCGCTTGGCCGAATTGCTGATGATGCCCAGGTAGTGCAGGCTCTTTTCGTCGGCGACTTCGCCAAGGTGGCGGGTCAGCTTGTCCGAGAAGCCGGCCACGTGGCGCAACGGCGCGCGCAGGTCGTGCGACACCGAGTAGCTGAACGCCTCCAGCTCGCGATTGACCTCCGAAACCTGGTCGACCTTGCCTTCGAGCTGGCGATTGAGCTCGTTGATCTTCCGCTGCGTTGCCTTCTGCGCGGATACGTCGCTGACGGTCAACAGCGCGACTTCGTCGTCGCGGTCGGGCAATGACATCCGGCTGGCATTGATCAATACGGTGCGCTCGACGCGATCGGCCGTGGTCTGCACCTGTTCGAAATCCCACAGCTCGCGCCCGCGCGAAAGCACGTCGCCCAGGCGCTGCTGCAGGATGGGATCCACCCAGGCGGCATTGGTCGCCAGCTGCTGGCCGTCGGCTGTCCGGCCGTAGAGCTGTTCGAATGCGGCGTTGTGCATGACCACGCGCTGTTGCGCATCGATCAACGCGATGGGTTCGCGGACCGTCTGCAGCACCGCCAGGGCGCGCGCACTGGACAGGCGCGACTGCCGTTCGGCAGACAATCGCTTCGACACCTGGCGTCCGAGCAACCACGTCACCAGGACCAGCAGCAGCACCTGCACCAGCATCGAACCCCAGCCCAGCCAGCGCGCCCAGGCACGCTGACGCTCGGCATTCCTGATGCGCTTGTCGAGCAGCACCTGCTCGTTGGCGAGCATCTCGCGAATGATGCTGCGAATAGGGAAACGCGTCACCAATGGCGTCACGACCGGCCCGGCATCTGGGGCACGGGTCTTGAGCAACTGGTCGATCACTTCCAGGCGGCGTTCGATCAGCTCGCTCAGCCGGCCTATGAGCAGCTGCTGGCGGGGATTGTCGGCGGTCAGCGCGGTCAGTTCCAGCAACTGCCCGGGTATCTGCTCGCGCCCCTGGGCAATGCGCTGCCGGGCCATCGGCAAGTCGCCACCGAGCACCACCACCATGGACGCCGACTCCACCTCGCGCACGTTCAGCGCCAGGCCGGTCACGGCCGATTCCACCTGGTGGGTGTGCGCGACGGCATCGGCCGCGTCGAGGTTGTCGCGGGACAGGTCCTGCAGGAACAGGAACGGGACGACCACGATCAACGCGATGCCCGCGGCGATGGCGGGCACCCGCCACCGTCCCAAGCTGTCCCGGGTTTCGGATACGTCCATTTGTCCCCTGACCACTGCCGCGATGGCTGGCCACACCAACCTGCGGCCGGCGGCAAGCGGCTGCCCCGGCCCAGCGGGCGATCCTATCCGATTTGCCGTGGAAGCTGCGAGCGCTACCAGCTGCATGAACGATTCAGGATTGCGCGACCTCGCCGCCCTGCTTGTGAGTCCCTGCCGACGCGCATAGGCTCCACGAAAAGTCGCGCCCCCTCCCACGCACTCGCAGGCAGCCGCATGACACGTACCCAGCCAGCCATCCTCGCCGCCGCACTCGCCAGCGTCCTGTTGCTCGCCGGATGCTCGAAACCGGACCCGGCCGCGACCGAAACCGCCAGCGCTGCCGCGCCCACGCCTCCCGCCCCGGCCGCAGCAACCCAGCCGGCGGAGAATCCGGATGTCTTCCGCTTCACGATCGGGTCGCTCGATGCCGTCGCACTCAAGGATGGCGTCATCGATGTCGCCAACGACGGCAAGACCTTCGCGCTCGGCCAGCCTGCGGGCGATGTCGCCGCGTTGCTGACCGCGGCCGGCCAGCCGACCGATACGCTGCACCTGGGCATCCAGCCTCTGCTGGTGCGCAGCGGCGCGCGAATCCTGTTGTTTGATACCGGCGCCGGCAATGTGTCCTGGGCGCGTGCCGGGCTCCTGCCGGCTTCTCTGCACGCTGCCGGCGTCGAGCCGTCCCAGGTCACCGACATCTTCCTGTCCCACCAGCACCAGGACCACACCGGTGGCCTGCTCGCACCCGACGGCAAGCTGGCCTTCCCCAACGCTGCCATCCACCTCTCGGCGCCCGAATGGGACTCGTTGAAGAAGGACCAGGATGCGGCTTCGCTTGTGGCGGCGATGACGCCCAAGGTGGTTGCCTTCCAGCCCGGCGCCGAGATCGTGCCCGGCGTGGTCACCGCCGTGGCTGCCGCCGGGCACACGCCGGGGCACAGCGCCTACGAAATCCGCTCGGGCGACGAGCGCCTTCTCTACATCGGCGATGTCGCGCATCACTTCGTGATCTCGGTGCAGCGACCGGAATGGACGGTGCAGTACGACCAGGATGCAGCGATGGCGCAGGCCAGCCGGCGCGCCCTGCTGCAACGCGCCGCCGACGGCAACCTGCGCATCTACGCGGTGCATTTCCCCTTTCCGGGCCTGGGGCACTTCAAGGCGCAGGGCGACAGCTTCGTCTGGGTGCCCGAGGGCTGACGCCCGGAGCGCCCTCATCAGCTTGGACTCGTAGCCCGATTGCCAGGAGTGCGATATGGCGTCCGTCCAGAGGGTCGAACTGCGCGGCCATCCCACCAGCCCGACGCGATGGCCGTCGTTGATCTTCGCCGGGCTGGCTTCAGGGCTGTTCCTGATGGCGCCGCCGTTCTTTGGTGAGGGCTGCCAAGGCGTGTGGGCGGCGTGAACGCCGGCGTTTTGCCGAAGCCTATGATGCGCCCGAAGCGCCCCTGCGCCGTCCGCCTGGACGGTCGCGAAGCCGGACGTCTTGCGATTGGAGAATCCCAATGCGCATTTCCGCACGTCACTTGCCGCTGGCCGCATTGCTGTTCGCAGTGACGGCTGCAGCGGCACCGCAGGCGACCGAACCCGTTGCCGCGCAGGCTGCAGCGTCGGCACCGGCGGATGCATTCAGTGCAGAGCAGCTCGACCAGATGATGGCGCCGCTCGCGCTGTATCCCGATTCGCTGCTTGCGCAGGTGCTGATGGCCTCGACCTATCCCGGCGACGTCGCCGACGCGGTCAAGTGGGCCAAGGCGCATCCCGATGCCAAGGGCGATGATGCTGTGCGCCAGGTCGGCAGCCAGGCCTGGGACCCGAGCGTGCAATCGCTGGTCGCCTTCCCGCAGGTACTGGACCTGCTGGGCAAGGACCCGGCCTGGGTGCAGCGGATGGGCGATGCGTTCCTGGCACAGCCCGATGCGGTGATGGACTCGGTGCAGCGGCTGCGCCGGCAGGCGCAGGCAGCCGGCAACCTGAAGTCGACCGAGCAACTGAAAGTCAGCTCCGAACCTGCGGCCGGATCCACGACCACCGTGGCGCCGGCGTCGTCGACGATCATCATCGAACCGGCCGACCCGCAGGTGGTGTATGTGCCGGCCTACAACTCGACCACGGTCTACGGCACCTGGCCCTACCCCTCCTACCCGCCCTACTACTACCCGCCGTCGCCGTATTACTACCCCGGTGGCGCGCTGTGGGCGGGACTGGCCTTCGGCACCGGCGTGGCGATCACCGCCGCGTTGTGGGGCGATTTCAACTGGGGCCATGGCGACATCGACATCAACGTCGACCGCTACAACAACATCAACAGCAATCGCCAGATCAACCGCGGCGACAACACCTGGCGCCACAACGCGGCCAACCGCGACGGCGTGCCTTACCGCGACCGCGCCAGCCGCGAGCAGTTCGGCCGGCAGAAGGACGGCGCCGGGCAACGCGACAACTTCCGCGGCCACGACCCGGCCCGCGCCGCCGACCGCGAACGCGCGCGCCAGTCGATGTCGCAACGCGGCTTCGACTCGCCCGCCGCAAGCAATCGCGAGGCCCGCGATCGCGCCGGCCAGGCGTCGCAACAGATGAACCGCCAGCAGGCGGGCGGGCGCGATGCCGCCGGCGCCCGCCAGGGCGCGCAGAACCGCGCCGACTCGCAGCGCAATGCCCAGGCCCGGCAAGGCACGCGACAGCAGTACCAGGGCAACCGCAGCGGACCCAACAATGCCTTCGCCGGCGCCGGCAATCCCGGCCAGACGCGGGCATCGTCCAATCGCGGCCATGGCAGCTACTCGGCATCGCAGCGGCCGTCGAGCGCGCGCGGTGGCGGCCGCCAGATGTCGCGTCCGTCGCGCCCGCCGCGTTCGGGCGGCGGCGCTCGTCGTCGTTGAGAGGAGACGAAGATGACCATCGCCGTTCGCTTTCTGGCAATGACATGCCTGGCACTGCTGGCTTCGGCCGCCGCCGCGCAGGAGTCGTTCCCGACCCAGGAGGCCGCTGCGCAGGCGCTGGTCGATGCGCTGGGTACAGACAAGGTCGACGAAGCGCGGCTGGGCGCCATCCTCGGGCCCGACTGGCTGGTCTATGTGCCGCGCGGCAGTGTCGAGCGCAGCGACGTCGATGCGTTCCTCACCCGCTATCGCGAGAAGCACTCGTTCCAGACACCGGCTGCCGGCCGCGCGATCCTGGCGGTGGGCAAGGACACCTGGACCCTGCCGGTGCCACTGGAAAAGAAGCCGGCCGGCTGGGCCTTCAACGTCAAGGCCGGCGAACCGGAAATCCGCGCGCGCCGGATCGGTCGCAACGAACTCGATGCGGTCCAGGCCGTGCTCGCCTATCACGATGCGCAGATGGACTATGCCGCGGTCGATCGCGACGGCGACGGTGTGCTCGAGTACGCGCAGAAGTTCCTCAGCAGCGACGACATGCACGACGGCCTGTACTGGCCCGAAGAGAACGGCATCGACGACAGCCCGCTGGGGCCGTTGTTCGGCGACGACACGCCCGATGGCGAATGGCACGGATACAAGTACCGCATCCTGACCTCGCAGGGCCCGTCGGCGCCGGGCGGCCAGTACGACTATCTGATCGGCGACAGCATGAGCCGCGGATTTGCCGTGATCGCATGGCCGGCCAGGTACGCCGACACCGGCGTGATGAGTTTCATGATCAGCCACGAGGGCGAAGTGTTCGAGAAGGACATGGGTCCCGACAGCGAGAAAACTGCCGAAGCGATGAAGCAGTTCGATCCGGACAGCAGTTGGAAGGAAGTACCGACCGATACAGCGGAAAAGGGCAAATGAAGGGCGCGTAGCCCGCGGCCAGGAGGGGCGCGATGAGGATGGCCGTTGTCACCGCGGTGGTGATCGTCGCAGGCTGCGGCGGCTCGCCATCGAAGGTGGAGACGCCGGCGCCGCCGACGCAATCGGAAGCAGACCGCGAAGTGGACGCAGGCCGCGGCGAGTTCACCGTCGCCGCCGGCATGAACGACACCTGGAACGCCGTCGGCCAGATCCTGATCCGCCTGGACGGCGTCAACTACGAGATGCGTGCGCAGATGCTCGGCATCTACACGGTGCGCTACCGCGGAGAACGTTTCATCATCCTCACCCGTGCGCTGCTGGCCAGCACCGAACGCAAAGGTCTTGCCACCGAAGTGGGCGCGCTCTGGCTCGACGGCAAGCCCAACAACAGCGCCGCCGCGCGCGACCTGCTCAGGCAACTGCAGCAGCACCTCCCGGCCGAGCTCGCGTTGATCGAGGCGGGCGGCAGGGGCAAGCCCAAGCACTGAAGCCCCGGCGCCGTGAACCGCTGGAGAACCGGGGAAGCCGCTGCCGGGACGACGCGTTATCCTGCGCAGCGATGAACACACCCGTGTCCGAACTTCACGCCGAACTCGCCGCGCTGCTCGGCGATGGCTGGCGCACCGACGCCAGTGAGCGCCTGGCGTATGCGTACGACAACTCCCGCCGCCAGTCGCTGCCCGATGCGGTGGCGTTGCCGACCACGCGCGAGCAGGTCGTGGCGTTGGTACGCTCGTGCCGCGCCCATGGCGTGCCCGTGGTCGCGCGCGGGCGCGGCACCAACACCACCGGCGCGGCCGTGCCCGTCGCCGGCGGCGTGGTGGTCTCGTTCGAACGGATGAACCGCATTGTCGACATCCGCCCCGGCGATCGTTGCGCGGTCGTCGAACCCGGCGTGCTCAATGGCGACCTGCAGGCGGCACTGAAGCCGCATGGGCTGTTCTGGCCACCCGATCCGACCAGCGCCGGCTACAGCAGCATCGGCGGCAACCTCGCCTGCAATGCCGGTGGCCCGCGCGCGGTGAAATACGGCGCCAGCCGCGACAACGTGCTGGCGCTGACCGCGGTGACCGGCACCGGCGAACTGATCCATTGCGGCACCGCGACCACCAAGGGCGCGACCGGGTACGACCTGCAACGCCTGCTGGTCGGCAGCGAGGGAACACTGGCCCTGATCGTCGAGGCCAGCCTGCGCCTGACGCCAATGCCGAAGACCCGGCGTGCGCTGCGCGCGATCTACCGCGACGTGTCCAGCGCGGCACAGGCGGTGGCGCGCCTGATGGCGCAGCCAGTGACGCCTTCGATGCTGGAGTTCATGGATGCCGATGCCGTGCGCCTGGCGCGCGACGTCGGCGGCGCCGACCTGCCGCACGATGCCGGTGCGCTGCTGATGGTCGAGGCCGACGGCGACGAGCAGACCTTGCCGCACGACATCGAAGCGCTGATGCGCGCGGCTGCAGGCGATGGCCTGATCTCGATCGACGACGCCGCCGACGAGGCCGCGCGCGAGAAGCTGTGGGCTGCGCGCAAGGCGCTGTCGCCGTCGTTGCGCACGCTGGCGCCGGGCAAGATCAACGAAGACGTGGTGGTGCCGGTGTCACGCATTCCGCAGCTGGTCGATGGCGTGCAGGTGCTGTCGCGCGAGTTCGAACTGCCGATCGTCTGCTTCGGCCACGCCGGCAATGGCAACCTGCACGTCAACCTGCTCTACGACCCCGCCGATGCCGCACAGAACGCGCGTGCGCATGCGGCGATGGCGCGGGTGTTCGCGCTGACGCTGTCGCTCGGCGGCACCTTGTCGGGCGAGCATGGCATCGGGCTGGCCAAGCGCGAGTTCATGCCGCAGGCAATCGATGCGCCGACGCTGGCGATGATGCGGGCGGTGAAGCGGGCGTTCGATCCGGACGGGATATTGAATCCGGGCAAGTTGCTGCCGGACGAGTAGGTGCCCGGCCTAGCCGAAGTGTTCGTAGCCCTTGCGTGGCGGCAGCCACTCGATCGCGTCCGCGTCGAACACATGCACGCCCGGGTTCGCGGTGATGCGCCCTACCCAGCTCACCGGCACACCCGCGCTGTCGGCGGCGCGCTGGACCTCATCGAGCCGTTCTGACGGCGCGGTGAAACACAGTTCGTAATCGTCCCCGCCGGCCACCTGCAGCAGCCGGCGCGCTTGGCCGCTGGCGAAGGCCTGCAGCGCATCGGATGCGGGCAATGAGTCCAGGTCGACGTCGGCGCCGGCGCCGCTGGTCCGGCAGACATGGCCCAGGTCGGCCAGCAGGCCGTCGGACAGGTCGATGCAGGCGTGTGCGATGCCGACCAGGGCCTGCCCCAGTGCGACGCGCGGTGTCGGCCGGTCGAGCCGTATGCGCAACAGCGCATCGCCATCTGCATCCGCGCGCCACTGTTCCAGCGCCGCCGCGGCGTCGCCGAGGCAACCGCTGACCCAGACGTCGTCGCCGATGCGCGCCGCATCACGTCGCAACGCGCGGCCGGGTTCGACGAACCCGTGCACGGTCACGCTGATCGAGAGCGGGCCGCGGGTGGTGTCGCCACCGACGAGGGCGATGCGGTGCTGCGAGGCAAGGGCGAGGAAACCGTCGAGGAAACCGTCGAGCCAGGTTTCGTCGCTGTCGGGCAACGACAACGACAGCGTGCACCACGCCGGCTCCGCGCCCATCGCCGCAAGATCGGAGAGATTGACCGCGAGCGCCTTCCAGCCGACGTCGGCCGCTGCGGTTTCGGGCGGGAAATGCACGCCGGCGTTGAGCGTGTCGGTGGCCACGACCAGTTGCATGGCCGGCGGCACCTGCAGCACCGCGGCATCGTCGCCGATGCCGAGGATGACGTCGTCGCGGTGGGCGGCGCGGGACTGGATGCGGGCGATCAGGTCGAACTCTTTCACGGCCTTGTCCTCGTCCCTGCCCCGTCCCTGCCCTCACCCCGGCCCTCTCCCGCTGGCGGGAGAGGGAGCGTATCAACTGTCGCTCTCCCGCAGACGGGAGAGGTGCATCACTTGCCGCGCGGCGCCTGCACTTCGGTCGCGCGCCAGGCGGCGGCGGCATGATCGAGCACGCCATTGACGTAGGTGTGGCCGTGCTCCGCGCCGAAGCGCTTGACCGACTCGATCGCCTCGTTGATCACCACGCGGTACGGCACGTCCGGACGCAGGCGCAGCTCGTAGGCGGCGATGCGCAGGGCGGCGCGTTCGATCGCATCGACCTGGTCGATCTCGCGGTCGAGGAACGGCTGCAATGCTTCGTCGAGGTCGTTGCAGTGCTGGTCGACGCCGCGCACCAGGTCCTCGAAGTATTCCAGGTCGGCCACTTCGTGCGCCTGCTCGTGGGCGAACTGCGAGATCACGTCCGGCGCTGTGGCGCCCGACATCTGCCAGGCATACACGGCCTGCAGGGCGCGACGGCGCGCACGCGAACGGGCTACGGGATCGATTCCATCGTTGCGACGGCGGTTCATGGCAGTTGCCCCAGCAGGTGACTCATTTCCAATGCGGCCAAGGCCGCCTCTTCGCCCTTGTTGCCGTGGCTGCCGCCTGCGCGGGCCTCGGCATCTTCGTGGCGCTCGACCGCGAGCACGCCGTTGGCCACGGGCAGGCCGTAGTCCAGCGAGACCCGCATCAGGCCGTCCGAGCATCCGTCGGCGACCTGTTCGTAATGACGCGTGTCGCCGCGCACGACGCAACCCAGCGCGACCACGGCGGCATGCTGCCCGGCGGCGCCCAGGCGCGCGGCCACGAGGGGGATCTCCCAGGCGCCCGGGACGCGGATCACGTCCACCGCCGTTTCGGCCACGCCGTTGTCGGTGAACGTCTTGCGCGCGCCTGCCACCAGCGTATCGGTGATGCGCGGGTTCCAGCGGCTGGCAATGATCGCGAAGCGCGCGCCCTCGGGGCTGCGCAGGTCGCCTTCGTAATGGGGCATGGGGGATTGTCCGGAGTGGGCGGGCATTTTAGCGCGTTAAGGGGATGCTCCCCCTGCAGGCAGGGGGAGGCGCACGTCGTCAGTGCGGCAACTCGACGTACTCGACCACTTCCAGGCCGTAGCCGGCCAGGCCGATCTGACGGCGCGGGGTGCCCAGCACGCGCAGCTTGCCCAGGCCGAGGTCGGCCAGGATCTGGCCACCGGCGCCGTTCCTGCGCCATTCGGCCAGCGCGTGGCCCGGGGGCGTTGTCGCCGGGGTCGCTTCGTTGTCGGCATGCAACGGCGCCTGCACGCGCGCCAGCATCGCCTCGGCGTCGGCTCCGTCGGCCAGCAGCACCAGCGCGCCGCGGCCTTCACTGGCGATGGCCCTGAGCACGTCACCCACGGCCGGTCCGAAGTCCGGACGTCGCCAGTGCAGGGCGTCGGCGAGCGGGTTGAGCATGTGCACGCGCACCAGCGTCGGCGACGAGGGGTCGGGCTCGCCGCGACGCAGGGCGAAGTGCAGGCCGTGGCTGAGGCGGTCGCGGTAGGTGAACAACTGGAACGGGCCGTGCTCGGTCTCGATCTCGCGCTCGTCGATGCGCTCGACGGTGTGCTCGGTTTCCAGGCGGTAGCGGATCAGCTCCTCGATCGAGCCGATCTTCAGGCCGTGCTCGGCGGCGAACTGCTCCAGCTGCGGCCGCCGCGCCATGCCGCCGTCGGGGTTGAGGATCTCCACCAGCACGCCGGCCGGCTCCATGCCCGCCAGCAGCGCCAGGTCGGCGGCCGCTTCGGTATGGCCGGCGCGGTTGAGCACGCCGCCGGGCTGGGCCTGCAGCGGGAAGATATGGCCGGGCTGGGAGAGATCGCTCGGCGCCGCATCCGGGCGCACCGCGGTGCGGATGGTGTGGGCACGGTCGTAGGCCGAGATGCCGGTGGTGACGCCTTCGGCCGCCTCGATGCTGACGGTGAAGTTGGTGTGGTGCTGCGAGGTGTTGTCGCGGACCATCGGCGGCAGGCCGAGCTGGCGGCAGCGTTCGCGCGTGAGCGACAGGCACACCAGGCCACGCGCGTGGGTGACCATGAAGTTGATGTCCTGCGGGCGAACCAGTTCGGCGGCCATGATCAGGTCGCCTTCGTTCTCGCGGTCCTCGTCATCGACGATGACGACCATGCGGCCGTTGCGGATCTCTTCGAGCAGTTCGGGGATGGGGCTGAAAGGCATGGGGTTTCCTGTTGCACGTCATCCGGGCTGGGCCGGTTCATTCTTGTCAACGCCATCCCGGCGAACGCCGGGATCAAACTTGTCAACGCCATCCCGGCGAACGCCGGGATCTGTTTTCCGGTCAGTCGTTGCGGCCGGCGAGCAGGCGCTCGACATAGCGCGCCACCAGGTCGATCTCGAGATTGACCGCGTCGCCAACGCCGGTCTGCACGAATGCCGTGTTGGCGACCGTGTGCGGGATCAGCGCGACTTCGAAGCCGTGGGCATCGACCTCGTTGACGGTCAGGCTGACGCCGTCCACGCAGATCGATCCCTTCTTGGCGATGTAGCGCAGCAGCGCCGCCGGGGCATTGAAGCGCCAGCGTTGCGCGCGCGCGTCCCCGGTGACCGAGGCGACGCTGCCGAGGCCGTCGACATGGCCGCTGACCATATGACCGCCAAGGCGATCGGTCGGGCGCATCGCCCGCTCCAGGTTCAACACCGAACCGGGCACGAGGGCGCCAAGCGTGGTCAGCGACAGGGTCTCGTTGGACGCATCGGCGGCGAAGCGAGTCGTATCGAACTCGACCACGGTCAGGCACACGCCATTGACCGCGATGCTTTCGCCCAGCTTGACCGCGTCGAACGCGAGCGTGCCGACGTCGACGGTCAGGCGGACGTCGCCGCCGCGGTTCTCGGTGGTGGCCAGGCGGCCTACCCCTTCGATGATGCCGGTGAACATCAGCGCGCCTCCGCGGACGCGACAACGCGGCCGGCAAAGGCGAAGGACCTGGTGAACCTGATGACGATGGACATGAAACGTTTCCCGCAGAAGTGAGCGAAAAACGCCTCAAGGCATGAGGCAGGCGCACGGCCGCGAGGCCGTGTGCAGCTGTCTTCTTTCATCCGGACTGTGGCGGCGCCATCGCTGGCCCCGCTGTACCGTCGGCTCCGGCATCTGACCGGATCTGCTGACCCTCCGGCGTGGCCGGAGGCGCTCGCGGGCTCGTGCAGACTGGCCTGGGCTGGCCTGCACCTACCGCCGGTGGGGAATTCCACCCCGCCCTGAAGACGTCGTGTTGTGGTGCCGCTGGATTGGCGCGGCGATTCTAGCATCCAGGTCCGGGGCCGCTTTCGGGCGGGCCGGCGGACGCAGTGTTCCACCGACCCGGCTGGGATTCAGGGCTTGCGGCGCAGGTGCAGGAACAGCGGCCACTGGATCAGGCGGGTATCGCCCTCCCCGCCCCAGTCTGCCGCCATGGCCGGCCCGTAACGGCCGACGGGGTCTTCGCCGGTGTCTGCGGTGCAGCGCGCGACCGCCGACATGCTCGACAGGTAGCGCAGGAAATGGCCCAGGTCCCACTCCGCCTCCAGCCACATTGCCGGCGCCGGCAGCGCCGGGAACGGCCAGTCGTAGCCGGCGTAGCGGGCATCGATCTGGGCGCGCTCGGGGGGCCAGTAGGGTTCGATGCGGGCACGGAACGCCGCAACGGCATCGACCATGCCCTCGGGCGCGATGAAGTCGCCATAGCCCCAGGCGGCAAGAACACCGCCCGGCGTGAGCACACGCTCGCACTCGCGGAAGAACGGCTCGCGGTCGAACCAGTGCAGCGCCTGCGCAACCGCCACCAGTTGCACGCTGGCGTCGGCCAGTGCGGTGCGTTCGCCGGGTTCGACGGCGAGGCTGACGTTGCTCTTTTCGTTATGGGCCCAGTGCTGGGCCAGCTGCTTCGCGCTCGGCTCGGTGGCATGCACGTGGGCGAAGCGTGCCGCCAGTCCGCGCGTGGCCTGGCCACTGCCGCAGCCGGGTTCCCAGACATGGGCGCTGGCGGGAACCACCGCGGCGATCGCGTCGAAGAGCGCGTCCGGGTACTCCGGGCGGGCCTGCGCATAGGCATCGGCGATGCCGGAGAAATGATCCTTGAACGGTGTCGCTGCCGGGTCCGTGGTCATGACTGCCTCCAGTGCTGCACCGCGTGTGTGCTATCCGCCAGGTGCCGTCCCTGCGGCTGCCGGTTGCGGCCGCAACAGCAACCGCACGTCCTGGCCAATGTAGCGCGACTCGACGATGGCCATGTTGAGCTTCTGTGACATCGAGTCGATGGCGAGCCCGTCGAACAGCGGCCGCGCACGCTCGCCGAGGAGCACCGGTGCGACGTACAAAAGCACTTCGTCGACCAGACCCGCGGCGAGGAACGCACCGGCAAGCGTGGCGCCGGCCTCGAGCTGGATCTCGTTGACGCCGCGCTCTGCAAGCAGGCGCAGCACGGCATCGAGGTCAAAGCGGCCTTCGCGCACGGTCACGGCTGCCAGCTGCGCCTGGATTCCGCGCGGCGGCTTGGCATCGGGCGCGTGGATGTAGAGCGTGGGCGCGTCGCCTTCGCGCACGCGGCCGCGCGCGACCGTGGCCAGGCCGGGATCGAGCACGACGCGCAGCGGCGCCACGAACGGCGTGTCGTCCTCCATGCGCACGGTCAACGCGGGATCGTCGGCGAGCACGGTGCCGGCGCCGGTCACGATGGCCCCGGCGCGTGCGCGCCAGTGCTGCACGTCCAGGCGCGAGGCTTCGCCGCTGATCCACTTCGACTCGCCGCTGGCCAGCGCGCTGCGACCGTCGAGGCTGGTCGCGAGCTTCACCCGCAGCCAGGGGCGGCCGCGCTCCACTCGCGACAGGAAGCCGCGGTTGAGCGCGCGCGCCTGCACTTCCATCAGACCGGACTCGACCTGGATTCCGGCCGCTTGCAGCTTCTCGAAACCGGCGCCGTCGACCTGGGGAAACGGATCGCGCATCGCCGCGACCACGCGCGTGACGCCTGCAGCGATCAGGGCATCCGCGCACGGGCCGGTGCGTCCGGTGTGGGCGCAGGGTTCAAGCGTGACGTAGGCGGTCGCGCCGCGGGCGCGCTCGCCAGCAGCACGCAGCGCGAAGACTTCGGCGTGCGGCTCGCCGGCGCGCTGGTGCCAGCCTTCGCCGACGACTTCCTCGCCATGTGCGATCACGCAGCCGACCATCGGATTGGGTTTGGTGGTGTAGGCGCCGCGCTCGGCCAGGCGCAGGGCCTGGGCCATCATCGCGTGGTCGGTGGCGGTGAATGCCATCAGCGTTTCCTGGTGCGCGGAGCCGGCTCGGGCTCGCCTTCGAGCAGCGGCAGCTGGCCTTCGGCGGAGCTGTCGCTTTCGAGACGGTCGAGCTCCTCGCGGAAATCGGCCACGTCCTGGAACGCGCGGTAGACCGACGCGAATCGTACGTAGGCGACGTGGTCGAGCTTGCGCATCTCGGCCATGACGAATTCACCGACGCGCCGCGACTGCAGTTCGCGTTCGGCCGTCATGCGCAGCTGGTGCACGACCGCGCGCACGGCCGCTTCGATCTGTTCTTCGGCCACGGGCCGCTTCTGCAGCGCGCGGTCGAAACTGGCGCGCAGCTTGCGCGCATCGAACGCCTCGCGGCGGCCGTCGCTCTTGATCACCAGCGGCAATTTCAGCTCGATGGTTTCCAGCGTCGAGAAACGCTCGCCGCAGGCCTCGCAGACGCGACGCCGGCGAATCGTGGCGCCGTCATCGGACACGCGCGAATCGATCACGCGCGTGTCGTTGTGTTGGCAGAAGGGGCAATGCATGCGCTATTGCCCCATTCCGCGCTGCCGCAGCGTCACACTGGCCGCCGGCGTGGTCATCCTCAGCCGTAGACCGGGTACTTGCGGCACTGCTGGGTAACGTTCTCGCGAACCGCAGCGATGACCTTGTCGTCGCCCGGTGCATCGAGCACGTCGCAGATCCAGTTGGCCAGTTCGACGCAGTCGGCTTCCTTGTAGCCGCGGGTGGTGACAGCCGGGGTGCCGATGCGCAGGCCCGAGGTGACGAAGGGCTTTTGCGGGTCGTTCGGCACGGCATTCTTGTTGACCGTGATGTGGGCTTTGCCGAGCGCGGCCTCCGCGTCCTTGCCGGTGACGCCCTTGCCGATCATGTCGATCAGCATCAGGTGGTTCTGGGTGCCGCCGGAAACGATCTTGTAGCCGCGCTTGATGATGGTTTCGGCCATCGCCTGCGCGTTCTTGACCACCTGCTGCTGGTAGGCCTTGAACTCCGGCTCCAGCGCTTCCTTGAAGGCCACGGCCTTGGCCGCGATCACGTGCATCAGCGGACCGCCCTGGATGCCCGGGAAGACGATGCTCTGCAGCTTCTTGACCAGGTCTTCGGACGCATTCTTCGCGACGATGATGCCGCCGCGCGGGCCGCGCAGGGTCTTGTGCGTGGTCGAGGTGACCACGTGCGCATGCGGCAACGGGTCCGGATAGACGCCAGCGGCGACCAGGCCGGCGACGTGGGCCATGTCGACGAACAGGAACGCACCGACCTTGTCGGCGATGGCGCGGAAGCGCGCCCAGTCGATGTGCTGCGAGTAGGCCGAGAAACCGGCGACGACCATCTTCGGCTTGTGCTCGATGGCGAGCTTTTCGACTTCGTCGTAATCGATCATGCCCTGGGCATCGACGCCGTACTGGACGGCGTTGAAAAGCTTGCCGCTGGCGTTGACCTTGGCGCCGTGGGTGAGGTGGCCGCCATGGGCCAGCGACATGCCCAGGATCGTGTCGCCCGGATTGAGCAGGGCGAAATACACGGCCTGGTTGGCCTGCGAGCCCGAATGCGGCTGGACGTTGGCATACATACCTTCCGTGGAGCCGGCATTGAAGAGCAGCTTGAGGCGGTCGATGGCGAGCTGCTCGGCCACGTCGACGTATTCGCAGCCGCCGTAGTAGCGCTTGCCCGGGTAGCCTTCGGCGTACTTGTTGGTCAGGACGCTGCCCTGGGCCTCCATCACGCGCGGGCTGGCGTAGTTCTCCGAGGCGATCAGCTCGACGTGGTCTTCCTGGCGGCGGGCCTCGTTGGCGATGGCCTGGGCCAGTTCATCGTCGTAACCGGCGATACGGGCAGAGCTGGGGAACATTCGCGGAACCTCGAACGGTGGGGGTTGGGAGGGCCAGGGGATCCCGGCGGCCGGGCATTCAGGGCCGATGGGGTGGCGCAGTCAGCCCCCGGATGGTAGCCCAGGCCTTAAAATGCGGCCAGCAACGCGCCGCCCGGCGAGCCCGGACGGCCCATTCCCCACCCACAGGGCCTGCGATCGTGAAATGGGTTTTTGTCTTCCTGTTCCTTGCCAGCGCGGTGTACGTGCACTTCCGCGGCAAGGTACGGCACCGCCTGGGCCGGCAGCTGCTGGACCATTCCACGTTCATGGCCCCGATCAACGTGCTGATGTACGCGTTCTCGCGCGTGCCGACCACCGCGTTCATCCATGAGCCGGGCGACCACTTCCCCGAGCTCGAGCCCCTGCGCGCCAACTGGCAGGTGATCCGCGAGGAAGCCCGCAGGCTGCGCGAGCTGCAGCACATCAAGGCGGCCGAGGGCTACAACGACGTCGGCTTCAACTCGTTCTTCCGCCGCGGCTGGAAGCGCTTCTACCTGAAATGGTACGACGACGCCCACCCCTCGGCGGCGCAGCTGTGCCCGCAGACCACGGCCCTGCTGCGGCAGATCCCCAGCGTCAAGGCGGCGATGTTCACCGAACTGCCGCCCGGCGGAGAGCTGCGCCCGCACCGTGACCCCTTCGCCGGCTCGCTGCGCCTGCACCTGGGGCTGGAGACGCCCAACGACGACGGCTGCTTCATCGAGGTCGACGGCAACCGCTACAGCTGGCGCGACGGCCAGTGGACGATGTTCGACGAGACCTTCATCCACAGCGCCCGCAACGACACCCAGGTCAACCGGATCATCCTGTTCTGCGATGTCGAGCGGCCGATGAAGTACCGCTGGGCGCAGGCGCTGAACCGTGTCATCGCCCGCAACCTGATCGCCGCCGGCGCCTCGCCGAACATGGAAGGCGACAAGACCGGTGGCATCAACCGCCTGTTCAAGTACTTCTACGTGCTGCGCCTGAAGGCCAAGGGCCTGCGGGAGCGCAACAAGAACCTGTATTACGGGCTGAAGTACCTGGCGGTGCTGGCCGTGGTGGCGTTCATCGTCTGGATCTGAGGCCCGTCGCCCCGGCGAATGCCGGGACCCGGGACCGCGACCTGACCGTTGGCCACGGCTCGCTGGCTGGGGCGCCGTCACTGGATCCCCGCGTTCGCCGGATGACGGTGGCCAGGCGGCAGCGGGCCCCGACCCCGTATAATCACCGCTTCCCCGCCCTGCCCCAGGCCTCCCGGCCCGGCTCGGCGCGTCCTGCGTTCCGGAGTGCCCATGTCGCAATACATCTACACCATGAACGGTGTCAGCAAGACCGTTCCGCCGAAGCGCCAGATCATCAAGGACATCTCGTTGTCCTTCTTCCCCGGCGCGAAGATCGGCCTGCTCGGCCTCAACGGCGCGGGCAAGTCGACGGTGCTCAAGATCATGGCCGGCGTCGACACCGATTTCGTCGGCGAAGCGCGCCCGCAGCCGGGCATCAAGGTCGGCTACCTCGCCCAGGAGCCGCAGCTCGATCCCACCCACACCGTGCGCCAGGCCGTGGAAGTCGGCGTCGGTGACGTGCTCAGCGCGCAGGCCGCGCTCGACGCCGTCTACGCCGCCTACGCCGAAGAAGGCGCCGATTTCGACAAGCTCGCCGCCGAGCAGCAGCGCCTGGAGGCGATCCTCGCCACCGGCGACGCGCACATGCTCGAGCAGCAGCTCGAAGTGGCCGCCGATGCACTGCGCCTGCCGCCGTGGGAAGCGGTCGTGGGCAAGCTGTCGGGTGGCGAGAAGCGCCGCGTTGCGCTGTGCCAGCTGCTGCTGCAGAAGCCGGACATGCTGCTGCTCGACGAACCGACCAACCACCTCGACGCCGAGTCGGTGGAATGGCTGGAGCAGTTCCTCGCGCGCTATACCGGCACCGTGGTGGCAGTCACCCACGACCGTTACTTCCTCGACAACGCCGCCGAGTGGATCCTCGAGCTCGACCGCGGCCGCGGGATTCCGTGGAAGGGCAACTACACCGACTGGCTGATGCAGAAGGAAGAGCGCCTCAAGCAGGAAGAAGGCCAGGAAAAGGCGCGCCAGAAGGCGATCCACAAGGAACTCGAGTGGGCCCGCCAGAATGCCAAGGGCGGCCGCTCCAAGGGCAAAGCGCGTCTTGCCCGCCTCGATGAGCTGCAGTCGGTCGACTACCAGCGCCGCAACGAGACCAACGAGATCTTCATCCCGCCGGGCGAGCGCCTGGGCAACGCGGTGGTCGAGTTCAAGAACGTCAGCAAGAAGTTCGGCGACCGTCTGCTGATCGACAACCTCAGCTTCCTCGTGCCGGCCGGCGCGATCGTCGGCATCATCGGCCCGAACGGCGCCGGCAAGTCGACGCTGTTCAAGATGATCACCGGCCAGGAAAAGCCGGACTCCGGCGAGATCACCATGGGTTCGACGGTGAAGCTGGCCTATGTCGACCAGAGCCGCGACAAGCTGGAAGGCAACCACAACGTCTTCCAGGAAGTCTCTGGCGGCCTCGACATCCTCAACATCAACGGTGTCGAGATCCAGTCGCGCGCCTACATCGGCCGCTTCAACTTCAAGGGCCAGGACCAGCAGAAGCTGGTCGGCACGCTGTCGGGTGGTGAGCGCGGTCGCCTGCACATGGCCAAGACCCTGCTGCAGGGCGGCAACGTGCTGCTGCTCGACGAACCGTCCAACGACCTCGACATCGAAACCCTGCGCGCGCTCGAAGACGCACTGCTCGAGTTCCCGGGCAACACGTTCGTGATCTCGCATGACCGCTGGTTCCTGGACCGCATCGCCACGCACATCCTCGCCTTCGAAGGCGACTCGCACGTGGAGTTCTTCCAGGGCAACTACCGCGAGTACGAGGAAGACAAGAAGCGTCGCCTGGGCGCCGAAGGCGCGCAGCCGCACCGCCTGAGGTTCAAGGCCCTGAAGTGATGATCTGGCCCGCGCCCGCTCTGCGGGCGCGGCTTTGCCAGATCGTCATCCCGGCGAAAGCCGGATGAAAGTGGAGACACACGTGACCTTCATCGCGGCCCTGAAACAACGCTGGACCCAGGCCAACTCCCTCGTCTGCGTCGGCCTCGACCCGGAGCCGGCGAAGTTCCCGGCGCGTTTCGCCGCCGATCCTGACGCGGTCTTCAACTTCTGCCGCGACATCGTCGACGCCACCGCGCAGTACGCCTGCGCCTTCAAGCCGCAGATCGCCCACTTCGCCGCGCTTGGCGCCGAAGATGCGCTGCAGCGGCTGGTCGCGCACATCCATGCCGCGCATCCGGGCATCCCGGTGATCCTCGACAGCAAGCGCGGCGACATCGGCAGCACCGCCCAGCATTACGCCAGCGAAGCGTTCGACCGCTACGCCGCCGATGCCGTCACCGCCAATCCCTACCTCGGCCGCGATTCATTGCAGCCGTTCCTCGACCGTGCCGACCGCGGCGTGGTGATCCTGTGCCGCACCTCCAATCCGGGCGCCGGCGACCTGCAGGACCTGGTCGTCGCCGACGGCCGACCGCTCTACCAGCACGTCGCCGAGAAGGTGGCGCGCGAGTGGAACGGCAACGGCAACTGCGCGCTGGTGGTCGGCGCGACCTGGCCGGCGCAGCTGCGCGAAGTGCGCGCGATCGTCGGTGACGTGCCGTTCCTGGTGCCCGGTGTCGGCGCACAGGGTGGCGACGTCGAGGCGGTGGTCACCCATGCGAAGTCTGCCGACGGCACCGGCCTGATGGTCAGCAGCTCGCGGGCGATCCTGTACGCCTCCTCCGGCGACGACTTTGCCGAAGCCGCGGCAGCCGCGGCGCGCGAGCTGCGCGACGAGATCAACCGCCACCGTTGAACCCCGCCATCGCCGCGACACTGCGTCGACACCAGGCAATGGCACCCTAGGAACCGCCATGCCCAGCCGCGCCCTCGAATCTCTCTTCAAGCTCCGCGAGCACGGCAGCGATGTCCGCACCGAACTGGTGGCCGGGCTGACCACGTTCCTGACGATGTCCTACATCGTCTTCGTCAATCCCAGCATCCTCGGCGACGCCGGCATGGACGTAGGCGCGGTGTTCGTCGCCACCTGCCTGGCTGCGGCAATCGGCACGCTGGTGATGGCCTTCGCCGCCAACTACCCGGTCGGCATGGCGCCGGGCATGGGGCTGAACGCATTCTTTGCCTTCACCGTGGTCGGCGCCATGGGCTACAGCTGGCAGCAGGCGCTGGGTGCGGTGTTCATTTCCGGCATCGTGTTCCTCCTGCTCACCATCACCGGCGCGCGCGCCTGGCTGATCGCCGGGATACCGCATTCGCTGCGCAGCGCGATCACGGCGGGCATCGGCCTGTTCCTGGCCATCATTGCCCTGCAGAAATCCGGCGTGATCGTCGGCGACGCGGACACGCTGGTGTCGCTCGGCGACCTGCGCGAGCCCGAGCCGCTGCTCGCCGTCGCGGGCTTCCTGCTGATCGCGGTACTGGAAGCCTGGCGCGTGCGCGGCGCGATCCTGATCGGCGTGCTGGCGGTGACCGCCTCGGCGCTGCTGCTTGGCCTGGTCGAGTACCACGGCGTCATCGACATGCCACCCAGCCTGGCGCCAACGCTGATGCAGCTCGACATCGCCGGCGCCCTCGGCGGCGGCGCAGGCCTGTCGTGGTCGGCGATGCTGCACGTGGTGATCGTGTTCGTGCTGGTGGAGGTGTTCGACGCCACCGGTACGCTGATGGGCGTGGCGCGCCGCGCCGGCCTGCTGCCGACCGACGATGCCTCGCCGGCGCAGCAGAAGCGTTTCGGCCGCGCCCTGTTTGCCGACAGCACCGCGATCCTGGCCGGTTCGCTACTCGGCACCAGCAGCACCACGGCCTACATCGAGAGCGCCTCGGGCGTGCAGGCCGGCGGACGCACTGGCCTGACCGCGCTGGTGGTCGCTGCGTTGTTCCTGCTCGCCCTGCTGTTCTCGCCGCTGGCCTCGATGGTGCCGCCGTATGCGACGGCGCCGGCGCTGCTGTTCGTCGCCGGACTGATGCTGCGCGAACTGGGCGACGTGCATTGGGACGACCTCACCGAGTCGGTCCCGGCGGCGCTGTGCACGCTGGCGATGCCGTTCACCTACTCGATCGCCAATGGCCTGGCGTTCGGCTTCATCGCCTATGCGGTGCTGAAGCTGGCAACCGGACGCGCGCGCGAAGTGCACTCGGCGGTGTGGGTGGTGGCGGTGCTGTTCGTGCTGCGCTTTGCGATGGCCTGAGGCCGCTTCGAATCGCTACGGCAGGTGCTTCAGGCGGGCACGCGTGTAGGCCAGCGGAAAGCGCAGCCAGATCGCGGCGAACACGCCCAGGCGCAGCCACAGGCTTCGCCGTGGCGCCTCGAACTTGCGGAAGTAGCGCCACAGGCCGCGGTGCTTGTGCCACTCGACGAACAGCGGCCGCGAGCGGCTCGAGACGCCGCGCACGTGCAGCACGCGGATGTGGTTGGCGACAGCGATGCGCGCGCCGGCCTCGCGCGCGCGACGGCACAGGTCGAGGTCTTCGGCATGCAGGCGATAGCCTTCGTCGAAGCCGCCGATTCGCACGAACAGCGCGCGCGGCATCAGCATCAGTGCGCCCGAGATCGCCTCGACCGGTTGCAACGCCTGCGCGTCGTCGATCGACAACTCCAGTTTCGCCGCCGGCGTGCCGCCGAGCGCGCCCGCCAGCATCGCGGAGAAATCGGGGTCGCGCCGGCGCGCTGCTCCGTCACGCAGGCCCTGCTCGTCGACCAGGTCGGCACCGAGCAGGATGTCGCCTTGGCCGGCCGCCAGCGTGCGCAGGCGCGCCAGCGTGTCCGGCTCGACCAGGCAATCGGGGTTGACGAACGCCAGCCAAGAAGCGTCGCCGTTGGCATCGCGTGCGCCCTGGTTGCAGGCGACCGCGAAGCCGGGGTTGTCGGGATTGGCGATGAAGCGCACGCGCGTATCGGCCATGGCGTGGCGCTGGACGATCTCGAGCGTGTCGTCGTCGGACTGGTTGTCGACCACGCGGATGGCAGTCACGCCGTCGGCGCCGCGCAGGCGCTGCAGGCAGTCGTCGATGGTCTCGCCGCTGCGGTAGGTCACCACGACGACGGCGATGCCGTCGGCAACAGCGACTGCAGGGGCGGGAGAATCAGGCGAAGAGATCACGTTGCGGTTCCGGCGGGCCGATGCTGTCGAGCAGCAGGGCCAGTTGCGTGCGCGAGGGTCGCAACGGGTCCTGCATGAGGAAGTTTGCCAGCCGCGGATGCCAGTCGGGCCAGCGCGCCGCAAGTGCGTCCATGTCGCCGTCGAACGGCACGCCTTCGCCGCGGCGGCCGACGAAGGCGGTGTCGCACAGCACGTTGCGCCAGCCCAGGCCGGCCAGTCGCAACGACAGGTCGATCAGGGCCGCGTACCACGAGCCGTAGCTGCTGGCATCCAGACCGCCGACGCGGCGGCGCGCACTGCCGCGGATCAGCACCGCATGGGTCACGGCGGCAGGCAGTTCCGGATGCAGTGCCGGCATGCCGGCGGCCGCGCGGGACAGGCGATCGAGGTCATGCGCAATGGCGTCGATCTCGCCGATGCGCGGCCATGATGCGGCTTCGCCGGCGTTGCTCCAGGGCGTCGCGGTGGCGATGGCGCCGTCGCTGGCGAGCCCGGCGGACAATCGCAGCAGCCAACCCGGCGAAGGCGTCGCATCGGCCGCCAGCACGGCGACATCGGCATCGCCGCATGCGGCCAGCACTTCGTCGAGATGCGCGACCTCGCCAACGCTGCGCTGGCGCCGCGTGTAGTCGGCCTTCAGCGCGGTGCGCGCGATCCAGCGCTCGATGATGGCGTAGCCGCGCGGACCGGCCTGGGCATCGTCGGCCAGCCACACGTGCGTGCCCGGCGCGGTGGCGGCATCGAGCGCGGCGAGGCAGCCATCGAGCGCCTCGTCGTCGCTGCCCACCGGCACCACCACGATGGGTGCCGCGCCAGACGCTGGCGTCACTGCTGTCCCGGCCGGCGCGGTTTGTTCTGCAACGGCTCCATCGCGCGGAAGCGGCGGCCGTACTCGTCGGTCAGGTCGCGTGCCTCCTGCGGGTTCTGGACGATGGTCGGCGTCAGCAGGATGATCACTTCGTTGCGCGTCTTCTGCGAACTCTGCGTGCCAAACAGCGCACCGATGACCGGAATCCGGCTCAACCCCGGCAAGCCGGAGGCGCCGCGCGTGACGCCATCGTTGATCAGGCCAGCGAGCATCACCGTGTCGCCGCTCTGCACCGCGGCCTCGGTCTTGAGCCGGCGCGTGTCGATGCGCACGTTGCCGTTCGGATCTGCCGTATCGGGACTGCCGGGCGTGCTGACTTCCTGGACGATGTCGAGGAACACCACGCCATCCTTGGCCACGCGCGGGCGCACCTTGAGGATGGTGCCGGTGTCGAGGTACTGGACCTGGCTGTAGGTGTTGTCGGTGTTGACGCCGGAATTGACCGTCACCGACGAGATCGGGATGCGGCTGCCGACATTGAGCGTGGCCTCGGCGTTGTTGCGCACCATCACCGAGGGCGTCTGCAGCAACTGCAGGTCGGTGATGCTGTCGAGCGCGCTGATCACGGCCGCGGCGTCATTCTTGAACAGCGACCAGACCAGGCCGTTGCCGCCGACGCCACCAATGCTCGCGCCCAGCGTGCTCCATTTTTGCGGGATGCCGGTGCCGGGCGCGGTCACGTCCGGAAAGCCGTTGTCGGTCGCCGCCTTTTCCAGGAACCAGCTCACGCCGTAGCGCAGTTCGCCCTGCAGCTGCACCTCCACCACTTGCGCCTCGATGTGCACCTGCATCGGCATCACGTCGAGGCGCTCGATCACGTCGCGGATCGACTTCCACGCCGACGGGCTGCTGCGCACGATCAGCGAGTTGGTCTCCTCGATCGCCGACACACCGACGCGGTCGCCGTCGACCTCGAGGGTAAGGCCGGCGTTGCCGCTCTGGCGGGCATTGAGCGAAAGCGACCCCTCGCCCAGGCCACCACCACCGCTGCCGCCGGAGCTGCCGGTGTCGCCACCGCCCAGCGTCGCCGTACTGCCGTAGTCGCCGTCCTTGAGCTCGACCGGTTCCAGGCCCGGCATCAGCGACGGTGCGCCGTTGCCGCCGCCCCCGTTGCCGCTGCGGCCGTTGCCGAACACGTCGCTCAGGCGGTCGGCGAGGTCCTTGGCCTTGATGTACTTCAGCTCGTAGGAATACAGCTGGACGCTGCCGCCGGCGTTATCGATCCGGTCGAGCCACTGCTGGATGTCGTCGAGATAGTTCGCCTGGGACGTGATCACCAGCACCGCATTGGCGCCTTCCAGCGGCATGAAACGGAACATGCCCGCCACCGGCGACTTGCTCTGCTCGCCGAACACCTTCTCCAGATCGGCCACGACCTTGCTGGCCTTGCCCGATTGCAGCGGGAACACGCCCACCGACATGCCGGCCAGCCAGTCGACGTCGAACACCTCGATCGTGCGCAGGTAGTTCTCGAGCTCTGCGCGGCTGCCGCCAACGGTTATGACGTTGCGGGAATTGTCGACGTTGACGATCGCGTTCGGTCGCGCGTAGGGCTTGAGGATCTTTTCCATCTCGGTCGCCGAGACGTACTTGAGCGGCACCGTGCGCACCTCGAAACCTCGCGCGTTGGCCGCCCCGCCGGTGCGCGCGGCGACGTTGCCGGCCAGGGCCTGGTCGGCGGCCACCACGTTGTAACGGCCACCGCTGTAGACCAGGCGCGCGTTGTTCCAGCCCAGCACCATCTCGAGCAGGTTCAGCGCCTCGGCCGGGCTGACCGGCTTGGGCGTGGCCAGGGTCACGGTGCCCTGCACGCCCGGGGCGATGACGTAGTTCTGGCCGAGCATGTCGCCGAGGATCGCCTTGACCACCGCATGCAGCGATTCGCCTTCGAAGTTGAAGGTGGCCGAGCCGCTGGTGGCTCCCAGGTTCGGCGGCGGCGCCGATCCGGCGCTCTTGTTGATCACCTGGCCCGTGCCGCGACGGATCTGCGGACGGGCATCACCACCGGTGGCCGGATCGGGCAGCGGCTGCGTCGTCGTGCCGGCCGTCGTGGCCGTCTCCTGCTGCACCGGGGCGGGCCGGCCATCGCGTCGCACGTTCGGCACCGGCGCGCTTGCGCAGGCCGCCAGCAGGCTGGCGATGGTGGTGGTGACGATCGCCTGGGTGGCGAATTGGCGGGCGGCGAGCTTCCGGGCGCTGGGCTTCATTCGTTCACTCTAAGGCGTCTTGGCCGGGGGTTGCGCGGCCTGCTGCTGCCGCATCTGCGCACGTCGCGCTTCGATCCGCTTGCGGATCGCTTCCATCTGCGCCTCGGGAGTCACCGGCGCATCCTCGTCTGCCGCGCCCGATTGCTGTTGCGCACCCGAGGCCCCCTTCAGCGCGGGCGGCGCTGAGGATGCGTTGGGTTGCGCCGTTCCCGCGCGGGGTGGAACGGCCGGTGCGCGGCCCGACTGCGGCCTGGGCTGCGGCGCCGCCGAAATTCCGGCCGGCAGCCCCTGCGGCGGTAGCCCGGCGTTGAGTGGTGTCGGCGGTTGACCGCCCTGGCCATCGAACACGCGCAGTGTCATCTCGCGTCGCCCATCCGGGCCTTCGAAGACCGCGCTGCGCGCGTTGAGTGCGGTCAGGCGCCACGACGGGTGCGACTCGGGCACGTCGCCGAGCTTGACCCGGACCGATTCGCTGCCATCGGCCGGCTGCAGGATCGCCATGTGCAGGTTGGGCGTGATCAGCACGCTGGTCAGCAGATAGTCGAAGGCGTTGTCCTTGCCGTCGCCTTCGCCCTTTCCCTGCAGGAAGAACGGCTTGGGCAGGCGGTCCTGGCTGAATAACGGACGCGCGCCGATCGGCGCGTACTGCGCCAGCGGCCCCAGCCGCTCGGCGGCTTGCGCACGCGCGTTCGGCAACGGCCGCAGCAGGCTCGGGTCGGCGTCCAGTTCCGGTGCATGCCGGCCCATGCCGGCCAGGGCCAGCACCCAGGCCAGCACGGCCCAGCCGGCCACGGCGGCGAGCAACCAGGTGCGCGGGCCGGCATCGTCAAGGCGCACGCTTCACCTCCGCCGGTGCGGCGCCGGGGCGCAGGTAGCCGGACAGGTCGAAGCTGACATCCAGTCCGCCATCGCCGCCAGGCTGGGTGTTGCCTGGCAGGAAATAACCGCGCGAGGACAGGATGTTGAGATTGCCGACGAACAACCGCGGCGCGCCGCTTTCAAGCGCATGCAGCACGGCGGCCAGTTCCGGATTGCCGCAGCGCATGCGCACCTGCACCACCACGCGCGCATAGCGCTCGCGCCGCGGTTCGCTCAGCGGCGAACGGTTGCTGATCGCGCAGCTGCGATTGCCGGGGCTGGCCTGGGCGACGACCGCTTCCAGTCGCTGCACCAGGTTGGCGGTGGCCAGTTCGGCGCTGCTTTCGGGCAGGAAGCCGGGCAGGCTCGCCTGTTGCGTCTGCAGCTGCTGCAGGCGCTTGCTCACCAGGGGCGCCTGCTGCAATTGCATGCGCTGGCGAAGTTCGCGCTCCTGCAGCGTTTGCAGGCGTTCACCGGCATCGAGCATGGGCACGGACCACCACGGATGCACCAGGACCAGGTAGGCCAGCGCCAGCGCCGCCAGGAACAGGCCCAGCGCCAGCCAGCGATCGCGATCGATGCGGCGCTGCGCGGTTTGTACGGCCGAGGCGGCGTTACTGGCCATTGTCGGCCTCCTCGCGTGGGCGCGCGGCCGGTTGCGGCGGCGCCGCCGGTCCGAGTTCGGCCGTCAGCGTGAAACGGTCGCGTCCGCTGGCCGGATCGGGGATCAGCGCACCGGTCAGCGCCGGCGCGCGCCACAGCGGCGAGCCCTGCAGGCGCTGGATCAGCGATGGCGCCTCGCGGCTGAGGCCGATCATGGTGAGCGTGCTGTCCTCGATCGCGAGCTTTTCCAGGTAGGTACTGTCGGGCAGGCGCCGGGTCAGCTCGTCGATCACTTCCAGGGTGGTCGGCCGTTCGGCGCGGGTGCGGTCGAGGAACGCCTGGCCTTCGGTCAGTTCGATCAGCGTCTGTCGCTGCGTCGCCGCGGCGCGCGCGGCAGCGGCGTGTCGGGCGATGGTCTGTTCGAGGTCGTCGGCGGCGGCGCGGCGATTGCCCAGCAGCTGCCACATGGTTGCGGCGACGGCGAGCACCGCGATCGCGACCAAAGCCAGGTTCCAGAACCGGAACGGGTCGCCGTGGTGGCGACGCGCCGCCGGTGGCAACAGGTTGACGCCCAGCGGAACGCCGGCGCCGCCGGCGACATCGATGCCGGCAAGGCTCTGCGCCAGCGGACCGAGCGCCGCCAGTTGCGGATCCAGCCCCTGCCGCGGCACGACCACCAGCTCGGTGTCGAGCATGCCGTCGCTGTCGCGGCGGCCGAGCACGCGCGCATCGAAGGCGACCGCGTCGGCGGTGAACGGCGTCTGCCGGTCGATCTCGAACCCGACCACGTCGCGCAGTCGTTCGGCGGCGGCGGCAGGAAGTGCGAGACGGCGGCGCAGCCCGGCCGAGGCGGGCAGCAACAGCCAGCGCGGCAGGTCGGCCAGCCGCGGCGGCAGCAACGGCGCCAACGGGTCGACGACCGCATCCAGGGCCACGGCCGGAATCGATCCGAGTTCGTGCAGTTGCCCGCCCTGCTGGAGGCGCAGTTGCAGGGACTGCTCATGCAGCTGCAGCAGCAGCCGGCCGCGGTCGAAGCCAAGCACGCGGCGCACGCGCAAGGGCAGCCAGGCGGCGAGGTTGTGCCCCCACCAGCCCAGAAACCCACCCGCGCCAGGGGCCAGCCGCGCGCCCATGCGCCGCAGCCGGTCCTGCGCCCAGTCGGCTCCCTGCCGTGTCTGGCTGCCTGCATTCATCGTGGTGAAGCTCCCTCCTCCCAGCGCAGCGGAGTGTAGGCCATGCCGGGCAAAGCCCCACCCCCGACGCGGACAACGACCCGCAACACCGACTCGCGACCATCGGCGAGCCGTGCACGGCTGTCGATACTATAGGTGCCGGTGCCGCCTCCGGCCACGCCGGCGATGTCCTGCGGCAACCCTTGCGGCACGCCCTGTGCCAGCCCGTTCGCATCGGGCCGCTGCCGCTGCGCGACCAGTTCGTCGCCGCTCAGGCCCATGGCATCGAGCACCGGCCCTGCCGCGTAGGTCGCGTCCGGACGGTCGCGGCCGCTGTAGACGGTGAGATACGGTTCCAGCCGCGCGTACAACCGCGGCGTGAATCCGATGACCTGCTCGAGCTCGGCCACGCTTTCGAATTCGGCGTCCTTGGCCCCGTACGGCAGCCCGGCCGCAGCGTAGTCGGCGTCCTCGCCGCCACCGCTGGGCTGCGTCAGCGGGTCGCTGTCGCGCCAGTCGATGATCGCCCCGGCCAGGCGCGCCGCCTGCGTCTGGTCCATCCTGCTCCCATCCTCGCCGCCGCCGGCGCCCTGGATCAGCATCGCCAGCAACTGCGCATCGGCCTGGTTGAGATCGACCTTGCCGCTCTCGTCGGTCATCTGCACTTCGACGTCGGCGTCGCCGTAGCGCCAGCGGTAGGCGCGTCCGTCCGGACGCCATTTCAGCCGCGGATCGCTGAGGCCGACCCGGGTCAACGAATACTCCATGCCGGCGCGGGCGGCACCGGAGGCGACCAGCCCGCGCACCAGCACCTTGCCCTGCAGGCTCTCGATTCGCGCCATCAAGGCAAAGGCGCCGATCACCGAGGTCAGCAGCACGATCAGCCACAGGACCAGGATCAGGGCAGTGCCTCGTGCGGCTCCTTGTGCGGTTACCCGCACCGGGTTGCCTGGCCGCAGCGTGGTCATAGCTGCTGCACCGGCAGTCCGGAGGCGTCGAGCTGCGCCGACAGCGGCAGCGACACCACCAGCGGCGGCCAGGCGCGGCCGTCGCGGTCGACCAGGGTCACCTCGACCAGCAAGGGGAGGCGCTGGCTGGCCTCCCACGTGTCCTGCCAGTCGCCCAGGCGCCCGTCTTCGTTCAATGCGCGGTAGCGGAAATGCGCTTCGCGCAATCCATCAACCAGCAATTCCGGCGGGCGCGGCGGCTGCTCTTCGACCACCTGGCCGGCCAGCACCATGCCCAGCGCGAGCGAGATCCGCGTGTCGCCCCCGTCGTCCTCGATCGTCAGGTCGTGCAGGTACGGGCCACCACGGCCCAGGTAGTCGGGCAGGTCGGCGACGAAACGCAGGCGGTCGGGCTCACCGACGAAGCGGATCGGCGTGCCGCTGCTTTCGTCGAAGGCGAACGACACCGGTCGCGTGGCCGTCAGGCGACTACGCAGGAAACCGGCGACGGCGCGCATGTGTTCGCTGCGGTCGGCCATCGCCTCGCCGCGGATGGCCGTGCGGTTGGCCGCGCCGAGCGTGGTGAACGCCAGCGCCAGGCCGGCCACCAGCAGCACCGTCGCCAGCAGCACTTCGATCAGGGTGAAGCCACGCATGCGACGGACGGCGCCAGGACTCATGGCAACGCCCCTTCGCTCTCTCCGGCGACCATCCGCAACGAACGCAACTGCAGGCGCTGGGCCGGCCCGGCATCGCCCCACTGGATGGCCAGGGTGACCTCGAACAACGCGGCGGTATTGGGATCGACCTGCTGCCGTGCCGCCGCAAGCGCGCGGTCGCGCCACGGCGCTATGCGCAGTTGCCAGCGATAGCGGCCGTCCTCGAAGTCACCGGTACGCTGGCCGGCGACGAGCGCTTCACCGGTGCCGACCTCCGCCATCAGCGACTGCGCGTACAGCGCCGCGCGCGCGCCATCGCTGGAGCCGCGAACCTGGCGCGCCGCGCCCGAAAGAATGCCCAGCAACAACGTCAGCGCCAACGCCAACAGGGCGAAGGCGACGATGACCTCGAGCAGCGTATAGCCGCGCTGGCGCGTCATCGCCCTCATTGCGGCGCTCCCGTCGCCCTGCGCAGGCGCACTTCGCCGGTCAGCCACGCCACGTCGATGTTCCACGCAGCGTCGCGGGCGCTGAGCTGGACCCGGCCACCGCTGCTGGCGCCGTCGGAGAAAAAGACGATCGCGCCTTCGCCGCGCCGCGGCTGCAATTCACGGGCGCCGGTGAAGGTGATGCGCAGGGCGGGAGCGATCTCGCCCTTGCGGCCATTGGGTGCGGTCCAGGTGTGCGCGGCCGGGTCGAGGGTGAAGCTCTGTTTCCTGCCGGTGGCGATGGCCTGCGTGCGCGTGTAGCGCAGCTGCGCGGCCACCGATTTGGCCGCCGAGCGCAACTGCATGCCCTGGATGCCACCGCCCAGCGCCGCCGTCGCCAGCACGCTGATCGCGGCGATCAGCGCGATCACCAGCAGCATCTCCAGCAACGATGCGCCGCGGGCGGGATGCTGCATCCGACTCGAACCTGGTGGCAGTGGCGTGATGGCTTACTCGTACTTGATGTCGGCGTCGACGCTGGTGCCGCCGACCTTGCCATCCTTGCCGAGGATCACCAGGTCGAACGGGCCGCCTTCGCCCGGGGCGCGATATTCGATCGGGTGGCCCCACGGGTCCTTCAGTTCGGCCGGCTTCGCATACGGGCCGAGCCAGCCGTTGACGTCGGTCGGCTGGGTCACGAGCTCCTCGAGCGAGGTCGGCAGGCGGCCGGTGTCCATCTGGAACGCGTCGACCTTGCCCGCCATCGTCTGCACCTGGGCCTTGGCGATGTTGTAGTCGCCGCGGTCCTTGCCGCCGAGCACACGGCTGCCGACGAATGCCAGCACCGCGCCGATGAGCACGATCACGATGATGATCTCGATCAGGCTCATGCCGCGCTGGCGGGCAGCGGACGGGGAGCGGGTCAACGAGCGACGGTTACGCATGTGGGGGATCCTTGTCGGAAAGCGGTGACGAAGACGGTACGGAACAGGGTACGTCCGGAAGGCGATGTTCAAAACGGGATGTTTACCCGAAATCGGTTGCCAGTGGGCTGACTGCGCGCGGGTACATTCAGTTCCCCATTCCTGCGCCGGTCCGGATCAGCCGATGGCGTTGGTCAGGTCATACAACGGCGTCAGCACCGCCAGCACCACCGTGCCGACGACCGAGGCCAGCACCACCGTCACCAGCGGCACCAGCGCCGCCAGCATCCGGTCCAGCGCCAGCGCGGTTTCCTGCTCGAACGTCTCGGCGGTCTTGACCAGCATCGCGTCGAGCGTGCCCGACTCCTCGCCGACCTGGATCATCTGCAGCGCCAGCCGCGGGAAACGCTTGCCGCGCCCGAGCGCGGTCGACAGCGCCACGCCGTTCTTGACCTCCTCGGCCGCGGCGGCGACATCGGCCGCGAGCACGCGGTTGCCGAGCACGTTGCGACCGATACCGAGCGCGGCCATCAGCGGCACGCCGTTGCGTACCAGCGTGCCCAGCGTCCGCGCCAGCCGCGCGGTCTCGACCTTGGCCACCAGTGCGCCGGCGAACCGGCGCTGCAGCAACCAGCGATCAAAGGCCTCGCGGAACACCGGATCGCGGCGCTTGCGATCAAACCACCACAGCGCCAGCGCCGGCACCACCAGCAGCACGATCCACCAGTCGCGCACGAACAGGCCGATGCCCAGGATGATCCGGGTGAACAGCGGCAGCGCGGCGTCGAGGCTCTCGTACATCGCCGCGAACTGCGGCACGACGTAACCCAGCAGGAACAGCAGGCTCAGGCCGACCATCACCAGCAGGATCGCCGGATAGATCAGCGCATTGATCACGCGGCCCTGCAGCGCGCGCGAACGTTCCATGTAATCGGCCAGCCGCGACAGCGTTTCGTGCAGGCTGCCACCGGCCTCGCCGGCGCGGACCATGTTGACGTACAGGCGCGAGAACGTGCCGTGCTGGCGCTCCAGCGCCGACGACAGCGAACTGCCGCCGCGCACCGCATCGCGGACATCGCCGATCGTGCGTCGCGCGAGTTCGTCCTCGGGCAATTCCAGCAGGATGGTCAGGGCGCGGTCGAGCGGTTGCCCGGCGCCGAGCAGAGTGGCCAGTTGCTGGGTGAACTGCACCAGGCGCGCACCGGCAAATGGCCTGGGCTTGAACAGCCCCCGCCAGAACGAAGCGCCGGACGCCTCGCTGGCCAGCTTCGCCTCGACTGGCAGATGCCCCTGTTCCTGCAGGCGCGCCACCACCTCGGCATTGCTGGCGGCCTCCATCTGGCCGTCGAGCAGTTCACCGCGAGGGTTGAGGGCTTTGTAGTGGTAGAGGGGCATCTTTACTCGTCGTTCCCGCGCAGGGGGCCAATCCGTCATTCCCGCGAAGGCGGGCCATTCCGTCATTCCCGCGAAGGCGGGCCATTCCGTCATTCCCGCGAAGGCGGGCCATTCCGTCATTCCCGCGAAGGCGGGCCATTCCGTCATTCCCGCGAAGGCGGGAACCCAGTGACTTCGCTCCTCAGCCGCATATGTCCTGCCACAGATCATTCCAGTACGGGTTCATCTGTTCAATCAAGCGGATTTTCCAGGCGCGATTCCATTTCTTGAGCCGCTTCTCTCGCGTGATCGCGGAGTCCATTGTCTCGTGCTGTTCGTACCACACCAGGCATGTCGTTCCATGTGCGCACGTGAAGCCTGCGACCAGATGCTGCCGGTGCTGCCAGATCCGGGCAACGAGGTCACTGGTGACGCCGATGTACAGGGTGCCATTGCGACGGCTCGCAAGGATGTATACGGCCGGTTGCCTGTCCATAGGCAGTGCACGTCCAAGTCACTGGGTTCCCGCCTTCGCGGGAATGACGGTTTGGTCGGTTCCCGCCTTCGCGGGAATGACGGTTTGGTCGGTTCCCGCCTTCGCGGGAATGACGGTTTGGTCGGTTCCCGCCTTCGCGGGAATGACGGGTTGGTCGGTTCCCGCCTTCGCGGGAATGACGGGTTGGTCGGTTCCCGCCTTCGCGGGAATGACGGGTTGGTCGGTTCCCGCCTTCGCGGGAATGACGGGTGGCTGGGGCGCGGAGGACCCAGTCAGGCATCCTCGGTCACCCGCAGCACTTCCTCTATCGTCGTTTCCCCTGCCAGCGCCTTGATGATGCCGTCTTCGTACATCGTGCGCATGCCGGACTGGCGGGCGATCTGTTCGATCTCGCCCATGCCGGCATGGCGCATCACGGCGCGGCGCAACTCGTCGTTCATCACCAGGAATTCGACGATGGTGGTGCGGCCGAGGTAACCGTTCGGCGCGATCGCCGACGGGCGCGGGTGGTACAGGTAGATGTCGCCGGTGGGCTGGTGGCGGCGCAGGTGAAATTTCTCGATTTCCTCCGGCGACGCCAGGTACTTCTCGGCGTGAGTCAGCTCCAGCTTGCGCACCAGGCGCTGGCCGAGGATGCCGTTGATGGTGGACGTCAGCAGGTAGTCCTCCACGCCCATGTCGAGCAGGCGGGTGATGCCGCCGGCGGCGTTGTTGGTGTGCAGCGTCGACAGCACCAGGTGGCCGGTCAGAGCGGACTGGATCGCGATGCGGCACGTCTCCAGGTCGCGCATTTCGCCGATCATGATGATGTCGGGGTCCTGGCGGACGATGCTGCGCAGGGCATGGGCGAAATCCAGGCCGATCTGCGGCTTGGCCTGGATCTGGTTGATGCCTTCGATCTGGTACTCGACCGGGTCCTCCACCGTGATGATCTTGACGTCGGTGGTGTTGAGCTTGCTCAGCGCGGTGTACAGCGTGGTGGTCTTGCCCGAGCCGGTCGGGCCGGTCACCAGCAAGATGCCGTGCGGCTGGTCGAGCACCTTCTGGAACTGCGGCAGGAAGGCGTCGGTGAAGCCCAGGCGCTTGAAGTCGAACACCACGGTTTCGCGATCGAGCAATCGCATCACCACGCTCTCGCCGTGCGCGGTCGGCACCGTGCTCACGCGCAGGTCGAGTTCCTTGCCCTGCACGCGCAGCATGATGCGGCCGTCCTGCGGCAGGCGGCGCTCGGCGATGTTGAGCTTGGCCATGATCTTGACGCGGCTGATCACCGCCGCGGTGAGGTTGGCCGGCGGGCTTTCGCCTTCGGTCAGCACGCCGTCGACGCGGTAGCGCACCTTCAGCCGGCTCTCGAACGGTTCGATGTGGATATCCGATGCGCGCAGTTCGACCGCTCGCTGGATGACCAGGTTGACCAGGCGGATGACCGGCGCTTCCGAGGCCAGGTCGCGCAGGTGCTCGACGTCGTCCAGGTCGCCTGCGCTGCCCTCGCCTTCGGCGGTCTCCACGATCGCGCCCATGGCGCTGCGGCCCTGGCCGTACCAGCGTTCGACCAGGTCGCCAATCTCCGAGCGCAGCGCAACGGCCGGGCGGATATCGCGCCCGGTGGCCAGTCGCAGTGCATCGATGCTGTACAGGTCCTGCGGGTCGGCCATCAACACGTCGACCGCGGTGTCGCTTTCGCCGACGGGACAGACCGCGAACTGCTTCATGAAGCGGGCCGACATCGCCACGCCCTCCGGAGGCAGCTCCGGTGCGTCCTTGATGCTGACCAGCGGCAGGCCGAGTACTTCGGCGCAGGTTTCGGCGTGGTCGCGCTCGGACACCAGGCCCAGTCGCGCCAGCAGGCCGAGCAGGCCGCCGCCGGTTTCTTCCTGCAGGCGACGTGCGCGCGCCAGGTCGGCGTCCTTCAGCCGCCCCTTGGCGAGCAGGGCTGCGACGATGCGGTCATCGAGGCTGGCTTGGCCGGTGTCGTTGGCGACTGCGTTCACGCCGTCCTCCGTGGCTTTCAGGCCATGGACTTTACGTCACATCCCGGCGCGGGCGAAGCCATGGCCTTGCCCGCAACGCGATTTGATCAGGTCGATTCCCCGCGCCTACCCCTCCCCCGCCAGCGGGAGAGGGGCTCAGAGCGGCATCAGCCGACCCACACCCGGGCGTTGCGGAACATCCGCAGCCACGGCGAGTCCTCGCCCCACTCCGCCGGCGCCCAGCTGAGGTTGGCGCTGCGCAGGGTGCGCTCCGGATGCGGCATCAGGATGGTGGCGCGGCCGTCGTCGCTGGTCAGGCCGGTGATGCCGTCAGGCGAACCGTTCGGGTTGAGCGGGTAGCGCGTGGCGACCGCACCGTTGCCGTCGACATAGCGCAACGAAACGTGCGCGGCGCTCTGGTCCAGGGCGCTGTCGAAGTCTGCGCGGCCTTCGCCGTGCGCGACCGCGACCGGGATGCGCGAGCCGGCCATGCCGCGGAAGAACAGCGATGGCGACTCGACCACTTCCAGCAGCCCCAGGCGCGCCTCGAACTGCTCGCTGGCATTGCGCAGGAACTTCGGCCAGTGGGTGGCGCCGGGGATGATCGGCTTGAGCTGCGACAGCATCTGGCAACCGTTGCACACGCCCAGCGAGAAGCTGTCCTCGCGCGCGAAGAACGCAGCGAAGGCGTCACGCAGCGCGCTGCGCTCGAGCACCGAGGTCGCCCAGCCGCGGCCGGCACCGAGCACGTCGCCGTAGCTGAAACCACCGCAGGCGGCGATGCCCTTGAAGTCGGCCAGCGAAACGCGACCGCCGATGAGGTCGCTCATGTGCACATCGAACGCCTCGAAGCCGGCGCGGTCGAACGCCGCCGCCATTTCGATCTGGCCGTTGACGCCCTGCTCGCGCAGGATCGCCACCTTCGGCCGTACGCCGGTGTTGATGAACGGTGCAGCCACATCCTCCGACGGGTCGAACGACAGTCGCGTCTTCAGGCCCGGTGCGTTGAAGTCGCGCGCCAGCGCGCGCTCCTCGTCGGCACACTCGGGGTTGTCGCGCAGCTTCTGCAGGGCGTGGCTGGTCGACCACCAGGCGTCGAACAGCTCGTCCCAGCGCCATTCGGCCAGGGTCTGGCCTTCGTCGCGGACACGGATCGCCGGTGCCGTGGTCGGGCGCGCGATGCGCTGCGCGCAGTCGATCAGGCCGTGGCGGGAGACCATGTCGGCGAAGATCGCGCGGTCCTCGTCGGCGACCTGCACGATCGCGCCGAGTTCCTCGTTGAACAGCGTGCGGAACGGGTCATGGCCCCAACCGTCGAGGGCGATGTCCAGGCCCAGCCGCGAGCAGAACGCCATCTCGCACAGCGCCGCCAGCGCACCGCCGTCGGAACGGTCGTGGTAGGCGCGCAACAGGCCGGCTTCGCGCGCATCGCGGATCAGCTCGAAGAAGTCGCGCAGGCGCTGCGGGTTGTCCAGGTCGGGCACGCCGAGCGCACCGGCGAAGGCCGGCAGCTGCGAGTCCTGCTTGCCGATGGCATCGGGGTGGCACTGCGCCAGCACCGAACCGCCCAGGCGCTGCTTGCCGGCGCCCAGGCCGATCAGCCACAGCTCCGACTCCTCGTTGCGGTCGAGCAGCGGGGTCAGCTGCTGGCGCACATCGACCACCGGCGCGAACGCGCTGACGATCAGCGACACCGGCGAGACCGACTTGGACTGCACGCCGTCGCTGTGCCACTGCGCCTGCATCGACAGCGAGTCCTTGCCGACCGGGATGCTCAGCTCCAGGTCCGGGCACAGCTCCATGCCGACGGCCTTGACCGCGTCGAACAGGCGCGCGTCCTCGCCGGCATGGCCGGCGGCGGCCATCCAGTTGGCCGACAGCTTGATGCGGTTGAGCGATTCGACCGGGGCCGCGCACAGGTTGGTGATGGCCTCGCCCACGGCCATGCGCGCAGCGGCGGCGGCGTCGATCAGGGCCAGCGGGGTGCGCTCGCCGATCGACATGGCCTCGCCGACGAAACCGTCGAAGCCCGACAGGGTGATGGCGCAGTCGGACATCGGCAGCTGCCACGGACCGATCATCTGGTCGCGCGCGGTCAGGCCGCCGACGGTGCGGTCGCCAATGGTGACGAGGAAGTTCTTGGAGGCGACCGACGGATGCGCGAGCACGCGCAGGGCCGCGTCGCGCAGTTCCAGGCCGTTCCAGTCCAGCGCCGGCCACGGCGCCGGCGGCGGACGGCGGGCGTCGCGGTGCATCTTCGGCGGCTTGCCGAACAGCACGTCCATCGGCAGGTCGATCGGCCAGTCATGTCCGGCTTCGCGCGCATTCTCGCGGGTGGCGCCGTAGCCGACGACCAGGTGTTCCTCGGCGGTGGCATGCCCGACCACGGCGAACGGGCAACGCTCGCGCTCGCAGATCTGCGCGAATTCCTCGACGCGGTCGGCGGGCAGGCCGAGCACGTAGCGTTCCTGCGATTCGTTGCACCACAACTGCATCGGCGACAACGACGGATCGTCGCTGGGCACCTTGGCCAGGTCGATGATGCCGCCCAGGCCGGAGTCGTGCAGCAGCTCCGGGATCGCGTTCGACAAACCACCGGCGCCGACGTCGTGTGCGGTCGCGATCGGATTGTCGAGGCCGCGGGCGACGCAGCGGTCGAGCACTTCCTGGCAGCGACGCTCCATCTCCGGGTTGTCGCGCTGGACGCTGGCGAAATCGAGTTCTTCGTGGCTGTCGCCGGAGGCGACCGAACTGGCGGCGCCGCCGCCCAGGCCGATCAGCATCGCCGGGCCACCGAGCACGATCACCGCATCGCCCGGCTGCATGCCCAGCTTGGTGACCTGCACGCGGTCGATCGCGCCCAGGCCGCCGGCGAGCATGATCGGCTTGTCGTAGGCGCGCGCGTGCGTGCCTTCGTCGAGCTCGAAGCTGCGGAAGTAGCCGGTCAGGTTCGGGCGGCCGAACTCGTTGTTGAACGCGGCCGCGCCGATCGGGCCGTCGAGCATGATTTCCAGCGCCGAGGCCATGCGCGGGTTGAGCGAACGCTCGCGCTCCCACGGCTGCGGCAGGGTCGGGATGCGCAGGTGCGAGACGCTGAAACCGCACAGGCCGGCCTTGGGACGGCCACCGCGGCCGGTGGCGCCTTCGTCGCGGATCTCGCCGCCGTTGCCGGTCGACGCGCCGGGGAACGGGGCGATCGCGGTCGGGTGGTTGTGCGTCTCGACCTTGATCGCGAACGCCGAGTCGACCTGCGCTTCGGCGCGGTAACCCTTCGTGACCGGATCGGGACGGAAGCGACGGCTGGCGTAGCCTTCGACGACCGCCGCGTTGTCGCTGTACGCCGAGAGCGTGTGCTCGGGCGTGGTGGCGTGGGTGTGCTTGATCATCTTGAACAGCGATTGCTGCTGTTCCGCACCGTCGAGCGTCCACGACGCGTTGAAGATCTTGTGCCGGCAGTGCTCGGAGTTCGCCTGCGCGAACATCATCAGCTCGACGTCGGCCGGCTCGCGGCCGAGCACGTTGAAGCGCTCGCGCAGGTAGGCGATCTCGTCCTCGGCCAGGGCCAGGCCGAGGCGGATGTTGGCGTTCTCCAGGTCGGCCAGCGCAATGCGCTCGAGCTGGCCGCGCGCGGGCGTGGCGAACAGCGCCGCGGCGTCGTCGCGCGCGTCCAGCAGCGACTGTGTCATCGGATCGTGCAGGACCTTGGCCAATGCGCCCTGGCTGGCGGCATCGGTCGGCCATCCGGTCAGGTCGTAGCGGGTGCCGCGTTCGACGCGCTTGACCGGCAGGCCGGCCCCGCGCAGCAGCTCGGTCGCCTTGCTTGCCCAGGGCGACAGCGTGCCCAGGCGCGGCGTGACGAAGCGGGAGACAGCACCGTCCTCGCGCGCAGCCTCGCCCGGCTCGGCCTGGAGGATGCGGCGCAGGGCTTCTGCGTCAGGCGCCGCACCGGTCTCGGGCTCGACCCAGTAGACGGGCCAGGCACCAAGGATTCGGACAGACGGATGGAGGGCTTGCAGGCGGGCTTGGAGCCGCTCGCGGCGGAACGGCGACAGGGCGGATGCGCCCTCGAGGACGATCATGTCCGGGGAACCGTGCAACGTCGGGCCCGACATTGTAGCGAAGAGGCCGCTGCCCCGCCTGTTTTCGAGTCTGGCGCGAACCGGCCCGGATCGAACGGCGACTGGAAGCGGCTCGCGCCACGGGCGGAATGAGCCGCGAAACCCACTGGCAGCAGGCGTTGCGCACGCTGCGCAGGGGACCGGGCCGGCGGCCGCGGCCCCCAGAACCGGACCTTGGCGGACCGGACCGGAGCGGTCCGGCCCGGTCAGGCGCCGGGCTTGACCGCCGTCGCGTGGCTGGCCTGCTCGGCCGCCAGCTTGTCGAGGGCTTCGCGCAGTGCCGCCGGCGGGATGTAACCGCCCAGCTGGACACCTTCGCTGCTGAGGATCATCGGCGTGCCGGTCAGGCCGACGCGCTGGCCGACGTCGTACTGCATGTTCACCGTGCTCTTGCAGTTGCTGTACGGCGGGATGCGGTCGTTCTTGGCATCGGTGAGCGCCTTGCGCCGGTCCGGCGCGCACCACACCGCCACCATCTTCTTGTAGTCGTCGCTGCCCAGGCCCATGCGCGGGAACGCCAGGTACTGGATGGCGATGCCCTGGCGGTTGTACTCGGCGATCTCGCTGTGCAGCTTGCGGCAGTAGCCGCACTCCACGTCCGTGAAGACCGCCACGGTGTACTTGGGCTTGGCCGGGGCGAACACGATGCGCTCGCTGACCGGAATGGTGTCGAGCAGCTGCTTGCGCACCGCCGCCATCGAGTCTTCGCTCAGGTTCTTCCTGGAGTTGACGTCGAACAGGGCGCCGCCGGAACCCGGCAGGAACAGGTACTTGCCGTCATCGCTGACATAGACCACCTGCCCGGCCACGATCGCTTCGCGAAAGCCCGGCAGCGGCGCCGCGCCGACGCGGTCGACCTCGACCCGCGGGTTGAGCAGCCGCACCGCTTCGACGGCCCGCGCATCGGCGGTGCCGGCCTTGGGCTTGGCGGCGACGGCCATTGCCGGCTTGGCGCTGCCTGGCGCCTGCGCCGCGCCACCGGGCGCTTGGGCACAGGCGGAAAGGCTCAGGGCGCCGAGCGCGGCAAGGAGGATTCGCTTCATGTGGGATTCCTGACAGGGGCGCCGGTCGACGGCCCGCGTGGTGGGGGATGCCCCGGATTGTGGCATGAGACCCCGGCGCGGCCAGTGCCCTTGGTCCCGCTACCGTTCACCTTCGCGGCCCGCGGGCCTTGCCGGATGAGCTCCCACGCCGGCGAGCTACCCGCGCGGGTGATGGCGCGAATGCAACTGCTTGAGCTGCTCGCGCGCGACCAGCGTGTAGATCTGGGTCGTCGACAGCGAGCTGTGGCCGAGCAGCATCTGCAGCGCGCGCAGGTCGGCGCCGTGATTGAGCAGGTGCGTGGCGAAACTGTGGCGAAGGCCGTGCGGACTGATCCGGGCCGGGTCGATGCCGGCGAATCCGGCATAGCGCTTGACCAGCACCCAGAACTGCTGCCGCGTCGGCGCGACCCCGCCGGCAGTCAGGAACAGCGGCGCCAACGCGCGCTTGCCGGCCAGTTGCGGCCGGGCGCTGGCGAGGTAGCGCTCGAGCCAGTGCTGCGCCTCCTCGCCCAGCGGCACCAGGCGCTCCTTGCTGCCCTTGCCCATCACCCGCATCACGCCCTGGCGCAGGTTGACCGCGGTTGCCGGCAGGTTGACCAGTTCGCTGACACGCAGGCCCGCGGCGTACATCAACTCGAGCATCGCGCGGTCGCGCAGGCCATTGGGGTCTTCGATGTCAGGCGCGGCCAGCAGGGCTTCGATCTGGCTCTCGGCCAGCGCCTTGGGCAGCGAGCGCGGCAGCTTCGGCGGCTCCAGCAGCGCGGTCGGATCGTCGGCCCGTTCACCGCGCCGCACCTGCCAGGCGTAGAACGCGCGCAGCGCCGACAGCAACCGGGCATTGCTGCGCGGCGAATAGCCGAGCTGGGCGCGCCAGGCGAGGTAATCGAACAGGGTGGCGCGGTCGGCACCGGCGAGACCGCCACCGCGGCCGTCGCGCCAGCGCGCGAGCAGCTCCAGGTCGCGGCGGTAACTGTCGAGCGACGGCTGGGCCAGGCCGTTCTCGGCCCAGATCGCATCGATGAACGCCGCGATGACATTGCCGTCGCCATCGCGCAGTTGCGGCAATGCCATCGCCACGCCGCGGCGATGCGCGGGTGTCGATGCGGGCGTTCGTGCACTCATGCACGCAGCTTAGCGGCCGGCCAGCGCAGCGGCTATCCTGATGCGATGGCATCGCCCTCCTCCGAACCCCATTCCGCTGCGCCCGCGTCCGCTGCGCCCGCGGCAGCCTCCGCGCCCGCCGCCCTGATCGGCCGGCGCCTGCTGGCGCTGTTCTACGACCTGTGGCCAGTGGTGGCGCTGTGGATGCTGGCGTCGGCGATCTTCACCTTCGCCTACACGGCCAGTGGCCACGACAGCCACGAGAACATCGCGCCCTTCAGTGCGCTGCAGTGGTTGCTGTGGCTGGTGTGCTGGCTGATCGGCGCCGCCTACTCGGTGCTGAGCTGGCGGCGCGGTGGACAGACGCTGGGCATGCGCCCGTGGCGGTTGCAGGTCATCGCCGAGGGTGGCGGAGCACCGGGTTGGCGCGCGCTGCTGACGCGTTACGCGGTCGGCACGGTCTCGCTGCTGCTCGCCGGCCTGGGCTTCTGGTGGGCGTGGTTGGATCGCGATCGCCTGACCTGGCACGACCGCGCGAGCCGCACGCGCATGGTGCGGCTGCCGAAGCGACCGAAGTAAGGCGCGTCAGCCGCTGCGTTTCTTGAACAGGAACGCCGACACGCCCAGCATGATCAACGTCGGCAGCAGGTAGGCGATGCGGTAGTCGAACTTGTACACCGTCGCCAGCTTCACGAACTGCGTCTGCAGCAACCAGAACCCCAGCGCGAAGACGATGCCGATGAAAAGGCGCTTGCCCATGCCGCCGCTGCGCAGCGTACCGAAGGCGAACGGTACCGCCGCCAGGCACAGCGCAAGCACGTTGATCGGATAAAACCAGCGGCCCCAGTAGTGTTCCTCGAACTCCGAGGCATCCAGGCCATTGCGGCGGCGATACTCGATCGCGGTGCGCAGATCCATCGCCGACAGATAGCGCGGCCGCTCGGTGCCGGCCGACAGCGCGGCCGCGTCGAGCTGCGACTGCCAGCGCTCCAGTGCGACATGCTCGCGCCGCACCGAACGGGCATCGAAATGGGTGCGGGTCACGTCGCGCAGCAGCCAGCCGCCGGGGCGATGCTCGGCCGTCTTGACGAATGCCAGCGAGTTCAGGCGACCGTCGTCCGCGAACTGGTAAAGGGTGACGTCGCGCAGCTCAAGCCACTGATCACCATTGCGCTCGCGCTCTTCGCCGCCTTGGGCATTGAGGATGGTTTCGCCCTCGCGCGCCCACAGGCCGCTGTACTGCGCGACCACCGCGTTGCCGGACTTCGCCGCCGATTTGAGCGAATCGGCGCGCTGCTGGGTCCACGGCGACACGCTTTCGCCACTGAACACCATCAATGCGGTCAGGATCGCCAGCGCACCGGCAACGGCCAGGCCGAGGCGGCGGCGCGACAGGCCGACCGCACGCAATGCGGTCAGCTCCGACGTCGCAGCAAGCTGCCCCAGCGCCATCAGCGAGCCGATCACCGCCGAATAGGGGAACAGGTAATACATGCGTCGAGGTACGCTCAGGCCGATATAGGCAAACGCCTCGACGATGCCGTACTTGCCTTTGCCGATGTCGCCAAACTCGCTCACCAGCGCCAGCATCACGTCGAGGCCGCCGAGAACGGCCCAGGCCAGCAGCACCGTGCCGAGCACAGTCTTGCCCACATAAATGTCATGGATCCGCGGCATCAGCCTCATGACCTCAGCCTCGCGGTGGCGAACGCCTGCCTCGGTCGCCCGAGTCGCCCATCGGTGAAGTACATCCAGGTGGCAATGGCCATGATCGGCAAAACAAGCCACCACAAGCCGAGCCAGCTGGCAACCTTGCCGCTCTCCAACCAGCCTACCCCCGCCGTCATCAGGTTCTGCCCGATCAGGAAGGCCAGGAATCCAATGAGGATCCGCCCGTAGCGGGCCTGGCGCGGCATGCTGCGCGCCAGCGGTACCGCCATCAGCGCGAATGCCAGCGCCAGCAGCGGCGGCGCAATCCGGTAATGCAGCTGCGCCCGGGCCTCGCGACGGCTGTCGCCGAGCAGGGCCAGGGTCGACTGCATCTCCGGTGCATCGGGGTCGAACTTCAGTTCGTTGGCCGGCAGCAGGATCTCGTTGCTGGCATAGCGCAGCAGGCGGAAATCCTTGGCGCCGGCGCGAGCGCCCTCGATCTGGAAGCCGCCCGACAGCGTCAGGTAGCGGTTCCCGGCGGCATCGATCGTCAGCTCGCCGGTGTTCGACGTGGTAACGTCGATCCGGCCCTCGCCGGCGTCGCGGTAGACGAACACGCGCTGCAGCTGGTGGCCGTCCTTGGACATGTTGGCCACATAGATCACCCCGCGGCCATTGGGGATGCCAACGAAGGCCCCCGGCTCGAGCCCGGCCATCAGCAGGTTGCGGTTGGCGTCGTTGATCATCTGCTTGGACAGGCGGTCCGCCCACGGCCCCAGCCACAGCGAGCAGGCCGCCACCACCAGCACCAGCGGCCCGACCACCAGCATCAAGGGCTTGAGCATCCGCCGCGGGCCGACGCCAATGGAGGCGATGACCGGCATTTCCGAGTCCCGGTAGAGGCGGCCGACGCCCATCATCAGGCCCAGCATCAGGGCCAGGGGCAGGATCAGCGGCAGCCACTTGATCAGCACCAGGCCCAGCTGGGCCAGCATCAGGCCGGCCGGGACCCGGCCGCGGGCGATGTCCTGGAGGACGTCGGTGAAAGCCCCGCCCACCGTGACGATCAGCAATACCACCAGGGTGGCGAAGATCGCCTGGGAGAATTCGCTCAGCAGGTAACGGTCAAGCTTGGGCATCGATTTTGGCTTCGGGGCGGCTTGATCTGGGAAGTTGATCTAAAATCGGGGGAATTCGTCCGAGGGCGTGAGGTGGCTGCGCGAAGCGCGGCCGGGGACATTGCATCCCCCTCACAGCCGCTCGATTGTACGGAGTTTGGTTGTACGTCTGCCCACGTTTCTGGCCAGGCTCCATTTTTGTCTGCTTTTGGGAATCTGTTGGATGGCCCTCGAATTCGACCTGAACCGCGACGCGCCTGCCGCCGCTCACACTGACTGCGTTGTCGTCGGCGCCTTTGCCGACAACAGCCTCACGCCCGCGGCCAAGGCCGTGGACGAGGCCAGCGGCGGCCGCCTGGCTGCCCTGCTCGAGCGCGGCGACGCCAGTGGCAAGACCGGCAAGACCGCCCTGCTTTACGACCTGCCGGGTGTCAGCGCTCCGCGCGTGCTGGTGATCGGCCTGGGCGACGCCGGCAAGTTCGGCGTGCCGCAGTACCTCAAGGCCGCCGGCGACGCCGCCCGCGCCCTGCGCAACGGCCCGGTCGCCAATGCCTTGTTCACCCTGTCGGAAGTGCCGGTCGCCGGCCGCGACAGCGCCTGGGCGATCCGCCAGGCCGCGATCGCCGCCGACCACGCCTGCTACCGCTACACGGCCACGCTCGGCACCAGCAAGAAGAAGGAAGAGCCGGGCCTGCGCAAGTTTTCGATCCTGGGAGACGACGCGGTCGCCCTGGCGCAGGGCCAGGCCATCGCCGCCGGCGTGCAGTTCTCCCGCGAGCTGGGCAACCTGCCGCCGAACGTCTGCAACCCGGCCTACCTGGCGCAGCAGGCGCAGGAGTTCGCCGGTCGCTTCGAGACCACTGCGTGCGACGTGCTCGACGTGGCGCAGATGACCGAACTGGGCATGGGCTCGCTGCTCGCGGTCGGCCGCGGCTCGGCCAATCCGCCCAAGCTCATCGTCCTCAAGTACAGCAACGGCGGCGACGCCAAGCCCTATGTGCTGGTCGGCAAGGGCATCACCTTCGACACCGGCGGCATCAACCTCAAGACCCAAGGCGGTATCGAGGAGATGAAGTACGACATGTGCGGTGGCGCCACCGTCATGGGCACGTTCGTCGCGGCCGTCGGCATGCAGCTGCCGGTCAACCTGGTGGTGATCGTGCCGGCGGTGGAGAACATGCCCGACGCCGATGCCTACCGTCCGTCCGACGTGCTGACCAGCATGTCCGGCAAGACGATTGAAGTGGGCAACACCGACGCCGAAGGCCGCCTGATCCTGTGCGACGCGCTGACCTACGCGCAGCGTTTCGAGCCGCAGGCGCTGGTCGACGTGGCAACGCTCACCGGCGCGTGCATGGTTGCGCTGGGCAAGTTCGCCTCGGGCCTGATGAGCAAGCACGACGACCTCGCCGCCGAACTGCTCGATGCCGGCGAGAACGTGTTCGACCGCGCCTGGCGCCTGCCGCTGTGGGACGAGTACCAGACCCTGCTGGAGTCGAGCTTCGCCGACGTTTACAACATCGGCGGACGCTGGGCCGGCGCGATCACCGCAGGCTGCTTCCTCGGCCGCTTCACCGAAGGCCAGCGCTGGGCGCACCTGGACATCGCCGGCAGCGCGTCGGATGAAGGCAAGCGCGGCATGGCCACCGGTCGCCCGGTCGGCCTGCTGAGCCAGTGGCTGCTGGACCGGGCGGCCTGACCGCGTGGCGCGCGCGGACTTTTACCTGATCCAGAAAGAGCGGTTCCGCGAGGAACCGCTGCTGCTGGTGTGCGAACTCGCGCGCAAGGCGCATGACGCCAACCTGTGGACGCTGGTGCTGGTACGCGACGACGAGCAGGCCGAGCGCCTGGACGAGTTGCTGTGGGAGTTCGACGAGAACGCCTACATCCCGCACCAGGTCGCCGGCGACGACGAGGACGAACTGGCGCCGGTGTTGATCGCCACGCCCGATTCGGACACGCCGTTGCGGCCGGTGGTGATCAACCTGCGCGACGAGCCGGTGGCGGGCAGCTTCGAGCGTGTGCTCGAAGTGGTTCCGGCCGACGACTCGGCGCGCGGTCCCCTGCGCGAACGCTGGAAGCAGTACCAGGCGCGCGGGCTCGATCTCAAGAAGCACGACATGTAGTACCGCTCACCGCCCACCGCCCCGCCGCACCGTCGTCCCGGCGAACGCCGGGACCCATTTTGACGTTGATCTTCGTGGTCAACGTCACAGGCAACATCCAGGTGGATCCCGGCATTCGCCGGGACGACGCCCATCAATCGATACGAAGATGACCGACACCCTCGCCTCCAGCTACGACCCCAAGCAGTTCGAAACCCGCCTGTACGAAGCGTGGGAGCGCAGCGGTGTATTCAAGCCCAGCGGCAAGGGCGAGCCCTATACCATCCTGCTGCCGCCGCCGAACGTCACCGGCACGCTGCACATGGGCCACGCCTTCCAGCACACGCTGCAGGACGCGCTGATCCGCTACCACCGCATGCGGGGCTACGACACGCTGTGGCAGATGGGCACCGACCACGCCGGCATCGCCACCGAGATGGTGGTGGCGCGCAACCTCGGCCGTGACGGCCTGACCCGCGACGATCTCGGCCGCGACGGCTTCATCGAAAAGGTGTGGGAGTGGAAGCAGCAGTCCGGTGACACGATCGAGCGGCAGATGCGCCGCCTGGGCACGTCCGGCGACTGGTCGCGCAGCGTCTTCACGATGGACCCGATGGCCGCGCAGGCGGTGATCGAGGCGTTCGTGCGCCTGTTCGATGACGGCCTGATCTACCGTGGCCAGCGCCTGGTCAACTGGGATCCGGTGCTGAAGACCGCGATCTCCGACCTTGAAGTCGTCAACGAAGAGGAAGACGGCTTCCTGTGGTCGATCGGCTACCCGCTGAGCGACGGCAGCGGCGAACTGGTGGTTGCGACCACGCGCCCGGAAACGATGCTCGGCGACGTCGCGGTGATGGTGCATCCGCTCGACGAGCGCTACACCCACCTGATCGGCAAGACGGTCAGGTTGCCGCTGAGCGATCGCGAGATCCCGATCATCGCCGACGACTACGTCGACCGCGAGTTCGGCACCGGCGTGGTCAAGGTCACGCCCGCGCATGACTTCAACGACTATGCCGTCGGCCAGCGTCATGGCCTGGCGCTGATCAACATCTTCACCCGCGTCGCTGCGATCAACGATAACGCGCCCGAGAAGTACCGCGGCCTCGACCGCTACGAAGCACGCAAGGTCGTGCTCGCCGACCTGGAGGCCGCCGGCCGCCTGGTCGAGACCAAGCCGCACAAACTGCAGGTGCCGCGCGGCGACCGCACCGGCCAGGTGATCGAGCCGTACCTGACCGACCAGTGGTTCGTGAAGATGGACGGCCTGGCCGCGCGCGGTCTCGAACTCGTCGGGGGTATTGATGGAAAGCCCGGAGACGTCAAGCTCGTCCCCGGCAACTGGATCAACACCTATCGCCACTGGATGGAGAACATCCAGGACTGGTGCATCAGCCGCCAGCTGTGGTGGGGCCACCGCATCCCGGCGTGGTACGACGACGAGGGCAACATCTTCGTCGGCCGCAACGAAGACGAGGTTCGCGAACGCCACTCTCTCGACCACACCGTCACCCTGTCGCAGGACAGCGACGTGCTGGAAACGTGGTTCTCCTCGCAACTGTGGCCGTTCAGCACGATGGGCTGGCCGGACGAGCAGGCGATGGCCGAACGCGGCTTCGACCGCTACGTGCCGTCGAGCGTGCTGGTCACCGGCTTCGACATCATCTTCTTCTGGGTCGCGCGCATGATCATGGCGACCGACCATTTCACCGGTCGCGTGCCGTTCAAGGACGTCTACATCACCGGCCTGATCCGCGATTCCCATGGCCAGAAGATGTCCAAGTCGAAGGGCAACGTCCTCGATCCGCTCGACCTGATCGACGGCATCTCGCTGGAAGACCTGCTGGCCAAGCGCACCGACGGCCTGATGCAGCCGAAGATGGCGGAGAAGATCGAGAAGGCCACGCGCAAGGAATTCCCGGACGGCATCCCGGCGTTCGGCGCCGACGCGCTGCGCTTCACCATCGCCGCGCTCGCCACCCATGGCCGCGACATCAAGTTCGACCTCGGTCGCGCCGAGGGCTACAAGAACTTCTGCAACAAGCTGTGGAACGCCACGCGCTTCGTGCTGATGAACACCGAGGGTTTCAAGCCCTCCCCTTCAAGGGGAGGGTTGGGTGGGGATGGGCTTGCCTCGCAGCCGCAGCCCGTCACCGACCCCGAGCGCTGGATCCTCTCGCGCCTGGCCAAGGTGTCCGCCGAGGCCGAGACCCACTTCGCCAGCTACCGCTTCGACCTGCTCGCGCAGGCGCTGTACGAGTTTGCCTGGAACGAGTTCTGCGACTGGTTCGTCGAGCTGTCCAAGCCGGCGCTGCAGGGCGATGACGCCGCCGCGGCCGACAGCACCCGTCACACCCTGCTGTTCGTGCTCGAGCGACTGCTCTGTCTGCTGCACCCGCTGGTGCCGTTCGTGAGCGAGGAGCTGTGGCAGCAGATCGGCCCGAAGCTCGGCCTGGCCGACACCACCATCATGGTTCGCCCGTACCCGCAGGCCGCCGATTTCGGCGGGCAGGACAACGCCGGCGCCGAAGCCGACGTCGAGTGGCTGATGGCCATGGTCAGCGCGCTGCGCAAGATCCGCAGCGAACTCAACGTGGCGCCGTCGAAGACGATTCCGTTGCTGATTGCCGGTTGCACCGACGCTGATCGCAACCGCGTCGCGCGCTTCGACTCGCAGCTGCGTTTCCTGAACAAGCTGGACGCGATCACCATCCTCGACGATGCCAACGCCGCGCCCGCCGCCGCGACTGCGCTGGTTGGCGAGCTCAAGCTGCTGGTACCGCTGGAAGGCCTGGTGGACCTCGATGCCGAGCGCGCGCGCCTGGACAAGGAGATCAAGCGCGTCGACGGCGAAATCGGCAAGTGCCACAACAAGCTGGCCAGCGAAACCTTCGTTGCCAACGCACCGCCGGCCGTGGTCGAACAGGAGCGCAAGCGACTGGCCGACTGGAACCTGCAGCGCGAGGCACTGGCGTCGCAGCGGGCCAAGCTGGGCTGATTGCGGTCTCGGGGGCGGTAACTCAGCCGCCCTCGAATGCTTCGCGCGATGTCGCGTTGACCGCTTTCTCGCTGCGCGAGCGCTCGCGCAGATCGGCGACCGATACCGGCATGAGCGGGCATTTCGCCATGGCTTCCGGTGTGAGCCGGATCGCGCCGCCGCTGAGCTTCACGTACACAGGTTCGCGACTGCGCTTGCCCTTGAGGGTGAAGTAGACACCCTGGTGCTGGCGCAGGACCACCGCGTTGGCGCCCCTGGCCTGGGCAGCTTCGGCGAGCCTGGCCATGGCGCGACCGTAATCGACCGTGGGCACGTTGGGATCCATGGTGGTTTCACTGACGCGCTGGCCCAGTGTGATCTCGACCGAACCGAGCTTGTCGTAGTCGCATCCGGGCGATTCCCAGACCACCGGTACGACCGGTGCGACTTCCCCCGCATTCGCGGATACAGAAGGCAGCACGGACGGCAACACCGCCATCAGCGTGATGACCAATAACGACGGGCGCGACTGCAAAGGCATGCTTGCTCCTTGTCCCCGACTCCAACCCCCTTCCGCAGTGCCGACGCAGCTGCGGTCCCTACATCTCCGGCGGCAACAGCTCGATCGCCATGACCAGCGCATCCTCGCGACCATCGCGCGCCGGATAGTAGCGCGGGCGCCGGCCGATCTCGTTGAAGCCTTCGGAGTGGTACAGCGCGATGGCGCCGGCGTTGGACGGCCGCACTTCCAGGAACACGCGCTCGGCGCCGCGGCCCCGGGCGACATGCATCATCGCCCGCAGCAGATGGCGGCCATGGCCGCGCCCTTGTGCGGCTGGATCGATGCAGATGTTGAGCACGTGCGCCTCGCCAGCCGCGATGCTCATCAGGAAATAACCGACGATCTGGCCGCCCTGCTGCAGTAGCCAGGCCGGGTAATCGGCGCGCAGGCAGTCGCGGAAGATGCCGATCGTCCACGGAAATTCGTAGGCGCGTATCTCGACCGCGTGCACGGCGTCGAGATCGTCCTCACGCATGGGCCGCAATGCGCCGGCGGGCGACGCCTGGCCGGTATCGACGGCCAGCGCGCTCACGCCACACCACCCCGTCGCCGCAGGGCGCGCAGGTTCGGCCAAAGCGCGCGCTTGGCCGCGGCGTTGCCGCGCAGGGCCGCCGGATCGGGAACCAGCGCGGCGACGTCGGCATCGCCACTTTGCCGCCCAGCCGCACGCAATACGGCAGCCAGCAGCCGGTCGCCGCCCGCTGCCGGGCGCGGAGCCGGTCGCGCCTGCGGCGCGGCCTCGCCTCTCGCCGGTCGGGCCTGAGGCGCGGCGGCCTCACCGCGGAGCAGTGCCGCCGCTTCGCGCCGGGCCCTGTCGGGACCGTTCCCGGAGCGGCTGGCCACCTCGGGTGCGGCCTCTACTGCGGCCTCGATCGACTGCGCGCCGCCAAGTGCCCACACCTGGTGACCCATGGCCTGCAGCCACTCGCGCTGCTGCGACGTCCATAGCGCGCTCATGTGCCGGCCTCGACCGCGGCCGGGCGCCGCATCCGGCGGAAAGCGACGTAGCCCGGGCCGGACAGCGCATACAGGGCGCCGATCACCAGCAGCACCCGCGGCGGATCGATGGCGATGGCCACCAGCACGGCCAGCACCACGATGATCGCCAGGAACGGCACCCGGTCATGCTTGGGGCCGCCGCCCTTGAAGCTGAAATAACGCATCCGGCTGACCATCAGCAAGCCGGCGACCACGGTCACCGCGAGCGCGGCGTAACGCAATTGCTCGCCGCTGAAACCCATGTCGTCGCAGGTCCAGACGAAGCTGGCGACCAGCCCCGCCGCCGCCGGGCTGGCCAGGCCGATGAACCAGCGTTTGTCGACCTGGCCGACCTGGGAATTGAAGCGCGCCAGCCGCAGCGCCGCGCAGGCGGCATACAGGAACGCCGCAACCCAGCCGATCTTGCCGGGAATGGGCCCGTCCAGCCGGGTCGCCGCCAGTGCCCAGTGGTACATCACCAGCGCCGGGGCCAGGCCGAAGCTGACCAGATCGGCCAGTGAGTCGTACTGCACCCCGAACTCGCTCTGGGTGTTGGTCAGGCGCGCCACCCGGCCGTCTAGGCCGTCGAGGATGCCAGCGACGAACACCGCGATGCAGGCGTCGTCGAAACGGCCCTGGGTCGCGGCGATGATCGCGTAGAAGCCTGCGAACAGGCCGCCGGTGGTAAAAAGGTTCGGCAGCAGGTAGATGCCGCGACCGCGCGGTCGCGGGGTTTGTTGCAATTCGTCCATATTTGGAAGTGTAGCGCTTGCCTGCGCCCCGGCGCGGTGATGCAATCGGACCTTCTCCCGCTCCCAACCGCCTGGAGCCACCATGCCCCGCCAGTCCTTCCGTCTGCTGCCCGGCCTTCTTGCCGGCCTGTGCCTGGTCGCCGCCCTGCCCGCTTCGGCGGCCAAGGTGTACCAGTGGAAAGACGCCCAGGGCGTCACCCACTACACCGATGCCCCGCCGGCGGGCCAGGAATACAAGAACCGCGGCCAGCACGAAGACACCAGCAAGCCGGCCGCACCCACGGCCGCCAAGCCGGTGGTGAACGCCAACTGCAGCAACGCGCGCAGCAACCTGGCGGTGCTCGAAGGGACCAACCCGGTCGGCATCGACGAGGACAAGGACGGCAAGCCCGACCGCAACCTCAGCGACAGCGAACGCGCCAATCGCACCGACCTGGCACACGCGCAGATCAAGACCTATTGCGAGGGCGGCGCGGTCGCCAGCGGCGGCTGACCGGCTTTCGACGGGGCCGCATTCCGACCGTCTCGCCGGCCAGGCTGGCCGGCGCATGGCAAAATGGCCGCTTCCCTACGTCTGAAGCCGAGCCGATGCGCCTGTCGCAGTTCCACCTCCACACCAGCAAGGAAACGCCCGCCGAGGCCGAGATCGTCAGCCACAAGCTGATGCTGAAGGCCGGCATGATCCGCAAGCTTGCCGCCGGCCTGTACACCTGGTCGCCGCTGGGCCTGCGCGTGCTGCGCAAGGTCGAGCGTGCCGTGCGCGAGGAAATGAACGCCGCCGGCGCGATCGAAGTGCTGATGCCGTCGGTGCAGCCCAGGGAGCTGTGGGAAGAAACCGGTCGCTGGGAGAAGTTCGGCGGCCAGCTGCTGAAGATCCAGGACCGCAAGGAAGCCTGGTACTGCTACGGCCCCACGCATGAGGAAGTCATCACCGACTTCGCGCGCCAGGAGCTGTCGAGCTACAAGCAGCTGCCGGTCAACTTCTACCAGATACAGACCAAGTTCCGCGACGAGATCCGCCCGCGCTTCGGCGTGATGCGCGCGCGCGAGTTCCTGATGAAGGACGCCTACTCCTTCCACCTCAGCGACGAGGACCTGGGGGTCGAGTACAAGAACATGTACGACACCTACGGCCGCATCTTCACCCGCCTGGGCCTGAAGTTCCGCGCGGTCTCGGCCGATTCGGGCGCCATCGGCGGCGCCGTCTCGCACGAGTTCCACGTGCTCGCCGATTCGGGCGAGGACGCGCTCGCCTTCCACAGTGGCTCGGATTACGCCGCCAACGTCGAGCTGGCCGAAGCCGCATCGCCGGGGCCACGCGCCGTCGCTGGCGAAGCCATGCGCAAGGTGGACACGCCGACGCAGAAGACCTGCGAGGACGTCGCCGCGCTGATGGGCATCCCCCTGCAGCGCACGGTCAAGTCGGTGGCGATCATCGGCTCCGATGGCGAGGGCAATGCCCGGTTCGTATTGGCGCTGGTCCGCGGCGACCACGTCGTTAACGAGATCAAGCTGTCGAAGCTGCCGGGCCTGGCCGAGTACCGTCTGGCCACCGAAGCGGAGATCGTCCATCACCTGGGCAGCGAACCGGGATTCCTCGGTCCGGTCGCTCCGCGCCAGGCCATCCGCGTGATCGCCGACCGCAGCGTCGCGGCGATGGCGGACTTCGTGGTGGGCGCCAACGAGGCCGGCTATCACCTGGCCGGCGTCAACTGGGGCCGCGACCTGCCCGAACCGGAGACAGTCGCCGACATCCGCAACGTGGTCGAGGGCGACATCGCCCCGGACGGCCAGGGCACGATCGGCCTGGCGCGCGGCATCGAAGTCGGCCATGTCTTCCAGCTCGGCCGCAAGTACGCCGAAGCGATGAAGCTGACCGTGCTCGACGCCAACGGCAAGGCGGCCACGCCGGCCATGGGCTGCTACGGCATCGGCGTGTCGCGGATCGTGGCTGCCGCGGTCGAACAGAACAATGACGACAACGGCATCATCTGGCCCGAGGCGATGGCGCCGTGGCAGGCGGTGGTGTGCATGATCAACCCCAAGGGCGATGCCGCCGTCACCGAAGCGGCGCAGAACCTGTACTCCGAACTCAACGCGGCCGGGGTCGAAACCGCGCTGGACGACCGTGGCCTGCGCCCGGGCGCGATGTTCGCCGACATGGAACTGATCGGCATCCCGCACCGGATCGTCGTATCCGAGCGCGGCCTGGCGGCCGGTACGTTCGAGTACCGCCACCGCCGCGCCAGCGAGGCCGAGAATCTCGACCGGGCCGGCGTCTTCGCCAAGTTCGGCAAGTAATCTGGCACCTCCGGCGCGGGCACAACGGCCGCGCCGGATAATCCTGGATATTCGCCTGATTTACTCGGCGGGCGGCGCGGGATTATGATCCTGCGCTGCCTGCACGGATTCGGCTGTCTCGCCGATATTCCGGGCCCGCCCGATCACCGGCAGTTAGCCGGCGGCATTTAACCGACATTTCCGCGGAAGTCAGCCCAGCCATCCCCCGGATAACTCCCGCCCGCAATTTCCTGCCCATTACGGAGGTTTCATGTCGATCGATATCACCTCGCTGTCGGCGAAAGAACTCGACGTCCTGATCAACCAGGCCAAGAAGCGCAAGACCACGCTGAACAAGCGCAAGCCGATCGCCACCGTGCGCAGCAAGCTGACCCAGCTGGCCAAGGCCGAGGGTTACAGCATCGCCGAACTGTTTGGTGGCGGCGCGCCGCCCCGCAGCGCCCGGCCCGCGGCCAAGGCCGCTCCGAAGAAGCCCCGCAAGCCGATGGGCAAGGTCGCCCCCAAGTACCGCAATCCGGCCAGCCCCACCGAAACCTGGACCGGCCGTGGCAAGCAGCCGCGCTGGCTGGCGGCCCTTACCGCGACCGGGCGCCACCTGGACGAGTTTCTGATCCGGTAATTGCGCCGATAACCGGACGCCATATGGGTCTTGACCGGCCCATAACCGGGTCGGTTATGGCCGGAGGCCTCGCCAGGAGTACCGCGGCGGGTATTGCCGGCCTGTTACAGATTCCGCCGCGCCGGCAGCAACAGGTTGCCGAACAGCAGCCCGGCGACCAGCGCCAGCAGGATATTGAGCACCGCCAGCAGTGCCGCCTGGCCGGCGTCGATATCCTGCTGCTGGATCAGGGTGAGAAACCCGCGCAGGCTGGCGCTGCCGGGCACCAGCATGATGATGCCGGGGACGCGGATGATCGCGCCGGGGCGATTCCACCAGCGCGCGTAGGCATTGCCGGCGGCGGTCAGCAGCAGCGCGGCGAGGAAGATACCGGCCGGGCTGCCGAAGGCCTGGCCGCCGAATCGCGAAATCAGATAGCCGCTCGCGGCGGCCGCCATCACTTTCGGGTAATCACGGCGATTGGCGCGGAACAGCACTGCGAACGCGAACGACGCCACCACCAGCGCCGCCCACTCCACCCATTCGGGCTGCGGCCGCGAGGCGCGCACCTGCGCATCCAGGCCCACCATCTGCGCCAGGTACAGCGCGATGACCGTGCCGATCGCCAGCTTGAGCACGGTGGTCAATGCACCGGCGAAGCGGGCGGTGCCCGATACCAGGTGCTGGCTGGTGAGTTCGTTGACGGCATTGGTCAGCGCCATGCCGGGCAGCAGCACGATCAGCGAGGCGATGATCACGGTGTTCTGGTTCAACGGCGCCACGTAGGCGGCAATGAGCAGCGTGACGCTGGCGGCGAACATCGCCGCCACCGCTTCGAGCGGTTCCTTGAAGCGCGGCTGCGCTTCCGACACCTGCACGAACAGGCCGATCAACAGCCCGTTGGCACCGGCCACGGCGATGTCCAGCCAGGGCAGCCGCAACACCCCGGCGATGGCGGTCGCGGCCAGGCCATAGGCCAGCACCTGCATCGCGCGCGAGCGCCACGTCGGCGGCTTGTCCAGGGCGCTCATCTGCGCGTGCGCCTCGGCCAGGCCCAGGCGACCGGCGACGACGTCCTCGGCGATGCGGTCGGTCTCGGCCAGGCGGTACAGGTCGTTCTCGCCGGGAGGCAAGCGGATCACGCGGGTGGTGTCGCTGTCGCCCGGCGGACGCTGCGGGTCGCTGAAGGTCAGGATCATCCCGGTCGGGTTCGACCACGGTTCGCACTCCAGCCGCAGCTGCTGCGCGACCGCGCTGATCGCCCCCTCCAGCCGCTGCGCGGTGGTGCCGTAGGCATGCAGGCGTTCGGCCAGCTCGATCACGAAATTGATCCGGGCAGCGTAGCTGGCAGCGCTCAGAGGGGAAGGATTGGACATGGCGCGAAGGATGGCATGCGCAACGCGAATGCGGGAGCGCAGCGGCGGTCCATCGCGCATTCGCCCCGGGGCGGGCCGCCTTCGCCTACCGCCGCCCTCGACTCAGGTATCCTCGCGCCCGAGGCTCCATGACCGATACGACCGCGCACCCGCCGCAGATCGCCGCCGATGGCCAAGCGCCGTCGCGACTGCGCTTGAGCGGTCGCTGGACGCTCGACTACGCCACCCAGATCGGCGAGGCGCTTTCGCAGGCGCCCGATGCGATCGATGCGGTCGACGCCACCGGTGTCGAACGGCTGGATTCGGTGGGCGTGCTGCAACTGCTGCGATTCGCCCGCCGCCACGGCATCGAGTTCGATGTCTTCAGTTTCCACGACGACCATCGCGCGCTGGTGTCGGCGATCGAAGACGTCGCCGACGACCGCCCGCGCCGCAAGCGCGAGTACGGCGTGAGCGCGGCGCTGGCCCGCCTGGGCTTTGCGGTCACCGACAACTACCGCGAGGCGCGGGCGCTGATCGGCTTCTTCGGCGAGGCGCAGCTGAAACTGCTGCGCATGTTCAAGGAACCCTCGCGCTTCCGCCCGACCGCGACCGTCCACCACATGGAGCAGGTCGGCCTCGACGCGGTGCCGCTGATCGCCCTGCTGTGCTTCCTGGTCGGCGCCGTGGTGGCGTTCCTGGGCGCGAACATCCTGGCCGACTTCGGCGCGCAGATCTTCGTCGTCGAACTGGTCAGCATTTCGTTCCTGCGCGAGTTCGCGGTGCTGCTGACGGCCATCGTCCTGGCCGGCCGCACCGCCAGCGCCTTCACTGCGCAGATCGGCGCCATGGTCAGCCGCGAGGAAGTCGACGCCATCCGCACGCTCGGCATGGACCCGGTCGACCTGCTGGTGATCCCGCGCATGCTGGCGCTGCTGGTCATGCTGCCGCTGCTGACCTTCGTCGGCATGGTCTTCGGCCTGATCGGCGGCCTCACCGTCGGCGCCTACAGCCTGGGCATCCCGCCGCAGCAATACCTGGCGCGCATGCACGAAACGATGGAGCTGCGGCATTTCCTGGTGGGCCTGTCGAAGGCGCCGGTCTTCGCGCTGCTGATCAGCCTGATCGGATGCCTGGAGGGCCTGCAGGTCGAAGGCACCGCGCAGTCGGTCGGCGAGCGCACCACCTCCAGCGTCGTGCAATCGATCTCGATGGTGATCGTGCTCGACGCGTTCTTCGCCATCTGGTTCATGCAGATGGGCATCTGAGCATGGTCGACGCCCTCCACCACGCCCCCGACAGCAACGAGCCGATCGTGCGCGTTCGCGGCCTGACCAACCGCTTCGGCGAGCAGGTCGTGCACGAGAACCTCGATCTGGACGTGCGTCCTGGCGAGATCCTGGGCGTCGTTGGCGGCTCCGGTGCCGGCAAGTCGGTGCTGATGCGCTCGATCCTGGCCCTGCGCAAGCCCGATGCCGGGGAGATCGAAGTGCTCGGCCTGGATGCGCGCAGCGAAGACCCGGACGTGCGTCGGGCGATAGAGCGCAATACCGGCGTGCTGTTCCAGGACGGCGCGCTGTTCTCGTCGCTGACCGTGGGCGAGAACGTGCAGGTGCCGCTGAAGGAATACCATAGCGACCTGCCCGATTCGCTGCGCTACGAACTGGCGCTGCTGAAAGTGAAGCTGGCCGGGCTGCCGGCCGATGCACTCAACAAGCTGCCGTCGCAACTGTCGGGCGGCATGCGCAAGCGCGCCGGGCTGGCCCGCGCACTGGCGCTGGACCCGCCGCTGCTGTTCCTCGATGAACCCACCGCCGGCCTCGATCCGATCGGCGCGGCCGCGTTCGACCGCCTGATCCGGACCCTGCAGCAGGCGCTGGGCCTGACCGTGTTCCTGATCACACACGACCTCGACACCCTTTACGCTATCTGTGACCGGATCGCGGTGATCGCCGATCGCAAGATCATCGCCTGCGCACCGCTGGCGGAAGTCGAACAGATGGACCACCCGTGGGTGCAGGAGTATTTCCACGGGCCACGCGCGCGAGCCGCGCAACAGAACAGGCACCGTGAGCAGGAGATCGGCAATCCGATGAACGTCACGCACCACAACCCCGACCTGCGGTCCTGACATGGAAACCAAGGCCAATTACGTCCTCATCGGCGCCTTCACCATCGTGATGACGCTGCTGCTGCTGTTGTTCGCCCTGTGGGCGGCCAAATACACCTCGGAGAAGGACTGGCGCAACTACGCCGTGCTGTTCAACGAACCGGTGACCGGCCTGACCGAAGGCAGCCCGGTGCAGTACAACGGCATCTCGGTTGGCACGGTCGAAACCCTGCGCCTGGCGCCGGACGATCCGCGCCGGGTGATCGCGCTGCTGCGCCTGCAGGCCAGCGCACCGATCAAGACCGACACCCGCGCCAAGCTGTCGATGCAGGGCATCACCGGCAGCCCCTTCATCCAGCTCACCGGCGGCAATCCCGGCAGCCCGGCGCTGGCCGATGTCGACCGTCGCGAAACGCCGGTGATCCAGACCGAGGCCTCGGCCCTGCAGAACATCGCCGACACCGCCAACCGCCTGGTCGCGCGCATGGACCAGGTGCTGAGCGACGAGAACGTCAAACGCGTCTCCAACACCCTGGCCAACATCGAAGCGATGACCAGCACGATCGCCGACCAGCGCGAAGACCTGAGCACGCTGATCACCAGCGCGCGCAAGTCCAGCGAGCAGTTGTCCAGGACCCTGGTCACCACGAACCATGCCGTCGAAAGCGTCGACCGCGAACTGGTCGCCAAACTGCCTGGCCTGATCGCCAAGCTCGACAGCACGCTGACCCGCCTGGATTCGGCTGCGAACAACGCCAACGGCGTGCTCGCCGACAACCGCAACGCGATCAACAGCTTCGCCAACGACGGCCTGGCCCAACTCGGCCCGACCCTGTCCGAACTGCGCTCGCTGGTGCGCGACCTGCGCCGCATCTCCGACCGCCTCGACGGCAACCCGACCCGCTATCTGCTTGGCCGCGACGCGCCCAAGGAGTTCGAACCCAAATGACGACGCGAGCGAACACAGCGCCTGCCCACGCATGGCGGCTCGGACTCGGGCTGGCCGTGGCCCTGCTGCTTTCGGGCTGCTCGATCCTGAGCGACAAGCCCCAGGGCACCGCGACCATCTACGCGCCCGAGCCGCATGTGCAGCCCGACCCGGCATGGCCGACGGTGAACTGGCAGCTGGCGCTGACGCCGCCGACCGGCGCGCGGGTGATCGACAGCCTGCGCATCGCGGTGCGGCCGACCCCGGGCGAGATCCAGGTCTACAGCGGCGCGCAATGGGCGCGCCCGCCGTCGGAGATGCTGCAGGACACCCTGCTGCGGACCTTCGAGGACTCCGGCCGCATCGCCGCCGTCGCCCGCCAGGGCAGCGGCATCGCCGCCGATTTCAGGCTGCTGCTGGAGATCCGCCGCTTCGAGTCGGACTACGCCGGCCAGGCCGTGCCCTCGGCGACCATCGAAGTCTCGGCCAAGCTGTTGCACACGCGCGACCAGAAGATCGTCGCCTCGCGCACGTTCCTGCAGGCGCAACCGGCAACGAGCACTTCGGTGCCCGACGTCGCCCGCGCGTTCGAGCAGTCGTTGACAACGGTCGGCCACGACATCGCCGGCTGGACGCTGACCAGCGGCCAGGGCTACCAGCCCGCACCGCGCTCCTGACCACGTCGTTGACGGGCGGGAGCCATCACGGGCGCGTGGCGAGGATTTCCCGGAACGTGAGATTGATGCGCGCGCCCACCGGCTTGGCCGTGCGCGGCAACGCATGACGGTAGTTGCGCTGCGTCGCTCCCGCCATCACCAGCAGGCTGCCGTGGGGCAACTCCAGCGCGAGCCGCTGCGTCGGCTCCGCACGTGACTTCAGCGCGAACCGCCGCGGCGCGCCGAGACTGACAGAGGCGATCACCGGCGACGGCCCCAGTTCGGGCTCGGCATCACTGTGCCAGCCCATGGCGTCGTGGCCGTCGCGGTAGAGGTTGGCCAGCACGCTGTTGAAACTCACCCCCAGTTCCTCGCACAAGCGCGCGCGGACCGGCAGCAGCGCCGGCGGCCAGGGGCGCGGCTCGAAGCGGGTTCCCGAATAGCGGTAGCCGGTGCCGGGATCGCCGATCCAGCAGCTCAGGCGCGGCGAATCGACTTCACGGCCAAACAGGCGGATCCGGTGCACGTCCCACGCCACCTGTTCGCGCAGGGCGGCAAACAGCGCATCGGCCTGCCCGGCGCCCAGCCAGTGCGGGTCCAGACGCAGTTCGGCGGCGGCCAGAGGCAGTGGCGACAGGGTCATGCGATCACGCTAGCACGGCGATTTGCCCGTCCCTGCGCAAAACCGCGACAATCCACGGTTGTAAAGCCAGCCGCAGCGGAGCCGCCAGCATGAGCCAATACGAGACCACCGCCGACGCGGCGAGCGAGCCCACGGTGGAACGCGACGTGATGGAGTACGACGTCGTCACCGTCGGCGCCGGTCCATCCGGCCTGGCCTTCGCGATCCGGCTCAAGCAGCTCAATCCCGAAATCTCGGTCTGCGTGATCGAGAAGGCCTCGACCATCGGCGCCCAGATAGTCTCCGGCGCGGTGATCGAGACCGGCCCGCTCGACGCCCTGCTGCCGAACTGGCGCGACAACCCGCCGCCGATCTGCGTGCCGGCGGTCAAGGACGAGTTCTGGCTGCTGAGCAAGACCGGCCATACCCCGCTGCCGATCCCCCCGGGCATGCACAACCGCGGCAACGTCATCGTCAGCCTCGGCGCGCTGTGCGCCTGGCTGGCGCCGCAGGCCGAGGCCCTGGGCGTCGAGATCTACCCGGGCTTCGCCGCCGCCGAGACGCTGCACGATGCCGACGGCACCGTGGCAGGCGTGCGCATCGGCGACATGGGCGTGGCCAAGGACGGTTCGCACAAGCCCGGCTACACCGCCGGCATCGACATCCGTGCCAAGGTCACCGTGCTCGCCGAAGGTGCGCGCGGCCACCTCACCAAGCGCCTGGTCAAGCAGTTCAAACTCGACGCCGACTGCGACCCGCAGAGTTATTCGATCGGCCTGAAGGAACTGTGGCAGGTGCCGGAAGACCGTGTCGAACCGGGCAAGATCGTCCACAGCTTCGGTTGGCCGGCCGACAGCCAGACCTACGGTGGCAGCTTCCTGTATCACCTCGACAAGGGCCGCATCGCCCTGGGCTATGTCAGCGGGCTCGACTACAAGGACCCGGAATACAAGCCGTGGGAAGCCTTCCAGCAATGGAAGAACCACCCCTCGGTCAAGCCGCTGCTGGAAGGCGGCAGCATCCTGTCGGCCGGTGCGCGCGCGATCGTCTGCGGCGGCTGGCAGTCGCTGCCCAAGGTCGAGATGCCCGGTGCGCTGCTGATCGGAGACACCGCCGGCCTGCTCAACGTGCCCAAGATCAAGGGCACGCACCAGGCGATCCGCTCGGGCATGCTCGCCGCCGAACACCTGGTGGCTTCGCAACTTGCACCGCAGGGCTTCGACGCGAAGCTGCGCGCGTCCGAGGCCATGGCCGAGCTGAAGAAGGTCCGCAACATCAAGCCGGGGTTCAAGCGCGGCCTGTGGTTCGGCATCCTCAACTCGGCATGGGAGACGATCACCGCCGGCCTGTCGCCGTGGACGCTGAAGGTCAAGGCCGACTGGTCGACGCTCGACAAGGTCGCCGAGCACGAGTCGCCAAAGCGCGACTACGTCACCCGCGACCTCGCCCCGCGCGACCGCCTGCAGAGCGTCTACTACGCAGCGACCGAGCACGACGAAGACCAGCCGGTGCACCTGAAGGTGCGCGACACCTCGATCTGCGTCACACGCTGCGTCGAGGAGTACGACAACCCTTGCACGCGATTCTGCCCGGCCAATGTCTACGAGATCGTGGAGGACGTGCATGCCGATGGAAGCAAGGGCAAGCGACTGCAGATCAACGCCGCCAACTGCGTGCACTGCAAGACCTGCGACATCAAGGACCCGTACGAGATCATCGACTGGGTGACGCCTGAAGGTGGTTCGGGGCCGAATTACCAGAACCTGTGATCCGATGACGTCCCGCCTGCAAGACCGGCTCCGCAGCGCGTTGTTCGACAGCCTGCGCCTTGCATTCCGCATCGCGCCGATGCCCGAGCGCACGCGCGACCGTCTTCGCCAGAGTTTCCTCGACCGCTACCAGGACCTGGTTCCGCAGGGGCCACGCGGCAGGGTCGGCGCTGCGGAGATGCCCTCACACCGCGCACGCGTGCGCAGCGACCAGCCGGCACTCGGCTTCGTCCCGTATCGCGAAGAGGCCCTGCCCTCGCCGCTGCCAGCCACGCTGGTCGCGTTCTACCTGCCGCAGTTCCACACCATTGCCGAGAACGACACCTGGTGGGGAAAGGGCTTTACGGAATGGCGCAACGTGTCGCGTGCGCTGCCGCAATTCCGTGGGCATGCGCAGCCGCGAATCCCCTCCGACCTGGGCCACTATGACCTGCGCAACCCGCAGGTCATGCGCGACCAGGCCAGCCTCGCGCAGGCGTACGGCATCGGCGCGTTCTGCTTCTATTACTACTGGTTTGGCGGAAAGACACTGCTCGAGGCGCCGCTGGAGCAGTGGCTGCGCGATGACTCGATCACGCTGCCGTTCTGCCTGTGTTGGGCCAACGAGAACTGGTCGCGACGCTGGGACGGCCGGGCCGACGACATCCTGATCGGTCAGCAGCACAGCGAAGCCGATGACCTCTCGTTCATCGCCCACATCGCCCCTTACCTGCGCGACCGGCGTTACCTGCGCGTGGATGGAAAGCCGCTGCTGCTGGTGTATCGCCCCGGCTTGCTGCCCGATGCAAGTGCAACCGCGAAGCGCTGGCGCGATTGGTGTCTTGCCAACGGTATAGGCGAGATCTGCATCGCCTACACGCAGAGCTTCGACCGCGCCGCGCCAGAGGAATTCGGTTTCGACGCGGCCGTGGAGTTCCCGCCGAACCTGGCCACGCCGAACAACGTCACCGCCGACCAGCAACTGCTCAATGCCGACTACCGGGGCCAGGTACTGGATTGGCGCGAGTTGGCGAAGGACTACAGTCGGCGGCCCATGCCCGCCTATCGCCTGTTCCCCGGCGTGAACTGCGGCTGGGACAACGAGGCCCGGCGTCCCGGGCAAGGGCGCACCTACCTGCATGCGGCACCTCGTCGCTATCGCGACTGGCTGCAGCACACCGTTGATGCGCGCCTCTCCGGTTCGCCGCAGCGTGACCGGCTGGTCTTCATCAACGCCTGGAACGAGTGGGCGGAAGGCGCGTTGCTGGAGCCCGACGCGAGGCTCGGACATGCGTGGCTGCAAGCCACGCGCGACGCTTTGCAAGCGCGCGCCAGGCAAGCCCAGACCTCACCGCGGCGGCCATGCGCCTTGATCCACGCGTGGTACCCGGAAGTTCTCGACGAAATCCTGGTCGCGCTGAAAGCCAGCGGAGAAGCGTTCAGGACCATCATCACCACCTCGCCGGACAAGGTCGACGCCGTCGCGGCATGCCTTGCCGCGCAGGGCATGGCCGCCGAGATCGTGCCGGTCGAGAATCGCGGTCGCGACATCCTGCCGTTCCTGAAGCTGGCAGACCGCTTGCTCGACGAGGGCGAACAACTCGTGCTGAAACTGCACACCAAACGTTCGGTGCATCGCGACAATGGCGAATCGTGGCGGCGCGACCTGGTTGACCGGCTCCTCTCGGCAAACCGGGCGGCGGCGATCATCGATGCCTTCGGGCGCGAGCCGGATCTGGGGATCGTGGCACCGGAAGGTCACCTGCTGTCGACCGGAGAGTATCTCGGTGGCAACCGGCCGCAACTCGAGTACCTCAGCGCGCGCCTGGGCCTGGACGCGGAATCACGCCGATACGATCGATTCGTCTCCGGCACGATGTTCTGGGTGCGACCCGAGGCGCTACGCACGTTGCTGGACGCGCACCTGGACGAATGGGAGTTCGAAGCGGAAGCCGGCCAGATCGACGGCACCTTCGCGCACGCTGTGGAGCGGATCTTCGCCTGCTGTGCGGCCAGCGCCGGCTTCAGGATCAGCAGCGCCGCCGCCGTATGCGGCGAGCCCGAGGCAGACGCATCGCAACCCTACCCGTTCGCCGGTCGCAGCTGATTCGATTGCGTGACCACCTGTCGAGGCAGGCACCAAGCAGCGTGCCTGCCCGGGTACGTCAGGAGTGAATGGCGACGCCGGTATTCTCGCGCAGTTCGTCCGCACTGACACCCGGCGCCAGCTCGACCAGTTGCAGACCCTGCGGCGTCACATCCATCACTGCCAGCTCGGTGATGATCCGGTTGACCACGCCAACCCCGGTCAGCGGCAGCGTGCACTGCGGCAGGATCTTGTGCTCGCCGCTCTTGGCGGTGTGTTCCATCAGCACCACCACGCGCTTGACGCCGGCGACCAGGTCCATCGCCCCGCCCATGCCCTTGACCATCTTGCCGGGCACCATCCAGTTGGCGAGGTCGCCCTGGTCGGTGACCTGCATCGCGCCGAGGATGGCCAGGTCGATGTGGCCGCCGCGGATCATCGCGAACGAGTCGTGGCTGCCGAAGTAGCTCGCACCCGGACGCGCGGTCACGGTCTGCTTGCCGGCGTTGATCAGGTCGGCGTCGACTTCGGCTTCGGTCGGGAACGGGCCGATGCCGAGCAGGCCGTTTTCGCTCTGCAGCCAGACGTCCATGCCGTCGGGAATGAAGTTGGCCACCAGCGTCGGCAAGCCGATGCCGAGGTTGACGTAGGCGCCGTCGGTGAGTTCCTGCGCGGCGCGTTGCGCCATCTGGTCGCGGGTCCAGGGCATGGGGTTATGTCCTCAGTATTCGTGGGTCAATCGGCGCGCACGGTGCGCTGCTCGATGCGCTTCTCGGGCGTCGGGTTGTGGACGATGCGATCCACGTAGATGCCCGGCAGGTGCACCTGGTCAGGATCGATCTCGCCCACTTCCACCAGTTGCTCGACTTCGACGATGCAGACCTTGCCCGCCATTGCACACGCCGGATTGAAGTTGCGCGCGGTCTTGCGGAACACCAGGTTGCCCGACTTGTCGGCCTTCCACGCCTTGACCAGCGAGACGTCGGCCTTGAGCGCGGTTTCCATCACGTAGTGCTGGCCGTCGAATTCGCGCGTCTCCTTGCCGTCGGCCACGATCGTGCCGTAGCCGGTGCGGGTGAAGAACGCGGGAATGCCGGCGCCGCCGGCTCGCAGGCGCTCGGCCAGCGTGCCCTGCGGGTTGAACTCGAGCTCGAGCTCGCCGGACAGGAACTGGCGCTCGAACTCCTTGTTCTCGCCGACGTACGACGAAATCATCTTCCTGATCTGCCGCGTCGTCAGCAGCAGGCCCAGGCCGAAGCCATCGACGCCGGCGTTGTTGGAGATCGCGGTCAGGCCCTTGACCCCGCTGTCGCGCAGGGCCGCGATCAGCGCTTCGGGAATGCCGCACAGGCCGAAACCGCCGACGGCGAGGGTCTGGTCATCGGCGACGACGCCTGCCAGTGCGGTCCGGGCGTCTGGAAAAACCTTGCTCTTGCTGCTGGCGCCGGCTTGCGTCGCGGCCATGGGGGGCTCCGGTTCGGGTCTGCGAATTTCTGCAGTTTACCGCGCCGCATCCATGCGGCCACCGTACCTTCGGGCATGGTGGATGGACCATTTGGGGGGGGGGAAGCCATCACCGAGCGCGCGCCAACCCCACCCCCAACCATCCCGCAAGCGCGCCCTGCCTTTAGACTTCGATCCATGCCACGACTCGCCCTCGTCACCGCCATCGCTGCAGCCGCCCTGGACGACGACCTCGTGCCGCTGCTCGACGCCTGCGCGCGCGCCGGCATCGCCACCCAGGTCCGCGCCTGGGACGACCCGTCCGTCGCCTGGTCGCGATTCGACGCCGTGCTGCTGCGTTCGCCCTGGGACTACACCGAGCGCTTGCGCGAGTTCCTCGACTGGTGCGGGCGTGTGTCCACGCGCAGCCAGCTGCTCAATCCGCTGCCGGTGATCGCCTGGAACACCGACAAGCACTATCTGGCCGCCCTGGCCGAACGCGGCGTGCCCGTGGTCGCGACGCGTTTCGTCGAGCCGGACATGGACCCGTTGCCAACGCTGCAGGCATTTCTGTCCGCCCATCCCGATGCGGCGGAGTTCGTCGTCAAGCCGGCGGTCGGAGCCGGGTCCCGCGACGCGCAGCGCTACTCGCGCGAGCAGGAGTTCGCTGCGGCCAACCATGTCGCGCGCCTGCTCGAGGCCGACCGCAGCGCGATGCTGCAGCCGTACCTGGCGTCTGTCGACCGTGACGGCGAAACCGCGCTGTTGTTTTTCGAGGGCCGCTTCAGCCACGCCATCCGCAAGGGACCGCTGCTGCAGCGCGACGAAGGCCCGACCGAGCATCTGTTTGCCGCCGAGGAGATCACGGCGCGAATTCCAGGCAAGGATGAGCTGGCGCTGGCGGAGAACGTTCTTGCCGCCGCGGCGGCGAGTTTGCAGCTGCAATCCCCGCTGACCTATGCGCGCGTCGACCTGATCCGCGACGACGACGGCAGCCCGCGCCTGCTCGAGCTGGAGCTGTGCGAACCGTCGCTGTTCTTCGCGCATGCCGCAGGCAGCGCGGACCGCTTCGCCGCGCTGCTGGCCGACACGCTGCGCAGCAGCGCGCCGGCCATCTGAGCGCCCGGGGCTGCCTCAGGATCGTCCGTAAACGTCCTCGAGACGGACGATGTCGTCCTCGCCGAGGTAGCTGCCCGACTGCACCTCGATCAGCTCGACCGGCTCGCTGCCGTTGTTGCGCAGGCGATGCACGCTGCCGAGCGGGATGTAGGTGCTCTGGTTTTCGTGCAGGTCGAACACCTTGTCATCGCACGTGACTTCGGCGACGCCGGACACGACGATCCAGTGCTCGGCCCGCTTGTGGTGCTTCTGCAGGCTCAGCGCCGCGCCGGGCTTGACCACGATCCGCTTGACTTGGAAGCGCTCGCCCACGTCGATCGAGTCGTAGCTGCCCCACGGGCGGTAAACCTTTCGATGGAACAGGTGCTCCTGGCGACCGGCCGCCTTTAGGTGGTCGACGATCGTCTTGACGTCCTGGACCCGATCTTTCCGCGCGACCAGCGTGGCGTCGGGCGTATCGATGATGACGAGATCTTCGACACCGATGGTAGCGATCATGCGACGGTCAGAGGCGCGTACCAGACAGCCCTTGGTATCGATCGAGATGACATCGCCATCATGGCGGTTGTCATCGACGTCGCGCTTAGCAACGGACCACAATGACGACCACGAACCGATGTCGCTCCAGCCACAGCTCACTGGGACCACGGCGGCACGATCAGTCCTCTCCATCACAGCGTAGTCAATGGAATCATTGGGACTGGCCGCGAACTGATCCTTGCCGACGCGGATGAAATCCAGGTCACCCTCCGACGCCGCGTAGGACAATTGCGCGGCTTCAAAGATCTCCGGAGCATGCCTGGCGAGTTCGTCGAGATAGCTCTTGGCCTTGAACAGGAACATGCCTGAGTTCCACGCGTATCCGCCCTCGGCGACATAGCGCTCGGCGGTAGTCGCGTCAGGCTTCTCAACAAAGCGTTCGACCTTGAAGCCGTCGTCGCTCAGACCTTCTCCGCGCAGGATGTAGCCGTAGCCCGTTTCAGCATAGTCAGGAGTGATTCCGAACGTCACCAGCCAGCCCGCCTCGGCCAGGCCCGTGGCCGCCGCCACCGCATTGCGGAAGGCAGACTCGTCCTCGATCAGGTGGTCAGCGGGCATCACCAAGAGGGAAGCGTCCGCGTCGTTGGCAATGACGTGCAGAGCGGCCAGAGCAATGGCTGGAGCCGTGTTGCGCGCGATCGGCTCCAGCAGTATTCCACCATTGGAAATGCCGATTTCCTGCAACTGCTCGCCAACCATGAACCGGTGATCACCGCTGCATACGGTGACGGGTGCCTGGGCGCCCGGCAATTTCGAGGCGCGAACCACAGTCTCTTGGTAAAGCGAGCGATCCCCGATCAGGGTCAGGAACTGTTTGGGCTGATTCTGGCGAGAGAGCGGCCAAAGGCGGGAACCGCTACCGCCGCTAAGGACAACGGGATGAAGCATCCTGGCTCCGGACTACATTTCATACGGCCCTTAAGGATAGCGGACTGCCCGCCACACGGACCAAAGGGCCATTGAGACATTTGCGCAGTTCCCCCCCGTTCAGTTCCCCGGCAGTGGAACCAGCGAGACAGCGTAGGAACCTCCAGTCCGCTAGAATTCAAGGTCCACGGCCTGATTTTTGGCCGCGCAACCCCACAGGAACCCCCGCACGATGAAGATTCTCGTCGGTTACAAGCGCGTGGTGGACTTCAATGTCCGCATCCAGGTCAAGCCGGACGGCTCCGGCGTGGTCACCGACGGCGTCAAGCTGTCGCCGAACCCGTTCGATGAAATCGCCCTGGAAGAGGCCCTGCGCTTGCGCGACAAGGGCATCGCGACCGAGGTCGTGGTCGCCACGATCGCCCCGGCCGATGCCCAGGCGCACCTGCGCAACGGCCTGGCCATGGGCGCCAACCGCGCCATCCACGTCGTCAGCGATGCCCCGATCCAGCCGCTGACCGCGGCCCGCGCCCTGCTCAAGCTGATCGAGAAAGAGCAGCCGGACCTGGTCATCCTGGGCAAGCAGGCCATCGACGACGACGCCAACCAGACCGGCCAGATGCTGGCCACGCTCTGGGGCCGCCCGCAGGCGACGTTCGCCTCGAAGCTGGAAGTTTCCGACGGCAAGGCCACGGTCACCCGTGAGGTCGACGCAGGCCTGGAAACGCTGGAAGTCGACCTGCCGGCCGTGGTCACGACCGACCTGCGCCTCAACGAGCCGCGCTTCATCAAGCTGCCCGACATCATGAAGGCCAAGAGCAAGCCGATGGAAACCATCGCCTTCGCCGACCTCAGCGTCGACACCGGCGATACGCTCAAGACCACCCACTTCGCCGCGCCGGTCAAGCGCAGCAAGGGCGTGATGGTGAAGGACGCGGCCGAACTGGTCGCCGCACTCAAGCAAAAGGGGCTGCTGTGATGAGCAAGGTACTGATCGTCGCCGAACACCTGGACGGCAAGCTCAACGCATCGACCGCCAAGTGCGTGTCCGCCGCGCAGGCGCTCAAGCCTGATTCCATCGACGTCGTCGTGCTGGCCGCCGACCCGGCCGCCGTCGCCGCGCAGGCCGCGCAGATCGCCGGCGTGGGCAAGGTCCTGGCTGTCGCCAATGCCGCCAACGCCAATGCCATCGCCCAGGTGCTGGCTCCGCAAGTGGCCAAGGCCGCCGCCGGCTACAGCCATGTGTTCGGCCCCAGCACCACCTTCGGCAAGGACCTGATGCCGTGCGTCGCCGCGCTGCTCGGCGTGGCGCAGGTGTCGGACGTGATGGCGGTGGAAGGCAGCCATACCTTCAAGCGCCCGATCTATGCCGGCAACGCGATCATTACGGTCGAAGCGCCGAGCGACCACGCCGTCGTCGCGACCGTGCGCACCGCCTCGTGGCCGGAAGCGGCCGAGGGTGGCAGTGCCGCCGTCGAATCGCTGGCCGTCGATGCAGCGCTGCCGGTCCACACGCGCTATGTCGGCCTGGCCGCCGGCAAGTCCGACCGTCCCGACCTGCAGAGCGCCAGGCGCGTGGTGTCCGGTGGCCGCGGCGTCGGCTCGGCTGAGAACTTCAAGATCGTCTATGACCTGGCCGACAAGCTCGGCGCTGCTGTTGGTGCTTCGCGAGCCGCAGTGGATGCCGGCTATGTGCCCAACGAACTGCAGGTCGGCCAGACCGGCAAGATCATTGCTCCGGAGCTCTACATCGCCGTCGGCATCTCCGGCGCGATCCAGCACCTGACGGGCATCAAGGACGCCGGCACGATCGTGGCGATCAACAAGGACGGCGATGCGCCGATCTTCGAGATTGCCGATATCGGGCTGGTAGGAGATCTGTTCGCACTGCTACCGGAACTTGAACGCGCACTGGCCTGATCAGAAGAGACGAACAATGGAATTGCGTTGCTTCAAGGCGTACGACGTCCGTGGTCGGGTTCCGGATGAACTCAATGAAGACATCGCCCGCCGCATCGGGCACGCTACGGCCGCCGTGCTCGGACCCGGCCCGGTTGTCCTCGGCCGCGACGTCCGCCTCAGCAGCCCCGCCCTGCAGGCCGCGCTCGCCGACGGCCTGATGGACGCTGGCCGTGACGTCATCGACATCGGCCTGGGTGGAACCGAGGAGGTGTACTTCCAGACCTTCCATCTTGGCGCCGCGGGCGGAATCATGGTGACCGCCAGCCACAACCCGATGGACTACAACGGGTTGAAGCTGGTGCGCGAAGGCTCGCGGCCGATCAGCGGCGATTCGGGCCTGTTCACGATCCGTGACGCCGCCGCGCGTGGTGAATTCAGCAACGCCCCTGTGCGCGGAACCCAGCACACAAACGAAGACAAGTCGGCCTACATCGAACACCTGCTGGGCTACGTCGATCGGACGGTGCTGAAACCCTTGAAGATCGTGGTCAACTCCGGCAATGGCGGCGCCGGTCTGGTAATCGACCAGTTGGCTTCGCACCTGCCGTTCGAGTTCATCCGCATCCAGCACGAGCCCGACGGAAGCTTTCCCAATGGCATTCCGAACCCGCTGCTCGCGGAAAACCGTGAGGCGACCTCGGTCGCGGTGCGCGAACACGGCGCTGACTTCGGCATCGGCTGGGACGGCGATTTCGACCGCTGTTTCTTTTTCGATGCCCAGGGACGCTTCATCGAGGGGTACTACCTCGTAGGCCTGCTGGCCAAGGCGCTACTCGCGCGAAATCCAGGTGGAAAGATCATCCACGACCCGCGCCTGACCTGGAACACCATCGAGATGGTGCGCGAGGCCGGCGGCATCCCCGTGCAAAGCAAGACCGGGCATGCCTTCATCAAGGAACGCATGCGCGCCGAAGACGCTATCTATGGCGGCGAAATGAGTGCGCACCATTACTTCCGTGATTTCGCTTATTGCGACTCGGGGATGATTCCCTGGTTGTTGATTGCCGAGCTGGTCTCGCGCACGGGGCAGTCACTGGCCGACATGGTCGAAGACCGGATGGCGGCGTACCCGTGCAGCGGTGAGATCAATTTCAAGGTTGCGGACGCCAAGGCGTCGATCGATCGGGTGATGGCACGTTTCGCACCGTTCCAACCCGAGCTCGACTACACCGACGGCATGAGTGCCGACTTCGGCGCCTGGCGCTTCAACCTGCGCAGTTCGAACACGGAACCGTTGCTGCGCCTGAACGTCGAGGGCCACGGAGACGCAAAGCGGGTGACCACCATGACGGATGTCATCGCGTCGTTGTTGCAGGACTGACCGGACGCGGCGCGCAATTCGGCAGCTCAATCCGACCAGCGATACCGTTCGGTCGCCCGCGCAAACGCTTCCCATGACGGCCCACCCCGGCGCTCGTACAGCATCGGGCCTGGATGCGGCCGTTGCACCGTACGCTCACGCGCAACCGGCTGCGTGACGAAGGCGTCCGACCGCAGCATCTTTAACGCGTAGAACGGCAACAGGCCCAGAAAGCTCTTCCGCTGCGAGCGAAAGCGCAGGCACAGGCCAACGTACCGCGCGCGCATGGCCAGTGTCGTCGGCACCACGCGCGCCTGGCCGTTCACGGACAGCGGCGACAACACACGGAACAGTGGGCCCGGCAGGCCGGCGCCGTGATAGAGACTGAACTGGCGCACTTCGCACTCGCGCCCGGCAACTAGGGCCAGCGCGGCCAGATGCGCCGCGTCATGATCGTGATGGCCGCCTTCCCAGGCCGGCACCAGCACTTCTCCGGCTGCAGTCGGCGCCAGCTTATTGCGCAGGTGCGGCACGACCTGATCCAGGCGCTCGTGCAACGACCCGTCTGCAATGCCCAGCTCCTCGCCGACAAAGTGCAGGCGATCCTGGGGAATACCCAATATGCGCAGGACTTCGACGCTTTCCAGGCGACGGCGCTCGATCGACTGGCCACCCCAGCCGCCGTCGGTCAGCCAGGCGACGTGAACCTCACGGCCATTGGCCGTCGCGCGCTCCAGATACGCAAAGATGGCGAACTCGTCGTCCGGATGGGCCAGTATCGCCAGCAATGGCAACGAGTCAGAACGCATCAAAGTCGAGTTGACCCAGCACGACGGCATCGGCATCGGGAACGCCCGCCTCCGGTCGCAGCGGTCTGAAGATCAGGTTCAGCGGACTCGGTCGGAACTGCTGCGGGATCTCGAACCATCTCATGGCCGGGTAACGGTGCCGCGGTCGCAGTCCAAGGTGCAGGCGTGCGCCGAAATAGCCGGCTGACAACGCCTGTTGGCCGGCAGCCTGCATCGGCAACTCATCCCAGGCCCACAACCGCGTGTGACCCGTCGTCGCCTGTGCACCCAGGACGCCGCTACCGGCGTCGACCAGGCGATACGGCCGCGCCGGATTGCTCACGCGCCAACTCAGGGACGCAGGTGACCAGTCGCGGTAGAACGATGCTTCGCGGCGGGTCGCCAAAGGGTCGGAGCCCTCGATGCGACCGATGCCGACGCGGGCATCGAGCGGTCTGACCAAGGTGAATCCGAGCTTGCGCAGGAACCCAGGAGTCGAATTTGCATTGGCAACGCCATAGGCCGCCGCGATGCCCAGGCGTTCGCCGAGTTCATAGGTCGCCTCCGCCAGTCGCGTGAACAAGCCTTTACCCTGGAAATCCGGATGGGTGGCGGTGTTGAGCGAGAGCATCACGCGCATCGGCTTGCCGTCGACGACGGCGCCAACCGGCACGCAGACGTAGTGCGCGGCAAGCACGTCGCCCTCCCACGCATCGCAACCGATGACTTCGCCTGCGGGGTTGTCGGCATACAGCCAGCGCAGGTACGTCGCGTTCAGATGTGGCGCATTGGGAAAGCAGGTGCGGAACAGCTGCTCATAGGCGGCCATTGCCTTGGGATCGGTGCTTACCGGTCGGATTTCCATTCGACTCCTTGCGTGTCAATTGCCTGGCTGACCGGGAGCGAGCACCCAAGCCGTGATGTCGGAAGGTAATGCATGCAGCAAGGGCACCAGCGGTAAGACACCAGCCGCCAGCAAGAGCGCCTTCGCAACAGGTACATCGCCGGCGCAACGAATACGCGAATACAGACCGCGTGCCGTGAGCGATGGCAGTCGCCGGCTGGCTACGACTTCCAACCCCGCCGATCGGGCGACGCTGGCCAGCGAACGCGAGTCAAAGTAATACAGGTGCGGAGAGGGCAAGCCCTTTTGCCATAGCCTGTCGAATGGTCCCGACATTCCCAGTCGCACCAGCCAGGTCGACAGGCGATAGAGCGCCCCACGGCGATCCGGCGCATTGACCACGACGACGCCTGCGGGATTGAGGTGGCGCACGCAATGCCTGAGCGCTTCGCCGACACTGGGAATGTGCTCAAGTACATCGTTGAACACAATCACATCAAACATCTCGCCATCGGCAAGAGTGCCTGGGAAGTATCCCCGTCGGACCGGCAGTCCGCGCGCGAGCGTGCGTGTGGCCACGGCGGCATCGGGCTCGATGCCGATCACGTCGAACGAACGAGCGGCCTTCTCGATGAACCAGCCATGCGCGCAACCGACTTCAAGCAGGCGCGGCTTGCCGGCTTTCGCATCGCGTTGGCCCAGGTGCTGCAGGGTCCAGTCCAGCAGCGTGTCGAAATTGTTTTCCCTTAGCGGACGCAGCGCCTGCTCACGCGCATCCTCGTCGATATCGACGCCTTTGCGATCCGTGATGAACCCCATCAGCGCAGAGGTCTCCAGCCCGCAACCGGCGCATCGCTTGTGCCAGTCCTTCAGGCCGTCTACAACACGTCCGCCGCAGGCTTCGCATTGAGTCTCCATCTCACCAGTCCCTGGAGCTAATGGCGATCCCGATGAGGATGATCAGCCCCCCGAGCAGGCTCGAATAGCGCAATCTCTCGCCCAGGACCAGCACTGACAGCAGCGGCACCAACAGGAAGCCCAGCCCGTAGAACGGGAATGCTACGGACAGCGGTACCCGCGCCAACACTGCCAGCCAAGCGATCGTCGCAATCCCATAAAGCGCCAGTGCGACCAACAGGGGCAGCGAGAAGTAACTGCGAATGTTGCCAAAGTCGATCGACGCAGCGGCATACTTGAACAGTACCTGCCCGCTGGCAAGCATGGCAATGGTGGCGATGATCATCGCCAGGGTCACAAAGTTCAAACCGTTACCATGCTGCATGTCGCAGTCCTCAGTGGCGGGCCAGCCTGCACACGGAACATGTCCCCGGTCTCGCTGGCGTGGTGAACCGTTGTCTTCTCTGATCTGCCTTCCCTAATCGAGCCCCGTGAAGCGCCTGCGCTGCAGTCGGGGATGGAGTGCCTGGCGGGGCGTGCTGGCGATATCGTAACCAAAAAAGGCCAGGAGGAGCTGCAGGCCAGAAACCAGCAGCACGGTGGCGATCATGATGGTACCCACCGGCGTGGTGGTGCCATGAGCGATGGCAGCCCACCAGTGCCATCCGCCAAAGATTCCGCCGAAGCCCAGCATTGCCACCGCCGCCACGAGCTCAAGCGAAGCCAATGACATGTCGCGCAGGAAGTAGCTATAGAGGATGCGCTTTGAGAAGTTCCGGAGATGCTTCACGAAGAACTCGCCAATGACCTTGGAGGCGGAAAGGCCGCTTGTCTCGTCGCCATAACGGGCATCCATCGGGATGTCGAGCACGACGGCACGCAGCGTGTTCAACCGGAAGAGTATGTCGGTCTCGAAGAAATAACGGTGACTGATCGATTCGAACGGCAACCGCTTTGCCACTTCCGCATGGATTGCCGTGTATCCATTGGTCGGATCGAAAATGTCCCAGTATCCGCTGGAGGCCTTGGCCATGAAGGACAGACCTAGGTTGCCGATCCTTCGCACCAGCGGCATCGACTTGATTTCGCGAAGGTCGAAGAAGCGGTTGCCCTTCGTATAGTCGGCGTCGCCAGCCAGGATCGGAGCGACGAAAGCGCCCAGCAGGGCCGGATCCATCTGTCCATCGCCATCGATCTTGACCATCACCGAGGCGCCATCTTCGATCGCACGGCGATAACCGTGCATGACGGCGCCGCCGACCCCCTCGTTCTGAGCATTGCGCAGCAGGATCACTCGCGTGTCGGCGATGTTGCGCGCGATGAAGTCGCCACTGCCCGCCGGACAAGCATCGTCGACGCAATATATCCAATCGACTTCCGGGCCAATGGCGGCAAGCACGCCTGCGATGTGGCTCGACACCTTGTAGCAGGGGATGACCACAGCCACGCCGGTGCGCCAGGTGCGCCGGCCGGCCGCGACATGCGTTTGGACGCCTACTTCCTGCCTCATCGGTATATCCAGCACTTGGAAATCAAAAACCCGGCGGCAGCAAGCGCCGCGTCGATGAGCGGCTTCGCCAGCCAGGCCACATGCAACCCCTGCCCCTGGTCGGTCCAGTTGACGGCCAGGGTGCTGATCGCGGTCATCGTGCCCCAACTCAGTGCAAAACGCAGCAGCGCGCCCCGGTCCAGCCGAGCGCCGCTGGCGGAGAAGGTGAAGCGGCCGTTCAACCAGAAGCCCAGCATCGCGCCACCGACCCGGCCGATAATGTTGGCTCCGATCGTGGCCATCCCGAAGTATGTGAGGACAACGAAACACAACCAGTCCACGCAGATCTGGACCAGTCCGACTAGAGTGTAGCTCAGCCCTTCACGAGCCCACGTCCGCACCGAGCCGCCTGGACTGCGTGCCTTGGGGGACCGCACGACTTCCGCGTCTTCCCGTTTGCCGGGACGGGAACTGCTGCTGGATGGGATTGGCATGGATTGGTCGTTGATCCGCAGGAAAGACCTCCGGCAGCTGCCGTGGAGGCAGCTCCGGCGCTCAGTGTCTGTCATCAGCGCGCCGGCGGCTCTCCAGATCGTGCTACCCGGAGGCTGTCAGGGGCCTAGAATTCCCGGCTCTTGAAATCAGCGTAGGCCTTCTCGATGCCGTCCTTCAGGCCCGTGCGCGCGCGCCAACCCAGCGCATTGAGCCGATTGGCCGAGAGCAGCTTGCGCGGCGTCCCGTCGGGCTTGCTCGAATCGAACACAATCTCGCCTTCGAAGCCCGCGACTTCCATGATCGTCTCCGCCAGCTCGCGGATGGTGACATCCGTCCCAAGGCCGACATTGAAGAGCCCTTCGCGCACGTCGCTTTCCATCAGGAACACGCACGCGTCGGCCATGTCGTCCACGTACATGAATTCGCGACGAGGCTTGCCGCTCCCCCAGACGACGAGTTCCTTGTCGCCCCGCGCCTTCGCCTCGTGCGTCTTGCGGATCAATGCCGGCAGCACATGGCTGTTGTTGAGGTCGTAACTGTCGTTCGGACCGTATAGGTTGGTCGGCATCACCGACACGTACGACGTGCCGTACTGGCGATTGAAGCTTTCGCAGAGCTTGATGCCGGCGATCTTTGCGATCGCATACGGCTCGTTGGTCTGCTCGAGCGGACCGGTCAGCAGGTACTCTTCCTTGATGGGCTGTGGGCAGTCACGCGGGTAGATGCAGCTCGATCCCAAGAACAACAGGCGCTGCACCCCGGCTTGATGCGCAGCACCGACGACGTTCGACTGGATCAGCAGGTTCTGGTAGATGAAATCAGCCCGCAACGTATTGTTCGCTTGGATGCCACCCACCTTGGCTGCGGCCAGGAAAATGTACTCGGGCTTTTCCGCCTGCATGAAATCGACGACAGCCGCCTGGTCGAGCAGGTCCAGCTGCTCGCGGGTGCGGGTCACCACGTTGGTGTACCCACCCACCTGCAGCCGCCGAACGATCGCAGACCCCACCATTCCCCGGTGGCCGGAAACGAATATCTTGGAATCCTTGCGAAGTACGTCAGTGCTCATTGGCTAACCTGGAACTCTTATTCGTGGCGGTTGGGTGCGAAGTAACCGTGGCGCTTGACCAGCTCGTCACGTTCAGCCGCCTTCAGGTCCTCGCGGACCATCTCCGAGACGAGTTCGTTGAACGTGATCTTCGGCGACCAGCCCAGCTTCTCTTTCGCCTTGCTGGCGTCGCCGAGCAGGGTTTCCACTTCGGCCGGCCGGAAATAGCGCTCGTCGACGGCAACGATGCAATTGCCCTTGTCGTCGTAGCCCTTCTCGTCGACGCCCTCGCCTTCCCAGCGCACGTTGATTCCCAGCTCGGCGGCGGCGGCGTTGACGAAGTCACGGACGCTGAACTGGACGCCCGTGGCGATGACGAAGTCTTCGGCCGTCTCCTGCTGGAGCATCAGCCACTGCATTTCCACATAGTCCTTCGCATGGCCCCAGTCGCGCAGGGAGTCCAGGTTCCCGAGGAAAAGGCAGTCCTGCAGGCCCAGCTTGATTCGCGCCAGTGCGCGCGTGATCTTGCGCGTGACAAATGTCTCACCGCGGATCGGCGACTCGTGGTTGAACAGAATGCCGTTGCAGGCATACATGCCATACGACTCGCGGTAGTTGACCGTGATCCAGTAGGCATAGAGCTTGGCAACCGCATAGGGGCTACGCGGATAGAAAGGTGTGGTCTCCTTCTGCGGGACTTCCTGGACCAGACCGTACAACTCCGAGGTCGAGGCCTGGTAGAAGCGCGTCTTCTTTTCCAGGCCCAGCGTGCGGATGGCTTCCAGCACGCGCAGTGCGCCCAGGGCGTCGGAGTTCGCGGTGTATTCCGGCTCTTCGAATGAGACGGCGACATGGCTCTGCGCGGCGAGATTGTAGATCTCGTCCGGCTGCACGTCCTGGATGATGCGGATCAGGCTGCTGGAATCGGTCATGTCACCGTAGTGAAGGACGAAATTCCGGTCGCGTACGTGCGGATCCTGGTACAGATGGTCGATGCGATCGGTGTTGAAAAGTGACGTGCGGCGCTTGATGCCGTGCACGATGTATCCCTTTCCGAGCAGAAACTCGGCCAGGTAGGCTCCATCCTGTCCCGTGACGCCAGTTATAAGTGCTTTCTTCATGTCAATTCCCAAACTAAAGTCAAAGTTCGCTTTTCTTGTTTGACGAACGCAGGTTTTCGACCTGCACCATCACCATCTTTTGAACCATGTCCTCGAAGCTCACCGTCGGCTCCCATCCGAGCACGCGCCGGGCTTTCGCAGGATTGGCTTGCGTCTGCCCCGATTCAAGCGGCCTGACGAGGTCCGGGTCGCTGACCACGCTGTCGCGCCAGTCGAGTCCGACCGAGCGATAGGCGACCTCACATAGCTGGCGCAGACTGTGCAGCTTGCCGGTGCCGATAACGAAGTCATCGGCAGCGTCGTGCTGCAACATCAGCCACATTGCCCTTATGAAATCGCCGGCATAGCCCCAGTCTCGCGCGATATCGAGATTGCCGAGCGCCAAGCGCCCGCCTTCGACTATCGGCCGCCCCATTTCGTTGACTTCCAGCGAGTCGACGATACCCAATGCGGCACAGGCAGCGCCATGAGAGATTTTCTGAGTCAGGAAATGGAGAGGCCGCCGTTCGCTCTCATGATTGAACAAAATTCCGTTGGAGATGAACAACCCGTAGCTGTCGCGATAGATCCTCGCCATCTGGTGTGCGTACACCTTGGCGGCGGCATAGGGATTGACGGGGTTGAATGCGGTGGTCTCGTCCTGGGACGCCCCTGCCGTCGGACCGAACATTTCGGACGACGACGCGTGGTAGACCTTGCAGTCAGGGCGGTGGTGGCGCACCGCTTCAAACAGCCGCACGGCTCCAAGCCCGTTGACCAACAGGGTCTCGGGCGCGCGCGACCAAGACTCGCCCGGCCGCGACTGCGAAGCCAGATTGTAAATTTCGTCTGGGGCGGCCTCGTGAATAGCCGAGGCGATATCGACGCCCTCAGCCATGTCACCGAACAGGACTTCAATCCGACCGGCCAGATGGCTGGCGGCGTTATGCCTGAACCAGCTTTCGCGGCGAACGAGCCCCGCGACCTGATACCCCTTGTCGAGCAGAAACTCCGCGAGAAGCGATCCATCCTGGCCCGTGATGCCGGTAATTAGCGCACGCTTCGTCAACGTCTGGAGCCTCCATGGTGCGGGCGCTCAGGCGGACCCCAGTTGCTGTGTACGCCGAGCGAATTAACCTCGCATGCTATCACGGCGACGTGACTTCGGTCTCGGCCGGCTGGTCGGCGAGTGCCTTCGGGGCGGGACTCGCAGGCGCCCGGGAGGTGACCTGCAGAGAGACGAAGCCGATGCCCAATCGTCGCGGGTCCTCGCTGATACGGAGCTCCTTCATGGACTTGGCCCACGGAATTTCGAAGGCAATCGCCCTCTGGTTTCCGTCCGTGCTGTAGTCCAAGGACAACTCCTGGGGCTGAGGGAGGCGGATTTCCCGCCGATCCGTGCCTACTACGACTCCGATCGGCTCGTTCGTGTCTCCGATCGTGTGGCCCTTGAGAAGCAACGTGAATTCTCTGGGCAACGGATTGGAGAACTGAAGGACGACGCGGGTGCCGTCGGACCAGGTTCCCCACGGCTCGGGTGAAGAAAGCCCCTGCTTGGACGAGATCACACCAGGCCAGGATCCGGCGGTGAAATCGATGCTCTGGACCTCCGGTCCCAGTCGCGCGAGCGTGAAGCCACCGAACTGCGCCTGTTCGCGGGCAGACGCGGGCAGCGCGTGCTCACCGATCACGAGCAACCAGCGGGCAGTTCCAGGCACCTTGGCGTCAGGCACGATCTCACCCTCCGGGATAACCACATTGGTCGCATTGGGGTTGTCCAGGTAGAACATCGCCCGATACGAGGCCGAGTGGTCCGCGCCAACGACCAGTGTCGGCTCGACGGAGCGCCCAATGTACTGGCGGGCAAAAATGCCGGCCGACGCATAACTGTCGGCCACCATGGCCTGGCGCAACTCGCCGTTGGCCCTCCAGCCAGAGATCGCCACCACCAGTGGAAACAGTGCGAAGAGAAACACGCGCGACCCGACCTTGGCGTTGAATATCCAGGTGACCATAGTCACCACGCCAAGTGCGGCCATTACGCGGAACACCACCGGACTGATCGTCAGCCCCCGCAGTTCCGGGCTGTCGACAATGCCTGGAACGAATCCGTCGAGGAGGCCGGTGATGGCAAGGATCGCCAGCACGCCAAACGCTGCGGCGGGCAGGGCTCCACGGATACCGGGGCGGATTGTCGATGGAGAAATCTGCCCTGCCACCACAACCAGCAGCAACGGGATCGCGAAATTGTAGTAACGCATATGCAGCCGCGCGATCGATTCCATGGCGTTGGACCCCGCAACATTCGCCGTGAACAACGTCGTCATCGCAAGCAGGCATGCAAACACGAAGAACGTAAAGAGTCGAACCTGGTCACACTCCGCTCGAATTGCGGCGGAGCCTTCGCTGCGCGGCGGAAAGTAGAAGACCGCGGCGAGGGGAAGCGCATAGAGCGCAGCCAACGCCATGGCGTGACCCTTGAGACTGAGCAACCCCTGGATGACCAGGCGCAGGGCCCTGCCTTCGTCCTGGGACGATGGAGTAACCGAGCCATACACCTGCCCGAACAGGCTCAGCCCAGATGGCCCTGCCAGCAGGTACCCAAGGCCGAACCGCACGACCAGAGCCGCGATGACCAGCCCGGCCAGGGCCATAAGGGCACTGGTTGCGGGCCGTGCGTGGCGAAGGACGGCGAAACGTCCGGCAACAAACGCCATCACCGCGGGCAAGAGGAAAATCGCGTGCGCCTTGACCAGGCCCATCATGGCTAACACGGCGCCAAGGGTCATGCCATAGAGGAAGGGGCGCGATCCACTGCCCTTGAGCGCCAGCCACGCCAGCACCCAAAACATCAGCAGATACATCGACTCCGGCATGAAGTACGCCGTGTACGTGTTGATCGGCCCCAGCAACGCGAGGATCGCAACCAGCAGCGACACAGGCTTGCTGGCCACGCGCCTGCACACCAGGTACACGAACGGCAACGCCGAGACGAGGAAGACGACGTTCAACATCCGCGTGCAATCGAGGAAACCAGTTCCACAGACGTTGGTTCCCTTGAATGCCAGGAAATACAGATATGACGGAACACCCACCACATCCAGCGCGAGCAGGCGCGCCGACTTGCTATAAACCCACTCGTCCGGAACCGACAGGTACAGGCCGGCATTCCGGAGCAACAGATATGCGCACAGCAAAACCGCCGCCACGAGCATTAACGGCATGAACGACCTCCGCTGCGACGGCTCCCCTATTCCTGCGCCTGCGGTCATTTCATTTCTCCCCGATTCCATCGACTTCAACTCCCTCACCATTAATGCCAGCCTTGCTTCTGGTTGTAGTTGAGCATTGATTCACCAAACCCCGGTATGTCCCGGATCGGCATTTCCCACACCAAGACCTTCGGCAGCCCTGTCCCACGGCGCCGCGCAAACTCGGACTCGATCTCGCGTCGGTTCGCCCAGAACGCCTCGAATGTCTTGAATGACCCCTGCCCGGCCACTGGGCGGTTCTGCACCTCCGCGTTGTCCAGGTGCAACCCGAGCTGGCCGGCAAAACCGACCGGCTGAGGAACCGAGGTGTATTGCCCCGTATAACTGGTCCCAATCGCAACGACCAACGACGTCGGCGCCGTCGGGAAGGGATAGCCGCGACCCTCTTCTCCATTGAGCAGGCGATCCTCGTACTCGTATATCGACCGAAGCCTGGTAGTCACTTTCGGCAGCGGATCGTACGCTTCGGCCATGTCAGCCACGAAGTGGCCCACGTAGTAAGTGGGGCTGATCGGACTCCTCGCCTTGATGGTCGTCACGCTAGCGATCGACCTGGCCGTTGCGTCGGCAGCCAGGCGGATGCCTTCGCCACTCCAATGGCTTTCACCGCGTGGATACAGCACAGCATCGGGATGGCCCATCAATGCACCGCGATACACCTGCCAAAGATCGACGTTCGTCACCTTTAGTGCATCAAGCGCCCGGTGGAACTCACCGTACACCTCGCCGGACCTGTCACTCGACAGCGGGTCCCTGCTGATCAGATCAACCCCGGAGATCGGCCAAGCGATCCACTCCTGGTGCACCCCCAGCTTGGGCGGAACCGGTACGACCACCAGCTTCCAGCCCTCGCGCTCGAGCTGCTCGTTGTAGGCTGCGATTATCTCCGCGACACGGTCGACCTCCGCGTCGATCCGCGGGCTCGATCCCCGCGCCACCCAGATCTCGCCCGTCAGAAACAGCGCTATCGGTTTGCGTCCGCCCATGAAGATCCATTCGGGCGATTGACCAAGAGCGACGCGGATACTGTTACCCGCCTGGGCGACCAGCCTCACGCCAGCGAGGCCGTTGATACTCCTTTTAAGCGCGACGTAGTCAGGCTGCCACAGGCCGTTCGGCATCAGACCGTCGAAGGTCTGCGCGGGGTTGCGGATTATGGTCGTCCACGGCCATGGCGACGTCGACCTGCCAGGCAGGCCGAAAGCGCTGATGCCGATGAACATAGCGGCTAGCCCGAAGTAAGCCAGGAGAACGGGATTGATGAGCCTCTTCATGGTCAGAACTGGAAATAGAGGAAGGGAATTTCGTTGCTGCTCGCAGAGATCACCAGTGCGAGGACGAACACAGCAAAAAGGATCCACTGCGAACTGAGCGAAAACTGCCGCTCGTGCATTGGCCCTGTTCCAACTACCCGCGGTTCGAGCTTGATCCAGAACCACCAGCCGACCAGCGCCATCAGCACGGCCGGAACATGCCTTTGCATCAGCGCGGGATTGAACTGCTCCATTAGCCCGTTGCGGCCGACCATGCCGGAAAAGATGCGCCCCGCCTGTTCAAACGAATCGCTGCGGAAGAAGACCCAGCCCACCACCACGAGCAGGAACGTAATTGCCTGCCTCGCCAGCACCGGAATACGGGCTAGGCGATCCTCACCGACCAGCCGCTCGAACACCAGAAGCACGCCATGGTAGGCCCCCCACGCGACGAAGGTGAAGTTGGCACCATGCCAGAGCCCTCCGATGAGCATCGTGAGGAACAGATTCAACGCAACCCGCCAACGTGGACAGCGATTGCCACCGAGGCTGATGTATCAAGTAGTCGCGCAGCCACTGCGACAAGGTCATGTGCCAACGCTGCCAGAACTGCGTGATGCTTACGGCGCGGTACGGCGAACGGAAGTTGTCGGGAAACCCGAAACCTATGCAGAGGCCCAGACCCGTCGCCATCAGGGAGTATCCCCAGAAATCGAAATAGAGCTGGAATGTATACGCGGCGGCGCCGATCCAGCTCTGGACGAGATCGGGCTTTTCCGTCGAGAACGCATACGGTACGAACACCGCGAAATGATCGGCGAACAGGCTCTTGATGGCGAATCCAAGCGCGAACACCGAGAACCCCCGACTGAGGTACTGCCCAGACCAGCTGCCAAACTGCGACGCCATGTCGGTGTAACGGACGATAGGGCCGGCGATGAATCGCGGGAACATCGCCAGGAACGTCAGGTAATCCACCCATCGGATGGGCCGCTTAATCTTTCCCCGGTAGGCGTCGATTGCGAAGCTCAAAGCCTCGAACACATAGAAGGAAATACCCGGAGGCAGCACCACGACGCCGCCACCGCCAAAGTATGGAAGCATCGCCGTCTGAAGCGGCACGAGCGCCGGCCAAAGGGTCGCGAACCAGTTGAGATACTTGAAGAGGGCCAGCACGACCAGCGCGAATACGACCGCGCCTGCAACGGAGATTCGCTGGACGACCCGATTGTTCGACAGCAGGATCGGCAGCGTACACAGGTACGTGCCGCCCACGACGAACAGGAACAACAGCGGCCAAAGCACGTTTCCGTAGCCGTAGAACAGCAATGTCGACGTGACGATGGCAACCCGAGCAGCCAGCTGAAATCGTCGGTTGAACGAACAAAGGCGCAGGCCCATGAGGGCCAGTGGCAGAAAGTAAAAGAGAAACAACGGATCAGTAAAGAGCATTGCGCCGCGCCATGCAAAGGAGCCTGCCCGCTACGAGCGTCCGCCCAGCCGATGTGTTGCCGACTCAGGGAGCCGGATGAGTTATTCGTGGATGCTAAACGAGATCAAACCCACGCCTACCCTGCGTGAGTCGTTCGCGGATGGTGACGAGGTCTTGGGAACGCTGATCTCGATTGAATCGACATTTGATACACCGTCGAACACCAGGTTGGCGGACTGATCTTCACTCCCAAGCAGGATGAAACCCTTTTCCTGGTTGCCGACGCGCACGGTCAGTTTCTGCTGGGCATTGAGACCAAAGTAATCGCGAGCTTTGATCCGAAGGGTAAAGTGCTGCGGCAGCGGCGACCGCAGGCGAAGCTTCGTCGGCCCCAGATTGGCATCAGTCCAGCGGCCCCAGCTTTCCGGTCCAGACAAGCCGGTGATTTCTGTCACGAACTCCGGTGCGCCCGGCCGCGAGAAGTCCATACCCTCTGCGAGCGTCGCCGCATAACGGGGAATTACCGATCCGGCATTGGCGACGACCAAGGACTTGGCTTCGGCGCTTTCCTGTGTCTGGGCTGCGGAAGTTCCGCCCGTGTCCGCTAGGGTGGACGGCGCCGGATCCCGGCTGCAAGCCCCCGTTGTCAACAGAGCGCACGCGCACCCCGCGTAAAGTAATGCACGGATGTTCATCAGAGTACCGGTTGGTTTGGCAAAGCGGGATCATATATGCTCGGGAACAGTCATGTGTCAGCGCCCAGGGAACGGCTCAAGCGGAGCTCTGACGCCAGGGGGCGCCTGCGCTCCCACGCCCCAGCGTCACTGACTAAGGAGAGATCCATCTCGGGAACAGGCGCGCCAAAAGTGAACGGCTGACCCCTCTGTTCCACCGCAGGGACGCCAGCATCGTCCGCACGGACACTTCGCGGGCAAACCGCGTCGGATGTAGGCGTTCATCGACCCGACTCCGAACGACCACGTGTGCGTACTTGTAGAGCCATATGTCCGAGACTGCGCCGAACTTCTGCCTGAGCATGCCGTTGATTTCCGCATGCACCGCAATCGAGGCACCCAGCGTCTTGTTGTCCGAGTACAGTCGCGACCCTGCGAGCTTCTCGGGCAGATAGCCGAATCGCACCCCGGCCCTGGCCAGCCGTAGCCAGTACTCATAGTCCATGCAGTAGTTCAGCGACTCGTCCAGCAGGCCATGCGTGGCCACGACGCGGCGACGCATGAACAGTGCGGGCTGGCAGATGAAGCAGGTCTGGATCAGCCGCTCAGGACTCCAGTCTTCGGTCGGATACGATTCGAACGCAACATCGTCGATATCGATGTGGTCGGCCATTCCGTAGACGACATCGACATCCGGATTGGCTGCGAAGTACGCGTGGACGCGGGCAAGCGCACCCGGATAGTAAACGTCGTCGGAGTTGAGCCAGCCGATTATTTCACCATCGCTGGCCACCAGCCCCTTGTTGACCGCGTGCGTCTGCCCCCCGTCCGGCTCGGACGTCCAGCGAACACCGCGGCCAAAGCCTGCCAGCACCGACGTAGTGGAATCGGTGCTGCCTCCGTCGAATACCACGTGCTCGACCTCGACGCCCTGCTGGCCCGCGACGCTTTCGAGCGTGCGACCGATGAACTGCCCCTGGTTGTAGGAAGGGGTGACGACGCTGATTTTCATGCGCTCAATGTGTATCCCGATACATCAGGACCGACAAACCCTTCGTGTGGAGTTCGTCGGAGTCAAGTCCAGTCAAGCCACTGGCGAGGTCCAGGAGCGCAGGGTCGACCTCACCGTGCATCATCGGCACGACCCACTCAATGCTCAGCGGGCACGCTTCGAAGTGCTCGCGCATTTTCTGGATACCGACCCGGTTGATGGCTTCGCTGTCATAGATCCATTGGATCGCCTCCTGGAGGTCGATGGCCGCAGTTGCAGGCCATTTGTCTTCCAGGTAGCACATCATCTGCTCGCGATCCCAGACTAGGTGCGCCCACGGCGGCACGAGCTGCGACATCTCGCCAAAGTGGTGGAGGTGGTGCCCGTAGGCGCACGTCCATAGGGGCTCGAAGCTCAGCAACACCTTGCCGCCGGGCTTGAGCACGCGATGGATCTCGCGTAGCGCCTGGGGAACATCGGCGATGTGCTCGAACGTCGACATCGACACTACCGCGTCAAACGTGCAATCGGCGAACGACAGGTCCTGGGCGTTCATGTAGCGCAGCTGCCCGTGGGTGCCGCCCACCTTCCTGTCCTCGTCGGCCTCGATGTCCAGCCCGACCCCGACGTAACGCGAAACTCCCAGCTCGAAGCATTTCTCCATCGCATAGCCATGGGGGGAGGCACCGATGTCCAGCAGGCAGGCCCCTTGCAGCGGTCGGACCTTGTTGAACTCGCCCACGACCAGATGGTTGTAGGCGCGTATCTCGTCCAGCATCGCCGAATTCGTCTGCGATGCGTTGAACAGGTCGATGCTATCGATGAAGGCCCGCAGCTCCCCTGCTCCGTCGAGCGGATTGATTGCGCCAGCGGAACCCCGGGAGGTCCACTTGCGGAGGTACTGCCTGAGACCCAGCCAACGCCGTCCTGACGACATTCCCCACCTCAGATGTGATCGAACCTGACCTCGTTGAGCTTGATCGAGAGCTCGCGGTTGTCATCGAGCCCCATGATCTCGCGTGGAATGAAATACGAGCCGCTCTTGATCTCGACGTGGACCCGCTGTCCCTGCAGACCACTCACGTCGGCAGCCAATCTGAACTGCCCAGGATCATCGAGCAAGCGACGGTCCGCCACGGTACCTTCCACGAGCAGCTGGACCTCAAACCGGTCATGTCGCACCTGTGGCACGTGCTCCAGGCGGTACTGCAGCGTCTGCGCGTCGCCCGGGATCTCCAGTTGGGCGATGAAGCTCGGACCGATCCAGCCATCGTTGTGCTGGCCATGGAAACTGGTGTCCCTGGTCACGACCTTTCGCAGGAGACCTGGCACGCGTTGCGACAACCATCCATAGACCAACCGGTCCCGCGCCATCTTCGGCGAGTACAGCGTAGTCATGAGCAGCTCCCACATCGCCGACAACAGCTTGCGCTGCCTGAACGCCTGCTCCGCCCGGCGCGCGTGATGGCGGGCATGGTCGCTGAAGTGCTTTCGATAGGCCCAGTGCGACAGCTCGCAGCGCCACCGGAGCGGCGACAGCCAGCTGCCCCAATGCTTCCTGCTGACCCCGATCGACAACTCCAGCACTTCCGCTTCTGTTCGCTGCGCCGACTTTGATTCGTCGTGCATGCGATAGGTGCTCCACAGCTCGTCGACCTTGTGGATCCAGTAGTGACGACTGAAACGGCAGAACAAATCGTAATCGAGGGCGTGGTGTTCGTTGACGTCGAGCAGGCCGCAGCGCTCGCTGACCTCCTTGTGCCAGAACACCGACGGCTGCGGGATCGTGTTGTAGCCACGCTTCCAGATCGCCAGGTGCTCGAAGTGCGAAATGTACTCCGCCGGGTGCTCGACGCCGACATAACGTGAGTTCACTCCGGTGAACAGACTGCGCCCCATGACCACATGGCGGTCACGCGACGGATCGATCTCGCGCGCGACGCTATGGAGCACCCGCGGATACAGCGTGTCATCGGAATTCAGGAAACCCAGGATGGTGCCGGTCGCGCGACGGAAGCCGCGATTCAGCGCGTCGGCCTGGCCGTCGTCCTTCTCCGCGAACAGCCTGAACACGCCCGGATATGCCTGCACGAACTCCTGCGCGATCGCCACCGAATCGTCGCGAGAACCGCCATCCTGGATGATCACTTCCAGTGCGGGGTACTCCTGGTCGACCAGGCTTTGCAGGGTCTCGCGCAGGTACTGCCCCTGGTTGAAGGACGGGACCACGATCGAGATGGTCGGCAGGTTGCTCATGAATTCGCACCGTATAGCTCGTTGTAGACGCGCTGATAGACAGAGAGGGTTTGCACGGCGCTGCGCCGTGACGCGAACAGGCCCCTGCGACGGAGCGCGGCCTCGCTCAATTCGGCACGCAGTTCGGGCTTCGTGGTGATCTCGACGAGGGCATCGCTGATGGCGTCGACCTCCTTCGGGTCGAAGGTCAGCGCGGCATCGCCGGCGATTTCGGGCAAGGAGGTCGCGTTCGAGCACAGGACCGGTTTGCCGGCGATGATCGCTTCGGCCACGGGCATGCCGTAGCCCTCGAACAACGACGGGAACACCAGTGCCAGGCAGCCCTGGAACAGGGCTCGGATCTCCAGCGGCGAGCGGTAACCCAAGTGCACGATCCGCGACTCCAGGCTACGCTCGCGAATCATCGTTGCCGCCGGATGATCCGCCGGGAAGGCACCTCCGGTCAGCACCAGCTTCACGTCACGGGGCAACCGGTCCATGGCGCGACTGAAGGCATCGATCAGGCGCGCATGGTTCTTGTGCGGCCAACAGTGCGCCGGGAAGAACAGGAACGGCGTGTCGATTCCAAGCGCAGCCAGTAATTGCGTGCGCTTTGCCGGCGCGATTGCCTGCCAGACGTTGCGACTGGGAATGATCCAGATCGTCGTCATCTTCTCCAGCGGCACGCCGTACTGGCGATGCACGTCTTGGCGAGTGAACTCCGAGATGCAGATGATGTGGCTCGCGCGTTCGGCCGAGGTGCGATACAGAAGCTCGCGCTCCTCGTACTGCTCCGGCGTGAAGAACTCCGGGTAGTGGAGATGCTGCAGATCGTTGATCGTCAGGATTCCCGGAAACCCGAGGAGATCGGGATGGGTATAGCCCGCCACGGAGTGCACCATGTCGAAATCCAGGCGCCGGTAGTTGGCGAGGTTGCGCATGGCGGTGTTGAGGATCGGCGACCTGCCGACACTCTCGCCCAGACCATTCACCAGCAACGAACGCAGCGCCTCGGTTTCGCGCTCGGCGTGATCCGAGTAATGCGTCCTGATCTTGAATTCCGGCGGGAAACTCCATTCGCAGCAGGCGCTGCGCGGTGCCAGCACCCGGTACTCGTTGCGACGGTCGACCTGCCCGATTGCCGAGACCAGCTCATAGGTGGCCTGCTCGATGCCGCCTGCGTGGCCGAGCTCCATCCAGCGCAGGTCGAACAGGAGCTTGAACGGCTTGCGCTCCTTGATCCGGACGGCCTTGTCCACAAGCTTCTGGAAGCCTGGTGCAGCAGCGGGAATGGAGTTGTTGGCCTGCAGGTATTGCTTGGCGGTCGCCACGACGTTGGCGCAGGATGCAGGCTCGGTAAGCGCTTCGACGAGCTGGCCGGCGAACCTGGAGGGATCATCGTGCAGATAGCACTGGATGCCGTCGACGGCGCCCGTGCCCTCCGCGGCCATTGTCGTGCAGACGACCGGGACCTGCATCGACCACGCTTCGAAGATCTTCTGGCGAACGCCACCGCCGTAGCGCATCGGAACGATGTAGGCGCTCGCATTCCAGAAATAGGGACGGATGTCGGGCACGTTGGCGTGGAGTTCGCACTGCCGGGTCTCGGCCATCGCGCTTTTCAGCGCCTCCGCTGGGACCATGCCCACCGCCTGGAACACGGCGTCCGGCGCCTGCTCCAGCACCTTCGGCCATATCTCCTTCAGGAAGTAGAGGACGGCATCGACGTTGGGGGGATGGGCGAGATGGCCGGTGAACAACACGATCCGACGCCCATCGCGTGGCCAGGCCGGGTCGGGAGGCGTGTAGTACTCGGTGTCAACCGAAATGGCGGCGACGCCCGATTCGGCGCGCATGGTGAAGAGCTTGCTGGCGCGCTCCTGGTCCAGCGCGGACACAAACCCAACCACGTCGGCTCGATCGACGACCTTTTGTTCCTGCTGATGGACCGCCGCAACCTCGGCTGCGCTGACTGGCTGGCGTCCCGGCGTGGCAATTGCACGATTGAAGTAGTCGGCGCGAACGTCGTGGAAGTACACCACCTTGCCCCCCATCGGCGGCAGGTAGTCCATCCATGGCTCGATATTTGTCTGGATGAGAACCACTGCTTGCCAGTGGCCACCGTTGATTGCATGGAGCAACTGTGGCGCGCAATTGGACAGTATGCAGAGCTTTTCGAGCGTATCGGCTGGCCGCCCTTCGAGCTTCAACAGGCGACGGTACAGCCAGTGCCGGACCCGGCCGGGCACCCGGTGCACCCATCCACGCAGTTGCGCGCGGGGTTCCTCCGCAAGCATTGTCACTACCGGCGCCGGCGGGCGCGGCCAGAAGTACGACCCGCTCAGGAATGACTCGAGGTTCGCAACGCCCTGCGCGGGAAAACTGTCGTAGCAGGGCGCGACGACGCCCACCCGGTAGTGCTGCGCCAGGTGGCGCAGGTTGAAATAGTCGACCCCCATCTTCCCCGGGAAGTACGGCAGGTCCGTCGTCAGGACAAGCGCACCCGGCTTTTCGTTCGCTTTGCTCATAGTACTTTGAAGAAACTCCCCAGTTTCCACCACCAGCGCTGCCGCAACGCTTCCAGTTCGGCATCCCTTCTGCATACCTCCGCCTGGAAGTTCGCATGCAACGACTCGAGTTGTGCCGCCCTCGCGCGCTCGGAATCCAGCGCAGGATACAGCCCGTTCAACTCCTGCAGGCGGCGGTGCACTTCGCCTTCCAGTTCCGATACCCGTTGACCCTGCGCCTGGATGACAGCAGCGCGATCGCACCGGTCCTGCTCGACCTGCGCAAACTTTCGCAGGACTTCCTCGAGCTGGGCATACAGCCCGGATAGTTCACCAAGGCGCACATGCAGCTGCCCCTCAAGCTCGGCAATACGCTGGCCCTGGTCTTCGATGACCGCGCCACGGTCGTGCCGGTCGCGTTCTGCAGCGACGTAGCGGGCCTCCATTTCCTCGAGATGCGCATGCACGATGGCCGCGGCCGCGCCATTGCCCGCATACAACGCGTTGAGCTCCTCCAGCCGGGCGTGGTGCATTGCTTCCAGTTCGGATATCTGCCGACCCTGTGCCTCTATCAATGCCCCACGGTCGGCCCGGTCGCGCTCGACCGCGGCCAGGTGCCCCTGCAACTCCAGCAGCTGTGCCTGGGCGGGGTGGGTCTCCCATTCCGCGGGGGTATACGGCTTTATCCGCGCATGGGCATCGTTGAGGTCCTGGATCCTTTGGTGAATCTGTCCTTCGAGCTCGGAGATGCGCGCGCCCTGCGACTGGATGACGACCCAGCGATCAGCCCGGTCGCGCTCGGCCTCTTCGAAGTGGCCCTGCAGGTCGGCCAGTTGCGCCCGGGCGAGGTTGCGCTCATTCGAGAACGCATCCGCACGCACATAGAGCTCCTGCAGCTGCTGATGCAGCGCGCCGATCTCCGATTCCAGGACGGGCGCGCGATCGTACCGGTCCTTCATGTCGAGCAGCGCCAGGCCAATGCGCCCTTGGGGCGTCGCCAGCAGCGAGGCATCGATCCGCGCCTGGTCGTTGACCTGCAGGGGCGACCGGCTGACGACGATACACATGTCGTAGTGGGCGAAGACCGCGGGTTCGAAGGCGACGTGGTCGGCGCCGAGCCGATGGAAGAACTCGACGGCAGACCGCTTGCTGTAGAGGTAGAGGTGCTCGTCTTCCTTCAGCTGCTCCATGAATGACGACTTCGATTCGACTAGCGTTTCGAACTGCATCCCTTCCCTGAACTCGGGCATCTGTATAAGCAGGATGCCATCAGGCTTCAACAGGCTCAGGCAGTGGGACATGGTCGCCACCGGATCCGGAAGGTGCTCCATGACGTCCATCATTGCGATCACGTCGATGCTTCCCGGCTCGATGTCGAGGTTCTCGACCGGACCCAGCTCGATGTCGATTCCGAAGGTCTTCTTGCCCAACTCCACGACCCATGGGCTCATTTCCACGCCGGAGGCTTGAAAACCGCATTGCTTCATCAGTGCGACGAAGCTTCCATGGGCGCAACCAAGTTCTACCGCGCGAGCGGATGGCACCCGGTACTTGAGCAACGTTCGCAGCCAGTAGAGGTTCCGCTCCGGCAGGTCGGTGCGCGTCCTCGCGTTGATGTCGGGCTGATCGAGTTCCGCCGACTGGTGATCGAGCCAGTAGTTCTTACCGTAGAAGTCCGATTCGTCGTCAACCACGACAAGCTCGTCGCTCGACAAGCCCTTCTGCGAAACGAGCGTCCCGCAGGTCGTGCACTCCAGATAGTCCGGGCCGAATTCCCTGAAGGAACTCGCACCGCACCAGCAGTCCGATCTGACCGCACTCATTGGCACATTAGTCGAGTTCATTCGATGACCCGTAAAGGTTTGCGGACTTGAAATACGGCACCGCCGCAGTTGCGCCAATCGGACTCCATCTCCATGAGACCTGCCAGCATGGTGCGGAAGCCCCCGGGGAAGTTGGAGTTACCCGAAAGGGATGCGTGGATGATATCGCCCAACTCTCCGCCCCCTTGCCTTCGTACGTGCCAGAGGCAATCCATCAGCAGGAACATCCCGCAGTTCCATTGGGGGAGGATCGGAACATGGACTTCCGGCGCGAATCCGGCCGACTCGAAGCGCCGCCTCCAGTCATCCACCGACAACGGATTGACAAGATTGTGGAAGTCGAGGAACTGCCTCACCATTGATTGGGATGCATCCTGGTGACCCGCCGACTGCAGCAGGTTCGGCAACAGATTCCAGTGCAGGAATCGATCCGTTACCACGCTGCACAACAGCGTGCCTCCGGGCTTGATGCACCGAAGGATCTCGGCAAGGACCTCGTCCAGCTGATCCATATGCTCGAGCGAGCAGTTGGCAAAGGCATGGTCGAATGACTCATCGGGCTCGGGTATTTCATGGGCGTTTGCAACGTGCACGGCCTTATACACGCCACTGCGCACTCCCGCGTCGGCGACACCTTCGTCGCGCTCCACGCCGGTGACATCGTCTACATTCGGCCAGACGAGGCTGAAGTAGCGGCCATCGCCGCAACCCACGTCCAGGACCCGGCCGCTCAGGCTGAAATGCGCGTACGCGCCGAACTCCCACGCACGCCAGTGACTCATGGGAGGGACGTAAGCGTAGAGCTCGCAGACCGCGTCGTATCCTTCAAGTACCGACTGCGAGGTTAGGATCATTTCACGCATTCAGATCTCCATTCGGTTCGGACGAGTAGCCGAATGCTTCCAACGCTTGTCCGGCCGCCGCAAGAAACGCCGCCAGGACCTCGTTCGAGAAATGATTCTGCCAGTCGCCCGAAACACCCCTGCGGACGAACGTGTTGTATTTGAACGTCGAGGCCAGCGAATCGGCGAACCGCTCCCGGGCAAACCGTTGAACCACGGCCTCCAGATACTCGATCCGGTGCGAACTGCCAGTCAACGTTTCGACGAGCGCCCCCACCGACCGCACCGGATCGGCCAGAAACGACTCGTAGCGGATTGTGGGGACGTCCTTCTGTCTCTTCCAGGCATCCACATAAGCGGCCCACTCTCGGGCCTGGCGCTCGGAGTACGTGCCAAACGCCTCGTCGAATGACGCGGAAATTCCATTCTTCACGCAGAAATCCCTTTCGAAGAAGAATTTCGAGGTCACTACGTCCCTGCCGTCCCGCACCAGATGTACGAAGGTGGCATCGAAGTCCACGGCCGTCGAACCCGGCAGCTCCTGACTCTTGATGACGCTGGCGACAGGGAAGTCGGGGGCCTCAACATCGCGGTACCAGGGGTGGCTGCTGATGTCGAACAGATCGAATCCCGGCCGCACATAGAGATCCCGGCAAGGAACCTGCAAGGCGGCTCCCAGCAGCGAGACGATCCAGGATCCCCCGGATTTCGGAAACTCCGAAACCACGATGGGCCTGGTGAGCACTGGCGTACTCATTGAGTTCCCGCCGATAGGCGCCTAGCCCACATGGACGATGATCTCACCCGGTAGATCCGCAATCCCGTGATGCGTCAGGAACGACACACCATTTCTCGTTCCCATTCGCACCGAAAACGTTCCGGCATTTGAAATATGGCAGATCCTTGACACAAAGCCCAATTCAGCTTCGTACGGCATTCGCACGCGGTTGTCCCAGTCTTCCCGGCTCGTGCTGGCCAAGCCGATCTGGAACGTGTAATCGCCTGCCGCAAGGTTCAGGGAAATTTCCTGGTAACAGGAAACGCGACGCGTGCGCGAGGTGGTGACAGGCGCCACGTCGGCATACTGGAGGTTGTTCTTCCCATGGACGATCACTCCGCGCTCGTTGCTGATCGTCATTCCGCATACCGGCACGCCGATATCGCCGTCGACCTCGAACTCGAAGTAGAAGAATGCGCGCTCGTGCTGCTTGAAATTGAGCCGCGCAGCCCCTCGCTCATCGAGGATCGCCACTCCGGTGCAACGCGCCCGCCCATCGCTCACCTGCACCTTGTCCGAGATGTCCAGGAAGGCATTGTCGGCAGGGCGGTTGGCCTCCACGGCGCTGGGCAAGGGCGACGGCATTTCAGTCTCGACTTCGTCGGCCGCCTCGATCATCGCCGCCTCAGGCCGCTGAGGCTGATGCAGCAGGTAGTAATGCTTGGCCGCGTCGCCCGAAGGACCGATGAATCGTGTGTTCCCGTGGTCGAGCAGGATCGCTCGTTCGCAAAGCTGCTCGATATCCGGCATCGAATGCGATACCAGCAGGATCGCCGCGCCCGCATCGCGCAACTGCTCCAACCGTGCGTAGCACTTCTGCCGGAAGAACACGTCGCCCACCGTCAGCGCTTCGTCGATGACGACGATCGATGCATCGATATGCGCCTGGACCGCAAAGGCCAACCGCATGAACATGCCGCTGGAGTAGGTCTTGACCGGCTGGTCGATGAAGTCGCCGATCTCGGAGAACTCGACGATGCGGTCGAAACGATCGGCGATCTCCTGGTCGGTCAGGCCCAGCACTGCGCCGTTCATGAAGACATTCTCGCGGCCTGTGAACTCGGGGTTGAAACCCGAACCCAACTCGAGCAGCGCCGCGACGCGGCCATTGGTCTCGACCTCGCCAGCGGTGGGCGCCAGCGTGCCGCAAATGAGCTGCAGGAGCGTGGACTTGCCCGAGCCATTGCGACCGATGATGCCCATCGTTTCGCCGGGACGCACGGTCAAGGACACGTTCCTCAGCGCCCAGAACTCACGGAAATACTTGCGCTGCTCGGCACCCAGGCCGCGCTGAAGGCGCGGATAGATGGCCTGCTTGAGCCGGTCGCCCGGCTGTTCGTAGACCTGGTAGCACTTCGATACGTCACGTACCGCGATCGCAAACTCTTCAGACATCGTGATCTCCGTTCATCCACCCGTGGCCGCATCGAGCTGAATTTTCAGACCACATCGGCGAATCCCTTGCGGCTGCGCTGGAACGAGAAGAACCCGATCCACGCGACGAGCAGCGCCACGGCGGTGAACAGGCCGAGCGTCTGGAAATCGGGCACCTTCCCCAGCAGCAACGTGTTGCGCCCCTCCTCGATGATGTAGGTGAGCGGATTCAGGCGCATCCACGACTGATACGCTTCCGGCAGGGCGCTGATCGGATAGAAGATGCCCGACATGAAAAGCAGGATCATCGTGAACACCGCCGTGACCTGCCCCACGTCTCGGATGTAGACGCCCAGCGAGGCGACGAACCAGCTCAACCCCATGGTCGCCAGCATCAAGGGAACCAGCACCAGCGGAAACAACACTGCCGTCCAGGGCAGCTGCTGGTTGATCGTCAACTGCACGAGCAGGAGCACAAGCAGGCTGATGGCGGCATGAAACAGCGCCGAGCCAAATGAAATCCACGGGAGGATTTCCAGCGGAAAGATCACCTTCTTGACGTAATTCGCGTTGGAAAGGATCAGTGTCGGCGCGCGGTTGAGGCACTCGGCGAACAGGCCGTGCACGATCATGCCGGTGAACAGCAGCATCGCAAACTGGGTCCTGCTGTCGGACACGCCTTCGCCCCAGCGGGCCTTGAACACTACCGAAAACACGAATGTGTATACGGCCAGCATCAACAGCGGATTGAAGAATGACCACGCCAGTCCGAGCACCGAGCCGCTATAGCGGCCGATGACGTCGCGCTTGGCCATCCTCACCACCAGTTCGCGATTGCGCCACAGGCTGCCGAATAGCTCGCCGATACCGGCGGGATGGTTCGAATTGGATCTCATGGTTTCCTGTCTATGTTCTAGATCTGAGCGGGGCGCGCGAATGCTATCTGTCCGGCGCAAGGCGACCGGCTTTCACGTCCCGGGCCCCGCCTGGTGGGTGAGAGCCGTCGCGCCCGAGCCGGATCTGATCCAGCCTCGAGGCCAGGCGCGTTGCTACAGCGTGCGGCGAGAGCGTCTGTCTGACCCGTGCAGCCGCCCTCGCGCCGACGGCAGCAGCGTATTCCGGCTCGTCAACCAGCCGCCGCATGTATCCGGCCGCTTGCGCGATGTCTGGTTCTGCCCAGCGCTGGCCCTCCCAGAAGGGGTATTGGTCCTGGGCCAGCGGCAGCAGGCGGTAGCCGACCAGGCAACTGTCTTGGTCGCTCATGAATTCGGTATTGCCGGACCAGCCCGTAGCGACGACCGGCTTGCCAAGGCGCATGCTTTCGGCCATCCCCAGACCAAAACCTTCAGCGCGGTGGAGCGATACGTAGGCATCCACGCAGCGCTGCAGCGCATGCAGGTGCCTGCGTTCGATGATCTCGTCGCGGATGACGATGCGGGGATCGGCCGCAGCCGCCGACAGCAATCGCAGCAGCATCTCGGGGTAGCGATGGCCATTGCTGGACTTGACCAGCAACTGCACGTCGCGGCGTTCGGGCGGGAATGCGGCCCGGAAGGCCTCCAGCGCCGCGAACGGGTTCTTTCGCTCGACGCTCGAGTTGAAATCGAACGTGCTCAGGAAGACGAAGGCGCCGGGCCGCAGGCCGAAATCGGCGCGGCTCAAGCCGCTGTCCTCGGCTTCGCCAACTGGAATGGGCAGCTTGAAGATCGGCTTCGCCGTGATCTGCTCGAACCCTTTCTCGATGAACGTCGACGCCACGATGACTTCGTCGACCCGCTCCAGTGCAGGCAGCCAGGCCTCCGGAATCCGTTCCAGCTCCCAGAACCAGCACGCCATGACATAGCCATGATCGAACTTGCCCCGCCCGACTTTGTCCATTGCCTCGTCGAGGTAATCCGGATTGACGAAAAGCAGATGGATCTCGTGCGGCGCATCGGGTGCGAAGCGCCCTTCCATCGTCCTGTCGTCGAAGCCGTGTGGAATATCGAGCTCGATGTCATGGAGCGCGACCGGATAGCCTTCGTCCAGCAGCGCCTGGGTGTACAGACGCGCGCCCTCGGCCAGGCCGAACTGGCCACGGAAATACGCGTAAATGTTCACGCCCGCGTTCCCGTGCTCGCCAGCGCTGGCGTGAATTTCGTCGTGGCTGCGCACTGGCGGCACCTTGTCCCAGGCGGGCGTGCGCTTGAAGGACGCGTTAGAACCCGAAACGTCCGTCAGTGACTGCCGCACCTGACTCCGCAACGATTTGGGAATGATCCGATACGCCGCCCGCAACCACGCATGCTCCCGCACCCAGGTGAGCATCCTGAGGGCTAGCAGATCCTTGCTGATTCCACGTTGTTGCGCGAATTTCATCTCAGGACGAGAGCGCTGTTTCCAGCTCCGCAGCCAGATCCCCGTAGTCTTCGACGCCAACGCTCAGTCGCACGAGATTGTCGCTGACGCCAAGCTGGGCGCGGCGTTCCGCAGGGATGGATGCATGGGTCATGATCGCCGGATGGTTGATCAGGCTTTCCACGCCACCCAGCGACTCGGCGATGGCAAACAGCTCGCAGCGCTCCATCATTCTGCGCGCGGCGGCTTCGCCACCCTTGAGGTAGACGCTCACCATCCCCCCAAACCCATCCATCTGCCGCTTCGCCAGCTCGTGCTGCGGATGCGACTTCAGGCCCGGGTAGATCACCTTCTCGATCGCCGGGTGTCCTTCCAGCCACTCCGCCAGCGCCTGCGCGTTCTCGCAATGCGCCTTCATGCGCAGATGCAGCGTCTTCAGTCCACGCAGCGCCAGGAAGCTGTCGAACGGGCCCTGCACGCCACCGATGGCGTTCTGCAGGAAACCCATCTGCTCGGCGATCTCGCCGTCCTCGCCGACCACGGCCATGCCGCCGACGATGTCCGAGTGCCCGTTGAGGTATTTGGTCGCCGAGTGCATGACGATGTGCGCGCCCAGTTCGAGCGGCCTTTGCAGGATCGGCGAGCTGAAGGTGTTGTCGACCACCACGATCAACCCGCGCTTGCGCGCGATCGCCGCGATCTGGGCGATGTCCACCAGCTTCAGCAGCGGGTTGGTCGGCGTCTCGATCCAGACCATCTTGGTCTCGGGCCGGATCGCCGCTTCGAAGGCCGCGGCATCGCTGAGGTCGACCCAGCTGAAATCCAGTCCGGCCGAGCGGCGGCGGACGCGCTCGAACAGGCGGTAGGTACCGCCATAGACGTCATCCATCGCGATGACGTGGCTGCCCGAATCGAGCAGCTCGAGAATCGTCGAGGTGGCTGCCAGGCCCGAAGCGAAGGCAAACCCGCGGCTGCCACCTTCCAGTCCGGCCACGCAGCGCTCGTAGGCGAAGCGGGTCGGATTGTGGCTGCGCGAGTACTCGAACCCCTGGTGCACGCCGGGGCTGGACTGGGCGTAGGTCGAGGTCGCGTAGATCGGCGTCATCACCGCGCCCGTGGTCGGGTCTGGCGACTGTCCGGCGTGGATCGCAAGGGTTCCCAGACCGGGCTTTCGGGCCCCGCCTCCTGCTTGTCTATCGGTCATCAAGTCCTTCCAGTTCCGCTAGCATGGGCGGCCGACGATTCTAACATCGCTCATGACCGCTCCCAGGCGCCTTCCAGGCGACTTCAGCCACAGTGCAGCCTATCCGCTGTTCGCCTTCGACCCGGCCCAGGGCCAGGCCTGGGTGCTGCATTTCGAGCCGAAGGACTACCAGCGGGCGAGCTTCCTCGACCGCCGGGCGATGCAGCACCGCGAGGTCTCCGGCTGGGTCTTGTCGCGTGAGGAGCTCGACGCAACCCTGACCGGCAATATCGCCGCCTTGCCGGTGCACTGGCTGTTCCACATCGGCCACTGCGGCTCGTCGCTGGTGAGCCGGTTGCTGGACCTGGTTCCCGGCGTGCTCGGACTGCGCGAGCCGCTGCCCCTGCTGACCCTGGCCCATGGTCGCGGCGATCCGGCAACGGACGCCTGGCAGGCGCCGGTGACCGCCCTGCTGGCCCGCGGCTTTGCCGACACCTGCGCCGTGGTGGTCAAGCCGACCAGCCTGGTCACGACCATGGCCCAGTCGCTGCTCGACGGCGGTGGGCAGGCCTGCCTGCTGTGGGTGGACCTGCAGACCTGGCTGGCGACGATGCTGCGCGACCCCCAGCTCGCCAAGGGCGTCTTCGACACCGAATCCCTGCGCCTGCAGTCGCTCCCGATCGACACGCCCGCGGTGACCGACGGCGAGCGCCTCGCCCGGGCCTGGCTGGCCGAGCAGGTGCGCTGGCAAACCCTTGCCGGCGATCCCGCCCTGGCCCCGCGCCTGCTCGATCTGGATTTCGCCGGGGTGCTGGCCGATCCGGCCGGCGCCAGCGCGCGCCTGGCCGCGCACTACGGGCTGCAGCTGCCCTCCGACTGGCCGCAGCGGATCGCCGGCTCGAAACTGCTCGGCCGCTACGCGAAAGACGATTCCGTGCATTTCGATGCCGATGCGCGCCGGCGCGAACTGGCGGCGGCGGCGGCAAAACATGCCGACACCGTTGCCGAGGGGCTGGCCTGGGCCGAAGGCGAGATCAGGAACTCCGGCGCCGTCGATCTGCTGGAGCGTCTGCGACCAGGCACCTGACGCGCTGCGCCGCGATGGGCAAGGGCAAGGCCGAGCCTCAGGCCAGGAACGTGGTCATCGCGTAACGCGTGCCGCTCTCGACCGGCAGCACCTCGTGCAGCATCGAACACGAGAACACCAGCGCGGCCCCGGTTGCCGGCGAGAACCGGTGCGGGCCGAACTCCGGATAGCGGAATTCGCCGCCGGCGTAATCGCCCTGGTTGAGGTTGACCGACAGCGCGAACCTGCGGTGCGCGACATCGGGCGTCTCGTTGTCGCGGTGGGCGCGGAAGTAGCCCGCGTCCTGCGGATAGGCCAGCAACTTGAACGGATCGCGCCGCTTCACTTCGAAATTGAACACGCGCGCGATTTCCGGCAACGCCCGCCGCATCAGCCGCTCGTGCATGCGCGCTTCGAGCGCGGGGTCGCGCGGAATGACTTCGCGGCGCTGCTTGATCGACGGATCGACCTGCAGCCGCTGCTGGCCGCCCTCGAGCACCAGCACCGCCGAGACCTCACCGCCGCCGCAGTCCACCTCGAGGTGGCGGATCAGGGCCGCGCACAGCTCGGGCTCGAACACGTCGGGCACCTGCAGGACCGGCGCGATCAGCCCGGTCTGCCGCCACGAGAGTTCCGGCACCGGGGCCGGCGCGGCCGCGATCGCCACAGTCGCCGCAACCGGCAAGGAATGCGCGGCCTGCAGGCGCAGGTTGGCATCGACCTGCCAGAGGACGCCGACGCCCAGCGCCGCACACCAGCGCGGGTCGGCCGCGAACGCCTGCCAGGGCGCCGGCGCCGCACCCGGCATGGCCTCGCCCACGCACAACGCCACCACACCCGGCGGCGGTGACGGCAGCGCGCGAGCCGCCGCCTCGTCGACGGGCGTCGCCAGCCACAGCGGCGCGCCGGCGAACTCGGCATGCAGGGTCTGGCTGCTGCCGACGTGCGCGCGCAGGCGCACGTCGGGCAGGCGGTCGCCCGGCAGCCAGCGTTCGCCCGCCGCCTCGGCTGCCTTGTTCATTGCACGCGTCGGCGCAGGTAGTTGAGCAGGTCGATGCGGGTGATCAGGCCGAGGAACTTGTCGCCGTCGACCACGATCGCAACGTGGCCGCGGTCGAACACCGGCAGCAGCGTCTCGATCGGCGAACTCACGTCGATCTTGTCGAGCTTGCTGACCATCGCCGTCGACACAGGATCGCGGAAGCGCGCTTCGTCGCCATACACATGCAGCAGCACGTCGCTCTCGTCGACGATGCCGACGATGTTGTCGCCGTCCATCACCGGCAGCTGTGAGACGTCATAGAGCTTCATGCGCTGGTAGGCAGTGACCAGCAGATCGTTGGGGCCCACCACCACCGTGTCGCGCTGCGAGTACGGCCGCAGGATCAGGTCGCGCAAGTCGCCGCTCGATTGCCGCGCCAGGAAGCCGTTGTCCAGCATCCAGAAGTCGTTGTACATCTTCGACAGGTACTTGTTGCCGGTGTCGCAGACGAACACCAGCACCTTCTTCGGCGTGGTCTGCTCGCGGCAGTACTTCAGTGCCGCCGCCAGCAGCGTGCCGGTGGAGGAGCCGCCGAGGATGCCTTCCTTCTCCAGCAGCTCGCGCGCGGTGAGGAAGCTTTCCTTGTCGGTAATGGCATAGGCCTTTTTCACCCGGGTGAAGTCGGAGATCGGCGGCAGGAAATCCTCGCCGATGCCCTCGACCATCCAGCTGGCCGACTTCTCCGAGATGGTGCCGCGGTTGATGTATTCCTCGAGGATCGAACCCACCGGGTCGGCCAGCACCAGCTCGGTGTGCGGCGACTTCTCGGCGAAGCAGCGCGACAGGCCGGTCATGGTGCCCGAGCTGCCGCAGCCGAACACGACCGCGTCGACGCCGCCGACATCGGCCATCTGCTCGAGGATCTCCGGGCCGGTGCCGAACTCGTGCGCGGCCGGGTTGTCCGGATTGCCGAACTGGTTGATGAAGTACGCGCCCGGGGTCTCGCGGGCCAGGCGCTCGGCCAGGTCCTGGTAGTAGTCCGGGTGGCCTTTGGCGACATCTGAGCGGGTCAGCACGACCTGCGCGCCCATCGCCTTGAGGTTGAAGATCTTCTCCCGGCTCATCTTGTCCGGGACCACCAGGATGAGTTTGTAGCCCTTCTGCTGTGCCACCAGCGCCAGGCCGATGCCGGTGTTGCCGGCAGTGCCTTCCACCAGGGTGTCGCCGGGCTTGATGCGGCCGGCCTTCTCGGCCGACTCGATCATCGACAGGCCGATGCGGTCCTTGATGGATCCGCCCGGGTTCTGCGACTCAAGCTTGAGGAAGAGCTCGCAGACGCCAGTGTCCAGGCGCTGCGCCTTGATGATCGGCGTGGCGCCGACCAGTTCGAGCACGGATTGATGGATGGTCATGCGGGGAGTTTAAGACTCCCCGCTTTCCTTCGCACCGGGGCGGCTGCCGTTGCCAGCAGCCGCCCCGGTTCCGGGAGACGCGGATGGAGAGACCGACGAGGAAGTCGCCACCCGCGGCGAGGAAATGGGTGAGGAAGCTCAGTGATGTTGGGTGTCGTAGAGACGGACCAGGCGGTCCTTCGCAGCCAGCTTTTCGCGCTTCATCTGCGCAAGCGTCATGTCATCGATAGGCAGTACGCCGAGTTCGGCGTCCATCACCTTCTTGTCGAGATCCTTGTGGCGCTGATAAAGCTGCTTGAATTCCGGGTTGCTCTTCATCAGCGCGTCGATCTCTGGCTGCGGTCGTTCCTCGAACATGTAAAGCCTCCTTCAGCTGTTTCGGGAACCCGTGGCCGGGCGGCCACGGACCATGCGGAAGGCCCCGCAAATGAAAACGCCCCGGTCGTGGGACCAGGGCGCAGCGGGGTCGTGGGGGTACTGGATTACGGAATCGGACTGAGCGGTCTGGACGTGGACATCGCCGGCTTCACACAGGCCGACCACCATCAAGCGTGGGGCGGCTGGATCCTGCGCAATCGGTGTTGGCGTCATCGACCTGGCTCATCGCCAAGCGGAAAACAGGCCGCTTGGGTATCCGACCCTACTCCTCCGTTTTGCGGTCGGCAAGGCCTTGTCTGGCGGTATCGCGCACCGTGTCGCAGTCAGTTTCGCCACGCCCGCCTGGCGCCGTCCGGACGACGCCAAGCGGTTGATTTTCCGTTATTTCGTCGCGTTACTTGGACTGCACGACGACGTCGACGCGGTCGCCCTTGCCGCTGCGACCGGTGGCCTGGACCTTGCCGGCCGGAACGCCGCCGGCGACCAGCGCATCGCGCACCGCGTCGGCCCGGCGCTGGGCCAGCTTGGCGTCGCTGCCGGTGGCCTCGACCTTCAGCGCCGGCGACGAGGAGGCCTGCGCATAGGCCGCCACGGTCCGCACGGTGGTGTCGCCGCCGCCGCTCAGGGTCGCCTTGCCCGCGGCGAAACTGTCCTTGGCCAGGCCGAAGACCTCGCCGCGGCTGTCGCGCTTGGCGCTCGGAAGCTTGCCACCGGTGGTCAGTTCTGCTTCTTCGCGGGCGAGTTTGGCTTCGCGGTCGCGGGCGGCATTGAGGCGTGCGGTCTGGGCGCCGGCGACGCCCTTGAGGGCGGTCTCCACATCCTGCAGCGATGCCGCGTCGGCCTCGCTCTGCACGCGCAGGCGCTCGGCTTCCTCGGCCTGCATCTGCGCCTGCAGGCGCAGGCGTTCGGTCTCGGCGCGGGCGCGGGCGGCGTCCTGGCGGCTGGCTTCGACCAGCAGTTCGCTGCGCTCGCGATCGAGCCGGTCGATCTCACGCTGCATCGAATCGGTGCGGGCGATTGCCTCGGCCACCTGCACGCGGCGCTCGGCGACGTACAGGGCAGCGGCGCGCTCGCGGCTGGACGCCTGGTTGAGGGCGTCGACCGCCTGCCGCGCCGTCAGCCGCTCGTAGGCGGCAAACGGGTTGAGCACCGGGTCGGAATCGAGCGCGGTCAGGCGCTGCGACAGCCTGGCGGCGTCGGGATTGTCGGCCGCGACGGCCGAGGCGGAGGCCAGCGCCGCCACCAGGGCCAGGCCCAGAAGGGACAGGCGGCTCATGGCTGCTCTCCCTGCAGGCGCTGGCGCAGTTGCGTGACTTCGCCCTTGCGCTGGTTGAGCTCGGCCGTGGCCAGGGCCTCGCGGCTCTTGGCCCAGGCCAGGTCGGCATCGGCCGCGGCGGCGAGCGCGAACCTGCGCGCGGCGTCCTCGTCCCCGGAGCTCATCGCCGACTGGGCCTGGCTCAGGCCGTTGCGCGCCACGCCGAGGTCCTGCGGTGCGTACTGGTCGGCGTCGGCGCCCTCGGCCCGGGTCACCGCCTGGCGGGCGGCAGCCAGCTCACTGGTCGGTGGCGGCAGCGAGGCGCAGGCGGAGAGTGCGGAAGCGAGAACTGCTGCCAGCAGATGAAATCGGATTTGTGCGAAGCTTGGGCGCATTGGGGAGGCCGTGCCTTGTGGTTTGATGCCCGGCCATTGTCGGAAGCCGCTGGCGAGGTTGCAACGGTACACGCTGTTGCGACCCTGCCATGGGTCACAAAAGGGGTTGCAGTATGGACATCGGCTATTTCTTGAAGCTGATGACGGAAAAGAATGCGTCGGACATGTTCCTGACGACTGGCGCACCGGTGTACATCAAGGTCGAAGGCCGCCTGTACCCGTTGGGCAACACCGGGCTGCCCCCGGGCATGGTCAAGAAGATCGCCTATTCGCTGATGGACGAGGGCCAGGTGCCCCTGTTCGAGCGCGACCTCGAATTGAACATGGCCCTGGCCCTGCCCGAAGCCGGCCGCTTCCGCATCAACGTGTTCAAGCAGCGCGGCGAAGTCGGCATGGTGATCCGCGCCATCCGCAGCGTGATCCCGTCGATCGAGGAACTGCAGCTGCCGCAGGTGCTCAAGGACATCATCATGGCCCCGCGTGGCCTGGTGTTGATCGTCGGCTCCACCGGCTCGGGCAAGTCGACCACCCTGGCGTCGATGATCGACTACCGCAACAGCAATATCTCCGGGCACATCCTCACCATCGAGGACCCCATCGAGTACCTGCACAAGCACAAGAAATCGATCGTCAACCAGCGCGAAGTCGGTCTCGACACGCACGCCTTCCACAACGCGCTCAAAAACGCGATGCGTGAGGCGCCGGACGTGATCCTGATCGGCGAAATCCTCGACGCGACCACGATGGAAGCGGCGATCGCCTTCGCCGAAACCGGTCACCTGTGCCTGGCCACGCTGCACTCCAACAACGCCGACCAGACGCTCGAGCGCATCCTCAACTTCTTCCCCGAGGCCGCGCACAAGAACGTGCTGATGAACCTGGCGCTGAACCTGCGCGCGGTGGTCAGCCAGCGCCTGGTGGTCGGCAGCGACGGCCGTCGCCTTCCGGCGGCCGAAGTGCTGATCAACACCCCGCACGTGCGCGACCTGATGCGCCGCGGCCAGGTGCACGAGATCAAGCAAGCGATGGAGGCCTCGCTGGAGGAAGGCATGGAGTCGTTCGACCAGTGCCTGTTCCGCCTCCACAAGGAAGGCCGGATCGACATGGAGGAAGCGCTCAAGGCCGCCGACTCGCGCGAAGGCCTGTCGCTGAAGTTCCGCCTGTCCGAGGGCGCCACCGGCGAACACGACCCCTACGCCGAGGTCTACGACGCGGTTACGCAGTAACCGCCGTCGCGATGCAGGGGCCAGCCATTGGCTCCTGCACCGCAAGCTTTCCTTCAGGCCGCCACTTCTTCCGGCGCATCCGGCTGCCGCTCCGGGCGTGCCGCATCGAATGCCGGCAGCGCCAGGCAGGCCTGTTCGATCCGCACGATGGTCGGATACTTCGCCAGGTCGACGCCGAAACGGCGCGCGTTGTAGACCTGCGGTACCAGGCAGCAGTCGGCCAGCGTCGGCAGGTCGCCTTCGCAGAAGCGCCCGGTCGATGGATGATCGGCCAGCATCGCCTCCAGCGCGGTGAAGCCTTCCTCGATCCAGTGCAGCACCCAGTTGTCGCGCTCGGGCTGCGGCACATGCCAGTTGCGGTCGAAAAAGCGCAGCACGCGCAGGTTGTTGAGCGGGTGGACGTCGCAGGCGACGAGCTGGGACAGCGCGCGCACGCGCTGGCGGTCACGCGCCGATGCCGGCAGCAGCGGTGGCTGCGGCCAGGTTTCGTCCAGGTATTCCAGGATCGCCACCGACTGGCGCATCAGCCGGTCGCCATGCTGCAGCACCGGCACCAGACCCTGCGGATTGGCTTCGCGGAATGCCGGCGCGTGCTGTTCGCCACCGTCGCGCAGCAGGTGCACCGGCACGGTTTCGTAGCTCAGCCCTTTCAGGTTCAGGCCGATCCGCACGCGATAGGCCGCACTTGAGCGCCAGTACGAATACAGCCGAAGTTGCTCTGCCACGTCCCCTCTCCTCGCCGCGTCCGGCGCCGGTACGACATCGACGCGGCGGGAATGCCCCGCCGCGCTTGCAGCCTTGAATCAGCCCGCGCGCTCGATGCGCTGCTCGATCGCGCCGAACACGCTGTCACCGTCGCGCGAGAGCATCTCGATGCGCACCACGTCGCCGAAACTCATGAACGGCGTGATCGGCTTGCCGTGCTCGAGCGTCTCGACGGTGCGCTTCTCGGCGAAGCAGGACGCGCCCAGCGAGGTGTCCTCGTTGGCGACCGTGCCGGAGCCGACGATGGTGCCGGCCGACAGCGGGCGGGTGCGGGCGGCATGCGCGACCAGCTGGGCGAAGTTGAACTGCATGTCGACGCCCGCTTCCGGGGCGCCGAACCACTCGCCATTGATGTGGGTGGTCAGCGCGAGGTGCACCTTGCTGTCCTGCCACGCGTCGCCGAGTTCGTCGGGCGTGACGAACACCGGGCTCAGCGCCGAGCGCGGCTTGGACTGCAGGAAACCGAAGCCCTTGGCCAGCTCGTTGGGGATCAGGTTGCGCAGCGACACGTCGTTGACCAGGCCGACGAGCTGGATGTGCGCGGCGGCCTGGGCCGGCGTCGCCGCCATCGGCACGTCGTCGGTCACGATGACCACTTCGGCTTCCAGGTCGATGCCGTAGTCCTCGCTGGGTACGCGCACCGGATCGCGCGGGCCATAGAAGCCGGCGCTGACCGCCTGGTACATCAGCGGATCGACATAGAAGCTTTCCGGCACCTCGGCGCCACGGGCGCGGCGCACGCGCTCGACGTGCGGCAGGTAGGCCGAGCCATCGACGAACTCGTACGCGCGCGGCAGCGGCGCGGCCAGCGCGGCAAGGTCGACATCGAATGCGCCGTCTGCGGTGCCGGCGTTGAGGGCGTCGTAAAGGGCGTTGAGCCGCGGCGCACTGTTGGTCCAGTCCTCGAGTGCGCGCTGCATCGTGTCGGCAATGCCGACGGCGCGCACGGCGCGCGACAGGTCACGCGAGACGACGACCAGCGTGCCGTCACGGCCACCTTCCTTCAGGGAACCAAGCTTCATCGAAACTCCAGATCTCGGGCGCGAGGGCGCATTAGTTTCAATTGTAACCGCCTCGCCATGCGCGACGCGACGTTGCTGGCGATTGTAGGAGCAGCCCCCACGGGATCCGCGCGTCCCCATTACCTGCACCAGTACGTAAGGCGGCCACCCAATCAGGACATGACAACCGTCGCAGCCCGCTCCCGGCCTTTTGCGGGCAACAAAAAACCCGCCTTTCGGCGGGTTGTTTGTTCGATATGGCAGCCCCGGATGGATTCGAACCACCGAATGCCTGAGTCAGAGTCAGGTGCCTTACCGCTTGGCGACGGGGCTATGTGATCGATTTTAGCGCAGAAATTAGCGCTTGGAGAACTGGCTTGCGCGACGTGCCTTGTGCAGGCCGACCTTCTTGCGCTCGACTTCACGGGCGTCGCGGGTCATGAAGCCAGCCTTGCGCAGCTCGGACTTCAGGGTGTCGTCGTACTCGACCAGCGCACGCGAGATGCCCAGGCGGATCGCACCGGCCTGGCCGGTGATGCCGCCGCCGGCGACGGTGACCACGATGTCGAACTTGTCGGTCGACTGGGTCAGCTCAAGCGGCTGGCGCACGATCATGCGCGCGGTCTCGCGACCGAAGAATTCATCCAGCGGACGCTGGTTGACGGTGATGTTGCCAGCACCCTTGCGAAGGAACACGCGGGCGGTGGAGGACTTGCGGCGGCCGGTGCCGTAGTTCTGCTGGATTGCCATGTGATGTCTCTTAGATATCCAGCTGCTGCGGCTGCTGGGCGGCGTGCGGATGCTCGGAGCCCTTGTAGACCTTGAGCTTGCGGTACATGGCACGGCCGAGCGGATTCTTCGGCAGCATGCCCTTGACGGCGGTCTCGATGACGCGCTCGGGGTGGCGCTCAAGCGCCTGGGCGAGGGTCTCGGTCTTCAGGTTGCCGATGTAGCCGGTGAAGCGGTGGTACTGCTTGTCGGCGAGCTTGTTGCCGGTGACGGCAATCTTTTCGGCGTTGATCACAATGAGGTAGTCACCCGTATCGACGTGCGGGGTGAAAACCGGCTTGTGCTTGCCGCGCAGGCGGCGGGCGAGTTCGGAGGCCAGGCGACCCAGGGTCTTGCCCTCGGCGTTGACCACGTACCAGTCACGCTGGACGGTCTCGTTTTTGGCGGTAAAAGTCTTCATGACGTGTCTGGTAGGTGCGTTGTCGGGCTGATTCCGCAGGCAATCCGGCTGGGCCGAACCGCGGAATTTCGCCACGCGCTGTGAAAGAAGCGGAATCATAACGGGCCAGGCCAACTCGTGCAACCCACCGGACTGAACCGCGTGAACCCCCGGTGCTAGCATTCCGCCGATGCCGCCAACCGCCCCCTCGCCCGCCACAGGCCATACCGACCCCCTGGTCGCCCTGGCCGACCGCTGCGTGCAGTGCGGCCTGTGCCTGCCGGCCTGCCCTACTTATGGACTGGCGCGAATCGAGAGCGAATCCCCGCGTGGCCGCATTGCCCTGGCCAAGGCCTGGGCGGTGGGCACGATCGAGCCCAGCGACAGCGGTGAGACCCACCTGGATCAATGCCTGGGCTGCCGCAGCTGCGAGGCGGTGTGTCCGGCGGGCGTGCAGTATGGGCAATTGCTGGTGCTGGCGCGAACGCGGCAACGGCAGCGGCGCCTTCCTGGCTGGCAACAGCGCTGGATCGAAGGCCTGGCGGCCCGGCCGCATCTGCTGGCGAGCCTGCTGGGTCTGTACCGGCATGCCAGGGGATGGCTGCCGGCACGGCTGCGCCGCCTGCCCCCTCCGCCCCCGGCGCCCCGGGGCAATTCCCGGTCGGGCCGCCCACACGCAGCCATCGCCCTGTTCTCCGGCTGCGTGGCCCGGCCATACGAGGCGGGCCTGCGCAAGGGGTTGCTCGATTGCCTGGCCGCCCTCGGTATCGAAGTTGGCGAACCGGCTGCGCAGACCTGTTGCGGCAGCCTGCATGCTCACGCAGGCAACGACACCGCGGCCGCGGCGCTGGCCGGGCGCAACCGCGTCGCCTTCGCTGGCGCCGAAACGGTCCTGACACTGGCCAGTGGCTGCCATGAATCCCTGGCGCAGTCGCTCGCCGGCGATGCGCGCGTGGTCGATGCGATCGATTTCCTCGAGGCGCAGACCAGCGCCCGCGCCGGCTCGCTGCGCTGGCGCCGCTGCGACGAGCGCATTGCACTGCACTTGCCGTGCACGCAGCGCAATGTGGTGCGCTCGGTCGCTTCACTGCGCCGGCTGCTGGCGCAGGTCCCGGGCTTGCAGGTGATCGAACTCGACCGTGGCCTGGGCTGCTGCGGCGCTGCCGGGACGCAGATGCTGACCGACACGCAGCGCGCCGACGAGTTCCGTTCGCCGCTGCTGCAGCAACTGCACGAGAGTGGAGCGACGCGCCTGCTCAGCGCCAACGTCGGTTGCCGCCTCCATCTGGCTGCAGGCACCGCCATCCCGGTGCAGCACCCGTTGGAGTTTCTTGCAGGACTGGTTGAACAGACGTCTTCATCGGCCCCAGCCATCGCACCCGGTTAAACTTCGGCCATGGCCACGACACGCGAACTGACGCAACTCGACCGCTTCCTCACCGACACCCAGCGGGCGCTGGACACGGTGTTCGGCTCTCCGCCCGCCTTGCGCGCCAACCCGTCGGACGGGATCGCGCAGATCGAGCTCGATGCCGACGAGCGCCAGCACGCGGCCGGGCTGATGCGCATCAACCATGTCGGCGAGGTCTGTGCGCAGGCGCTGTATTGCGGCCAGGCGGCGGTCGCGCGCGATCCGTCCACGCGCGAGCATCTGCTCGAGGCGGCGCAGGAAGAAACTGACCATCTGGCATGGTGCGCGGACCGTCTGCGCGAGCTCGACAGCCGGCCGAGCCTGCTCAATCCGATCTGGTACGCCGGCAGCTTCGCCATCGGTGCGTTGGCAGGCCTGCGCGGCGACGGCTGGAATCTGGGGTTCGTGGTCGAGACCGAGCGCCAGGTCGAGGCGCACATCGACGAGCACCTGGACTCATTGCCAGTAGCCGACGCGCGCAGCCGCGCGATCCTGGAAGTGATGAAGGCCGACGAGGCCCGCCACGCCGACAACGCCGAAGCCGCCGGTGCGCGCATTCTGCCGATGCCGGTGCCTACGCTCATGGCGGCTGCGTCCAAGCTGATGAAGGCGGTTGCTTACCGGCTGTGAGTTTTTGCTGTCGGGCGTCGAGGAGGTCGGCACTGCCGGCCTTTTTTGTGGGCGGTTTGTCGGTTTGGCGTGGGGGAGGAGGTGGGGTGCATTTCGTGAACCTCCGCTTCGCTAGTGTCCGTGCCCTCGACTCATTCGCGCGTCCGCTCGGTGAGCCCGGTCCCGGACGCCCGCGAAAGGATGAGGTGGTTCAAAAGAACGGGGGCCCCGTCATTCCCGCGAAGGCGGGAACCCAGTGTCGTAGGTCTCGTCGGCGACAGCAAAGATCAACGTGGATCCCGGCGTTCGCCGGGATGACGAGGCAAGGTCAACGTCACTGGGTTCCCGCCTTCGCGGGAATGACGGTTTTCGGACGGCTTTCCGGACGGCTTTCCGGACGAGGACCGGGCAATGAATAGTCGGAGCGTCGTTCGGCGGGCCGGGGATTGATCCGCAGCGGGACACGGATGTCCCGCGCCCCGCATCAGCCATGGATGGCTGATTAAGGGGCGGAGCAATCCCCGGCCCGGCGGACGGCGCCCCTCGGAAGACTCACCCCCAAACGCCCCGCGCTCCACGCCCCCGAGACCGAGAGACCCAAAAGGCACGAAAAAGAAAAAGGCCGGCAATGCCGGCCTTTTTCATCAAGCGCGCACCCCGACCTCAGTCGGCCAGGTTGCGCCCGTGATAGAGCTCTTCGATCTCGCGCTTCAGGCGCGCCTCGATCTTCATGCGCTCCTTGAAAGACAGATTCTTGGCCTTCTCCTCGAACAGATAATTGTCGAGGTCGAACTCCTTCAGGTGCATCTTCGTGTGGAAGATGTTTTCCTGATAGACATTCACGTCGAGCATCTCGTAGCGCGACTTGATGTTCTTGGCCAGGTAATCCTGGATCGAATTGATCTTGTGATCGATGTAGTGCTTCTTGCCCTTGATGTCGCGGGTGAAGCCGCGCACCCGGTAGTCCATGATGACGATGTCGGACTCGAGGCTCTCGATCAGGTAGTTCAAGGCCCGCAGCGGCGAGATCACACCGCAGGTTGCCACGTCGATGTCGGCGCGGAACGTCGCGATGCCGCTGTCCGGATGCGTCTCCGGATAGGTGTGCACCGTGATGTGCGACTTGTCCATGTGCGCGACCACCGCATCGGAGATCAACTCCTTGCCGGCGTCCTTCTTGTCGATCACCGGCTCCTCGGAAATGAGGATGGTCACCGACGCGCCCTGCGGATCGTAGTCCTGGCGGGCGATGTTGAGGATGTTTGCGCCGATGATCTCCGCCACATCCGTCAGGATCTGCGTCAAGCGGTCGGCGTTGTAGGCCTCGTCGATGTATTCGATGTAACGACGGCGCTCGTCCTCGGATGCCGCGAAGCAGACATCGTAGATATTGAACGAGAGGGCCTTGGTGAGGTTGTTGAAACCCTGCAACCTCAGGCGAGGCAACGGCTTGACCACGGCGGTGGGATCCCGGTACGGCTGTGAGGGGCGAGATTATGAGGCAATTGTTGTGACGGTGGAACGCGCATCCCGATCCCGGGCAGATGCCGCCAGGATCCGTGCACGCCCTCGGCGCCTCCCGGGCGACCCGCCTGGCCGAACCTGAATCGGCATTCCGTCACAACTTCGCTCCCGGCCGGGGTGACGCTCTAGGGCGGATATTTGCCCAAAGCGTTAGTTCGGCCTAAGCTCGCCGAATCACAAAACCTTCACGCCCATGTCCGCCAATCCGGTTGTTCCCTCGCCCGCCCTGCGCCGAACCAACAGCCCACTGCTGCCGGACGGCGCGACCATTGAGCGATTCCTCGCTCACTGCCACCGCCGTCGCTACCCGTCGCGCACCGACGTGTTCCGGCCGGGCGACCCGGCCAGCACCCTCTACTACATCGTTTCCGGCTCGGTCAGCATCATCACCGAGGAAGAAGACGGCCGCGAACTGGTCCTGGGCTATTTCGGCCCCGGCGAATTCGTCGGCGAGCTCGGTCTGTTCATCGCCAGCGACCAGCGCGAAGTGATCCTGCGCACGCGCAGCACCTGCGAGCTGGCCGAGATCGGTCACGAGCGCCTGTACGACCTGTTCCTGACCCGCCTGTCGCTGGACGCCCCCAAGCTGCTGTACGCCATCGGCGCGCAGATCTCGCGGCGCCTGCTCGACACCAGCCGCAAGGCCGGCCGCCTGGCCTTCCTCGACGTGACCGACCGCATCGTCCGTGCCCTGCACGACCTGGCCAAGGAACCCGAGGCGATGAGCCACCCGCAAGGCACCCAGATCCGGGTGTCGCGCCAGGAGCTTTCGCGTCTGGTCGGCTGCTCGCGCGAAATGGCCGGCCGTGTCCTCAAGAAGCTCCAGGCCGACGAAAAGTTGCACGCACGCGGCAAGACCGTCGTCCTCTTCGGCACCCGCTAGTGGCTCGCGTCGCCGGTTCCGCGGACACCTCCATCCGGGTGCGGCCGGCGGAACTGGGCGACGCCAGCGACGTCGCCAGACTGCTGGGTGAGCTCGGCTACCCCTGCAGCCGCGACGAGGCGGCCGAACGCATCGCCGTCGTCCGCCATGACCCCCGCCAGCACCTGCTGCTGGCCGAGATCGATGGCGACACCTTTGGCCTGGTGTCGCTGTACACGCTGTATTCGGTGATCCACGGCGACGAACTGGCGCGCATCACGGGCCTGGTCGTGCAGGCCGGTTGCCAGGGCCAGGGCATCGGCCGGCGCCTGCTGCGCGAGGTCGAGTCGATTTCCCGCCGCATCGGTGTGCGCCGGATCGAAGTCACCAGCAATGCCCGCCGTGCCGAGGCCCACGCGTTCTACCGCCACTGTGGCTACGCGGATGGCTCGCTTCGCTTCATCAAGGCGCTCGGCGACTAGAACAAGTGCCCGAGCTGCCCCGCCAGCCATACCGCGATTTTGCCGAACACACGCTGCTGGAGTTCTTCCAGGACATGGACGCGCCGGGGCGCGTCTAGCTCACCCGGTCGCCGCCGCGGCTCTTGCAGCCCCAGTTGAGGATCGGCGTCCCCGCCGGCAGCACGCGGCGGAACATCGCCACGCGGCCGTGCTTGGGGTTGACCACCACCGGCTTGCGCGCCGCCTGCAGCAGCGGAAGATCGGCGCTGCTGTCGGAATAGGCCACCCCGACCTGGTCGTAACCCGCATCCCAGATCATCCGCATCTTGTTGCGGTGGTGGCAGTGCTCCACGGTGATCATGCCGCCCAGGAACGGGCCGCTGATGCTGCCGATCACCGGCAGGTCCTCGTGGGCGACGAAATCCAGGATTGCCCGCGCCAGCTCAGGCGAGGCGCCGGTGGCGATGATCACGCGATCGCCGGCATCGCGGTGGCGCTGCAGCACCTTCAGCGCCACCGGCAGCAGCCGCGCGCGGATCTGGCGCGCGTGCAGCCGCACGTACTCGTCGATCAGGTCGTCCATGTCGGCGCGGCGGTGGGTGCCGACGGTGCCGATCCACAGGTAGGCCGAGATCGCGCGCCGCCGCGTCGGCAACCAGGCGACCATCGGCAGCAGCAGCGGCGACAGCAGCACGGCCGCGGTCACGCGCGCCCAGTGGCGCTGCAGCAGCCACAGCACCAGGTGGCTGCCCGAATCGCCGTCATACAGCGTGTGGTCGAAGTCGAACACGACCAGGGGCGAGTACGGACGCCCCGGATCGTGAAGTTGGGACTCGCCTCCGGCCATCGTGCTCATGCCGCGAACAGCCGGTGCAATGCGGCGCCCGGGTCGGTCTCGCGCATGAAGGATTCGCCGATCAGGAAGGTCTGCACGCCGGCCTCGCGCATCTTCGCCACGTCGGTCGCGCTCGCGATTCCGCTCTCGGTGACCAGGGTGCGATCGCGCGGCACGGCCTTGCTCAGCTCCACAGTGGTGTCGAGCGAGACCTCGAAGGTGCGCAGGTTGCGGTTGTTGACGCCGATGAGTTCGCAGTCGGTCTGCAGCGCGCGCTCGAGCTCGTCGATGTCGTGCACCTCGACCAGCACGTCCATGCCCAGCTCCATCGCCAGCGTGGCCATCTCCACCATCGGGCCGTCCTCCAGCGCGGCGACGATCAGCAGGATCGCATCGGCGCCGATCGCACGGGCTTCATAGACCTGGTAGGGGTCGATGGTGAAGTCCTTGCGCAGCACCGGCAGCGAGCAGGCGCCACGCGCCTCGCCAAGGAACATGTTGCTGCCCTGGAAGAAGTCGACGTCGGTCAGCACCGACAGGCAGGCCGCGCCGCCGGCCTCATAGCTGCGGGCGATGTCGGCCGGATGGAAGTCCTTGCGGATCAGGCCCTTCGACGGGCTGGCCTTCTTCACCTCGGCGATCACCGCCGCTTCGCCGGCCACGTGGCGGCGGCGGATGGCGTCGACGAAGCCGCGCGTCGGCGGCTGCTGCAGGGCACGGTCGCGCATTTCGGCGAGCGGGCGCACGCGGCTGCGTTGCTGGATCTCCTCCACCTTGCGGGCGAGGATGGTGTTGAGGATGTCGCTCATGTGCAGTGAACCACTGAAATTGGACGCGAAGGGGGAGGAGGAGACGGCGCCGGACTGGACTGGTTACTCGTTCCTCTCCGTCTTTTTCGCGCTGCCGTAGGCGCGCTCGACTTTCGCCACGCGCAACTCGTAATGCTCGTACCAGTGCTGGCGGCCGTAGGCGCGCGTCGCTGCGTGCTCGGCGTGCTGGCGCCAGGCCGCGATCGCCGCCTCGCTCTCCCAGTACGACACGGTGATGCCAAAGCCGTCCGCACCGCGGGTGGACTCCACGCCGAGGTAGCCCGGCTGCTGAGCGGCCAGCTCGACCATGCGCTGCGCGGCTTCGGCATAGCCGGCATCGTCGTCGCCGTTGCGACGGGACGAGAAGATCACCGCGTAGTACGGCGGCTGCGGCAAGCGGGCGAATGCTTCGTCCACGTCAGGCTCCAACGGGCTGGCCGGCAAGCTCGCGCGTCGTCGCAACGAACTGCTCGAGCTTGTCGTGGGCCGCGCCGGAGGCCAGCGCCGCGCGGGCGCGGTCGATGCCTTCGGCGATGCTGTCGGCGACGCCGGCAGCGTAGATCGCCGCACCGGCATTGAGCGCGACGATCTCGCGCGGCAGCCCGCTCTCGTTGCGCAGTGCCTGCAGCACCAGCGCGCGCGATTCGTTGGCGTCGTTGACGCGCAGGTTGCGGCTGGCGGCCATGGCGATGCCGAAATCCTCCGGGTGCACTTCGTACTCGCGCACCACGCCGTCACGCAACTCGCCGACCAGGCTGCCTGCGCCGAGCGAGAGCTCGTCCATGCCGTCGCGGCCCCAGACCACCAGCGCGCGGCTTGCGCCAAGCTCCTGCAGCACGCGCACCTGGATGCCGACCAGGTCGGGATGGAACACGCCCATCAGGATGTTCGACGCGCCGGCGGGATTGGTCAGCGGGCCAAGGATGTTGAAGATCGTGCGCACCGCCATCTCGCGCCGCACAGGCGCGACCACTTTCATTGCAGGGTGGTGGACGGGGGCGAACATGAAACCGATGCCGCAGCGCTCGATGCACTGCGCTACCTGTTCGGGCTGCAGCTCGATCGCCGCGCCGAGCGCCTCGAGCACGTCGGCGCTGCCGGATTTGGATGAGACGCTGCGGTTGCCGTGCTTGGCGACCTTGGCCCCGGCCGCGGCCACCACGAACATGCTGGCGGTGGAGATGTTGAAGGTGTGCGCGCCGTCGCCGCCGGTACCGACGATATCGACCAGGCCGGTGCGATCGGCCAGCTCGACCGGCCGCGCGAACTCGCGCAGCACGGTGGCGGCGCCGGCGATCTCGCCCACCGTCTCCTTCTTGACCCGCAGGCCGGTGAGGATGGCCGCGGTCATCGTCGGCGAAACTTCGCCGCGCATGATCATGCGCATCAGCTCGACCATCTCGTCGTGGAAGATCTCGCGATGCTCGATCGTGCGCTGCAGGGCTTCTTGCGGGGTGATGGGCATGGCGGGACGTCAGCGTTCCAGGAAGTTCTTGAGCAGCGCGTGGCCGTGCTCGGTGAGGATCGACTCGGGGTGGAACTGCACGCCTTCAACCGGATGTTCGCGGTGGCGCAGGCCCATGATCTCGTCGAACCCGGCCGCGCCGCCTGCATCGTCGGCGTTCTCGCTCCAGGCGGTGATTTCCAGGCAATCGGGCAGCGTCTCGCGCGACACCACCAGCGAGTGGTAGCGGGTGGCCTCGTAGCCGTCCGGCAGGCCGGCGAACACGCCCTTGCCCTCGTGGCGGATCCGCGAGGTCTTGCCGTGCATGATGCGCTTGGCGCGGATGACGTCGCCGCCGTAGGCCTGCCCAAGGCTCTGGTGGCCCAGGCATACGCCAAAGATCGGGATGCGCGGGCCCAGCTGGCGAATCACATCCACCGACACGCCCGCTTCGTTGGGCGTGCACGGACCCGGCGACACCACGATCCGCTCCGGCTGCAGCGCCTCGATCTGGGCGACGCTCAGTTCGTCGTTGCGGACCACCTTCACCTCGGCCCCGAGCGTCTGCAGGTACTGCACGAGGTTGTAGGTGAAGCTGTCGTAGTTGTCGATCATCAGCAGCATGGCTTACGCAACCCCTTGGCAGTTAAGAGGCCATGTCCGTACTTCGTGGGCGTCCGAACTTGATGGGCGTCCGATGTTCATGGACAGATACCCGCTCAGATACCCGCTCTTGGCCCTGGTATCCGGGGGAAGCGTGACTCGGCTGCTGGAAGGATACCGCACCCGCTACCGCCAGCCGCACTGCCGCGCCTGGCTTCAGGCCCCCGGGAGGCCACGGTGCGCGGTGGCTTCGGCTACGGGCAACAGCACCTGCACGCGCAGGCCGGGCGCGCGATCGAGCAGGACCACGCGACCGCCATGGCGATGCACGATCGCCCGCACCAGGCTCAGGCCGAGGCCGCTGCCGGGGGAGCCGCGATGGCTTTCCAGGCGCTGGAAGCGGTCGAACACGCGCTCGCGCTCGGCCTCGGGGATGCCGGGCCCGCGGTCGTCGATCTGCAGCAAGGCGCCCTGCCCGGTCGCCTGCAGCACGACGTCGACCTCGCTTCCGGCCGGGGCGTACTTGAGTGCGTTGTCGAGCAGGTTCACCAGCATCTGGAACAACTGGTCGCGATCGCCTCGCACCTGCACCGGATGCAGCCGCGACTGCAGGCGGATGCCGCGTTCGCCGGCGCTGGGCGTGTACAACTCCAGCCCGTCGGCGACCAGTGCGGCCAGTTCCAGTACCGGCTCGTCGCGCGCCGGCGCCTGCGCTTCGATGCGGGCCAGCCACAGCAGCGACGCAAAGGTCCGCAGCAACTGGTCGGTCTCGGCCACCGCCGCGTCCAGCGCCGCATCGCGGCCGGGATCGCCAGGCTGGCGGCGCAGTTCCTCCAGGCCGTTGCGCAGGCGCGTCAGCGGCGTGCGCAGGTCGTGTGCAATGTGATCGGTGGCATGGCGGACGCCGCCCAGCAGGTCCTCGATGCGATCGAGCATGCCGTTGAAGCGGCGGGCCAGGCGATCGAAGGCGTCGTCGCTGCCGTCCAGCGGTACTCGCAATGCAAGTTCGCCGCCGCCGACGCGCTCGGCCGTCGAATCCAGGCTGCGCAATCGCCGCGAGACCCAGCGCGAGGTCAACCAGCCGACCAGCGCGCCCAGGGTGGCCGCGACCAGCAATGCCGCCAGCGCCGTGCGCAGCATCAACGCGAGAAAGCGGTCCTGTGAATGCAGGCGCAGGCCGACCAGCAGCGTGCTGCCATCGCCCAGCGGCTGCAGGTGCGCGATCACGCGGCGGTGGCCGTCGGCATCGCCGGCCTCGGCGGCGTCGAAGGTGATCCAGCGCGCCGTCGTCGCCGCGTGCGCGCGCATGCCCGCGGTTGCGACGATCTCGCCGCCGCCGCGACCGGACAGCGCATAGACCGCATCGGGATCTTCGGGCGCGGCGATGCGCGCCTGCAGTTCGTCGACCAGGGCGGCGCGGCCGCTGTCGCGATACACCTCGGCCAGGCCGGCCGCGTCGGTGCGCACCAGTTCGCGGGCATCCTGCAGCAACAGGGTCGATACGGCGTAGTAGACACCTGCGCCGAGCAGCACGAAGGCAAGCAGGAACGAGGCCATCACCGCCAGCGCCAGTTGCGCACTGGTCGAGCGCAGCCATCGCATCCGCATCGGCGTCATTCCCCCAGCCGGTAGCCGGCGCCGCGCACCGTGTGCAGCAGCGGGTGTTCGAACCCGTGGTCGATCTTCTGCCGCAACCGGCTGATGTGGACGTCGATGACGTTGGTCTGCGGATCGAAGTGGTAGTCCCACACCGCTTCGAGCAGCATCGTGCGGGTGACGACGCGCCCGGACTGGCGCATCAGGTATTCGAGCAGTCGGAACTCGCGCGGCTGCAGTTCAATGTGCTTGTCGCCGCGCTGGGCGCCGCGGCCGAGCAGGTCCAGTTCGAGGTCGCCGACGCGCAGGCGGGTGGGTTCGCGTTCGGCGCCGTCGCGCGTGCGGCGGACGATGCTGTCCAGTCGCGCGCTCAGTTCGGAGTAGGCGAAGGGTTTGACGAGGTAGTCGTCGGCGCCGGCACGCAGGCCTTCGACGCGGTGTTCAACTTCGCCCAGGGCGGTCAGCAGCAGCAGCGGGGTGGGATTGCCAGCGCCGCGCAGGGTCTGCAGCAGCACCAGGCCGTCGACCAGCGGCAGCATTCGGTCGAGCACGATGGCGTCGAACTTTTCGGTGGTGGCCAGGAACAGTCCCTGGCGGCCGTCGTCGGCATGGTCGACGGCGTGCCCATCCTCGCGCAGGCCCTTGACGATGAAGGACGCGGTATGGGGATCGTCTTCGACCAGCAGGACTCGCATTCGGCTTGGCTCCGGCAACGCAAAAAAGGATACCCCGTCGAAGCGCCTCGACGGGGTATCCGCCCGCTTGCACACGGGCTCCGGGGAACGGTGGATCGGATTGGTGCGGACTGGCGTGGATCGAGTCCTCCTGATCATCAGGTCCTGGGGAGGGACCTGCTGGTCAGTCCGTCTGGATCAACGTCTCGATCAGCTCTTCTTGCCGTCGTTGGTCTTCTGGGCGTTCTTGTCGGTCTTGGCGTCGGTCTTGGCGGTGTGCTTGTGCTTGCTGACCGAGGACTTGGCAGGTGCGGCCGGGGTGGTCGCCGGGGTTGCGGCCAGTGCGGAGCCGGCCAGGGCGGTCAGGGCGAGGGCGATCAGGGGCTTGCGGATGTTCATGGTGATGTGACTCCTGGAAGGTACGTTGACGAGGGTACGTTTAGTGGGAATCTCTCTTGCTGGTGGGGTCGCTCCCCATCGCAGGGACAGATTGCGCCGGGGCGCTTCTCGTCGATCTTTCCGGAGCATGAACAATCGGTAATGTTTGGGCCTGGCTGCGCGGGTGGGTTGCGCGGGTGCGTTGCGCGGGTGGGTTGCGCGGGTGGGTTGCGCGGGCTTGTTGTGCGGGCGGGCTTGGCGGACTTCGGAGGGGCGCTGTCCGCAGGGGCGGGAATTCGTGGCGGTATCAACCCACGCCGCTGCCGCGGCGGATTGGAACCGGCGCCGTCGCGATGCGCCCCTTGAGATCGGTCATCGTCCCGGGCAACACCACCAGGTACGATATCAGCTGCTCCGCCAACTCCAGCAGCAGATCGGCACTGACCTTGTCGATCGTCGCCTCGTCCTCGAACTGGCGACCGAACGTGCCGCTCGGCGCAAGCAACTGCGCGATATCCTGCAACGGCTTTGCCAGGTCCATCTCTTTCGGCAACGCCTCCAGGTTCTGCGTCAGTGACTGGTCGCGCTTGTCCTCGCTCAGCAGACGCGCCGCCAGGCCTGCCAGCAGGTGGCGCACCGTCAATGCCGTCGCGCCCCATTCGGCGCGGTTGTAGAGCTTGAGCGCGGACTCGTAGCTGCGTGCCAGCGGCGCCGACAGGTTCTGCAGGTGCTCCACGCCGGACATCGGATCGCGTCCGGCCGGCCCGGGATAGCAGAACAGGCCGCCCGGTTTGCGCGTGCTGTCGGCCTCGAGCAGCTGCACGAACAGAACCTCTTCTTCGCAGCGCGCGCACGCCAGCTCGCTGGCGGCCAGTTGCCGTCCGTGCTCCTGCCAGGTTTTGGCCTCGAAAACCGCCTCTTTCAGGCAGTTCGGGCAGATCATTTCGACCGTACGCGGGAACGTATTGGAAAACCGGGATTGAACGAGGGTGTCCTGGACGAGTTGCATCGCCGCCTCCTGCCCGTTGGCCTTGCTCCCGTTGATGTGCGTCCCCTGGGCGAATCCCCAAGGCCCTGAAGCCGACCACTCATCACGTGACCAGTGAATACCGGTTCGCTTGTGAATAAAACGTTGTGATCGTGTAATCGAGGACAGCGCAAACGCTCGAATCGGCGGCTGAATTGCGCCGACCCGATCAGGCAGCGACTGACGTCACAATTCCGAGGTCATAACCCCTTGGCCGCCTGGGCGACGGCGCGGAACAATGCGCGCCCCTTGTTCATCGTCTCCTCCCACTCCTTGGCGGGGTCGGAGTCGTAGACGATGCCGGCGCCGGCCTGGACGTGCAGGCGTCCGTCCTGGATCACGGCCGTGCGGATGGCAATGGCGGTGTCGGCGTCGCCGTTCCAGCCCAGGTATCCGATGGAACCGGCGTAGACGTTGCGCTTGATGGGCTCGAGTTCGCGGATCACTTCCAGTGCGCGGATCTTCGGCGCGCCGCTGACGGTGCCGGCCGGGAACGTCGCGCGCAGCACGTCGGCATAACTCAGGCCGGGTTTCAGCTTGCCGGTGACTTCGCTGACGATGTGCATGACGTGGCTGTAGCGCTCGATCACGAACTGCTCGCCAACCTGCACCGTGCCCGGTTCGGAGACGCGGCCGGCATCGTTGCGGCCGAGGTCGATCAGCATCAGGTGCTCGGCGCGCTCCTTCGGGTCGGCCAACAGTTCGGCTTCGAGCGCGGCGTCTTCTTCCGGCGTGGCGCCTCGCGGGCGCGTGCCGGCGATCGGGCGCACGGTGACCTGGCCGTCCTGCAGGCGCACCAGGATCTCCGGCGAGCTGCCCACGACCTGGGTGCCACCGACATCGAGGAAGTACATGTACGGCGAGGGATTGAGCGCGCGCAATGCGCGATAGACGTCGACCGGGCGCGCCTGGAACGGCACCGACAGGCGCTGGCTCAGCACCACCTGGAAGATGTCGCCGGCGCGGATGTATTCCTTGGATTTCTCGACCGCGGCGATGAAGCCTTCGCGGGTGAAGCCGGAAACGAAATCGGCTTCGTCCAGCGCGCGGCCTTCCAGGGTTTCCGGGTAGCCCGGGCCACCCTGGCGCAGGCGGTGTTCCAGTTCGTCGAGGCGACGGTTGGCGCGTGCCAGCGCGCGCGGCTCCTGCGGGTCGGCGTGGACGATCAGGTACAGGCGGCCCTTGAGGTTGTCGAACACCGCCAGCTCGTCGCTCTGCATCAGCAGGATGTCGGGCGTGCCGAGCTCGTCGGGCTTGTGCGTGCCGTCCTTGTCCGGGCCGGCCAGGCGCGGCTCGATGTACTGGATGCACTCGAAGCCGAACCAGCCGACCAGGCCGCCGGTGAAGCCCGGCAACCCGGCGATCTTCGGCACGCTGTGCGCGGCACGCAGGCGCTCGACTTCGGCGAAGGGATCGTCGACGACGCGGCTTTCGACCAGTTCGCCGTCTTCGGTGACGAACAGCGTGTGCCCGGCGAAGGCGTACACGCGTTGCGCCGGCAGGCCGATGATCGAATAACGGCCGAAACGCTCGCCGCCCTCGACCGACTCGAACAGGTAGGTGTGCGGCCCGTCGGCGAGCTTGAGATAGACCGACAGCGGCGTATCGAGATCGCTCAGGACCTCGCGGACGACGGGGATGCGGGTGTGGCCGTCAGCGGCCTGCTGCTGGAACTGTTCGGGAGAGGTCACGCGGCGATTCCTTGGAACACGGGGGGCAAGCGGCCCGATGCAGCCGGCCCAATGGTGGCGGCCAATGTAATACGCACGTCATCGTCCGTCCGGAGAATAGGAGGCCATAACAGGGACGACTGGCGGAGGCGGGATTGCCTCCAAATATTCCGCGGCAAGCCAGTGACGGCTTGCCGCTTTGCTTTCAGCGCAGGTCGGTGTCGGCCACCACCACCCCATCCTCATCCGCGCATAGCCAGTCCCCCGGCCGGATGCGGATGCCACCGAATTCCACATCGATATCGCGCTCGCCCTCGCCGAGCTTGTCGGTCTTGCGCGGACACACGCCGAGCGCCTTGACGCCCAGGTTGAGGCCGCCGATCGCGCCGCTGTCGCGGATCACGCCAAACACCACCACCCCGGCCCAGCCGTTCTCGGAGGCCTTGGCGGCGAGCAGGTCGCCGAGCATCGCGCGGCGGGTGGAGCCGCCGGCATCGATCACCAGCACCCGGCCCAGCCCCGGCTCGGCCACCGCTTCGCGCACGCGCGAATTGTCTTCGTCGGCCCGGATCGTGCTGACCAGGCCATTGAAGGCCAGGCGGCCGCCGAAATCGCGCAGCGGCAGGTCGAGCACGCGCACCTGCGCGTCGTGGAGATCGCACAGGTCGCAGGTGTTCATCCGGTCCTCACTCCTTTGACGGCCGCCTTCATCCTGCCGATCACATCGGCGTAGTCGGGGGCATTGAAGATCGCCGAACCGGCGACGAAGGTATCGGCGCCGGCAGCGGCAATCCCGGCGATGTTGTCGGCCTTAACGCCACCGTCGATCTCCAGCCGGATCGGCTTGCCGGTGCGGTCGATCATGGCGCGCACGCGGCGCAGCTTGTCGAGCGCCGAGGGAATGAAGCTCTGTCCACCGAAACCGGGATTGACCGACATCAGCAGCACCATGTCGAGGTCTTCCAGCACCCAGTCCAGCACGTCGATGGGCGTGGCCGGGTTCAGCACCAGGCCGGCCTGGCAGCCATGCGACTTGATCAGCTGCACGGTGCGGTGCACGTGCGCGCTGGCTTCCGGGTGGAAGCTGATCATGCTGGCGCCGGCCTTGGCGAAGTCGGGAACGATGCGATCGACCGGCTCGACCATCAGGTGCACGTCGATCGGGGCAGTCACGCCGTGCTTTCGCAGCGCCTCGCAGACCAGCGGGCCGATGGTCAGGTTGGGCACGTAGTGGTTGTCCATCACGTCGAAATGCACCCAGTCGGCGCCGGCGGCGAGCACGTTGTCGACCTCCTCGCCGAGTCGGGCGAAGTTGGCCGAAAGGATGGACGGGGCGATGACGGTCGATTGCATGGGATGTCCTGGTGCTTTGGAGTCTGCCTGTTCCCCGGCGCCCGGGGGAAGGCTTGGGAGCGGGAAAGGCGTCACCTGCGCTGGCGCAGGGTCTTGATGCGGTCGTAGGCCTGGTTGATCTCGCGCGCCTTGGTTTCGGCCTGCTGGCGCAGCTCGGCGGCGGCGCCGGCCACGCGGTCCGGGTGGTACTGCGACATCAGCCGCCGGTAGGCCCGGTCGACCTCGGCATCGGTGGCGTCGGAGGTCAGGCCCAGGGCGGCATACGGGTTGTCCCGGCGCAGCCTGAACCAGTCGATATCGAAGGCATGCCCGATCAGCAGCCCGACCAGGGCGCCGAACAGCGGGTTGGTGCGGAACAGGGCGGCTCCGGCGAAGAAGCCCAACAACTTGCCGTACCAGCGTTTCATCGTCCTCCCCGCGGCCCCGGCGGCCGCCTTCCCGGACGCGTGTCCAGAGCGGACGCCAGTGTACCTGCACGCCGCGCCAAGCCGGCGTACACTGGCCGGCCCTGTCGCGCACGCGCGCGATCCGCCTGGTCCTGGACAGCGAGGACACCCGAGTCAAGGCGAGCGTGCGGCGGGGCCTTCGTGCATATCCTGAGGGTTTTCGCGTTGTCCACGACACTGCTCCAATCCGATCTGCCCGGCCTGAACCTGCGCCACCGCGGCAAGGTCCGCGACGTGTTCGACCTGCCTGCCGAGCGCCTGCCCGCCGGTGCCGGCGAATGCCTGCTGATGGTCGCCACCGATCGCCTCTCCGCCTTCGACGTGGTCCTGCCCGACCCGATCCCGGGCAAGGGCGAGATGCTCTGCCAGATCAGCAACTTCTGGTTCGGCAAGACCGAGCACATCATCCGCAACCATCTCACCGGGATCGACGTCGCGTCGGTGCTGCCGGCCGGTGTCGACGCCGCGCTGTACGCCAAACGCGCGGTGGTGACGCGACGCCTGAAGCCGGTTCCGATCGAGTGCATCGCCCGCGGCTATCTCATCGGGAGCGGCTGGAAGGACTACCAGCGCACCGGTCGCGTCAGCGGCATCGCCCTCCCCGACGGCCTGCGCCAGGCGCAGATGCTGCCCGAACCGATCTTCACCCCGTCGACCAAGGCCGCTGTCGGCGACCACGACGAGAACATCGACTTCGACACCGCCGTGCGCACGGTCGGCGCCGATCTCGCCGAGCAGGTCCGAGACGCCACGCTGCGCCTGTACAAGTTCGCCCGCGACTACGCCGCGCAGCGCGGCATCATCCTGGCCGACACCAAGTTCGAGTTCGGCCTGGATGCCGATGGCCACCTGTACGTGATGGACGAAGTGCTCACGCCGGACTCGTCGCGCTACTGGCCTGCCGACCAGTACGAGGTGGGCACCAGCCCGCCGAGCTACGACAAGCAGTTCGTGCGCGACTACCTGGAAACGCTCGACTGGGACAAGACCCCGCCCGGGCCGAAGCTGCCGGCATCGGTGATTGAGCGCACCCGCGCCAAGTACGCCGAGGCGCTGCAGAAACTGGCCGGCATCAGCGTCGACCAAGCCGAGCCGGCCAGCACGGTCGGCTGAGCCTGGCCTCCCGGCGCCTGCCTTGCCTGGCTGGCGCAATCGCGGCCTGAGTGGTCGCGATCGTGGCCGGCGTGCGCGTGATCCAGCTATTCTCCCATTCGGCCCCGCATTGAGCGTCGGCCGAGCGCGCCTGGGAGGGACGCCATGAACACCGCAGCCGACTCGACGACCGGGTCATCGCAACGCCAGATCGACCAATGGTTCGCCAACTACTCCGGCGACCATCGCAACAGCACCAACCAGCTCATCCATGTGATCTGCGTACCGGCGATCCTGTGGAGCGTGATCGCGCTGCTGTGGTGCATTCCCGCGCCGGGCACGTGGTTCCGCGCCGGCTTCTGGGCCGGGCTGGCGATGCTCGCCAGCGTGCTGTTCTACTACCGCGCCTCGCGTGCGCTCGGCCTGGGCATGGCTTTCATCTATGTGCTGCTGGGCCTGCTCACGCGCTGGATCCACGACAGCTACGGCACCACGACGCTGCTCTGGCTCGGCGTGGGTGTGTTCGTCGTCGCCTGGATCGGCCAGTTCGTCGGCCACAGCAAGCTGTTCGAAGGCAAGCGCCCGAGCTTCTTCACCGACCTGCGCTACCTGCTGATCGGGCCGGCGTGGGTGCTGGCCAAGCTGTATCGCAAGCTGGGCTGGGCGTACTGATCGCCACACTGCGATAATCCGTCGTTCCCGCACAGCCGGGAATGACGGAACCTTCATGACCCCACGCGATCTCGTCCTCGTCCTGCTTGTCGTTGTCGCCTGGGCAGTCAATTTCCTGACCTCGGCGCTGGCGATGCGCGAGATTCCGCCGTTCCTGTTCACCGCCCTGCGCTTCGCCCTGCTCGCGCTGCCGCTGGTCTGGCTGCTCAAGCGGCCGGCGCCTGGGCAATGGCCGCGCCTGCTGGCGGTGTGCCTGTGCATCGGCGTGCTGCACTTCGGCCTGAGCTTCACCGCGCTCAAGCTTGCCGGCGACCTGTCGTCGCCGGCGATCGTGATGCAGAGCTACGTGCCGATGACGACACTGCTGGCGTGGTGGTGGCTGGGTGAGCGTTTCGCCTGGCGCACCGGCCTGGCGATCGCGGTGAGCTTCGCCGGCGTGCTGGTGCTGGGCTTCGATCCAATCGTGCTGGACCGGCCGATGGCGCTGGTGCTGATGCTGATCTCTGCCGCGTTCCTGGCGATCGGCACGGTATTGATGAAGGGCCTGCGCGGCCTGGATGTATTCAGCCAGCAGGGCTGGACCGCGGTGTTCAGCGTGCTGCCGCTGATCGCGATCAGCGCCTGGCTCGAACCGGGCGCCATTGCGCAGCTGCCGCATGTCAGCGCTGTCGCCTGGGCCGGCGCCGCCTACGCCGCGTTCGTCTCATCGCTGCTCGGCCACGGCCTGTACTACGTTCTGGTGCAGCGCTACCCCGTCGCGCAGGTCACGCCGTGGCTGTTGCTGGTGCCGGTGCTGGCCATCGCCCTGGGCGTGGCGTATTGGGGCGACCGCCCCGGTCCGCGCCTGCTGCTGGGCGGGGCGATGGTGCTCGGCGGTGTCCTGCTGATCGCGCTGCGCGCCCTGCGCAAGTCGCGCCCGGTCGCGATGGCCGAAGAGCTGTAGGAATCACGCCTCGTCGTCGCGCGCTTCGAACATCTCGGCGCGCGGACGGAACACGCGTGCCGAATAGCCGAAATCGCGCTGCGCCGGCGTCGCATCGAACACCAGGTCGCTGCGCATGCGCCGCACCGCCGCTTCGCCCATGCCGGTCGCGCGACCGGTCATCTGCGCCACCAGCAGCGACAGGTTGAACAGCGGCGATGGCAGTTCGACCAGGCTCGCCGGAGGATGCAGGCAGGCAAGCACGCGCGCGACCATGTCGCGGTAGCTGAGCGTTTCGCCACCTGGCAGCGCATAGGCTTGGCCGTGCGTGGCGGCGGCGCCATGGCAGGCGAACGCGGCGGCCGCCAGGTCATCGACATGCACCGGCTGGCGCAGGCCACTGGCACCGCGTGGCAGCGGAAATCGCCGCCAGCGTTGCGCCAGGTGGGCGATACGCGTCAGGGTCGCATCGCGGCCGGCGCCGTACACCAGCGTCGGCCTGAGCACGGTGGCGGCAGCGCCACGTTCGCTGGCCGACGCAAACAGCCGCTGCTCGCCTTCGCGCAGGCGCCGGGCTACATCGCGCTCTTCGGCGTCGGCCGAGCCACGCTTGACCTCGATGCTGGTCGAGCCGAATGCGACCACCCGCGCCGCCTCGATGGGTGAGGTGCCGTACCACTGCGCGAATGCATCGAGCGGCCCGCAGCTGTAGATCGCATCGACCCGCCCGGGCAGGCCATCGGCACGGCCCAGGTCACCGCGCAGCCAGTGCAGGCCCGGCTCGTCGGATTGCGCGGTACGCGACACCGCGGTCACGCGCCAGCCATCGCGGTTGAGCAATCCCAGCAACGGATAGCCGATCTGCCCGCTGGCGCCGAATACCAGTGCGTGCCTCATCGATCAGGCACCCGCCCTGGCGCGGTCGGGCAGCGTGATGCGCAACCAGCCATAGCCGACCAGCGCCGACACCAGCGACGCCAGCAACACACCCAGCACCGCCTCTTCGTAAAGCATGGGGTCGCGATAGGCCAGCGAACCAATGAACAGGCTCATGGTGAAACCGATGCCGCACATCACGCCCAGGCCGAGCATCGCGCGCAGGTCCATGCCGTCGGGGAATCGCGCCCAGCCCAGCGCGCGCATCAGCAGCGCCGCCGCCACTATTCCGACCGGCTTGCCTACGAACAGTCCGATCACCACGCCCATCGGCAACGGCGACAGCATGTCGTCCACGCTCAGCCCGCCCAGGACCAGGCCGGCGTTGACGAATGCGAACAGCGGCAGGATCGCGTAGGCCACCCAGGGATGCAGCGCGTGCTCGAGCGTTTCCAGCGGCGAATGTTCTACCTCGTCGTCGACGGCGTTCCTGCGGTCGACGTGCGGGATCATCAGGCCGGTGACCACGCCGGCCAGCGTGGCGTGCACGCCCGACTTGAGCACGCATACCCACAGCACCACGCCCAGCAGCAGGTACGGCGCCAGTTTCCTGACGCCACGGCGGTTGAGCAGGAACATGCCGGCAATCGCCGCGCCCGCCCACGCCAGGGCCACCATCGACATGCCGTGCGAATAGAACAGCGCAATGATGGCGATGGCGATCAGGTCATCCACCACCGCGATCGTCGACAGCAGCAGCTTCATGCCGCTGGGCACGCGCGAGCCGAGCAGGGCCAGCACGCCCAGCGCGAAGGCGATGTCGGTCGCTGTCGGCACCGCCCAGCCGCGCATGGCTTCGGCGTTGCCATGGTTGAAGGCGGTGAACAACAGGGCCGGCACGGCCACGCCGGCGAGGGCGCAGACCATCGGCAGGACCAGTTGCTCGCGGCTGGCGAGCTGGCCGCTCAGCGATTCGCGTTTGATCTCCAGCGCGACCAGCAGGAAGAAGATCGCCATCAGGCCGTCGTTGATCCACAGCAGCAACGGCTTGGCGATCTCGAATCCGCCCACGCGCACATCCACGGGCATGTCGCGGAAAGCGTCGTAGGCCGCGGCCATCGGCGAGTTGGCCGCGATCATCGCCAGCACCGCCGCGGCGATCAGCATGATGCCGCCGGCCGCTTCGAGGCGGAAGAATTCGCTCAGGGCGCGCAGTCCGCGCGGCGAACTGGCAGGCCGGGGGTGGCCATGGGCTGATTCGTTCATCGCGGAAGTATATCGACCGCGGGTGCAGGGACCGTCAGGCCCGCATGATCAGCATCTCGAAAGCCACCCAGGCGAGGAAGGCGATCATCAGCGCCGCGCCTTCGTTCTTGCTCACGCGCAGGTCGCCGCGCAGCATCGGATAGAGCATCAATGCGAACACGCCGGCGGCGGGCAGTTCGAAGCGGACAAACGATTCGGGCAAGGCCAGCGAGCCGTCGATGGCGGCCATGCCACCCACCACTACCAGCAGGTTGAACAGACTCGCGCCGATCACGTGACCGGCGACGATGTCGCCCTGGCCGCGTCGTGCAGCGGCAATGGCAGCGGCGACTTCAGGCAGCGCCGTGCCGATCGCCACCGGCAGCAGGCCGGTCAGCAACGGCGCCATGCCCAGGCCTTCGCCCAGGGTCGGCGCGCTGTTGACGACGAGCCTGGAGCCGAAATACAGCAGCACCGCGGCGATGGCGAAGCGCAGGAGATTGAGGCCCAGGTCGTTGCTGGTCCGCGCGAACGCCGCGATGGCGTCCTGCAGTTCCGGCGACTCCCGGCGCGTGCGCGCCGCTGCGAACGCCACCACGCCGACGAAGGCAAGCAGCAGCACGATCCCGTCGACGCGCGAAAGCACGCCGTCCAGGCCCATGATCACCACCGCCACGGTGCCGGCCAGCAGCATCAACAGCATCGGCGACAGCGCGCGCCAGCGCAGCACCACCGGCGACACCAGCGCGGCAGCGCCCAGGGTCAGGCCGAAGTTGGCGACGTTGCTGCCCACCGCGTTGCCGAGCGCCAGCGCCGGCTGCCCGCGCAGGATCGCCTGGAGATTGACCGCCAGTTCCGGCAGCGATGTGCCGAACGCAACCAGCACCAGGCCTGCGACGAACGGCGAGGCGCCGATGCGCTGCGCCAGTCCGGACGCACCCTTGACGATGGAGTCGCCGCCCAGTGCCAGCAGCACCAGACCCAATACGAACCAGCCCATGGCATCGAACATCGCGCCCATCCCCCCCGGTGACAAGACGATTCACTCGTCGATTCTATGCCCACAGTCCCTGTCCGCGTCCAGCAATGCGTCTCAGGAACACCCTTCGACATAATCAATTTGCGGCGATACACCCACGCGCCAGGAGCTGACCCGGCCCGTGGCATCGGTTTCGAACACCAGCACGCCCGGCCCGCCGCCGCTATCGGCAACGCGCAGATACTGGCCACCTTCGACGTACTTGTGCGGCTGTTTCTGCACGCGCCCGGCATACAGCGTGTCGATGTCCTGCGTGCTCATGCCAACCTTGCCGCCGCCGGGCGCAGTGATGTCGATGGCGTCGACGTCGATGCGCGCGAAGCGGTCCTGCTCGATCATGAAGGCGATGCGATAACCCTTGGCGGTGCGCGGTTGCGGCAGCAGGTAGTAACAGCCTCCCGGCTGCTGCGGTTTCTCGTCGCCAAGATCGGAGCCCCAGGCCATGCGCACCCGCTCCTGGCCGGCACCGAACGGCGCCGTCGCGAAGCCACCAAACCCAACCGCCGTGGTTGAGGGCATCGTGGTCGATGCAGGCGCGGGTGCGACGGCGCCAAGTGGCGACGAACCCGTGCCCAATGCGGGCGGCACATTGGTCGCTCGCTCGGCGCACGCACACAGGCTGGTCACGGCCAGGAACAACAACCACTTCACGACACAACCCCACGGGCGCGCAAAGGCAGTGGGGCAGACTACCCCGCCGCCGTGAACGCAGCGCATAGGTGCGCCGCGACACCGCGGTGCTCACTTCGCGGTGAAGTGCTTCTTCAGGCCAGTCCAGCACGCCTGGTAGTCGCGCTGGCGGTGCGCGGCGTCCAGCGCCTGCAGCGTCGGCCGGATCACGGCACGCGTCTCGAACATGAACGCCATTGTGTCGGCGATCACATCGGGCCGGGCGAGATCGGCGGCGCTGGCCTTTTCGAACGTCGCTGCGTCCGGCCCGTGCCCGCTCATCGAGTTGTGCAGCGAGGCGCCGCCAGGCGAGAACCCTTCGGCCTTGGCGTCGTAGGCGCCGTGCACCAGGCCCATGAACTCGCTGGCGATGTTGCGGTGGAACCACGGCGGCCGGAACGTGTCCTGCGCCACCAGCCAGCGCGGCGGGAAGATGACGAAGTCCAGGTTGCTGGTGCCGGCCGTGTCGCTGGGCGAATGCAGCACCAGGAAGATGCTCGGGTCGGGATGGTCGTAGCTGATCGAGCCGATCGCGTTGAAGCGGCGCAGGTCGTACTGGTACGGCGCGTAGTTGCCGTGCCAGGCAACCACGTCGAGCGGCGAATGGCCGATCTCGGCGCGCCACAGGTGACCCTGGAACTTGGCGATCAGTTCGAACGCGCCATCGACGTCTTCGTAGGCGGCGTTCGGAGTGAGGAAGTCGCGCGAATTGGCCAGGCCGTTGCTGCCGATCGGGCCGAGGTCGGGCAGTTGCAGCATCGCGCCGAAGTTCTCGCAGACGTAGCCACGCGCCTCGCCGTCGGGCAGCGACACCGCGAAGCGCACGCCACGCGGGATCACCGCGATCTGCTGCGGCTCCACCTCGAGCACGCCCAACTCGGTGGCGATGTGCAGGCGACCTTGTTGCGGCACGATCAGCAGCTCGCCATCGGCGTCGTAGAAATAGCGGCCCTGCATGTCGCGGTTGGCGGCATACAGATGGATGCCGACACCATGCTGCGCGGCCGGCGAACCATTGCCGGCCATGGTGAACAGCCCGTCGACGAAATCGACCGGCTGCTGCGGCATCGGCAACGGACTCCAGCGCAGCTGGTCCGGTGGCACCGGCCAATCGCCGAAGTCGTTGTGGAAGCGCGGCTGCGCGTACGCAGCGAAAGTGCCATGCATCGCCGCCGGGCGGATCCGGTACAGCCAGCTGCGGCGGTTGGCGTGGCGCGGCGCAGTGAACGCCGTGCCCGACAGCTGCTCGGCATACAGGCCGTGCGCCACCCGCTGTGGCGAGTTGCGCCCCTGCGGCAACGAGCCGGCTACTGCCTCGCTGGCGAAGTCGTTGCCGAAACCGGATTGGTAGCCGTTGCTGCGGGTGGTCATGCAGGCGTCGCTTTGTTGAAGCCCCTCCCCCGCTCGCGGGAAAGGGGTTGGGTGAGGGCTGGTGTGGACCTTACAGCACGCCGCGGCGCATCTGGTCGCGCTCGATGCTCTCGAACAGCGCCTGGAAGTTGCCCTCGCCGAAGCCTTCGTTGCCCTTGCGCTGGATGATCTCGAAGAAGATCGGGCCGATCGCGTTCTGGGTGAAGATCTGCAGCAGCTTGCGCTGGTGGGTTTCCTTGTCGGCGTCGATGAGGATCTTGTTGCGCGCCAGGCGCGGCACGTCTTCACCGTGGTTGGGCACGCGCTGGTCGATCACGTCGAAGTAGGTCTCGGGCGTGTCGAGGAACTCCACGCCCTGGGCGCGCATCGCTTCGACCGTGTCGTAGATGTTGTCGGTGAAGCAGGCGATGTGCTGGATGCCCTCGCCCTTGTAGGCGTCGAGGTACTCATTGATCTGCGACTTCGGATCCGACGATTCGTTGAGCGGGATGCGGACGATGCCATCCGGCGCGGTCATCGCCTTCGACACCAGGCCGGTCTTGGCGCCCTTGATGTCGAAGTAGCGGATCTCGCGGAAGTTGAACAGACGCTCGTAGTAGTCCGACCACTGCTGCATGTTGCCGAAGTACAGGTTGTGGGTCAGGTGGTCGATGAAGGTCAGGCCGAAACCCTTCGGGTCCTGCTCGGCGCCCTGCACAGGCAGGTAGTCGTCTTCGTACATCGAACCGGCGCTGCCGTAGCGGTCGACCAGGTACAGCATGCAGTCGCCGATGCCCTTCACCACCGGGGCATCGACGGCGCGGCTGTCGGCCTTGTCGGTGATCGCTTCGCCGCCGTTGCCGACGACCGCGGCGAACACGTCCGCGCCCGGCTTCTTGAAGCGGATCGCGAAGCCGCAGGCGCTCGGGCCGTGCTTGGCGGCGAAATCGGCGGCGAAGCTGTCCGGGTCCTCGTTGACCAGGAAGTTCACCCCGCCCTGGCGGTACACCGTGATCGGCCGGGTCTTGTGGTGCAGCACGGCGGTGAAGCCGAGCTTGCGGAAGTAGTCGTGCAGGAGCTCGCCCTGGCCGGCCGGGGCGGCGAATTCGACGAACTCGAAACCGTCGATGCCGAGCGGGTTCTCGAACGTGGTGACCTGCATGCCGAGGTTGGGCTGCGCATTCATGGCATTGTTCTCAGGTAGCGGCGACGTCCGCTGGGGACGGCCTGGATCGGAAGAGGCCGTTATAGTTTCAATTGAAACCATAATCAAGGCCCATTGCAGCAAATGAACGACCGCACGCCCGTTCAGCGTCCGACCCGCCCCGAGGCAGGGTCCGATCACGCCCAGCTCGACCTCGAGCATTTCCTGCCCTATCGCCTGTCGGTGCTGAGCAACCGCGTCAGCGGCACGATCGCGCGCATCTACACCGAGCGCTTCGCCCTGAGCATTACCGAGTGGCGGGTCATGGCCGTGCTGGGGCGCTACCCGGACCTGTCGGCCAACGAGGTCGCCCAGCGAACGGCGATGGACAAGGTCGCCGTCAGCCGCGCGGTGGCGCGCTTGCTCGATGCCGGCCGGCTGCAGCGCGAAATCCACGGCGACGACCGCCGCCGCTCGGTGCTGCGCCTGTCCGAAGCGGGCTATGGGATCTACGACGAGGTCGCGCCGCTGGCGCTGCAGTTCGAGCGCCGCCTGTTGCAGGGCATCGACGATACCGAGCGGGCGTTGCTGTTCCGGTTGCTGGATCGTCTGGATGAGCTGGAGCTGCGGGCGGACTCGGAGTTGCCGGCGCCGTAGTGGCAGCGCCTGGCTGGCCACCCCACACCCCCGTTCGAATCGCCTCGCTGGCCATTCCACAACTCCGTTCGCCCTGAGCGTAGCGCCGCAGGCGCGAAGTCGAAGGGCAGCCTGACGCGTGTGATACGCGGTGGATCCTTCGACTCCGGCGCTCCGCACCTACGCTCAGGACGAACGGTGGTGGGGGCTGCGTTCAGGACGAACGGTGGCGGGGGCTGCGCACAATGCTAACGGTGATTCGACTCACCCGTGCTCGATCGCAATCACCCGCCACGCCGGAAACTCGCTGCCCACTTCCGGCGTCCCGATCCAGCCGCAAGCCAGCAACCCGTCATCGCTCCCGGCCTCGCACAGATACACCGCGACCGCACCGCGCTGTTGCTCGGTGCGAACGATCGCCCACCCCTGGGGCAGCGGTCGCTTCTCGCGCTTGTATTCCACCGCCAGGAATGGCGTTGCATCGGCCTCCAGTATCTCGCGCCCCGCCGATGATTCATGCGCGGTCACCGTGGCGATTTCCGCATCGAGCTGAGGCGGCACCGGTGCCCGCTCGATCACCAGTCCGTGGCCTTCCAGACGCGCTGCGATGTCGCCCGGCACCGCGTACGCCAGCGGCCTGCGCACCACCTGCTCGCCGACGAAGCGGCCGATATAGGGCACCTTCACACTGATCGGCTCGCCTTCCAGCATGTACGGCGCACGCGTGAGCACTTCGACTTCGACGTCCTCGAACGGCTCCAGGCGATAGCGCACCGCGATCTCGTCCGGCGGCATCTCGCAGTTGTCGAGCAGCTGCACGATCTGCGCCCCGTTCTCCGCCACGTAGGCCAGGGTCTCGCGAACGAAACCATAAGTGGTCAGCACCCGCTGTTCGAAACTGATGTAGGCGTAGGTTTCCAGCAGCAGGTCGAGGCGGTTGCACAGGCCGCGGTAATTGCCGCCGAAGCGCGGGTGGTGGGTATAGGTGATCCAGCCGCTGCCCTCGCCGCCTTCGTCGCGCAGGAAGTTGCCGTAGTAGAAGGTGTCGCGGCCGTCGTTCTCCTTCACCGCCGCGGTCACCGCCGGCAAGAGGTGCTGGCGCATGTACTCGATCGGCTCGCTGCGCCCGCTCAGGCTCGTGTGCGGAATGTCGTAGGTGAGATCGAAGCGGTGGATCGAGCCGTTGGTGGCGTGGCAGTCGATGCTCAGGTGCGGGTTCCACGGATGCATCACGCGCGTCTGCAGCAGGCGCATCTCCGCCGCATCCTGGCGCATGTAGTCGCGGTTGAGGTTGATGCCGGCGGCATTCACGCGCGTGCCGACGCCGCTGTCCGGGCCGAGCTGGCCGGTGAAGTGGGCGATGTCGAGCCGGCGGTTCTCCGGGTCGATGCGTTCGTTGCCGTCGGCGTTGAACAGCGGCACCAGCAATAGCGTGATGCGCGCGAGCACGTCGCCATGGGCGCCGTGGAGCAGATCGCGCACGTACATCAGCCCGGCCTCCTTGCCCTCGACTTCGCCGGCATGGATGCCGCACATCACCAGCACTACCGGCAGGCCGAGCTGTCTGGCCTGTTCCGGCGTGGTGACGCCGGTCGCCGACAGCACCAGCAGCGGCAAGGCGCGAGCTTCCGGTGTCTGGCCGAAGTCGGTGACATGCAGGCGCGGGTCGTTGCGCGCAGCCAGCGCGTCGATGAAAGCCATGACGTCGGCGTGGCGCGACGTGTAGGTGTAGTCGCTGCTTTCGGCGCGGGTCAGCGGGGACGGCTGCGGCATGTCGGGGGTCCGGCGGAGCGAAGGGCCCTACCTTACGCGGGTGCAGTTCAATGGTCCGTCATGGAAGCAGGACCCGACTTCCGTCGGGATGACGCATCGGCAAAGCGGTCCGCGTGGAGCGCGGACCGGCCGATGCGTCACTTCACTCCATGCATCAGCTTCTGCACCAGCGGTGCGATCAGGAACAGCAGCACGCCGGCGCCGAGCAGCGCCCAGAAGCCGAAGGTGTAACCGCTCAGGGCCGAGGCCTTGGTCATGCCGCCTTCGCCGCTGACCACGCCGGCGAAGATGCCCGACAGGTTGTTGCCGATGCCGGTCGAGAGGAACCAGCCGCCCATGCCGAAGCCGACCAGGCGCAGCGGTGCCAGCTTGGTCACCATCGACAGGCCGATCGGCGACAGGCACAGCTCGCCGATCGACTGGATCCAGTACACGGCGAACAGCGTCCAGAACGGGATCAGGCCGGCGGCCGTGACCAGCTTCGACAGCGCGACCATCAGCAGCAGGAATGCCAGGCCATTGAAGATCAGGCCCAGGCCGAACTTGCGCGGGATCGACGGGTTGGCGCGGCCGAGCTTCACCCAGATCCAGGCGATCAGCGGCGCCATGGTGATGATCGCCACCGAGTTGACGCTCTGGAACCAGGCGGTCGGGAAGACGCGCTCGCCGCTCATCGAGTACACGATGTCGGCCAGGCCGCCGCTGAAGATGTCGCGGTCGACGATCTTGTCGGCAAGGAAGGTGAAGGAACTGCCCGCCTGCTCGAAGAACATCCAGAACAGGATGTTGAAGGTGAAGATGATCAGCATCGCGATGCAGCGGTCGCGCTGGACGGCGCCTTCACGGAAGGCCTCCACCAGCAGCATGCCGCACAGGCCCAGGAACATCACGGTGAGCACGCCCTGCAGCGCGCCGGCGCCCATGGCCAGCAGGAAGTACACGACCGGGATGGCGAACAGTGCGCCGATCAGCACGTACAGGACCTTGCGCTTGTCCTCGCCGTTCACCGGCGGGCGGCCGATGCCTTCCAGGCCACGACGACCGAACCAGAACCACACCAGGCTGATCAGCATGCCCACGCCGGCGGCCATGAACACGACCTTGTAGGCCGGCATGGTGTCGGTGCCGAAGATCTTGCGCGCCAGGTACTGGGTCAGCAGCGGCGCCAGCATCGCGCCCAGGTTGATGCCCATGTAGAAGATGGTGAAGCCCGAGTCGCGGCGTTCGTCGGTGGGGCTGTAGAGCTTGCCCACCATCGTGGAGATGTTCGGCTTGAACAGGCCGTTGCCGACCACGATCGTGGCCAGGCCGAGCTTGAAGATCGCCTCGTTTGGCAGGGCGATCATGAAAAGGCCCGCGGCCATGATCACCGCGCCGAGCAGGATCGACCGCTGGTAGCCCAGGACCCGGTCGGCGATGTAGCCGCCAAAGATGGCCGCGGCGTACACCAGCGCCAGGTAGGCGCCGTAGACGCGGTTGGCCGGGGCTTCACCCGTGGCATCGCCACCGTAGAACTGGGCGACGATGTACAGCACCAGTGCCCAGCGGATGCCGTAGAACGCGAAGCGCTCCCAGAACTCCGTCATGAAGAGCATCCACAGCGGCTTGGGGTGGCCCAAGGTCTGCTTGAACGGCGGAATGGGCGCGGCCTGGCCGGCCGTAGGTGTAGCGGTTCCGCTCATGCGGTGTCCCCTGTGGATCGATACTGAATGGACGAATACAGAATGGAGCAGCCCGCGCCGGCTGGCGCGGGACCGGGGAGATTTACCGGCTGAGGGGGGTCACGTCAAACCTGTGTGAAATCTGGCAGGAACGTGCTGCAGCGCACCATTAAACCTGAATAGCGGTAGCAGTTTGCGGCAGGCGGCTTGGCGCCTCCGCAGCGTTCGACCTCAGGCCGGCGGAGCACCGTAGCTGCTGCCGCCGCCGATCATCGTGCGCACGTCGAACAGTTCCGGGAAGAAGGTCAGCTCCAGCGCCTGCTTGAGGAACCCCACTCCGCTGGAACCGCCGGTGCCGCGCTTGAAGCCGATGATGCGCATCACCGTGCGCATGTGGCGGAAGCGCCACAGCTGGAACTGGCTCTCCAGGTCGACCAGGTCCTCGCACAGGTGGTAGGCCTGCCAGTCGGCATCGGTATCTTCGTAGATGCGCTCGAACACCGGCAGCAGCTCCGGGTCGGCCACGTGCGCGTGCGACCAGTCGCGCTCCAGGTGTCGCGCCGGCACCGCGTGACCGTGGCGGGCCAGGTAGCGCAGCGCCTCGTCGTACAGGCTCGGCGCTTCCAGCACTTCGCGCAGGCTGGCCTCGGCCTTGGCGTCGTGGGCGAACACCTTGAGCATCGCCGCGTTCTTGTTGCCCAGCAGGAATTCGATGGTGCGGTACTGCAGCGACTGGAACCCCGAGGACGGACCGAGGATCTCGCGGAACTCCATGTACTCCGACGGCGTCAGCGTCTCCAGCACCGACCACATCTCGGTCAGCTGGCGCAGGATGTTCTTGCAGCGCGAGAAGATCTTCTGGCATTCGCCGAGGCGGTCGGCGCGAAGGTGCGCGATGGCGGCCTTGAGCTCGTGGATCATCAGCTTCATCCACAGCTCGGCGACCTGGTGCTGGACGATGAACAGCAGCTCGTCATGGTGCGGCGGATTGGACAGGCGTTGCTGTGCCGACAGCAGCGTGTCCAGCTGCAGGTAGCCCGAATAGCTCATACGCCCGGACAGGTCGGTATGGATGCCGGATTCCAGTTCGCGCTCGTTCTTTTCGACCGTCATTGCAGGCTCGTTGTGGCCGGAGCTGATGCCGGCTGAGGGGTCAAAAGGGTACCTCATCGGCGCCGCCCGCCCCTTCGGCACGAGCCGCCGTACCCCGCCGTCCGGGAACGTCGGGCGGCGTCGCATACCCGTTTTCCAGCAAAGTTTCATGCCGCAGCGCGCAACGGCCCTTAACACCGCGTTGGTTATGATCTTTGCGAAAGCGCGTCGGCCAGGCCTGTGTTCGGGGCCACCCAGACGCCGCGGAGCCAGGCCCGGTGCGTCTTCCGGGCCCAGCCACCCGATGCGGTGATGCGCCGGCACTGGATCCGGAACGCGGCCGATTCGGACTCCCAGCCACACATCCTCCAGGACCTCCGCGATGACGGTCGCCGCGACCTTCGAAATCGAATACCTGCAATACCTCGGCCCGGACGGCACGCTGGTGGCGGAGCTTCCGCCCGCCTTCCGCGACGCCAAGGCACTGCTGCCGCTGTTCAAGCAGATGCTGTTCGTGCGTACCTTCGACACCAAGGCCATTGCCCTGCAGCGCACCGGCAAGCTTGGCACCTACGCCAGTTGCCTGGGCCACGAAGCCACCCATATCGGCATCGGCGCCTCCATGCAGCCCGACGACGTGTTCGCACCGAGCTACCGCGAGTACGGCGCGCAGTTCATGCGCGGCGTGCTGCCGCGCGAAGTGCTGCTGTACTGGGGCGGCGACGAACGCGGCAACGACTTTTCGGGCCCGAAGAAAGACTTCTCCTGGTGCGTGCCGATCTCCACGCAATGCCTGCATGCCGCCGGCGCCGCGCTGGCGTTCAAGCTGCGCAAGCAGAAGCAGCTGGCCGTGGCCTGCTGTGGCGATGGTGGTTCCTCGAAGACCGACTTCTATGCCGCGCTCAACTCCGCCGGCGCCTACCAGCTGCCGCTGGTGCTGTGCGTGATCAACAACGGCTGGGCGATCTCGGTGCCGCGCTCGGCGCAGACCGGCGCCCAGACGCTCGCGCAGAAGGGCCTGGCCGGTGGCCTGCACTGCCTGCAGGTGGACGGAAACGACATCATCGCCGTGATGGAAGGCATGCGCCGCGCCAGCGAGCGCGCCCGCAGCGGCGAAGGCGGAAGCGTGATCGAGTTCATGACCTACCGCCTGCACGACCACACCACCGCTGACGACGCCCGCCGCTACCGCAACGACGACGAGGTCAAGTCGGCGTGGACGCGCGAGCCGATCACGCGCCTGCGCACCTGGCTGACCGCGCAGGGCCTGTGGAGCGAGGCCGAGGAGAAGGCCTGGGCCGAGGAATGCGGCAAGCGCGTCGACGTCGAGATCAACGCCTACCTGGAAACGCCGGTGCAGCCGGTCGAGGCGATGTTCGATTACCTCTATGCCGACATGCCGCCCGACGTCGCCGCACAGCGCGCGTACGCGCTGGCGCAGGAGGGTCGCTGATGAGCGTCGAGGACCCCATCAAGAGCGGCGCAACCAAGGGGACGACTGCCATGGCCAAGGCTCCGGCAACGCCAACCGCGATCACCCTGATCGAGGCGATCACCCAGGCACTGGCCTACGAGATGCGCGCCGACGACACCGTGCTGGTGCTGGGCGAGGACGTCGGCGTCAATGGCGGTGTGTTCCGCGCCACCGCCGGCCTGCAGCAGCAGTTCGGCCCGGAGCGCGTGCTCGACACGCCGCTCGACGAAACCACCATTGCCGGCCTCACCGTCGGCCTCGCCGCACAGGGCATGAAACCGGTGGCCGAGTCGCAGTTCGACGGCTTCGTCTACCCGATGGTCGACCACATCATCTGCCACGCCGCGCGCTTCCGTTACCGCACCCGCGGCCGCCTGACCTGCCCGATGGTGCTGCGCGTGCCGTGGGGCGGTGGCATCCGCGCGCCAGAGCACCACAGCGAAGCCAACGAATCGATCTTCACCAACGTACCGGGGCTGCGGGTGGTCATGCCGTCGTCGCCGGCGCGTGCCTACGGCCTGCTGCTTGCCGCTATCCGCGAACCGGATCCGGTGATCTTCATGGAGCCCAAGCGCATCTATCGCCAGTACAAGGAAGTGGTGCCCGACGACGGCGAGGCCTTGCCGCTGGACGTGTGCTACGTGCTGCGTGACGGCACCGACGTGACCCTGGTGACCTGGGGCGCGCAGGTGAAGGAGACGCTCGAGGCCGCCGAGAAGCTGGCCGCGCAGGGCATAAGCGCCGAGGTCATCGACGTTGCCACGCTGCGACCGCTCGACTTCGCCACCATCGCCGAATCGGTCAGCCGCACCGGTCGCTGTGTGATCGTGCACGAAGCACCGAAGACCGCCGGTTTCGGCGCCGAGATCGCCGCGCGCCTGGCCGAGGAGTCGATGTTCGACCTGGTCGCTCCGGTCGAGCGCGTCACCGGCTACGACACGCACATTCCGCTGTTCCGCCTGGAAATGAAGTACCTGCCCAGCGTCGAGCGGATCGTGGCCGCGGCCAAGCGCACCGTCGCGGCCAGCTGAGGACACGGGTCGAGCATGCGCCACGCCCGCGTCGTCGTCGCCCATCGCGCACCGGATCGCCCGGCGATCCGGATCGCACGCGGTGAGGCGGTGACGCTGGGCGAACGCGACCGCGACTGGCCGCAATTCGTCTGGACCACGATCGCCGAAGGCCATGGCGGCTGGGTGCCGGTGGCCCTGTTCGACAACGAGCAGGGCACGGCCAACGCGCTGTCGGACTACGACACGCGCGAGCTCGACGCCCAGGCCGACGAGATCGTCACCCTGCACTACGAACTGGCGCAGTGGTGGTGGGCCGAGAACGCCCTCGGCCGCCAGGGCTGGATCCCGGCGCGGGCGCTGGAAGTGCTCGACGACGACGAAGGCGAAGACGCATGAACGACGCCGGCGAACCGACCGCGCGCAACAATGTATGGATCCGGGAATTCCGACGTGACGCGGTCCGCCGCGTTGCCACCCGACATTGCCTCACCCAAGTGACAAGACATTAGGGACGACACCGTATGAGCAAGAAGACCTTCTTCCTTCCCGACCTCGGCGAGGGCCTGCCCGACGCGACCATCGTCGAGTGGTTCGTGAAGGAAGGCGACACGATCCGCCTCGACGACAACCTGGTGTCGATGGAGACCGCCAAGGCCGTGGTCGAGGTGCCTTCGCCGGTGTCGGGCAAGGTGATCAGGCTCGCCGGTGGCCCGGGCGACGTGATCATCACCGGCAAGATGCTGGCCGAATTCGAGATCGATCCGTCGATGCCGCAGCGTGCCGAGGGCCAGGACACCGGCCACCACCACGGCGCCGGCAGCCACGCCCCTGATGACGGCGACAAGGTGGTCGCCTCCGACGATGGCGGCACGATCAGCACCGGCGAAGCCGCACCACAGGCCGAGAGCAAGCGCGACGACGCCGGCACCGTGGTTGGCGCCATGCAGAGTTCCGACGCGGTCCGCAGCGAACAGGCCATCGCCGTCGGTGGGGTCAAGGCGATGCCGGCCGTGCGCGCACTGGCGCGCAAGCTCGGCGTCGACCTCACCCGCGTGCGCGCCACCGGCGCCGACAGCGTGGTGACCATGGACGACGTCAAGCGTGCTGCAGCCGATGGTCCGGCCGCTCCGCTCCGCTCTCCCGCTGGCCCTCACCCCAGCCCTCTCCCGCAGGCGGGAGAGGGTGCACCTGCCCGCAGCACCCTGTCCCAGGCCGGCAAGCCGGTCCGCACGCAGCCGCCGGGCGTGAGCGCCAGCGGCCAGCCCGAGCAGCTCAAGGGCGTGCGCCGCAACATGGCGCGGGTGATGGCCGATGCGCACGCCAAGGTCGTCCCGACCACGCTGTGCGACGACGCCGACCTGCACGCCTGGATCGGCAAGCAGGACATCACCGCGCGCCTGGTGCGGGCGATGGTCGCCGCCTGCAAGGCCGTGCCGGCCCTCAACGCCTGGTTCGATGGCGACAACCTCAGCCGCACCCTGCACCCGCACGTCGACATCGGCATCGCGGTCGACACCGACGACGGCCTGTTCGTGCCGGCGCTGCGCAATGCCGACATGCTCGATGGCGCCAGCGTGCGCATGGCGATCCAGCGCCTGCGCGCCCAGGTCGAGGAGCGTTCGCTGCCGGCCAGCGAGCTCAGCGGCTACACGATCTCGCTGTCCAACTTCGGCATGTTCGCCGGCCGTTACGCGACCCCGGTGGTCGTGCCGCCGTGCGTGGCGATCGTCGGTGCCGGCAAACTCAGCCACGACGTGGTCGCGGTGATCGGCGGCATCGAAGTGCACCGCCGCATGCCGATCTCCCTGACCTTCGACCACCGCGCCTGCACCGGCGGCGAAGCCGCGCGCTTCCTCAAGGCGCTGCTGGACGACATGGCCCTTCCCAACTAAGGAAACATCCGTGGCCCATCGCAGTCGCCTTGCCGGCTTCATCATCGATTGCCAGACCGACGACCTCGCTCCCGCGGCGAGGTTCTGGTGCGAGGCGCTGGGCGCCAGCATCGCCGATCCGGATGCTGGTGACGTGCCTGGCACCTACGTCCAGTTCGGCGACACGCGCGACGGGATGCATATCGAAGTGCAGAAGGTCGACCATGCCTCGCGCGTGCACCTGGACATCGAATCGGACGATATCGACGCCGAGGCCGCGCGCCTGGAAAAGCTCGGCGCGAAGAAGATCGCCTTCGTCAAACGCTGGTGGGTGATGGAAGCCCCAACCGGGCAACGCTTCTGCGTGGTGAAGATGCATCACCCCGAGATCGGCATGACGCCGACCACGTGGGAATGAGCCTTCAGATGCCGTGCAGCTGCGTGTCGTCGGCGACCACGCAATTGCGGCCGCGGGCCTTGGCACGGTAGAGCGCCTGGTCGGCGCGATCGAACACCTGCTCGGACCAGTCCCGCGTCGGCTCGCCGGCGGCCATGCCGATCGACACCGTCAACGCAAACGGCAGCGCCGCCTGCGACAGGCGCAGGCGGATGCGCTCGGCCACCTGCGACGCGCTTTCCAGGCGTGTGTCCGGCAGCAGGATCAGGAACTCCTCGCCGCCGTAGCGAACGGCCACGTCGCCGTGGCGGATCGACGCCGCCACGGCATCGGCGACGGCGCGCAGCGCGCGATCGCCCAACAGATGGCCATGGCGATCGTTGACGTCCTTGAAGTGATCGACGTCGAGCAGCATCAGCGTGTAAGGCGACTTCTGCAGCTGCAGCATCGCCTCCGGATTGTCGCGCAGCTGCGCGAGCGCGGCGCGGTTGAGCAGGCCGGTCAGTGCGTCGTGGGTGGCGCTGTGCTGGAGCTGGTCATTGCGGCGCTGCAGGTCGGCACGGGCGTCTTCGAGACGTTGCGCGAACGCTTCGCGCTCGGACAGCAGCCGGCGCTGCTCCAGCGCATAGCGCCGCAGCTCGAGCAGGTGCTGGGTCTGGCGGGCGAGCACTTCCAGGCCTTCGCGTTGCGCACGGGTCAGGCGACGCGGGCGCGTGTCGAGTACGCAGACGGTGCCGATGGCGTGGCCATCCGGACTCAGCAACGGCGCGCCGGCATAGAAGCGGAGCGGCGCATTGCCGATGCGCAGGTTCGGGCGCGGGTATGCGGTCTGCGCGGCCAGATCCTCGATCACCAGCGTGCGGTCGGGCATCTCTATTGCGCGATCGCAGATCGCTTCATGGCGAGGCGTCTGCCTGGCGTCGAGACCGATCTGCGCCTTGAACCATTGGCGGTCGTGATCGATCAGCGATATCGCCGCGGCGGGCACGTCGCACAGGGTCACGGCCAGGCGCACGATGTCGTCGTAGGCCTGCTCCGGCACCGTGTCCACGACTGCATAGGCATCCAGCGCCGCCTGGCGCGGAGCTTCGTCTGGCAGTGGCGGAGGGAGGGCTCGGACGGCGGACATCAGGGCGGTGCTGAAAGGCGGCTCAGGCTACTCCCCCGCGGCCGCCGGACCTGTGACGCAGGCCACAGCTGCATGGATCCGACGCGGCCGTTAAGCCATTCAGCTGAACGCCGTGATTTCTGAACAGGGATCAGGCCGTATCGCGGTCGAGCCACACTTCCAAGCCCTGGGCGTTCAGCTCGATGTCGATCTCCAGCAGCCGCGCCACTTCGGCCGCTGCCAGGGGTGCACCGTGGGCTTGGGCGCGTTCGACATAGAGATCCGTCAGCGCTGCGACCAGTCGCGCGTGACGGTCGTCATGGCCGTCTGCAGCGCGCGCCAGTGCGACCATCGCGTCGATCTGCGCGATCAGATCCCCGGCCAGTCGCGCGACATCGCCCACGCGTCCGTAGTGGGTGAGATGCATCGCGTCGGGCATCTTCGCCAGCATCCTGCGGATCGATGCCTTCAACGGCTCGGGCTCGAACTGCACCGGCGAGGTCGTCGGGATCACGAACGGCGCGCCCAGCGCATTGTCGAACTCGCGGTACGACAGGCCGAACGTGTCGCCGGTGAACCAGCTGCGACTGCGCTCATCCCACACGCACAAATGATGGCGCGCATGTCCGGGCGTGTCGATGCACAGCAGCGCACGTCCGGCCAGCTCGATCACGTCGCCGTCGGCCAGCACGCGCACGCGCGCGGCCGCGACCGGGACGATGTCGCCATAGCTGCGCGCGATCTCCTCTTCGCCATAGACCGCGGTCGCGCCTGCGACCAGCCGCGTCGGATCGATCATGTGTGGCGCGCCACGCGGATGCACGGCGAGCGTCGCATTGGGCAGCTCGCGCATCAGCGCACCCGCGCCGCCGGCGTGATCCAGGTGCACATGGGTCAGGATCAGCCAGTCGACGTCGGACGGCGTCAGTCCCTGCCCTTCCAGCGCCGCCAGCATCGCCGGGATCGAATGCTGCGTGCCGCAATCGATGAAGGCGCCGCGACCGTTCTCCACCAGCAGATAGGCCGCGTCGAAGGCCGGCCGCTGGAAGCCGGTGTCGATGGTGACGATGCCGCTGTTGCCACTCATGCAATGGCACTCATCGCGTGCGCCGAAACCACACGTTGCGCACGACGAAGGCAACCGTCAGCACCGCCAGGAACACGCCATAGCCCAGCGCCGTGGCGAGGATCTGCTGCCACATCCGCCCATAGACCGGGTCGGCGTGGTCATGCGACCAGTAGATGCTGAGCAGGAAAGCGGTCACCGCCAGCAGCAGGGCAACGGTGTCGTAGAGCTTGCGCGCGGCATGCCGCGGCTGTCGCGGGAACAACCAGTAGAGCACTCCCAGGATCGCAAACCACGGCAGGAACAGGATCAGCGCCAGGTTGAGTTCGACCGCGGGATTCATGCGTCCTCGGCCACCATCTGCGCCAGCGCCTCGACCACCTCTGCCAGTTCAACGCCGTCGTGCAGGTGTCCGACCAGTTCGTCGCCCAGGTGCACCGCAGCATTGCCCGCGCCGTGGAGTGCGGCGCCGCCCTCCTGCTTCAGGCGGCCGATCAGCTGACCTGCCGTGCGCGCCGATTCGTGACCAGCGCTTTGCAGCAGCAGCCGCTCGCCATCGACCAGCTTGAAGTAGAAACGGCCGTCCTTTTCGCGGTACTGCTTGAACACCGGAAGCGAGGTCTTCAGCGCCTTCTTCGTGCCGCCATCGCTCGTCCGCGACAGGTCGCGCAGGCCGACCGCCTCGCGAAGTCGCGCCAGCGTCGGCTGCGCATAGCGCGCGCGCAGGCGGCTGGCGCCGTCGCGCAGCACTGCCTCGATTTCGGCCGGCCGCGCCATCAGGTCCTCGTACTTTTCGCGCAGCGGCGCGACTTCGCTGTCGATGCGTTCGAACAGCGCCTGCTTGGCTTCGCCCCAGCCGATGCCGTCGGCGAAGGCCTGGCGCATGGCCGTGGTTTCCTGCGCGGACGCGAACGCCTGGTAGAGCTGGAACACGTTGGAGGTGTCAGCGTCCTTGGCTTCGCCGGGCGCGCGCGAATCGGTGACGATGGAGTAGATCAACTTCTTCAGCGTGTCGCGCGCGGCGAACAACGCGATCGTGTTGTCGTAGCTCTTGCTCATCTTGCGACCGTCCAGGCCGGGCAGCGTGGCCACGTTCTCCTCGATCACCGCCTCGGGCAGGGCAAAGAACTCCTCGCCAACCGGTTCGCCGTAGAGATGGTTGAAGCGCTGGCCGAAGTCGCGTGCCATCTCTATGTGCTGGACCTGGTCGCGGCCGACCGGCACCTTGTTGGCGTTGAAGAGCAGGATGTCGGCGGCCATCAGCACCGGGTACATGAACAGTCCGGCATTGACGCCGGCGTCGTCGTCCTCGCCGATCTCCCGGTTCTTGTCGACCGACGCCTTGTACGCATGGGCGCGATTGAGGATGCCCTTGCTGGCCACGCAGGTCAGCAACCAGTTCAGCTCCTGCACTTCCGGCACGTCGCTCTGGCGATAGAACCAGACCTTGTCAGGCTCCAGGCCGCAGGCCAGCCAGCTGGCCGCGATCTCCAGCGTCGAACGCTGCACGCGCGCCGGGTCCTGCACCTTGATCAGGGCGTGGTAGTCGGCGAGGAAGTAGAAGCTCTCCACGCCGGCCTGGCGGCTGGTGGCCACGGCCGGGCGGATCGCACCGACGTAGTTGCCCAGGTGCGGAGTGCCGGAAGTGGTGATGCCGGTGAGGACGCGGGTAAGGCTCATCGAACGCTGACGCCGGGGAAAACGGCCCCACAGTGTACCCAACCCCGCAGCCGCGACTGGTCCGTTCACCCCGGCGTCCCTTCCGGAGCACCGACCATGTTGCGCACCCTGCCCTGCCTGCTTGCCAGTCTTGCCGCCTCGGCGGCCCTCGCCTTTGCCGCGCCCGTCGCCGCCACCGCGGTGGCCGGTGGCGGGCCGGTCGACCTGGCAGTGGTCGATCGCGACAGCGGCCAATGGCTTTCACCGGTCCACCATCGCGGCCAGCGCTGGATTGCCGGAACGCCCGGCCACCGCTATTCGGTGCGCCTGGCCAACACCAGCGGCCGCCGCGTGCTGGTGGTGCTGTCGGTCGACGGCGTCAACGCCATCAGCGGCGAGACCGCCCATCCCGCCCAGACCGGCTATGTGCTGGCACCGTGGCAGACGATGGAGATCGAAGGCTGGCGCAAATCGCTCCACCAGGTCGCCCAGTTCGTATTCACCGACCTGCCCGACAGTTACGCCGCGCGCACCGGCCGGCCCGACAACGTCGGCGTGATCGGCGTGGCGGTGTTCGAGGAAGCCGGCGTGGCGCTGGAGGAACGGCGTCGCGGTGAGACGCTCGACCGGCTGGAACGTGCCGATGCGGCGAAAGCCGCCGCGCCGGCGGCGCGCGAAGCCGAAGCGGCGGCGCAGTCGATCGGCACCGGTCATGGCCAGCGCGAGTGGTCGCCGGCCAGCCACACCCAATTCGTCCGCGCCACCCGCGCGCCGACGCAGGTCAGCGAACTGCGTTACGACGACTATCAGACGCTGGTCGCGCGCGGTGTGCTGCCGTCGCGACCGCGTTACCTGCCCGATTCGCGGCCGCGCGCATTCCCGCAGGGTTTCGTCGCCGATCCGCCGGACTACAGCGGTCAGTGAAACGCAAAAAGGAACCGGCCTTGCGGCCGGCCCCTGGGTTTGGCGTGGGTCTGGCGTGGCGCGCGCCGGTTGCGGCCTTCAGCCGCACCGCCCGGCACGCGCACCGCGTGCGTGGATCGACGGACTGCCAGTTAGTTCAGCGTCTTCTCGAAGTCACGCACTTCCTGCTGGGCGCGGTCGCGCTCCCAGCCATACCGTTCCTGCAGCTTGCCGGCGAGATATTCGGCATTGCCTTCGGCGACGGCGAAATCGTCATCGGTCAGGTCGCCCCAACGGGCCTGTGCCTGGCCTTTGATCTGAGTCCACTTGCCAGCAATGATGTCTTTGTTCATCACTCATCCTCGGTTCGGGTGATGCGACGCATCTGCTTAGATGCCGCACGCACAGCATCGCAATGCGTGCATTCGCACCGGGTCGCAATTGCGTTAGCCGAAGATTGATTTCAGTGAATGCGAGTTATCTTGCAACGCGCATGACGCGCGCTCGCATCGAACATTGCAAAAAAGAAAAGGCCGGATTGCTCCGGCCTTTCCTGTTTACCGATTGCGATGGCAATCGCAGCGGACGATCAGCACTTGCCGTCCTTGCAATTCGTCGCGGCATCTTCGACCTTCTCACCAGCTCCCTTCACGTCCTTGCCGGCGCCCGCCACGGTGTTGCAGGCGGTCAGGGTGCCCATCGAGAACAGGGCGAGCAGCATCAGGGCGATCAAACGCTTCATGGAAATCTCCTCAGCTAAATGGGAAGCAAGGCGCACACAATCGGGCTGCGTGCCGCGGAGCCATCTGACGTGAGGGGGTGTGAAGCCGAGGTGGACGTGAGCGAAAGATCCGACTTCCGATTCAGGGGGCAGCCATGAGGGGACAGCATGTGGCGTCAGCCTTCGGGCGCCAGACGGCACGAAGGCCGGACATGCCGGCCTTCGAGGGAACAACCGCCTGCGCGGTGCTGCGATGCCTCAGCCGCTGGCCTTGTCCTCGACCTTCTGGCCGAGCTTTTTGACGTCCTTGCCGAGGCCTTCCATGGTGTTGCAGGCGCTGAGCAGGGCGAGCGACAGAGTGGCGAGCAGGAGCATTGCGGCAAAGCGTTTCATCGGGTCCCCGGGGACGTTGGCAGTGATGGCGTAAGGATGGCATGGCGCCGCGGGCGCCGCATCCGGACGGCGGGCGGCAGCGCGGCGACGGCCGCCACAGTTCAGCCGCCGTTGCCCTGGGCCCGGCTCAGTCGCGCATCAGGGTCGACTTGCCGAACAGGCTCTCGACCAGGTCCACCGCCAGGCGGGCGGTGCGGTTGCGCTTGTCGATGATCGGGTTGAGTTCGACGATGTCGAGCGAGGCCATGCGGCCGGTGTCGGCGATCATCTCCATCACCAGCTGCGCCTCGCGGTAGTTCGGCCCGCCCGGCACGGTGGTGCCCACGCCCGGGGCGATGCTGGGATCGAGGAAGTCGACGTCGAAGCTGACGTGCAAATGGGTGTTCTCGTCCACGCCTTCCAGCGCCTCCTCCATGACCCGCTTCATGCCGATCTCGTCGATGTAGCGCATGTCGTACACGTCCAGACCGTACTGCCGGACCAGGCGCTTCTCGCCCTCGTCGACCGATCGGATGCCGATCTGGCGGATCTCGTCCGGACGCAGCGCCGGCGACTCCCCGCCCAGCTGGGTCAGCGCATCCGGGCCGAGCCCGCACAGGCACGCCACCGGCATGCCGTGCACATTGCCCGACGGCGTCACCTGGCTGGTGTTGAAGTCGGCGTGCGCATCGAGCCAGAGCACGCGCAGCTGCTTGCCGCTCTGGCGGCAATGCCGGGCCACGGCGGTGATCGAGCCCAGGCCCAGGCAATGATCGCCGCCGAGCAAGATCGGCAGGCGCCCATCGGCCAGCTCGGATCCGACCGCATCCATCACGGCCCGGTTCCAGGCAACCACTTCGGCCAGGTGGCGGTAGCCCTCGACCGGCTTCTGCCACGGGTTGCGCGGACCGTCGAGGTTGCCGCGGTCGATGACATCGACGCCACGCTTGACCAGCGCCTCGCCGATGCCGGCGATGCGCAGGGCCTCCGGGCCCAGGCGTGCACCGCGGTGGCCGGCACCGACGTCGGTCGGCGCACCAATCAGCGAAACCCCGGGGAAGTTGCGACTCATGCGGTGACGTTCCTGTCTGTAGTCCGCCCGAGTTTAGACCGTTGTGGTTGCAGGGTCCCGGACCGCCGCCGTTTCAGTTGACCCGTTCCCTTGACGCCGCACTGCCGGCGGCCAGAACATCGAATGCATGCCCCGCTGCGGGGCCTGCCAGGGACCAGGGCACGTGGGAACCATCTCGAATCTGATGGACCGCCTCGCGCGGACAGCCAGGCCCGACCAGCCACCCATCGTGGTCACGGCGTTCGGTTTCACGGTCGGCCCGGCCTTCGTCGCTTGGCAGGCGGTCGCCGAAATCCGCGCGTACGACGCGGATCCGCGCACGAAAGACGCGGCCTTCCTGGAGTTCTCGTGTGGCGGCCAGAGCGTCCGCGTCAGCGTGGACCAGCCCGGATTCGACGGGCTTGAGCAGGTCATGGCCGCGGTGTTCCCGGCGACCGCCGGCTGGCGACAATCGGTCGCTTCCGTGGCCACGGAGCAAGGCTGGACGTTGCTGTTCCGTCGCGGCTGACGGCCATGGTCTGTTTGTTCGCGCCTCAGCTTCGGCATCCGCGCGCAAATGAAAAAGCCCCGGCGATGCGGGGCCTTCGATGGTGCCGGCAGTCAGAATCGAACTGACGACCTACCGCTTACAAGGCGGTTGCTCTACCAACTGAGCTATGCCGGCAAGGCTCGCATTCTAGCCTGCCACGATGGTCAGCGCGCCTGCGGCCCGCCGCTGACCGCTACTTGAGCCGCGCGCAGTCGAGCGGCCGCGGCACGATCTGCACAGCGGCCTGTGCACGCGCGGTATCGAACGAAGGTCCCGGCACCAGGTCGAGCCAGTAGCTGGCGCGGCCGTCGCCGAGCGGTTCGGCGCGCGCCGGGAAACCGGCCGCCACCAGCGACTGGGCGCGGCGACTGGCCGAGTCCTCGCTGCGGTAACGACCCAGTGCGATCGAATTGGCTTCCGCGCCTTCGCGGACGACGAAGTAATCGCCGAAACCGGCTGCCGAGATGCGCTGCGCCGTCGCCTGCGCTTCGGCCAGGCTGGCCGCCGCCGGCAGCAGCACGCGCCAACCGCGCGTGGTGCCGGTGCGTGTCTCGCGCGGGACCACCCGGGTCGAAACCGCCAGCAGGACTTCATGCGCGTTTTTTGCCGCGGCGGCATCGGCGAACGGGCCGAAGCTGTAGCACTGCGCGGGCATGGCGATGGCGACCTTCTCCGCCGCGACGTCCTTGGCCGGTTGCACGGGCGCAGCCGTAGTGACCGGTGCCGCGGCCGGCGTCGGCGTCGGCGCGGCGGCCGGCTTGGCCGTCGGCCGTGCCTCGCGGGCCAGTTGCAGGCGCGCCACGCCCAGCGGCTGCTCGATCGCAGCCGGTGCCGACGGCGGCGCGCGCAGCGTCCACCAGGCGGCGACACCGAGATTGAGCACGATCAGCAGGACGACCAGGGCGCGTATGAGCATGGGTCGATTCTAAGGGGCGGCGACGGCAATCTCGGCGCCGGCCCACTGCGCCAGGCCTTCGAGCACCAGCGTTGCGACCTGTGTCGCGTTCGGCAGTTGCGCGACCAGGGCTTGCGCGCCACCGCCATGGAGGATCAGTTGCGGGGTCCGGCCCAGGCGCTGGCGTGCTGCGTCGAGGCTGCGCTCGATCAGGGCCAGCGCGGCGCCGTCGCAACCCGAAGCCAGTGCGTCCTCGGTGTCGCGGGCGAAGTCGACGTAGTCGCCACCGCTTTCCGGTAGCTGCGGTGCGCGCTCGTGCAGCACTTCGCGCATCAGCGTCGGCGAGGGCGCGATGCGACCGCCGAGGTGGCGGCCATCGGCGTCGATCAGGTCGATGGTCAGCGCGGTGCCGACGCCGCATACCAGCGCCGCGTCGGCAATGCGCGCGTGCGCCGCCAGCAGCGCGAGGAAACGGTCGACGCCCAGTTTGCGCGGATCGGCGTAGGCGATCTGCACAGCGCCGAAACGCAGTTGCGTGCGCGCCAGCGAGATGCGCCGGCAGCGCGTGGCCAGGGCATCGAGCACCGCCACGCGCAGCGTCGGCTGCGCAACGCTGGCCAGGTAGGCGACGTCGATGCGCTCGGGCAGCAGTTGCGCCAATGCCGCCGCCACGTCGTCCTCGCGGTGCGGCAGCGCGACGGCAGCGCCGGCGCGACCGTCGGCGCGCAGCGGCGCGCACTTGAGCCGTGTATTGCCAAGATCGAACAGCCACGCACTCATGCCCCGCCCCCTTGTCCCGCGCCGCGGCGCACGCTGACTTCACCGGCATGGAAATGCCGTTCCTCGCCGTTGTCCAATCGCACCCGCAAGGCACCATCGTCGGCCAGGCCCATGGCGACGCCATGCTCGGTGGCGGTGGCGCCGTGCATGCTCACGCCCTGCCCGGCCAGTGCATCGAGTGCGGCATACCGGGCAATGAAGTCCGCCAGGCCGCCGGCATCGAACTCTTCCAGCGCCGGCAGCAATTGCGCCAGCACCGCCGCTGCGATGGCATTGCGATCCCGCGGCGACGCCGAGATGGAGAGCGAGGCCAGGTCGCACCACGGCTGGTCGATCTGCGCGGCGGCGGCTTCGGGCATGCGCACGTTGATGCCCAGTCCGATCACCGCGCGCACCGGGCCTGCATGTTCGCCACCGCCTTCGACCAGGATCCCGCCGAGCTTGCGCAGCGTGCCGTCGGCGTCGATCACGACCAGATCATTGGGCCACTTCAGTCGTACTGCGCCGAAGCCGCAGGCGTGCAGGGCTTCGGCGGCGGCGATGCCGGCCACCAGGCTGAGACCGCCGAGGCGAGCGAGGCCGCCGCCGAACTGCCGCGCCAGCGACAGGTACAGATGCGCGGCCAAGGGTGAGGCCCACTCACGGCCGCGGCGGCCGCGACCCCCGCTCTGGCGCTCTGCCAGCAGCACCAGCGCGCCGCGCTCTGGAGTGGCCCGGCGCAGCAGCTCGGAGTTGGTCGAGTCGATGGTCCAGGCCGTCTCCAGCCCGGCCAGCGCAGCATTGGCGGCCGCCGGAAGCGCGCTGCGGATCGCCTCGGCGTCGAGCAGATCGAGCGGCTGAGCCAGCCGGTAACCGCGGCCGGCCTGGGCTTCGATCGCGACACCTGCCTCGCGCAGCGCTTCGATCCGTTTCCAGACCGCCGCCCGGGTCTGGCCACTGGCCTGAGCCAGGGCATCGCCCGAGGCCGGACCGGCCATCAGCCGCAACAGCAATGCGCGGTCGTCCATCAACCCCACCTGCGGCCGCACCCCGACCTGCCCGGCATCCAGGAGCAAGCGTGAGGCGAAAGGGCATGGGGCAACCGCGGCTGCGGGCAGTCGTCGAACGTCATGGAGGAATTATGCGCGAGGCCGCCAGTGAGGGCGCCCGCCTGCTGGCCCGGCTGAATCAATCCCCTCCGGCCCTTGGCCGATGCCGGCGGGGCGGGCCGTAAGTCGGGATGCCGGTGGTCGAAGGGGCACTGGCTGGGCGGCCGCGCCGGGGGGGAGTTGGCCGCCCCCGCCCCTTCCCACCGGTGAAGCCGGCAACGATGACGCCGGCGAATCGGCAGAACGACGCCGCGGCGCGGCAAGCGGTTGCAACCATCCGCCCCGGGGCTGCATCGATAAGAGAAGATACCCATGCAGCATCTCCGGGCCCGACCCGGCGGAAGGGTCGGAACCCGTTCTAGAGAGCACAAGGAGAGTTGCTGCAATGCACCATGCCCCCGGCCGCCCAACGGCCAGATCGACCCAGTCGTTTCGCGCTATATTCCAGCATTGCCTGAAGCCCGTGGCTTCACGCCCGTCCGAGGAATCCGTCATGTTCCGGATCTGCCTGTGCCTGCTGATCGTGGTCGCCAGTTCGACTTCGGCTGCGCGCGAGATCAAGCTCAGCTCCGCCAACAGCGGCAGCTGCCCGGAATCGATCGCGCTCGAGCGCGAGGCTGCACGTCCCGAAGCCCGCGCCACCCCGGCTCCTGCCCGCACCGTCAAGGCCAAGCCGGCCCTGCACAGCGACACCGCCAGCAGCGCTGGCCGCATGCAGTCGCCGCGCTGGCACAGCTTCCTGCCGGGCATGTTCCGCTGAGGCTGCGCTCCACCGTAACGGTCGCCCTTGCTGAACCTGATCCGTCGCCTCTGGCGCGCTCCTGACGCCCTACCCGACGCGCTCTGGCTGGAAACGCGCGCGCGGGTTCCCTGGCTCGGCGGACTAGAGTCCGAACGCGACGCGCGCCTGCGCGAACTTGCCGCGCGCTTCCTCCACGAGAAAACCATCAGCCCCATTGGCGAGCTGGCACTGGACCCGGTCCAGCGCTGCATGCTCGCCGCGTTGTGCTGCCTGCCGCTTATCGAGTTCGGCGCCGAAGGCCTTCGCGGCTGGTCGCAGCTGATCGTTTATCCCGATGCGTTCCGGGTCAATCGCAGCCACGTCGATGCCGCCGGCGTGCTGCATGAGTGGCAGGACGATCTGATCGGCGAAGCGTGGGAATCCGGGCCGATGATCCTCTCGTGGGCAGACGTCGTCGCCGACTGCGAGGATCCGCAAGCGGGGTTCTGCGTGGCGGCGCACGAGATGGCGCACAAGATCGATGCCCTCGATGGCGCGCTCGATGGCACGCCGCCGTTGCCGCGCCCGTGGCAGCGCGAATGGGCGCGCGACTTCCAGGCCGCCTACGACGCGCTGGCTGCACGCGTGGATGCCGGCGAGGACACCGCCATTGATGGTTACGCCAGCGAATCGCCGGAAGAATTCTTCGCCGTCGCCACCGAGTATCACTTCAGCGATCCGCAGCTGCTGGAAGAGGAGATGCCGGAAGTGGCCGCGCATCTGCGCAGGTTCTACGGCCCGTCGTCGTTTGCGGCGATCCGGGCGTAGCAAAAAACCTCACAGTCCCGGCGGCAGCACCACTTCGAAACGCGCGCCAGCCAGTTCCTGCGAGCGGCTGACATCGAGCGTGCCGCGGTAGCTGCGCACCACGTCCAGCACGGTCGCCAGGCCGATGCCATGCCCCTGCACGCGCTCGTCGCCGCGGACGCCACGCTGCAGCACCAGGTCGATCTTGTCCTCGGGCACGCCCGGACCGTCATCGTCGATGGCGAGCAGCAGGCCGGGGCGCCGGTTGGGCGCGATCTCGCCCCGCTTGGCGGTCAACAGCACGCGCGTGTGCGCCCATTTGAAAGCGTTCTCGATCAGGTTGCCGAGCACTTCCTGCAGGTCGCCGGGCTCGCCGTAGAACTTCACGCCTTCTTCGATATCGAACTCGCACAGCACGCCCTTGGCGGCGTAGATCTTTTCCAGGCTGCGCACGATCTGGTCGGCATACGGTTCGATTTCCAGCGGCGCGGCAAACAGCATGTGACCCGATCGTGCCGCGCGCGCGAGCTGGTACGACACCAGGTCGCTCATGCGCCGCACCTGGATGTCGACTTCCTCGCGCAGCTCTTCGGCCGGGACGTCCTCGCCGGCACGCGCGCGCAGGACCGCCAGCGGCGTTTTCAGACTGTGCGCGAGGTCGGCCAGCGTGTTGCGCTGGCGGTCGAGGTTCTCGCGCTCACTCTCGATGAAGGCGTTGATGCTTTCGGTCAGCGGTTCCAGTTCGCGCGGGTGGCGGCCGCTCATGCGCGAGGCGACACCGCGCTGCACCTTCTTGAGTTCGTCGATCACGCGCCGCAGCGGCCGCAGGCTCCAGCGCAGCACCACGGCCTGCAGCAGCATCAGGATGAAACCGGCGCCACCGAGATAACGCCACAACGCCTGGCGGAACACGCTGACCTGGCGACTGAGCGCGGTGGTGTCTTCGAGGATGTAGATCGTGTACGGGAACTCGGACTTGGCGTCGTCGCCACCGGCGCTCCAGATCAGGCCGCGGCCATAGCGGTAGGCCTCGCCGGGCTGGCCGTTGATCTCGGTGATCGGCAGCGGGCCTTCGAAATGCTCTTGGTTGGCCTGCAGCATCCTGCCGGCCGGCAGTGACGGGCCCTGCGCCGAGGCGGAGTCCCAGTGGCCGTTGGGCAGGATCACTTCGGCATACAGGCCGCTGCCGGGCCGGTCCAGGCGCGGATCGACGGTTTCGTAGGGCGGGATGAACTCGCCGTTGCGGGCGAACTCGCCGCCGGCCACGTAGGCCAGCGCCAGGCTGCGCAGGCGCTGGCGCATGTTGCTTTCGGCCGTTTCCAGGAAGGCGCGGTCGAGGGCGTAGCCGGCCAGCGCCAGGAAGGCGATCAGGCCCAGGCTTGCACCCAGCAGCTGCCGGGCCTGCAACGAACGCGGCTGGCCCCAGCTCATGGCTGTGGACCGGGCGTGGGCGCCCCTGTCATCAGAACCCTGCCCAGGGATGCGAGCGCGAGAAGATCAGTCGCCGCTGCGCGCGATGGCGAAGCGGTAACCGCGGCCGCGCACGGTCTCGATCGGCTTGAGCGCGCCGTCGGGGTCGAGCTTCTTGCGCAGGCGGCCGATGAAGACTTCCAGGACATTGGAGTCGCGGTCGAAGTCCTGCTGGTAGATGTGCTCGGTCAGGTCGGCCTTCGAGACCAGCTCGCCGGCGTGCATCATCAGGTACTCGAGCACCTTGTATTCGTAGCTGGTCAGGTCGACGTTGCTGCCGGCGACGCTGACGGTCTGCGCGGCAAGGTCGAGCACGACCGGGCCGCACTCCAGGGTCGGCTTGCTCCAGCCAGCGGCACGACGCACGAGGGCGTTGAGGCGGGCCAGCAGTTCCTCGATGTGGAAGGGCTTGACCAGGTAATCGTCGGCGCCTTGCTTGAGGCCCTCGACCTTGTCCTGCCAGCTCGAACGCGCCGTCAGGATCAGCACCGGGAACTTCTTGCCTTCGTCGCGCAGCGCCTTGATCAGCTCCATGCCCGACATCTTCGGCAGGCCGAGATCGATGATGCCCAGGTCGAACGGTACCTCGCGGCCCATGTAGAGGCCTTCTTCGCCATCCTGGGCGGCATCGACCGCGAAGCCTTCACGCTTCAGGCGTGCTGCCAGGGTTTCGCGCAGCGGAGCTTCGTCTTCGACCAGCAGAATTCGCATGTTGACTCCAATGTCTATCGTTCTGTCTCGGCCGCTTCCCGGGCGGGTTGCCCAGAGCGTGGCGGGTCAGTCGTCGTCGCGGCGTGTAGGTTCTTCACGGTCGCGACCACGCTCGCGTGTCTGCGGGTCGTCCATGTAGATCCGGACCCGACCGCTGGAATCGACCACCTTGACGCGATTCACATCGCGCCCATCGTACGGCACCCGCTCGGCGCTGAGCACCTGGCCACCGGTCCGGCGCTCGACCCGGCGCACCGAATCGGACAGTTCGCGGCGATCGTTGCTGCGGTCGTGGCCGCCACGGTCCTGACCACCACGATCCTGGCCACCGCGGTCGTGTCCCTGGCCACCACCCTGTCCGCGATCCTGCGCCAACGCGTCGCCGCCCCCGACCACCAGGGTGGCAAGCAGCAACAGGGCGAAGGGGCGTCGGATCAACGTCATCATGCTCGGAGCAAGGGTCGGGGCAACATCAAGTGGGCGGGCGATTTCAACAACGGCGCAATATCGCACGATCGTGCGACTAGAGCGCATTCTCGGAACAATGCGGTGAATCCGGTCTGAACTTTTCCGTTTGACCATGGCCGGGATTCAGACCCAGCACCGTTGCCATGCCTTACGGCGGCTTGCTCTGAGCCGCCCTCAGAAGATCTCGCCGACGCAGCAGCGCAGGGAGCCGCCGCCGGCCTCGATGGCCTCGAGCCCCACGCTGCGCACGCCCAAACCCGCCGCGGCCAAAGCCTCGCGATGGGCGTGCGTGAGAACCGCGGCGGCACGGGCGCTCATCCATACCGCGTCGTCGGACAGCGCGATCGCATTGCCGGCAAACGCGGCATGCTCGGCCGGCGACAGCCGCAGCGCATGCGGGGCATACAGGCCGGCGATGGCATCGACCACCGCCGGATCGGCGAAGCCGCCGGCGCACAGCAGCGCCGCGCGCCCGGCCAGGATCGCGAGGACGACATTGGTGTGGTACTCGCCCGCGGCCAGGTCGAACAGCAACGTTGCGCGCAGGCCGAGGGCTTCGTGCATCAATCGCGCGCCGGCTTCGTCGCAGCGTTCGGACAACCCGCAGAACCCGAGGCCGCGGGCGCGATCGATGACCAGCGCGCCGGTGAGCTCGCACGGATGGGGCTGGGTCGACAGGTCGATCTCGGCGTAGTCGAGCACGCCGCCGAAGAAGGCGCGGATGTCCTCGCGCCCGGCCTCGCGCTGGCGCACCGGGTGGCGCATCCGGCCGACGACGTAGCGGCCTGCGGCGGTGGCGAAGACGTTGTTGGGGAACAGCGCGTCAGGCGTTTCCGGATCGCCGGCGAAGCACACCGTCGGCAGCACCTGCGACAACGCGCGGTGGAGTTCGCGGTGCTCGGCGCTGGCACTGGCGGCATCGAAACCGGCGGCCTGCGCCATGTAACGGTTGTCGGCAGCGGACTGCTCGGCCAGGCGGAAACCGTCGGGGGCAACGAGGAACGCGGCGCGCGCCGTCGCCGGGCCGAAGTCGGCGGGCGTGGCACGGGCGGTTGCGATGAAAGCGGCGATGTCGCGGGTGACCATGCGCTATGCCTGCTCTCGCTGTGCCTGCTCTGCAGGTTCACCGGCGAACGATTCGGTCAACGCCAGCGCCTGCTCGATCAGCGACCAGCCGGCTCCCGGCTTGTGCGCACCCTCGCTCAATACCTGCCGGAACGCGCGACCGCCACGTTCGCCGGCGAACAACCCGAGCAGGTGCCGGCTGATGTGCTTGAGATACACGCCGCGCGCGAGCTGGTCCTCGATATACGGGCGCATCGAGCGCAGCAGGTCGCCGCGGCTGCGCACCTCGCCACCGAACCAGGCGACATCGAGCCGGTGCAGCAGGTACGGGTCGTGGTACGCGGCACGGCCGAGCATCGCGCCATCGGTGTGTTGCAGGTGCGCGGTGGCCTCGGCTTCGCCGGCGATGCCGCCGTTGACCACGATCTGCAGCTGCGGCCGCTCACGCTTGAGCTGGTAGGCCCAGTCGTAGCGCAGCGGCGGCACTTCGCGGTTTTCCTTCGGCGACAGGCCCTTGAGCCAGGCATTGCGCGCGTGGATCACGAACATGCGACAGCCGGCGGCGGCGACGGTATCGATGAAGGCAAGGAAGCGGCCCCAGTCGTGGTCGTCGTCGACGCCAAGCCGGCACTTCACGGTCACCGGCACGTCGCAGTGGGCGACCATGGCCGCGACGCTGTCAGCGACCAGTTGCGGTTCGCGCATGAGGCAGGCGCCGAAGCGACCGGCCTGGACGCGATCGGACGGGCAGCCGCAATTGAGGTTGACCTCGTCGAAGCCCCACTCCGCGCCGATGCGCGCCGCCTGCGCCAGCAGTTCCGGCTCGCTGCCGCCGAGCTGCAGCGCCACCGGATGCTCGATCGGGTCCGTCGCCAGCAGCCGCGGACGATCGCCGTGGATCACCGCGTTGGCGTGGACCATCTCGGTGTACAGGCGGGCATGCGGCGCCAGCAGGCGGTGGAACACCCGGCAGTGGCTGTCGGTCCAATCCATCATCGGAGCGACGGACAGGCGAACATCCATAAGATGCTGTTTTGATTCAGTTATCATTGCGACTTCAGTGCGTTTAAACACTCTGTGTGCGGACTGTTGTGCACACAACGTGCACACGGCGGGAACGGTCGGGTAACATTCGGTAAACGACTGAACGGACACAGATTGCACACATGGCGACCTTTACCCAGCTTCCGTCTGGCAAGTGGCGCGCCCAAGTGCGCCGGGGAGGATTGTATCGGGCCGCTACGTTCCCGCTGAAACGGGACGCTGAAGCCTGGGCGCGCACGATCGAGGGTCAGGCTCACCAGGTGGCAGCTAGTGGGCACGCACAGCCGCCGAAGGGCGCCACCCTGTGTGACTTGATCGACGCATACAAGGGGACAGGTGCAGGCGCGGGCGGCAAGACCAAGTCCGCGACCCTGGCGATGCTGAGCGCGCGGCTCGGCAAAGTCCGGCTGTCGTCCCTCTCGGCGATCGTGCTGCGGGACTTCGTCGACCAGCGAGTGAAGGACGGCGCCGGCGGCGTCACGATCGCCGCCGACCTGTCCTTCCTGGGGGCCGTGCTGAAGTGGGGGCGCCACGTCCGGCACTTGGATATCCCCGCCGACCTTCCGTCACAGGTTCGCGCGTCCCTGAAACATCGCGGATTGGACACGCGCAGCAAGGAACGCGAGCGGGAGCCAACCGACGATGAACTGAATCGGCTTTACGCGCATTGGGCCGCCAGTAGCCGTCATCGAATCGATATGCCGACCCTTTGCCGCTTCGCCTTGGCGACCGGCATGCGTCTTGGCGAGATATGCGCCCTTCGCGTTGAGGACGTTGACCTAAAGCGCAAGACTGCGCTGATCCGCGACCGCAAAGATCCCCGCAAGAAGGTTGGCAACAATCAAACTGTGCCGCTGCTGCCCGCTGCGATCGAAATCTTGAGGGACCTGATTGACGACCGTGAGGCTGGCAGCGTGTTCGGCGCGCAATCTGACTCCGTATCTACTGCGTTCACACGGGCATGCAAGCTGATTGAGCCACCAATCGTGGATTTGCACTTTCATGATCTGCGCCATCGTGCGACAGCCCAGTTTTTCCGCATAGGTCTGGACATCCCTCGCGTTTCGCTTCTAACCGGGCACAAGACCTGGACCATGTTGCGCCGATACACGTCGATCAAGCCCGAAGACGTTCACATATTTCGCATCGGGTAAATGACATGATCAAACGCGCAAAGCCCGATTTCTCGCGCCGCCCTGCGTTTAAGGTCAGCGATAGTGCCGCCGCCCAGTCGAGAAAGACCCGGAACGCTGCGCCGATTTTCGGGTTCGGTGTCGACCCGGATTTTCTACCTCAAAACGTGCGCTACGAACTCCAGCAGGCGGCTAGACGCTCTAAGCTTGCTCCAGCGCAGCAGGAAAAGCTGGTGACATTCGCGACCGAGCTTGCGCAGCGGCCGCACACTAGTGGCGATTCAATTGGTGACCAACGTAGTCAAATTGACGCGATCGCCAACGACGCGCAGAACCTTTTGGCACGGATGAGGGTCCTAACCAGCACGACGGCTGGAACCCTGACCATGTATGCCAACGAGGCCTGCATTGTGCCGCCTTCGCCGTTAACTGCCGACATAGCGGAACACATTCGAGAGATTGGTTCCGCTGAGTTCCTGTCGCAGTCGTGGGATATGGTCGAGGCGTTGGAGAGCGTAGCCAGACACGCGAGCGTTCAACTGAAACTCCTGGCGTCCAAAAGCAATAAGCCCCTGGAGACGCAGCAACGCGGGTTAGTCGCAAACCTGGCGGCTTATCACTACCAATTGACTGGTGAGTTTCCACCCAAATCCAACGCGGCTTGGTTTGCACGGTTTGTGCGGGCTCTTGGGGGGCATATGGGTCTTCACTTCGAAGACTCAAACGCGAAACCGATAGACGGCATGCCTTTCATCGGCGGCCGCATCCCGAGGACCGGGATTGAGTTGGTTGAGAAGCCGAAACACGACCAAGATTGGTACGACGCCATCGAGCGGGACTCAACAAATGTGAGGCCCTGGTGCGGTCACGACTGGCCGCTGCCCCTCAGCACTCCGGAGCCTCAGAACTGTCGAAAGTGCGGTGGCGGGCGAAACGGCGCGCCAGATCTGCCAAACCCTGACACTGATCCCCGAATTTTCGAGATGAGTGTAGGGGCGCCAAGGGAACCGGCGCAGTGAAATAGCCCCGTGAACAGCCCGGCATCCTGCCGGAAACATCGGGGAAACATGGTCACAGACCACCAAGAAGACGTTGAACGTGTCCGCGAGATGGCAGAAGCTCTTGACTGCCTCCTGGAAGATGACTTCCGCCTGCTCGCGGGCGCCACTCGCCTGACGGTGGAAGCTTGGCGCAAGCGAGGCCAAGGGCCGGCCTATGTGCGGCTTGGCAATCGGGTCCTCTACCCAAGGGAAGCTGTCTCGGAGTACCTAAAGTCCGTGACTCGCGAGCGTTCCGCGCAGGGGGCCAGGTTCCTGTGAAGCAATTACCTGCTGTCGCCCAGGGGCAAATCGTTGGTTCGATTGCCAAGCAAGACTCTCAACTCAAGGCCCCGGATGAGGATCTGCCGAATTGCGATCTTTCCTTGGCTGGCCTCTTCCAACGGAACCGTTTAAACGCCCCATTGGAACAACCTTTAGACGTCTACCACGCAAAACAGGTTGAAGTTCGTCATAGCAAAGACACTTCCGAGCGGATCTTCGTACGCGCCCAGGGAACCGTTGAGAATCTGTGGCGGCTGCTGCTCGCGTACGGAATTCGCGTGCGTTACAACGAGCTAGCCAGGGACATCGAGGTCAGCATAGATGGCGTCGCTCGAGACGGTGAACTCGCGAGGAATACGAACTTGTCCCTTATCGAGGACCTGTGCCGACTCAACAAGTATCCACACACCCAGGTTGCAGGAAACATATTCGCCCTGGCCGAGCGTGACAGCTACAACCCGGCCCTGGATTGGATTAGGTCAAAACCGTGGGATGGGAAGCACAGGTTCTCCGAACTCTGCGATTGCTTGACGTTCAAGGATATCTCCAAGGCTCAGTTGTCCTGGACGCTCTTCCGAAAGTGGCTCTTGGGCGCGGCAGCAATCATTTCTGGCCGGACGAACAAGTTTGAGCATGTGCTTGTGCTGGTCGACCCGAATGGTGGTATCGGCAAGACGCGATTCTTCAACAGTCTTTGCCCGCCGGCTTTCCAGGCTGATGGCGTCACGCTCAATGTAGAAGACAAAGACTCGGTTCTGCAGGTCATCGGCAAGTGGCTTGTCGAACTGGGAGAAATCGGCGCCACGTTTGGAAAGTCGGATACGGAAGCGCTGAAGGCCTTTTTGAGCCGATCGTCGGATGAAGTCCGCCCGCCATATTCCCGCGCTGCAAACCGCTTCCCTCGGCGTACGGCATTCTTCGGCAGCGTCAACAACGTGCGATTTCTCGTTGATGACACAAACAACCGGCGCTTTTGGCCAATCGAAGTGACCGAAGTTGACTACCGCCACGCGATAGATATGCAGCAGGTTTGGGCCGAGGCGCTCTGGTGGCTCGACCAGGGAGACTCCTGGCATGCGGGACCCGAGTTGAATGCGGCGTTGGGTGTGTACAACGATGGCTTTAGGAGCATGGATCGAGTTGAGGAGAAAATTCTCGCCAGCTATGACTCCACTCTAGCCCCCTGCAGATACTTGTCCGCCAGTGAGGTTCTGGACGAGATTGGTGTCGCCAGCCCCAAACGTGCCGATACCATCACCGCCGGTAAGGTGCTGAGGAAGCTGTTTGCGTCCAAAGTTTCCAAGGGCTACACCGTCTATCACGTGCCATACGCGAAGAAGCCTGGCGGAAGCTACTCCGCTAGCTCCGAGCGATATGGTGATGGCCCCTTATAGACGAGCAACGAGCCACCAGCTCGCCATCACCAACGACAACATGAAAACATGGCCTATCGGCAGAGGTGACGAATGGTGGCTAGTTTCCAAAAGTACTCGAGCAGTTGAAAGAGCTTCAATCATCAAACAGATTTGCGGAATCTCGTCACCATCCACCACCTGCCTGAAATCCCTGGGTCCTTCCCGAGGGAGGGTCCATGCGGGGTCGTCGACACCGCAGATCTCGCATTGTGCGAGCCCGCTGAAATCGCTTTTGTTGTTTTCCTTGCGATTAGTCCCTATCGGGAATGCGGCCAGGCGACGCAGTCGCCTACTGCACCAAATGGCGCATGCCCTAGCAGGCAAAGTTCTGGGCGGTGGACGGAGACCGACCGTGGGTCTGCGGCAAGAAACAAAAAAGCCGCCTCTCGGCGGCTCTTTTGCTTACTATTTTTTTCTGCAGCAGGGCACTTAAGCCGTCGCGGGGTTCCGGTGCTGCTCCAGCCTTCCCCGCCAGTGCATGCATTGTACCGGGTCCCAAAGGCATGTCAAACGGACCGGAGAACCTGTTCAGGATCGGCCGCTAGGCCATTTTTGCCGCTTCCTGCGCCAGATCCAAGCCTAGGTCGCCCGCCCACTTCGCCGCCAGCCGCCTGTAACACTCAAGCCCCTGCGTTCGGTTCTCAAGTTCGGTGACATAACCTTGAGTTGCTGCAAGCTCACCGGTTAGCGGAGCCAAGTCGGCGCATTTCCTCCGGTACTTCACCACATCTTCCTTGATATCCGCATAGTCCGTCACGCCAATGGCGTGCAGCAATGCTTCTCGCAGTTGCTGGGTATCGGCCCCGCCAAGCGCCGTCGGGTAGGACACGCTTCGTCCTTGGCGGCGCTTTCCGCCGACCATGTAGAAGGTCTCCGGTGGCAACACGCGACGGATCGATACGGTCTCAATCATGCTGCAAATGGCGTAGCTGTCCTTGCCGCTAGCTCCGTAGCGGGTCAGCTTTGAGAGCGTGGCCGGTTCGATCTGAAATGACGTCTTATCGGCGGCATTCTGCGGGTCCGAGGTGATGGGCACGACCTGGATTATGGGACCCCGCACCTTGACTACGATGCAAAGGCGCCGCTTGTGCATCTCCCCTTTCTGGATAGTGTCGCTGTACCGCTTGTTGCTCTTTAGCGATCCATCTTCCCTGCCGATTGACTGCACGAAACCGTAATCGACCTCGACCAAGCTACCTTGCCGGACTCGCTTTTCAACGGTGGATCCAGACTTGCGGACGGTCTGATTCAAATACTCTACAGGGCTGGCGATATAGGGCTCTTTGAGCACCACTTCGAAGCTGGCGGGCGTGCCAGCGCCGGCAGGCACGGCGTTGATCCTGGCGACGAACCAATTGTAGGTAGCGCTGTTCGAAAATTTCTTGGTGCAGAACACTTTGAAATCTGGGGAAAAGCCGGGGAGGAGAGCCTCGGCCACGCCATCTAGCGTTTCTGACCCCAGCAGATTCAGAGCGGTCACCCCGTAGGGGTCGGACACCTCCTCGAAATACCGCACTATCAAGTTGGTCATAAAAGTTGCTCAGGCAACGAAATCGTCGTGGTCGCATAGCCAGGACTTGACGGTGAACGCCAGTCCACCCCCCCGGCCGTGCAGCCCACCTGGCTGGAGCCTTCAAGTCTAGCGAGAAGGACCTGATCCGCTAAGGGGGGTCCAGCGATCGAGCACGCTCGGTTCGTTTGGCGCAGTGCACCGCCCGGCCCCACCCCGCGGCACCCGCTAGAGAGGATATTGTTGTGCCCGCCGGCAACTCTAGGGCAGGCTTTTTGGATCCCCTTCCTTTTCCGTTTGCCCTCTAGCCCTCGGTTGATAGGTAATAGGGTACGAAAATGGTCTTTCATCGCACAAAAGGAAGGGCGTGATGAGAACACGCGATCCACGGCATACCGCTCGGCAGGCACTCCTCCAGAGCCAGTCTCAGGCGGAGTGGCGACGGCAGGTGGCAATCACCGACTACAAGGACCCCGACTATGTCGCATCAGAGGTTCTTGCGTCCTTGATACGAGCTCGCTACGGCCAAGACACAGGCCAGTTAGACGCCGCCGTAAATGCGTTGAACCGGCGCGTAGTTGCCTCGGTCAACAAGCAGATCCAGACCAGCACCTACTACAAGTGCCTGGCCGACAGTCGGAGCGAGCTGGTAGCAGACACGGTCTCCTATGTCTGGGACAAGCTGCTGGCTGACCCCGGTCCCGTGCCCAATTGTGAGGTGCGATTCGCCGTGTTCCTGGGGAACCGCGTCGACGACTACATGCGCCACCAGGACACCTTCGATAATGCGCTGCCGTCTTCCGATGACATGGACCTTGAAGGCGATGAGGGCGATGCGATCAGGCTTGTGGACACCCTGGTGGATCGCGAGGGGGAAACCCCGGAGGATTACGCTCTGCGCGTGGAGCGGCACGAACGCGTGCTTAGCGCATTGATAAAACTTCCCCGCATTGAGCAAAAGGCGTTCTACCTGCGCGAAGAGTGCGAGTTTGACTGGACCAAAGTTGCCAAGCTCCTTGGCTGCTCTGTGCCGACTGCTCGCAAACATTGCAACAACAGCGTAGAGAAAATGAAGGGAGAGCTGTGATGGCACGTAATTCCATCCACATTGACAAAGTGATCGAGGGTTTGTTGGCTAGAAGTGGCAAGCCTACGAGAGAAGATTGGCGGGCACTGATAGAAGAGCACCCCGAGCATCTCGACGAGATTGTCGATGCAGCAATCTTGAGCGGCGCAAATCTCCAAGCATATGACGCTACAGATGAGGCGTTCTTCGATAAAGACGTCTTCGATCAAACGATCAGCAAGGTGCTGACTCTCGTGCACAGAATGCCTTCTCCCGTTCTAGGTGAAGTGAAAAGCAAGATCGAGAAGATCCAAGGGCCCACCGTAAAGAAGGTCGCCACCGAGATCGGAATAGGGCCTTATCCGTCGCTTTTGAGCGGCATTCTGGTGGGCAGGACGCTCCCACCCAAGCGCGTCTATGAAATGCTCGAACAATATTTGGATGCTCCAGTAAGCGCGCTGAGCGAAGTTTTTCGACGAAACTTTGTTCAACTAAGCGCCCCTGCGTTCAAGGCCACAGAGGCGCAACCCACAGTTCGCACTGAGCCTTGTAGTTGGCAAGAGGCTGTGGCCAGACTGAACTTGTCTAGGTCCGAAACAGAGCGACTGATGAAGTTGGCCGAATAGGGGCAATCTCTTGAGTCCTTTTGAGCGCTCTCGTCGCGAGGCTATACAAGTCAGGACCCAACTTCTCGCTGAAGTCGCCCTGGCGCCGGTGGCCTCCGCAGTCTTGCTTGGGCAGATTGAGGACAAACTAAACGTAGGAATTGCCTGCGTTCCTCCCGGATCCATTGAACTGGGAATGGGCGACGCTTGTTTGCACCGTGAAGAGCGATACATCTATGTGCGAGACGACGTCGACCAAGAGACCTATGCCGAACTAGTAGCCCACGAGCTGGGGCACTGGTTCCTGGACGCCACCAAGCCAGCTGTTACGGTCGCCCACCTTGCAGAGCTAGGCTGCGTTGAGGGCTCGCCAGCACTTGCCAAGGTCGAGGCCTACGGCGCGCGTGAACGACAGGAGCTCCAAGCCAACGTATTCGCACGAGAGCTGCTGCTCCCGCGGGATGTGGCGCGTCAGCTGTCTGCCGCCGGCAGGGGGCCCATGGAAGTCGCTCACTCGCTTCATATCCCAATCAAGATAGTCCGACAACAAACGCTCGACGCGGTTCTACTACCTCAGGCACCGCTGCTCATTCCCAAACCACCGATCACCCCGAGTGCCGACCAAGCGCAAGCCGCGCGAGCCGAAGAGCGATTTGTCAACGTTGTAGCGGGACCAGGAACGGGAAAAACCTCGACCTTGATCGAGCGCATCAAGTACTTGGTGAGTGAAAAAGGCGTCAATCCGAGTCACATCCTGGCTTTGACCTTCACCAACAAGGCAGCCTTCGAGTTGGTTGAACGCTTGCGGGTGGCTGGCATCCCCGACGCATCGAACGTCTGGTCGGGAACTTTCCATGCGTTTGGCCTGGAATTCTTACGCAAGTATCACGATAGGTTCGGATTGGATAGCAATGTTCAAGTCGGAGACTTGCTCAACTCCGTGATGCTTTTGAACAGGGCATTGCCCCAACTCACCCTCAAACACTATAAGCGGGTCGAAGATCCCTACCACTGGCTGGGCGATGTGGTGTCCTCTATCAAGCGTCTCAAGGAGGAGTTGGTAACACCTCAAGAGTATCGCGCTCGATTGGCAATGCTCACGAGCGTTGAGCCAAATCTGATTCGTCAGCGCGAGGATGTTGCGACGCTTTATGAAGCACATGAAGCAGCCATGCAGCAGGTGAAGCTGGTCGACTTCGTTGACCTCATTGCAAAGCCCGCCATCGCCATGACCCATGATCGGGCGAAGTTCTCCGAACTGGCCGACAAGTTCCAACATATCTTGGTCGATGAATACCAAGACGTCACTAAGGCCATGGTGCAGATGGTTCGTGTCTTGGCTGGCAAACATAACGCCGTATGGGTAGTCGGCGACGTGCGCCAGGCTGTCCATCATTGGCGCGGCGCCTCTGTGGAGAGCCTGACCCGATTCGAAGACACCTTTAAGACCCAGGCAGAGCACAAATCCATTCGCAAATACCCTTTGGCGATCAACCGCCGAAGCTCCCAAGAGATTTTGGAGGTGGTAATCCGCTGTGGCGAGACTCACATGCTACAGCCGACTATACGACTAGACCGAACGACTTCTGCCATGGGGAAAACGGGCCAGAAGCCACAGATGGTACTAACACCAAAGGAAAGCGTTCCAGAAGCCATTGCAGCAAAAGTCCTTGATCTGAGGAAAGCTGGCGTGCGCTTTAGCGATCAGGTAGTCCTGAGCCGATGGACCTCGCACATCGATCATATCGCCGACGAGTTTGCATATCGCAAAATACCTACGCTTTACATCGGGGAGTTGACGCAGCGCTCTGAGATCAAACAGCTGTTGTGTCTAATGCAGCTTCTCACCGAGCGCGGCCCCCGCGCCGTAGTCGGTCTTAGCGCTGTGCCTACTTTAGCGTTCTCACGTAGTGACCTAGAGCAAATTGCCGCAGCCTGCGCCGCAGATCGTTCGCTCCAACGCGGCCGATGGATCTCAGCAAATCTCCCAGGCCTGTCGCCCCAGGGCCAGGCCGCCAAAGGGGCGCTGCATAGTTTGTTAGGTTCACATTCCCGCTACTCGACCCCTTGGAATTTTGTCTGCGACTTGCTGCTGGAGCGCAGATTTTGCCTACCCAGTGCCGCCGATCAATCCATTCCTGCTCACGCTCAGCGCATCGCGCTGTGGCAGTTCGCCAATTCGTTGCTTTCTGGGGATGGCGACCTCAAAGCCTCAAACCTCACGCGATACCTCCTGCGAACCCTTGTCAGACAACGCATAAACGACACCTACGGCGATCGAGAGCTGCCTGCCGAAGCGGCGACGCTGGATGCAGTGCGCTTGCAAACGGTCCACGGGTGCAAAGGCTTGGAGTTTGAAGCGGTGCATGTGGCCAATGTGGACGATCAGTATGGCCAGGCCAAACCCAAGTGGAGCCCTCCGGAGGAAGTCAAGGCACTAGTACCCCCTGAAGTGCTCCAGAGCAACAATCTGAACTACGCGCGAGAGCAGGCGATAGAACGGCAGAACCTTCTCTATGTCGCGGTTTCACGCGCCAAGCGCACCCTTTGCATGTATAGCTATTCGGACTGGCTGGGTTCCTTGCCGCCGCAGTGCGCAATCCCTGAAGCGCCGTTGCAACTCGTTGAGTATCAGCCACAGCTCCGCCCCGGGACCGTGCAACCTGCATCTTCAAACTCCAAGACCGCGTCGCTATCGTTCGAAGAGTTCAAGACCTATGCCCGATGCCCATTGCAACACTGGTATCGGTATGTGTTGAAGCTTCCGCGGGAAGAAGACACTGAAGCAGCCACCCGCGCTAGGTTGGCGGTTATGGAGAGCCTGGAGGACTGCGCGCAGAACCCTGGCCTCAATCCAGCTATTCGTCTGCAACAGGCCTGGGCCTCGTCTCGCCTGCCAGAACCGCATCTGGACCCCGGCCTATGGCAAGACGCCAACCTCGCTTTCCAACGGGGCCTAAAGCTATTGGCTGAGTTTGGCGGAACGTTTGTGGAGGCGACGGGTGGCATCGCGGGAGTTTCCGTCGCGCTGCCTTGGATGATGGCCAAGAAGCAAGGACCGATTACCTCGCATAGGTGGATTCGCTTTTTTGATGGAGGCCTCGACGAGGCTCAGAGGCTACTGAATGCGCTCAGCACCGGCTCGGCTCAAGTCTCCTTTGTCGAGATTGTTCACATCATGTCCGACTCGGTGGGGACCTCGAAACCCACCCTCCCCAAGAACCTGCCGCTGACGAATGCCGCAAAAGCTATCGCGCGCTTCATGGCGGGGCATGAGGCACCCAGCAAGGGCTACCACTGCAAGCATTGCGCCTTTCTCACCTTGTGCCCCTCCCGGCCGCAGCCCTGATCGCACTGGCAGGTTGATGGATTTGGGACACCGCTGACGCTCTGGGGGTTTCGGCGAGTCGACACATACGGGGCAAAACGCCCCGTTTTCTTTTTTTCTCCCAGCCCTCGGTTAGTTAGACATGAGGACGTGATGATCACGACCTTCTAACTCGAGGTGCTTATGAACGCTCACGTATTCGTCCAGTCTGAAGTTCTAAAGGATATCGCGGTGCTGGGGGTCGATGACCAGGCGACCTTGGCCCAGCTTCGCAAGGCCTGCGAAAGTCTCCTGCCTGCTGGCGTTGATCCCAGCCAGTTCCGGATGTATCTGGAAGATGACGATGAAGGCGACTTCGATCCGCAGCAGCTGATCGCTGAAGGACTGCGCGTCCATCTGCATCGCCTCAAGGCCATTGACGTCCATGTTCGCTATGCAGGCCGCGACGTCCGTCGGACCTTTCGCCCGAGCGCCACCATTCGCCGGATCAAGCGCTGGTCCGTTCGTGAGTTCGGTATCACCACTTCCGATGCCAAGGAGCTGATGTTGCAGGTCAGCGGCACCGAGATCCGTCCTGACGAAGATGTCCACGTCGGCTCCTTGGTGGCCGCGCCGCGTTCTGCGATCACCTTCGATTTGGTCCCCTCCCCTCGCATCAACGGCTAACGTATGAACACTACCCCGGGTGATGCACTGCTGGATTTCCACCTCCACTCCGGTCGCTTTCTGACCGGGGTGGCTGGTGGGAGATGGAAGCTTCTGGATCAATTGTGGCCATTCGTTCAGATCGCCGTTACCGCCGGAGACGGCCGGCAGTTCGTATTGCGTTTTGACTGCACTGGCTATCCCGACCAGGCCCCGACTGCGCGCCTTTGGGACGCGACCCATCAGCATCCGCTGCCTGTCCCCCAGTGGCCGCGCGGCGGCAGGGTCAGCCAGATGTTCAACCCGGGCTGGAAGGACGGCGCTGTCTATATTCCTTGCGATCGCCAAGCGATCGAGGGCCACAACAACTGGTTCGCCGACTACCCGTGGCTGATCTGGAACCCAGACATCGGCTTGGTCCAATACATCCAGGCCGTGCATGAAACCCTCAACAGCGCAGAGCTACAACATGAAACTGCTTGAGATGTCGGCCATCCACTGGCGATCGCTCATCCTCGAGCTGAGACTGCGGGGGAAAGGGCGACGAGAGTCCGGAGCGTTCCTTTTGGGCACAGCGAACGGCTCAAACGGACCCAGAAGGGTCAGTGCGTGGCTCAACTACGAACAGCTCGATCCCCATTGCGCTGAGCACGACTACATCCGCATCCGGACAGAGGCCTTTCCCTTGCTCTGGGACTACTGCCAAGCACGCGAACTCGAGGTGCTTGCCGATGTCCACACTCACCCTTGGGGGCCTCGCCAGAGCGCGTCAGACAAGCATCACCCCATGGTTTCTGTCTGTGGCCACGTGGCCTTGATCGTGCCCAACTTTGCTCAAGGTGATATCCACCCGGGCGACGTGAGCGTGAACATCTACCAAGGCGGTGGGAATTGGATCAGCCACTACGGCGCTGAAGCTGCTGCCGCCATCCACTTAACCTAGGGCCTGCCAAATGGACGCTGATTCCCTCCATCGCCTCACCAAAGTGCTGCTCGATAGTGGCGAGGCTTCCAGCCTGTCCGAAGCACAGGCAACCTTTTCGGCCTATGGCGTGCGCGTCATAATCGGCCAGAACGCTTTGGAGGATGCTACGCATCGCGTCATCGCCATGACGGCGCTGAACATCGCAGCCAGGACCTTCGAAGGCAATGTCTTGGTGGAAGGCGATCTGGACGCGATCGTAGATGTCGAGCTCGAGCAAACCTTGGGTGAGTTCCTCGACTGGCTTGGCATTACCAAGACCGAAGCTTCAGCGAGCTGGCCCACCATCGTCATCGGGACGGCGCCGACGGGCGTGGCGGGTGTTATGCCGTGGGCCAGTGGCTGGCGTTTTGGGCTAGGCCGGGCGCCTGTAGCCAGGAAGCTGTTCGCGCCCGCCGCAGTGGCTGCAGGTGCCTTAGCTGTGAATGAGGCCTTTTCTCTCCTTCGCAATGACAATCCCTATGCAGGGCGCCGCCAGCTTGAGCTATCGCTGTGGGAACCCCAGCACCCACATGCGGACGGCCCCGAGGACGCAGGCCCCATCCCCAACCTTTGGATAGTGGGCCTTGGGCACTTGGGTCAGGCTTACGCGTGGACCTTGGGCCTCATGGAGCACCAGTCGAGTTGCGAGCTCTATATCCAAGACGTGGACCAAATCACGGCCTCCTCCGTGTCGACCTCCGTGCTCACTTCGGCCGGCAACATCCAACACAAGAAGACACGCGTCGTGGCGCAATGGCTTGAGGCCCGCGGCTACAAGACATCAATCGTCGAGCGTCGGTTTGATGAGAACCAGCGAGTTGGAATGAACGAGCCTCGCATCGCGCTTTTTGGTGTAGATAACTCCGCGACCAGGCGCCACATTGAAAGCGGTGGGTTCAGATTTGCAATTGACGCCGGATTGGGAGCCGGCTACCAGGACTTTAAGGGCATAAGAGTGCGCACGTTTCCAGGGCCCTCCCAAGCTGCAGACCTTTGGGCCGCAACAACGCCCCCTGAGAACAAGCCCTTGGCGCCTGCGTACGAAGACTTGCTCGCACACGGCGCCGATGCTTGTGGAGTGGCGCGCTTGGCATCACGTGCCGTCGGCGCCCCCTTCGTTGGCTGTGTCGCAGCAGCTTACGTAATCGCGGAGCTCGTGCGGAGCACCACAGGCGGCCCGCGCCACGGATACGTTGACCTCAATCTTCGCGAGCCGGACAAAGTGGAATGCGACACATCAGGCGCTGGACTCTGAGCTATCCCCGCTCACTCAATCTCACAGGTGATTCAATGCCCCGCTACAGGACAATTTCATGCCACAGCTGTGGCTTCATGCTGCTAAAGCGCGATTTCTTTTGCGAGAGGTGTAGCAGCCCTACCCGCCGGGCCAAAGCGGCCCTGATCGCCAGGGCGGCGCAATTGGCAGTACTGCTCGTGGCGTGCACGTGGATGTACATAAAGATCAAAGGCCTCGCCCCTCATTAGGTTGATGGCTTGCCAATGACGACCTGGCGGCATCTCAGGTGGTAATGGAGGTCCCATCGAGCTCCAGAAGGCCACCTGACTCGATACCCTTGCGAATAGAGCCGGCACCGAGGAGGGCATGGGAAAAGCCGTGACCGAGAAGGGGATAGGCGAGCCACGCCAAATTGCACACCACACGCACACACACAACGCCGATAGTCGTTAAAAACGCTTAGAAAATAGCTTTTTCTGTCCAGTCCATCATCGGGGCGACGGAGAGGCGCAGCTGCGGCGGGGGGATGGCGGGGGTAAGGCTCATTGCCGGGCATTGTACGGCGCGGTGGCTGAGCGCCCGCTCGAAGCGCTCCGATCTGGCGGCTTTGTTCAAACCGGCGAAGGAACATGCAATCCGGCGCACTTCGTCGAACCTAGCATCGCTCCTGGTCCAAACAACGGGTGCGCCCATGAACAAGCGACTCTCCCCCGAGCATCGTTCCCGGGCAAGGCTCATGTGCCTGGTGCCCCTCGCTGGCCTTGCTCTGGCCGCCTGCTCAAGCAGTGCCAGGGTGCCTGCGCCAGCAACTGCCACCAAAGCACCCACGGCAGCTCCCGCCGCGAGCCAATCTCCCCAACCCACGCCAGGAGCGATGGTCGACGCGCTGCACACCGCGTTCGGCGATCACCACGTCCGCGCCGTGCACGCAAAGGGTGTCATGGTGACCGGCACCTTCACCCCCTCCCGGGAAGCCTCGTCACTGAGCAAAGGGTCGCTGTTCCGTGAGCACTCTGTCCCGGTGCTGGTGCGCTTCTCCGACTTCACCGGAATCCCGGACATTCCCGACACGGACGGCCACGCAAACCCGCGCGGAATGGCGATCAAGTTCAAGCTCGCTGACGGCAGCAGCATGGATGTCGTATCGCACAGCTTCAACGGCTTCCCGACGGCGACGGCCGCCGAGTTCAGGGAGTTGCTGATCGCCATTGGCAGCAGCGGCCCGGACGCTGCGAAACCGACGGCACTCGACACGTTCTTGCAGAGCCATCCTGTCGCCAAGACCTTCCTTACCACGCAGAAGCCGCTTGCGCAGAGCTACCTGAGCTTGAGCTACTTCGGCGTCAATGCGTTCCAGTTCACCAACGCCAGTGGTGCCAAAGCGTACGTCCGCTACCGCCTGATCCCAGTCGCAGGCGAGGCATTCCTGTCCAGGCAGGCCATCGCCGCGGCCGGCCCTGACTACCTGTCGAAGGAATTGCCCGGGCACCTGGGCAAGGGCGCTGTCCAGTATCGCTGGCAAGCGCAGATCGCCGCGCCCGGCGACGTCATCGACAACCCGTCCGTGGCTTGGCCTGAAGATCGCAAGCTGGTCGAGCTGGGCACGATCCGCATCGAGGCGATGGCGCCGGATGAAGCCAGGCTGGACCGAAGCACCGTGTTCCTTCCTTTGAACGTGCCCGACGGCATCGTGGCAGCCGATCCGATGCTCACCATCCGACACGGCGCGTATCCCATCTCATTCGCTCACCGCCAGTCCGCCCAGGAGCCGGTGGCCGCGGCGTCGAAGTGATTGGCTCAGGGGGCAATGCCGGCCCGCCACGCGCCTGGACTCACCCCCACCTGCCGGGAGAACACACGAGTGAAGTGGGCCTGGTCTGCAAATCCACATAGCAGTGCGACGTCGGCAAGGGATACCGCGGCGTCCGACATCATTTCGATGGCGCACTCCACCCGGCGCTGCAACAGCCACTGGTGTGGGGTCACACCTGTGGTCCGCTTGAACAACGTGGCAAAGGTGCCAGCAGACAGCCCGCAGGCCTGGGCAAGTTCGGCGAGCGAAATGCCTTCTCTGACATGGGCGCGCATGAGCTCCTTGGCGCGCCGTTCCCGCCACGGTGCCAGCGCGCCCCGAGCGGGTTGCGCCTGCCTTCCAACGTCGCCATAGGCGTGAACCAGATGCGTACGCAACGCCAGCAACACGTAATCGACGTACAGCGCGTTGGTCGCCTGTTCCGCCCGGACCGCGGGCAGCATGCTCGTCATCAGGTGGAGGATGACCGGATCTTCAAACCAGACGCCATCTACGTGTCGCAGTTCGCCCGAGACGGCGATGTCCTGGTGGTCGCCGAGCTCGGTCAAAGCCGCGCGCGGCAGATACAGGAACAGAGGATGGAACGGGTCTTCAATGTAGGCGATCGGATTGCACCGCATGTCGTAGATATGCGTCGTTCCCTGCCCGATGGGCATGACCTTCACCGAGCGCCCGTTCGTCCACAGCTCATGGCGCAGCAATCCCCGCAGTTGGAGCCCGATGAGGTACGCATCCTCGATGGGTTGCGGAGCGGTGAAGCCAAAGCCTGGCATGTTGCCGACAAGCTCCGTAACCGCCAGTTGCGCGCCGCCCTGCGTCCGGGAAAGCAGGGTAGGCGGCGCTTGCATGCGGAACGCATGCGCCAGTCGCTGGCCATAGGCACCTTGACTCATCGTTGCCTCACCCCCGGCGGCGGACAGGTCGATCGTCTGACGGGCCGATGTTAACCGGTATTGGCCACTGCACCCCCTGCTCTCGCCGGGTAGCGGACGAGCGCCTCTCAGGACAGGAGAATCCGGCATGAGCCTGGAACTGGTACCGGGAAATTCCCTCATCACCGCCACGCCCGAGGACGGCCGCAAGCTCGCCGTGAAGATGGCCAGATTGACCGTGAAGGCAACCCAGCCCGATGAACAGGTCCGCGCGCGGCTGCGGGCGGTCTACGAGTCCGATGCCTCGGCGTTGATCCAGATCAGTCAGGTGGTGGCTACGGAGTTCGCCACGATCGCGGCCGCCAACAGCTACTGGCGCGGTGAGCCGGCCAAGGTGGTCCACGATGACTGACCTGAGCGGAAAAACTGCCTTGGTGACCGGGGCCTCGCGTGGCATCGGCCGCGCCAGTGCGCTCGCATTGGCCGCGTCCGGGGCACGTGTCCTGCTCCACTACGGCCGCGGCCAGGGAGAGGCGGAGGCCGTGGCTTCGGTGATCCGCAGCAACGGCGGGCATGCCGAAACGATTGGCGAGGATCTGCTCGCGGCTGACGGTGCTACCCGGCTCGCCAACCAGGTACGCAGTGTCGTGGGCGATCGCCTGGACATCCTTGTCGCCAATGCCGGCATGGCCAAGGCCGCCATCATCGAGGACACGACGATCGAAGACTTCGACGCGCTGTTCGCACTGAATGTCCGCGCGCCGTTCTTCCTTGTGCAGCACCTGCTTTCCACGATGGGGATGGGTAGCAGCGTGGTCTTCCTTTCATCGCTGGCAGCGCATACGTCCGTCGGGTTCCCGGCCTATGCGGCAAGCAAAGGTGCAGTGGAAACACTCGTTAAGCACTTTGCCGCCGCGCTTGGCCAACGCGGCATACGCGTCAATGCGATTGCGCCGGGCATCGTCGATACGGACATGTCCAACTTCACCAAGACCGAGTCCGGACGGACCTACGCCCTTGGCATCCAGGCATTGAAACGCCTGGCGATGCCTGACGACATTGCCAGCGTCGTCCGCTTTCTCGCCTCAGAAGATGCGCGCTGGATCACCGGCGTCACGATCCGCGTCGATGGCGGGTCGAAGCTCTGAAACGGCGACGCGCTGCCTAGCCCGCGCCAGGCTCCCACACCATGTAAACGTCAGCGCGCGCGTAGTGCGATCCCGGTCGCGGCGCCGGGTAATGGCGGAAGCCGACGCTCTCGTATAACGCAAGCGCCGGACCGAGTTGCTTGCTCGACTCCAGGAACAGTTCCTTGCCACCACAGGCCTGGAATGCGTCGATCGCGCCCTGCATCAGCAGGCGGCCGACCCCGGCGCCACGCAGGTCCACCGCAACGACCATCTTGGTCAGTTCGTAAACGCCATCGGATTCGCGCTTGAGCGCGACCGTGCCGACTGCGCGATCCTCTGCGTCGATTGCAAACAACACATGCCCGCCACCGGCGAGGATGTGGGTCTCCGGGTCGCCAAGCACTTCACGGTCGATCGGTTCGACAGTGAACCAGCGTTCGAGCCATTCCAGGTTGAGCGTGGCGAAGTCTTCGCGCCAGCGCGGTGCGTAAGCGACGATGCGGATGGGGGATGAGGTGGTCATGCCGCAATGATAGTGCGGCAGCGACAGTGCGTGTTCACCACTGCCTGCCGGCCATTGCGCAGGCCTCAGTCCTTTCCGTTGCCCTTGCTCTTGCCCGAGCTGTTGCCGTTGGCAGACGCCTGGGCCGGCTTGCCCTTGCCGGACTTGCCCTGCACACCCTTGCCGCGGCCCGGGAAGTCGCGCTCGAGGTCGGAGTCGATCGTGATCGTGCGACCCCAGCGGTCGTAACTGGGCACGAAGCCCTTCTTCAGGCGATGAAACTCCGCCGAGCCCGACTTGATGCCCAGGCCCTGGGCAACGTTGCCCCAGCCCTGGCCGTGGTCGCGTTCCCAGATGTCGACGACGTAGCGGCACGGGCGTCCGATGATCGAGGCGATCGAGCAGGCCAGGTAGACGTCACCCGGCGCCCATCGGCGATCGCCAAGTAGATCGGTCACCAGCTCGCGCGGCGCGCCGTAGTAGCGGACCATCTCGTCGACGAACGGGTCGCGATAGCGGCTGCCATAGCGGTTCATGTCGCCAGCCCAGGTGTCCACCCAGCCGTCGCCGCTGCGCGGGTTCCAGCCGAAGGTGTAGTCCTGCGCCGAAGCCGCGCCGGCGCCTGACAGGCCAACCACGGCAACGAACAGCCCGGCGAATTTCGACTTCCAGGGGGAAGGCATGGCGTTGTGCTCTCAACTGCGGATGGCGGGAATGCTGGGGGCGCGGGGGTGAATCCGTTCTGAAACCGCGCCGGGAACCCGAAAGCCGTTGGCCGGGCATTTATACGAGGTTTTCGCCGGGGCGACCAGAAACGACAACGGCACCGATGCGGTGCCGTTGTCGAACTGCGGTGCGGCCATGATCAGTCGTCGTCGTGGTCGCGGTGGCGGCGGTCGTCGCGATAGCCGTCGTCGTCGTAACGGACGTAGCGGTTGCCGTCGTAGCGGTTGTCGTAACGGCCACGGTCGCGATCGGAGTAGTAGACGCGGTCGCGATGGTGGTCGTAGCGGCCGTCGTAGTAACGCACCGTGCACTTTCCGTGCTTGTTGCAGTTGCCGTTGTTGTAGTAGCCGTACGCGTTGCCGTAAGGCGGGCCGGCGCGATATACGCGGCGGTAGTACCTGGGACGCCCGTAGTCCTGGACCACGATCAGGCGGTCGCGGTAACCGTTGTCGTAGCGGTAATAGGGGTAGCCGCTGTGGTAGATCACGTCGGCCACATCCACGACCACGCGCACCCAGTCGTCGCCCTCGCCGGCACGCGCAGGCGTCGGCGCCATCGCAACCGTACCCAGGCCGGCGGCAAGTACCACAGTAGCCATCCAGCGGGACAGGACGGTAGCCATCTTGATTCTCCTTGTTTGCCCACCCCCCGGCGGGCACGACATCAAGATGGGGCGACTCGGGTGAACAGCTTTTTAATGAAACCGCCCCTGCCCGGGACCGCTTAACTGGCGTTGGGGTTGGCCGGTCCGTCGGTGGTCGGCTGGCTGCGGTCAGCCGGCTGCGGCGGCCAGTTGCCGGACCATCGCCGGCAGTTGCGCGGCATGGTCGACGCGGCGCAGGCGCGGGGCATCGTCGGCGACGTCGGCTTCGTTCTCGTGCACCCAGTTGGTGTGATACGGCACATGGATGCCCCAGCCGCCGAGTTCCAGCACCGGTGCGATGTCGGAGCGAAGCGAGTTGCCGACCATGACGAAACGTTCGGCCGGCAGGTCGAACTCCTCGAGCAGGCGCGCGTAGGTGGCGGAGTCCTTCTCGCTGACGATCTCGATGCGGCGGAACAGGTCGGCGAATCCGCACTGGCGCACCTTGGCTTCCTGGTGGAACAGGTCGCCCTTGGTGATCAACACGACGTCGAACTCCGACGCGATCGCTTCCACAGCTTCGCGGATGCCCGGCAGCAGTTCAACCGGGTGGCGCAGCAGGTCCTTGCCGAGCGTGACAATGCGGTGCAGGTCCTGGGCGCTGATGCGCGAGCCGGTGATGTCGACGGCCGCTTCGATCATCGACAGCACCATGCCCTTCACGCCGTAGCCGAACAGGGCGATGTTGCCTTTCTCGACTTCGTACAGGCGTTCGTGCACGCGTGCGTCGTGCAGGTCGACGTAGGTGCCGACGATGCGTTCGAAGTCGTCCTGTGCCTGGTCGAAGTAGTCCTGGCTGCGCCAGAGGGTGTCGTCGGCATCGAAGCCGATCAATTGGATCGTACTCATGTGCGCATTATGAGGCCGAATGGTGCCTTCGCCGGGGCATCGCCTGGCGCAAAAGAACAAGGGCGGCCGAGGCCGCCCCTGTCGTGGGGGAGGTGAAAACGCGGAGCGGGTTTAGCCGCCGCTGTGGCTCTTGCCCGGGGTGGTCTGGACCTTGGCGACGTAGGCCTTGTATTCGTCGGTGGTGAGCGCGCCATCGGCATTGGCGTCAGCCTTGTCGAACACCTGGCCCAGGGCCGGGACGGTGGCGGCTTCGGTCTTGCTCAGCGCGCCGTCCTTGTTGGAGTCGACGTCGGACCAGCTCTTCTTCTGCGGCGCAGCCGTCGAAGCGGCAGCGGCGGGTTCGGCCGGGGCCGCGGCGGCATCCTGGGCCTGGGTCGCTTCCGGGGTGGCCGACTGGGCGAACGCCAGCGGTGCGGACAGCGCGGCCATCAGGGCGACGGCGGCGAGCAGCGGCTTGCGGGAATGGATGGTCATGCGTGTCTCCTGGGGTGGGCGGCATTGATGCCAGTTCAATTGCGCGGAAGGGCAACGTTGCCCCTGACGTGCCGCACGACCCCACCTTGCCGGCGCGCGCATGAACGCTTCTGCGGCGGCGATCGTTAAACCAGCGTTTTCTTAACCACGCGCCGGGCCAATGCCGCTAGCGCGGACCCGTTTTGGTGACCGCGTTTGCCGATGAATGTGACGCAGGCCGAAGTTCAAGCCTGCCCGGACGCGGCTGGATTGATGAACACAACACAACCTTCACCAGTGAGGGCTTCAACCGGCCGATTCGATCAAGCGCGACGGCATGCGGCGCTACATGCGATTGCATGCGCGCGATTGCATGCGCGCGATTGCATGCGCGCGAAGCAGCGATGCCGTCTCAGGCTTCGTCCTCGCCACGGACGTCCGCGCAAGGCACGCCCTCTTCGTCGAACTCGACGACGACGGTGATCGGCCGGCAACAGACCTGGCAGTCCTCGATGTAGTTCTGAGAACCGGCAGAGTCATCGATCACCAGGGTGATGGTTTCACCGCAGTAGGGGCATTGCACGTCGACGGTGGGAAGCATGGCTTCCTCCTCGGTGGCCGGGGCCGCGGCGCTGTCACCGCGGATGGCGTGGGACGCTGCCTGGGTTTCAGGGCTTCGGCAGCGTCTGGTCAGGGGCCGGTTCGAGCACGATGTCCACCGGCTCGCCCGGGTTGTTGCTGCGGATGTGGAACTGCGTGGCATCGATGGCAAGGATGTCGGTCGGGTAGCTGATGCCTTCCTCCACCATCACCAGCGCGCCCTTGTCGAACGACCAGCGGCCATGCATCGGCGTGGCATTGGGTGAATCCACCACCAGCGTGCCATCGGCCAGGAACGTGTAGGTCGAACCGGGCTGGCCCGCGCTCGTCTGCTTGACCTTCCAGACTTTGTCGACGAACGCCGACGGCAGTGCCGCGGTGGTGCTGGCTGCTGGCGTGCCCGTCGCCGGCGTGGGTTCGGCCGGAAGCGGTGCATCGGTGGAGCGTGCCGGCTCGGCGGACGTATCGGCGGTGACCTGCGGCGTTGCCGGCTCGGGCTGCGCGGGAGGCGTGGGAGCCTGCGCCTTGCAGGCGGCCAGGAGGAGCGTGATCGCGATCAGCAACGGGCGGGATGCGGCAGTCATTGGCACACCTGTGCAGGGTCTGGATGCGTGGCACCTTAGCACCGTCATTGTGGCAGCCGGCTCATCACGCGCCTCTAACCCGGGCACGGCAAAGCTTGCGCCATCGGCTGCGAGTAGTGGGCCCCGCCCAGCCATGCACGCCCGGCAGGCAGGCTCCCATCGCAGTGCGGGAGACAGACAATGAAGATGCGGCACGTATTCAGCACGCCCGATCTGGACACCGCGCAAACGGTGATGAACACCGCACGCAGCTCGGGCATCGACGATCACGACATCCTCCTGGTCGCGCGCTCGGACATCGAGCTGGAAGGCATTCCCAACGAACGCAAGGAAGCCGACACCGACCTGATGCCGGCCGCGATGCGTGGCGCCGGCTACGGCGGTGCCGCAGGGTTGCTTGCCGGACTTGCGGCGGTGGTCCTGACCCCGATCGGCCTGACCCTGGCCGGCGCAGCAGCGGCAACCGTGGCCGGTGCAGCCGTGGGCTGCTGGGCATCGGCGCTGGTGGGCTCGTCGATCCCGGATCCGATCCGGCGAAAATTCGACGCCGAGATCCAGGCCGGGCGCATCCTGGTGGTGCTCGATGGCAAGAAGGAATTCCTCGACGCGCTCGAGCCGACCCTGATCGCATCCGGGGCAACGCCGCTGCCCTGGGAATCGACCAAGGCCATGGCCTGAGCCGTCCTGGGCGGTGCCGTCAAGGCAACGCAGCCGACGCGTTCGGCACCGCCAGCGGCTTCATTCCCAGCGCGTTGCGATAACGCGCGTGCAGCACCTGCACCTTGGCCACGTAGGCCTGGGTTTCGGCATACGGCGGCACGCCGCCATAGCGGGCAACGGCGCCTATGCCGGCGTTGTAGGCCGCGGCGACGAGGGTGAGGTCGTCGTGGTAACGGCGCATCAGCGCGCGCAGGTGACGCGCACCGGCATCGATCGACTGCCCCGATGAGAACGGATCGACCACGCCGTATTCGCGGCTGGTCGCAGGCATCAACTGCATCACGCCCTGCGCGCCCTTGGGCGATACGGCATTCGCGTCGAAGCCGCTTTCGGCATGCGCGATCGCGCGCAACCAGGCCTCATCGACACCGGTCGCGCGTGCGGCGGCGCGGAACTGTTTCGGGTAGCGGTCGATCTGCGCCGGGCCCACCTGGCCCAGGCCGGTATGCGCCGGCTCGCCCGGCGGCGCCGGCACGGTGAAGGCCAGCACCTTGATCGAGCCCGGTAGCTTGCGCGTGCCGTAGACGGTCTTGCCGTCCTGCTCGCGCTGGTAGAGCGTGCCGCTGACCGCGCCGCCACTGCCCCACAGATTGGGCACGGCAACCGCGTTGTCGTCGATCTCGCGCGCCTTGCAGCGCGAGCCCGGCTCCGGCGCGGTCGACAGACTGACCGTGCCGTCGCGCACGCAACGGTAGACCTTGCGCGCCTGCGCAGGCGCGGCCACGGACAGCGCGAGCACTGCGACGACCACAGTGGCGTGGAACCGGCTCATGCCGCGGATTCTAGGCACTGCACCTATAGGGGAGATGAAGCCGCGCCGCAGCGCAGGCTACGCGGGCCCGGTCTGAATGGCCGCCATGGCGCCCAGCCGCTGCAACGCCGCGTCGGCGCGCGCATCGAGCGGGTGGCCGAAGTTGAGTCGCAGGCAATGGCCGAAGCCGCGACTGGCGGAAAAGATCGGCCCCGGCGCGATGCTGATGCCGCTGCGCACCGCCTGCCGCTGCAATCCGAGCGCATCGCTGCCGGCGGGCAATTCGATCCATGCGAAATATCCGCCGAGCGGTCGCGTCACGCGGGTGCCGGCCGGAAAGTGACGCGCGACCGCAGCGATGTACTGCTCCTGTTGCGTTGCCAGTGTCGAACGCAGGCGGCGCAGATGGCGGTCGTAGCCACCGCGCTGCAGATAGCGTGCGATCGCCAGCTGCGCCGGGACGTTGGTGTTGAGGGTGGTGGTGAGCTTGTTGCGCGCGATCGCCTGGCGGAACTTGCCGGCGGCGACCCAGCCGATGCGATAGCCCGGCGCGAGGCATTTGGAGAACGACGAGCAGTGCATCACCAGGCCGTCGCGGTCGAACGCCTTGGCCGGCAGCAGGCGTTTCGGGCCGAAGTGCAGCTCGGCGTAGACGTCGTCCTCGATCAGCGGGATCGCATGCAGGGCGAGCAGCGACACCAGCTCACGCTTGACCGTTTCGGGCACGGTCGCGCCGAGCGGGTTGTGGAAGGTCGGCATCAACCAGCACGCACGCGGTGAATGGCGACGGATCGCGGCCGCCAGTGCGGGCAGGTCGATGCCGTCGCGCGGATGCGTTGGCACTTCGATGGCATGCAGGCCATTGCGCTCCAGCGTCTGCAGCACGGCATAGAAGCACGGCGACTCGACCAGCACCGCATCGCCCGGCTTGGTCACCGCGGCGATCGACAGGGTCAGCGCCTCCATCGCGCCGTTGGTGATGACGATCTCGTCGGCAGCGACCTCGATGCCATCGATGAGGTAGCGCTGGCTGATCTGTCGACGCAGTTCGGCCAGGCCCGGTGTGAGGTCGTCGACCGTGCTCCACGGATCGAGTTCGACCGCGGTGGCGGCAACGGCGCGGCCGAGCCTGGGCAGCGGGAACAGCAGCGGGCTCGGGAAGGCGGAACCGAAGGGCACCACCTCCCGGTCCATCGCCGATTGCAGCACCTCGAACACCAGCTCGCTGACATCCACGCTGCGCGAGTCGCCGTCCGGGCGCGAGGCGATCTCCGGTTCCGGCGGCAGCAAACGAGGGTGCGGGGCGACGTAGTAGCCCGAACGCGCCCGCGACTCCACCAGCCCCCTCGCCTCGAGCAGGTAATAGGCCTGGAACACGGTTGCCGGGCTGAGCTTGCGCGCCGCGCAGGTCTGGCGCACCGACGGCAGACGCTCGCCAGGGCGGAAGACGCCGGCCTGGATGGAGTGGGCGAGGTCGTCGGCAAGGGCCTGGTAGCGCTTCATTGGTCCAGTCCAACTGACGGCCCGTCTGACACCCCATCTGATCTGGTTTTTTTCGCCATTTCTGATTCTATGCCTACTGATACCCTCGGCCTAGACTGCGCGCACTCCCCACCACGAGCCCGACCGCCATGTCCGCGGACGTGCAACTGCACCTTGCCCTGATCCTCTTCGCCCCCTGGTTCGCCATCCTTTCGGTCCTGTACTGGCTCTATCCGCGCCAGCCGCGCGGGCCGGCACGGCTGCTGGCCGACTCGGCGGCGCTGGCGCTGGCCACCGCGGCCGCCATGGCCGGCATGTACTGGGGCATGTGGCATGCCGATCCCGGCTTCGGGCCGATGTGGAAGCAGGTCCTGGCGACTTCGCTGGCCTACGGCCTCTACCTCGGGGTGATGACCCTCGCCCTGCTCCTGCGCCGGGCCTGGTTCCAGCGCCTGCGCCCCCGCCAGCCCCATGACTCCCAAGGTCCGGCCCTCCCATGAAAACCCTTTTCGTCGTCGCCTTCCTCGGCCTGATCGCCTACAACCTCGGCGCGGCCCTCTATTACATGCTGGTCGATCGAGGCCAGAGCAAACGCGCGGTCAATGCACTTACCTGGCGGATCGGTCTGTCCATCGCGCTCATCGGCATGGTTGCAGCGGGCATCGCGACTGGCCTGATCCAGCCGCACGGGGTTGGCGCGTGACAGGCACCCGCGGCCGTCACCAGATCACCTTCACGAAATGAAACGACCTTCACGCGCCGAGCACTAGGCTCGGAACGCTGTGCGCGGGGGGAAAACCAGTCCGCCCTGCAGTGCCCACCAGCAAATTGATCCAGGTCAAACGCGCTTGGACTGCGCGTTCCTAGAATGCCGCCGACCCGGCGCACGGAAAGGGGCTCGCCCAAATGCAAGCGGTTGCAGAAACCTATAACGACAAGGTCGTCCGCCAGTTCGCGGCGATGACGGTGGTCTGGGGCATCGTCGGCATGGCGGCTGGCGTGCTCATCGCCGCGCAGCTGTACTGGCCCGCGCTCAACTTCGACGTGCCCTGGCTCAGCTACGGACGCCTGCGGCCGCTGCACACCAACGCGGTGATCTTCGCCTTCGGTGGCTCGGCGCTGTTCGCCACCAGCTACCACATCGTGCAGCGCACCTGCCACGTCAGGCTGTTCTCCGACAAGCTCGCTGCGTTCACCTTCTGGGGCTGGAACGCGGTGATCGTCGCCGCCGCGATCACCCTGCCGATGGGCATGACCCAGGGCAAGGAATACGCCGAGCTCGAGTGGCCGATCGACCTGCTGATCACCGCGGTCTGGGTGGCGTACGGCGTGGTGTTCTTCGGCACGATCGTGAAGCGGCGGGTGCGGCACATCTACGTAGCCAACTGGTTCTTCGGCGCGTACATCATCACCATTGCGCTGCTCCACATCGTCAACAACATGTCGATCCCGGTCGGGTTCACCAAGTCGTACTCGATGTACAGCGGCGCGGTCGATGCGATGGCGCAATGGTGGTATGGGCACAACGCGGTCGGCTTCTTCCTGACCGCCGGCTTCCTCGGCATGATGTACTACTTCGTGCCCAAGCAGGCCGGGCGCCCGGTGTATTCGTACCGGCTGTCGATCGTGCACTTCTGGGCGCTGATCGCCATCTACATGTGGGCCGGCCCGCACCATCTGCAATACACCGCGCTGCCGGACTGGGCGCAGTCGCTGGGCATGGTGTTCTCGCTGGTGCTGCTGGCGCCGAGCTGGGGCGGCGCGATCAACGGCATCATGACCCTGTCCGGGGCATGGGACAAACTGCGGACCGACCCGATCCTCAAGTTCCTGATCGTCGCGATTTCGTTCTACATGATCGCCACGTTCGAGGGGCCGATGATGTCGATCAAGACGGTCAACTCGCTCTCGCACTACACCGACTGGACCGTCGGCCACGTCCATGCCGGCGCGCTGGGCTGGGTGGCGATGATCTCGATCGGCTCGATCTACTCGCTGCTGCCGCGCCTGCTCGGGCAGAAGGAGATGTTCTCGGTCAAGGCCGTGGACCTGCACTTCTGGCTGCACACCATCGGCGTGCTGCTGTACATCGCCTCGATGTGGATAGCGGGCGTGATGCAGGGCCTGATGTGGCGCGCGACCAACCCTGACGGCACGCTGACCTACAGCTTCGTCGAGGCACTCAATGCCACCTACCCCTACTACCTCGGCCGGCTTGCCGGTGGACTGGTGGTGCTGGCCGGCATGTTCGTGATGGCGTGGAACGTGAGTCGCACCTGGCAACGGGCGCCTGAAATCGTTCCGACCCCGGTGATGCCGCCGGACACCGTCCGCGCCCACGCCTGACAAGGACGCAGAGCAGCCATGAGCCACTCCCACGAGAAAGTCGAAACCAACGTAGGCCTGATGGCGGTGCTGATCGCCGTGGCCGTGTCGTTCGGCGGCCTGGCCGAGATCGTGCCGCTGATGTTCCAGGCCGAGGCGATCAAGCCGCTTCCCGGGGTCAAGCCGTACCCGGCATTGCAACTGGCCGGTCGCGACGTCTACGTCCGCGAAGGCTGCTACAACTGCCACTCGCAGATGGTGCGCACGCTGCGCTTCGAGACCGAGCGCTACGGCCATTACTCACTTGCCGGCGAATCGGTCTACGACCATCCGTTCCAATGGGGCAGCAAGCGCACCGGCCCGGACCTGGCCCGCGTCGGCGGCCGTTACTCCGATGACTGGCACCGCGTGCACCTGCTCAATCCGCGCGACGTGGTGCCCGAGTCGAACATGCCCGGCTTCCCGTGGCTGGCCGAGAACAAGGTCGACGGCGAGGAGGTCGAGCGCCGCATGCGCGCGCTCAAGCGCATCGGCGACCCGTATACCGAGAAGGACCTGAGCGGCGCGCGCGCCGCGGTCAGCGGCAAGACCGAACTCGACGCAGTGGTCGCCTACCTGCAGGGCCTTGGCAAGCACGCACCGAGGGGAGGCTGACATGGTGTCGGGAATCATCACGGCGTTGCTGCTGGTGTTGTTCGTCGGCGGCTGGATCTGGGTCTGGAGCCCGCGGCGAAAGTCGGAGTTCGATGCGGCCGCGCAACTTCCACTCGATGAGTGGGGCGTTGACGCCAAGAAGGAGAAAAGGTCATGACCGCCGGCTGGTCGTGGTACGTGATCGCCATCGTCACGCTCAACATCCTGGGCTGCGTGTGGCTGCTGTGGTGGACCGGCAAGCGCAAGCCCGGCGATCCGGGACCGACCGAAACCAGCCACTACTGGGACGGCGACATCACCGAATACAACAAGCCGATGCCGCGCTGGTGGATCAACCTGTTCTACATCACCATCGTCTTCGCCATCGGTTACCTCATCTACTACCCGGGCCTGGGCGCGTTCGCTGGCGTGAGCAAGTGGACTTCGGCCGGCGAGCAGGCGGAAGCGAAGGCGCGCGACGACCGCAAGCTCGAGCAGACCTTCGCACCGTATGCGGGCAAGTCGATCGACATCATCGCCCGCGACCCCAAGGCGGTGGCGCTGGGCCGTTCGATCTTCAACAACACCTGCGCGACCTGCCACGGCTCGTCGGCGCGTGGCGCGATCGGCTATCCCAACCTCAGCGACGACATCTGGCACTGGGGCGGTTCGCCCGACCGCATCCTGCAGACTGTGCTGGACGGCCGCGAAGGCGTGATGCCGGAATGGGGCAAGGTCCTGACCGGCATGGGTGGCGACAACGCCGTCGACTACGTCATCGCCTACGTGCGCACGTTGTCGGACCCGGACAGCATGCAGAACAACTACATGGCAGCGCAGGGCAAGGGCCTCTACAACGGCGTCTGCGTGGCCTGCCACGGCGTCGACGGCAAGGGCAACCAGGAGCTGGGCGCGCCGGACCTTACCGACGACTACTGGCTCTACGGCAACACTACGCAGAGCATGCGCCAGACCATCACCAGCGGCCGCCACGGCAGCATGCCGGCGCACCGGCAGATCCTTGGCGAGACCCGCGCGCGTCTGGTCGGCGCCTACGTCTGGTCGCTGTCGCACTCCGGCAAACCGGCCACCACCGCGACCCGATGACCGAGCGCAGATGACCGACTACACCGCCCCGCGTTTCGACCATCCGCCGCGTCCATTGACGCAGCGACTCGGGGCGATCCTGTGGCCGAGCTTTTTCTCGGCCGCAGTGATGACGATGGTGTTCTTCGCCTTCGTCGACCCGCTGGCGCTGCGCGACATGACCTTCCCCGACCTGCCACTGACGCGCACGCTCGGCTATTCCATCGCCTTCTTCATGTTCTGGCTGGCCACTGCCGCCTCGAGCCTGTTCACCTGGATCCTGCTTCGCCCTGCCAGTCGCTACAACCGGCCCTTGCCGCCGGAGTGAGCCGAGTAACCCGCAATGACCAAGAAGATCCCGCTCGACCTGCTCGATGACGGTGGCAGCGCGCTGTATGTGAGCGAGCGCAAGATCTACCCGCGCGATGTCGATGGCGGCTTCCAGACCTGGCGCAAGGTCGCGGTGGTGGTGCTGCTGGGAATGTTCTACGGGTTCCCGTGGTTGCGCTGGGATGGCCGCCAGGCGGTGTTGTTCGACCTGCCGGCGCGCAAGTTCTACGTGTTCGGCCTGAACTTCTGGCCGCAGGATTTCGTCTTCCTGGCGGCGCTGCTGGTGATCGCCGGCTTTGCCCTGTTCTTCTTCACCGCCCTCGCCGGCCGCCTGTGGTGCGGCTACGCCTGCCCGCAGACAGTGTGGACCGAGGTGTTCCTGTGGATGGAGCAATGGACCGAGGGCGACCGCAATGCGCGGATGAAGCTCGACGCCGGCCCGTGGAACCGCAACAAGTTCGTGCGCAAGGGCAGCAAGCACCTGCTGTGGCTGGTGTTCGCGCTGTGGACCGGCTTCACCTTCGTCGGCTTCTTTACCCCGATCACCGACCTGGCAGCACGCGCGCCGCTGTTGGGCAGCGCACCGGGCTGGGGCAACTGGGAGCTGTTCTGGGTGCTGTTCTACGCATTGGCCACCTGGGGCAACGCCGGTTTCCTGCGCGAGCAGGTCTGCAAGTACATGTGCCCGTACGCGCGCTTCCAGAGCGCGATGTTCGATCGCCACACACTGATCATCGCCTACGACCCGATGCGCGGCGAACCGCGCGGCCCACGCAAGCGCGGCATGGCCAGCGTGCTCGAGCGCGCGCGCGGCCTGCTCGACCCGGTGGCCGCCTACGACTACGTATTCCGCTCGGCGCACCATTCCAGCCACGCCGTCGCGACCGCCGGCACCACGGCGGTCACCGATGCCGGCCTTCAGGCGGCACCGCTGCCGAGATTCGCGCCGGAAGAGCTGGGTGACTGCATCGACTGCACCATCTGCGTGCAGGTCTGTCCGACCGGCATCGACATCCGCAACGGCCTGCAGTACGAATGCATCGCCTGCGGCGCCTGCATCGACGCCTGCGACCAGGTGATGGACAAGATGGGTTACCCGAAGGGCCTCATCCGCTACTCCACGCAGAACGCCATCGATGGCAAGCCCACGCGCGTGCTGCGACCGCGCGTGTTCGCCTATGGCCTGCTGCTGCTCGCGCTGTGCGTGGGCTGGGCCTGGGGCGTCGGCCATCGCAGCCCGCTGATCGCCGAAGTCCTGCGCGACCGCAACGCGCTCTACCGCGAGGCCGGCGACCGCATCGAGAACGGTTACACCCTCAAGCTGGTCAACAAGGACGTCAAGGCGCAGCGGTTCCGCGTGAGCGTGCAGGCCCCGGCCGGCATCACCCTGGTCGGCAGCGCGACAACCGGCGGCGCGCAGGTCGTCGACGCGCCCGCCGAGCAGGTGCTGAACCTTCCGTTGACGCTGTCCTCGCCCGGGGACGTGCGCGGCAAGCACGAGGTCACCTTCAAGGTGCAGCGCATCGATGGCGCCGCGCAGGCGGATGTCCCTTCCACTTTCTTCGGACCGATGTGATGGAACGTTCCAGCCCGCTGCGGATGCCGATCATGTGGCTGGTGCTCGGCCTGCCGATCGTCTCGGTCGTCGCCGGCGTGGGGCTGCTGGTGGCAGCGGTGCGCAGCGGCAGCGACGATGCGGTGATCGACACTGTGCAGCGTACGGCGCAGATCCAGCTCACCGAACTGGGCCCGGACGCGCGAGCGCGCGAGTTGAAGCTGTCGGCCGTGCTGCGCGTCGACAAGGGCATGGTCGAACTGCTGCCAGTGGCCGGTGGCTTCGGCGACGGCAGTGTCGCCCGCGACGAACCGCTGACGCTGATCCTGTCGCACCCCAGTGAGGCGGCGCAGGACCGCACCATCAACCTGACCCCGAGCGAGATGGGCTGGCGCGCCAACGTCGAGCCGGCGGCCGGGCACGACTGGCTGCTGCTGCTCGCGCCGCGCGACCGGAGCTGGCGTCTTCGCGGCCGCCTGCAGGCCGGGCAGCGTGCGGCGCACCTGGCTCCGGCGCTGGCGGACGATTGATCGCCGCGGCACCAGGCGATCCCGGCCATCGGGTATTTGCCGACTGCGCGATTGGGGGATGATGTCTGCATGAGTGTCACGCATACCGCGCTGGCTCCGACCCGAGGCGACGATCTCGCAGGTGCGGTTGCCGCCAGCTGCCACCATTGCGGCGAGCCTGTCGTCGAGACCAGCGCCATCGCCAGCGACGGCGAGCGGTACTGCTGCGACGGCTGCGCCGCGGCGGCCAGCTGGATCCAGCAGGCCGCGCTCCAGGACTACTACCGACTGCGCACGGTGCCGGCCGGGCGCGTCGATGCCGACGCCGCCGACTTCGCCGGCTGGGATCGCGAAGTCGTGCTTGCCGAGCACAGCCGCAGCGTGCCCGGCGGTCGCGAGATCACCGTGCTCACCGATGCAATGCGCTGCGCCGCCTGCGCGTGGCTGGTCGACCGCGCCTTGCGGCGGCTGCCCGGCGTGCTCGATGCCGGCGCCAATGCCGTGACCGGGCGCATCGTGGTCGCGTGGGATCCGCGGCAGGTGGCCTTGTCGACGCTGATGTCGCGCCTGAATGCCCTGGGTTACCGCCCATGGCTGGCCACCGGCGAGGAGCGCGAACAGGCGCAGCGGCAGGAGCGCAGGCGTTGGCTGATCCGTCTTGGCGTCGCCGGCCTCGGTGCGATCCAGGCGATGATGTTCGCCGAGGCGCTGTACCTGGACACGCGCGGGCAGATGCCGCTGCCCACGCGCGACTTCTTCCGCTGGATCACCTTTCTGGTGTCCACGCCGGTGGTCTTCTATTCCGGCTGGCCGTTCCTGGAAGGCATGTGGCGCGAGCTGCGCGGGCGCCGGCTCGGCATGGACACGCTGATCGCCTCGTCGACACTGCTGGCCTACTTCGCCAGCCTCGTCGAAACCATCCGCGGCGGCGTCCACGTCTGGTACGACGCGGCGGTGATGTTCGTGCTGCTGTTGCTGGTGGCGCGAATGTTCGAACAGCGCGCGCGCCGCATCGCCAGCGCCCAGGTCGATGCGCTGGCGCGGGCGCGGCCGGCGCTGGCAACGCGCGAGCGCGACGATGGCAGCCGCGAACAGGTCGCAATCAGTGACCTGGCCATCGGCGATGTCGTGCGCGTGGCTTCGGGCGAATCGGTGCCTGCCGACGGCGTCGTGCTCGACCATGCCTCGGGATTCGATGAAGCACTGATCAGCGGCGAGTCCGCACCGGTCCAGCGCCAGCCCGGCGCGACTGCGCTGGCCGGCAGCATCTGCCGCGAACAGGCCGCGCGCATCCGCGTCAATCGCGTCGGCAACGACACGCGCCTGTCGCAGCTGACCCGGCTGGTCGAACAGGCCCAGGGCGAACGGCCGGCGCTGGCGCGTGTCGCCGACCGCATTGCCAGCGGCTTCGTGCTGGCGCTGCTTCCGTGCGCGCTGGCCGTGTATGCCTGGTGGCAGCAGCACGATCCGGCACGGGCACTGGAAGTGACCCTGGCGCTGCTGGTCGTGAGCTGCCCGTGCGCGCTGTCGCTGGCGATCCCGACCGCGCTGACGGCGGCGCACGGTGCGCTGGCACGGATGGGCGTGCTCGGACTACGCGGCGACGCCCTGTCGACGCTGGCGCGGGTGGACCGCGTCGTCTTCGACAAGACCGGAACGCTGAGCAACGGTCGGCCGCAACTGGATTCGGTCGGCATCTTCAACGACACCGCGAACGGCGCCCCGGAGCCGAACGCGCACGCTCCGAGCACGCACGCTCCGAGCACGCACGCTCCGAGCACGCACGCTCCGAGCACGCACGATCCAGACGCCGCGCTGGCGATCGCCGCCGCGCTTGAGCGCGACAGCGGCCATCCTCTCGCGCACGCGTTCGCCGATATCGACAGTGACCATCGCGTGGAGCAGTTGCGCAGTGTGCCCGGCCTCGGCATCGAGGGCCGCATCGGCCAGCAACTGTGGCGATTGGGACGCGCGGACTTCGCTACCAATGGCGACGATGACGGCGCACTCTGGCTCGCCCGCGATGGGGTCGCGGTCGCCCGCTTCACCGTCAGCGAGGCCAGGCGGGAGGACGCACGCGAGGCGGTGGCGGCATTGCGCGCGCAGGGCCTCGCAGTCGAGCTGTGCAGCGGCGACGCGCACGCGTCGGTGCGGCGCTTCGCCGCCGGCATCGGCATCGACACGGTGGCATCGCGGCAGACACCCGAGCAGAAGCTCGCGCACGTGCGCCAGTTGCAGTCGCACGGTGGCATCGTCGCCATGGTCGGCGACGGCCTCAACGATGCCCCGGTGCTGGCCGGCGCCGATGTCTCGATCGCCATGGCCGAAGGCGCGGCGCTGGCGCAACGCGCGGCCGACTTCGTCATCACCAGCCCTTCGCTGCTGCGCATTCCCGAGGCGATAGCCCTTGCACGCCGCACCCGTGCGGTGGTCCGCCAGAACCTTGCCTGGGCGCTGGGCTACAACCTGCTGGCACTGCCGCTGGCGGCGAGCGGGCACGTCACGCCGTGGATCGCCGCGGTCGGCATGGCGATGTCGTCGCTGCTGGTCACCCTCAATGCGTTGCGGCTGGGGCGCCGCACGGAGAGGCCGGCATGACCATCCTGTTGCTGCTGGTGCCGATCAGCCTGATCCTGCTCGGCGTGGCGATCTGGGCATTCGTCTGGGCCGTGCGCCGCGGCCAGTTCGATGACCTCGACACGCCCGCCATCGACATCCTGCGCGAGGATCCGCTGCCGGCCGAGCAGATGCCGGCCACCACGTCGCAGTCCTCTCAGGATTCGCCGGCAACCGCGGAAGGCAAGGATGCCGATTGACTGGCTGACCCTCGGCGCGGCCCTGCTCAGCGGCCTGCTGGGCGGCGTGCATTGCGCCGCGATGTGCGGCGGCATCGCCACCGGATTCTCGGCAACCGCCAGCGGCAACGCCGGCCGGATCGCGCTGGAGGCCAACCTCGGTCGTATCGGTGGCTACGTCATTGCCGGCGCGATCGCAGGCGGGTTCGGCCATGGCATCGTCTCGGTCGCGCGGATCGAAGGCCTCGCGCTCGGCCTGCGCATGCTGGTCGGGCTGGTGCTGGTGATCGTTGCGTTGCGCCTGTTCGATCGGCAGGGGCGACTGGCGTTCCTGTCGCGGCCTGGAAACCGGCTCTGGCTGCTGTTGCGCCCGCTGCAGCTGCGCCTGCTGCCGGCCAACACGCGGGCTCGACGGCTTGGCCTGGCCTTGCTGTGGGGCTGGCTGCCGTGCGGCTTGAGCACGACCTTGCTGGTCGCGGCCTGGTTACAGGCGAGCGCGCTGCACGGCGCCCTGACGATGGCCGCGTTTGGCCTTGGAACGTTGCCGGTGATGTTGCCGTTGACGATGAGCGGCGCGCGCCTTGGGCGCTGGCTGCAGACGCGCTGGCGCAATGCCGCCGCAACGCTGGTGCTGGTCGCCGGCGTGCTGACGCTGGCGGCGCCGTGGCTGATGCGGATGCCGGCGTTGCATTCGCTGCTGGCGGCGCTGGGGTGCGGCAGCCTGCCCGCATAATCGACGCGTTGAACGTCGCGCTAGACGACGCTTCGTTGCCGCTTCGTCTCGCCGCTCTCGCTGCCGTGCGCGAGACGTTCGAGGATGCCGATCTCGAGGATCTCGACGCGGCGCCCGTGCACCGCGATCACGCCGTCTTCCTGCAGCCGGGTGAAGCCGCGGCTGACCGTTTCCAGGGCAAGGCCCAGGTAGCGCGCGATGTCCTCGCGGCTCATCGGCAGGCGAAATTCCAGCGGCGACTGCCCGATCTGGCGGAAGCGCTCACCCAGGCCGTGCAGGAACAGCGCGATGCGTTCGTTGGCCTGGCGCCGCACCAGCATTTCCAGATGGTCGTGGTCGCGATTGAGGCTGTGCCCGATCACGCGCAGCAGCTGCTGCTGCAGGCTCGGAAGCTGCGCGGCCACGGCACTGAGCTGTTCGAGCGGGACGTCGCAGACGTTGGCTTTCTCCAGCGCCACCGCCTCGCAGCGATGCGCACCCTCGCCGAGGGCGTCCAGTCCAATGAGCTCGCCGGCCAGGTGGAAACCGATGACCTGCTCTTCGCCGTCCTGGCTGATGCTGACGGTCTTGAATGCGCCATCGCGGGCAACGAAGACCGATGCCAGCGGATCACCGATGCGGAACAACCGTTCGCCGCGGCCCAGGCTGCGGCGGCGGCGGACGATCTCGTCGAGACGGGCCAGTTCCCCAGCGTCGATGCCGGCCGGCAGGCACAGCTGCTGCAGCGAGCATTGCGCGCAACTGCGGCGGAGCCTGGCCAGGTCGATGTCTACTGCTTCGTTCATCGCCGGGTATTGTCGCATGGCCCGTGGCGGCGTCGGGAACGGGTCGCGTCCGCCCGGATCGGCAAACGATGGGCAAACGAAAGGCGGCCGAAGCCGCCTTTCGCGCCACACTCGACCAGTGCCGCTCCGCGCGATTACTGGCCCAGGTTCGGCGACATGCGCGAACCGCCGTCCTGCAACGTCTCGCGTGCACGCTGCTGCGCTTCGCGCCGCTGCGCCACGGTCATGCACACGCGCTCGACGCGGTTGGTGCCCGCCTTCTTGGTGCGCTCGCAGACCAGTCGCTCGTCGGCAGCCTGCGCGGCGACCTCGTCGATCCATGCGATGTCGGCCGACGCCTTGCTGCGCTCTTCGGTGGTCAGGTCCGCGTAGCTGCGTCCCTTGATGGTCTGGCTCAACGCAGCCTGGCGCTGCTGCAGCTCGCTGCGCTTGTCGGCGGACAGCTCGCTGAAGCCGGCCGCGCCGGACGCCACGTTGAGACGGATACGGTCCTGCTTCTCCATGACTGCCACGGTGTCGAACGGTTTATCCGCCGCCCGGGCGACAGGCAGCACGACGCAGCTGCCTACCAGGACGATCGACATGACAGCCGCCAGCACCCCATTCCTTGAAAACATATGCACAGCTCCATTGTTTTGACTTGTGTGCCGATCGTATTGCGACCTTCGCGATTTCACGGCGCCCCATTCGCTTTCCGCCAGATTCGGAAAAGTCCGCCGCCTGCACGCTCCCGGGCGCGCATTCCGTTCCAGCCACGGGACAGTGAATCCCCCATCGCTGGCCTTGGGCTGCGCCGCTGCAGACCCACTTATGTCGTGCAGCGCTGGCTGCCCAGGCATTCCGTCGGGGCCCATCGCAGACACGCCACCGCTCCCTCCCCCGATTGGTCGCGGTGAACGTTGCAGGAGTCTTCACAGCAATGAGCAAGAACAAGATGCTTTCCCGCGCCCTCATCGCCGTTCTCGCCGGTGCCGCCGCATTCGGCGCGCAGGCCGCCGACAAGGGCTTCTACGCCGGTGCCGGCGTCGGCCAGTCGTTCGTCGACGAAGGCAGCTACGACGACGAGGACACCGCGTTCTCGGTGTTCGGCGGTTACCAGTTCAACCGCTACTTCGGCCTTGAGGCCGGTTACGCCGACTTCGGCAAGCTCGAACCGCGCGGCAATGGCGCCGATCTCGAAGCCAGTTCGGTCTACCTGACCGCGGTCGGCACGGTGCCGATCACCGACAGCTTCTCTGCCTACGCCAAGGCAGGCTTCCAGCGCTGGGACCTCGACAGCGCGATCCCGAGCGTGGTCGGCAACAGCGATGACAGCGGCACCGACCCGACCTATGGCGTCGGCGTGCAGTACAAGTTCACCGACCACGTCGCCCTGCGCGGTGAGTACAGCCGCTTCGAGGTCGAAGACACCGACCTGGACCTGGCGCAGATCCAGGTACGCTACGACTTCTGATCGCAGCCAACCCGATGACGACAAAGCCGCCGGCGCAATCCGGCGGCTTTTTCTTTGGTGGCGACAACCGCACCGCAGCATCAGGCACTCTGTCGCCACAGCGCCCTCGCAAAGGCAACGCCCTTGGACCAGCAGGCAACGGCAAGCCCCTCCTCGACACTCCGCGCCGTCAGCCGGTGGCAGATCGTCGGCCTCTCGATCAACGACGTGATCGGTAGCGGCATCTACCTGCTGCCAGCGGCCGCGGCGGCACTGCTGGGACCTGCCAGCCTGTGGGCCGTACTGCTCGCCGGATTCGCCGTCAGCCTGCTGGTGCTGTGCTACGCCCAGGCCGCCAGCTACTTCGACGGACCCGGCGGCGGCTACCTGTATGCACGCGAAGCGTTCGGGTCGTTCATAGGCTTGGAAGTGGGCTGGATGCTGCTGCTGACCCGGCTGGCGACCGCGGCCGCGCTCAGCAATGGCCTGGCCGAAGCCGTTACCCACTATTGGCCAGCGGCAGCGTCGGGTTTGCCGCGTATCGCCATCGTCACCGGTTCGCTCGGACTGCTGGTCGCGATCAACATCGCCGGCGTGCGCGCCGCCGCCCGCACCGGCGTGGTGCTGGCGATCGGCAAGCTGTTGCCGCTGGTGCTGTTCGTGGCCATTGGCGCGTTCCATGTCGACACCACGCTGGCCTCGCCGGCCAACGCACCCATCTCCTCGAAGACGCTGGCCGAAGCAGCGCTGCTGCTGCTGTTCGCGTACGCCGGTTTCGAGAATCTTCCGGCCGCCGCCGGCGAGTACCGCAACCCGCGCCGCGACGTGCCGTTCGCGCTGCTGACGATGATCGCCACGGTCACGTTGATCTACGTCAGCGTGCAATGGGTCGCTCTTGGCACCCTGCCCGACCTGGCGCATTCCACGACGCCGCTTGCACAGGCCGCCGCCGGCTTCAGCGGCGAGGCGTTGGCGCTGCTGCTGACCATCGGCGCAAGCATCTCGATCCTGGGCACCAACAGCAACACCGTGATGATGGCGCCGCGCTACCTGCTGGCACTGGCCAGCGATGGCTACGGCCCGCGCGCACTGGCCGCGATCCACCCGCGCCTGCACACGCCTGCCGTCGCGGTGGTGGTGATCGGCGTGATCTCGCTGGCGCTGGCGTTGTCGGGATCGTTCGTGCAACTGGCGCTGCTGTCGGTGGTGTCGCGCCTGTGCACCTACATCGGCACGGCCTGCTCGGTGCTGGTGCTGCGTCGCCGCCATGGCGGGCAGCCCGGCGCACTGCAACTGCCAGGAGGTCCGTTGATCCCGATCGCGGCGATCGTGCTCAGCCTTGGCCTGCTGGCCAGTGCGAGCGTGGCCAACCTGCTGGCCGCCGCGGTGGCGCTGCTGGCAGGCGCGGTTGTCTACAGATTCCGGCGCGTGCCGGCCGATCTGTAAAGCGCCTCAGGGCGCGACTTCGGGCAACGGCATCTCCATCAACTGCAGCTCCAGGTCACGGAGGATCTCCGCGTCGCCCGGCAGCCATTGCTCGTCTTCATTGCCGCGGTAATGGCGATGGAATGCGCGCACCGCCGCCGCCGGATCGCGCAGGTCGTAGCCGACCAGGCGCATCGCCACCCAGGGATCGAAACCGTCCGGGACGGCGACGGGCTGCGGACGCGGCCACAGGCCAAAACCGGCCTCGGCCAGTCGCTGCCACGGAAACAGCGCGCTTGGATCGCGCTTGCGCGCCGGCGCGATGTCGCCGTGGCCGATCACCAGATGGCGCGGGATGTCGAGGCGGCCCGTGATGTTGTCGAGCAGGCGCAGCAGCGTGTCGATCTGGACGGTGCTGAACGGCGCAACGCCATCGTTGTCCAGTTCGATGCCGATCGTGCCCGAGTTGAGATCGGTGACGCCGCCCCAGCGCGATGCACCCGCATGCCAGGCGCGTTGGGATTCGGCCACCAGCTGGTACAGGTGGCCATCCTTGCCGATCAGGTAATGAGCGCTGACGCGACCGCTGGAGTTGCTCGTCTGCAGGGTCAGCAGCGCCGCCTCGGCCGATTCCATCTCGGTCTGGTGGATGATGATCATCTGCGCGCTGCGGCCGTCGTAGTTCAACGACGGCCGCCAATCGGGAGCCGGGTTGGGCACGGCGGGCGGAGCCGTCGCGCAACCCGCCAGGACCATGGCGATGGCCAGTGTGGCCACAACGGCTCTCATCGAACGCCCTTCATCGAGCTTGATCCACCCTCAGCCGATCCAGCGACGCGCCGCTGCCTTGCGCGCATACGTCAGCAGGAACAACGCGATGGCGACGAGCAGTGCCGGCATCGCCAGGCCAGCAGGTCCGAGCAGCGACCAGGCCGGCGTCACCGCGAAGGAACCCGCCACTTGTACGATCAGCGCCAGCAGCGACAGCAGGAACATCGACACTGCCCAGCGCTTCTTCATCAGCAATCCAATTGCGCCGAGCGCCCCGCCGAACACGGCCACGCCATAGGCGGCGTTGATCCAGGACGGCGTCGCTTCGAGTATCTGGCGCTGCTCCGCCGGCAACGCGGCCAGTTGCGCCGGGCCGCCGGTGAACTGCGTGTAGAACATGTAGACGCCGATGAGGTTCCATACCAGCGCCAGCGTGGCGATGATCCAGTAGCTGATGGGACGCGAAGACGCGACTACGGTGGTCATGATTCCCTCTCCTCCCCAGGGGCGGGTTGCCCGGCGGCAAGACTACCCCGATGCCGCAGTGCGGCATGACGCTCAGGTTTTCTTGATCGCATGGCCGCCAAACTCGTTGCGCATCGCCGCCAGCAACTTGTCGGCGAAGGAATCGTCCTCACGCGAGCGCAGCCGCTCGAGCAGCGACAGGGTGATCACCGGCGCCGACACGTCCAGGTCGATGGCCTCGGCCACGGTCCAGCGGCCTTCGCCGGAGTCGGAGACGTAGGGGGCGATGCCGTCCAGCTGCGGGTTGCGCCCGAGCGCGTTGGCGCTCAGGTCGAGCAGCCACGAGCGCACGACGCTGCCGTGGCGCCAGATCTGCGCCACCTGGGCCAGGTCGAGGCCGAAGTCGGACTTGCGCTGCATGATCGCGAAGCCTTCGGCATAGGCCTGCATCATTCCGTACTCGATGCCGTTGTGGACCATCTTGGCGAAGTGGCCGGCACCGCTCGGACCAACCCGACCCCAGCCGCTGTCGGGTGTGGGCGCCAGGGCGCTGAAGATCGGCCGCAGCCGCTCGACCGCTGCTTCCTCGCCTCCGATCATCAGGCTGTAGCCCTCGGTCAGCCCCCAGACCCCGCCGCTGGTGCCGCAGTCGATCCAGGCGATGCCATGTTCGGCCAGGCGCGCCGAGCGCCGCAGGGAGTCCTTGTAGTTGGAGTTGCCGCCGTCGATGACGGTATCGCCGGCCGCCAGTTGCGGCAGCAGTTCGTCGATGCTGCGATCGACCGGCTCACCGGCCGGCACCATCAACCAGAGCGCGCGTGGCCCTGGCAGCGCGGCGATGAGCTCCGCCTGCGACGCCACCGCTTCGATGCCGCGCGCGGCGGCCTGCTCGCGCGCCGGTGCGCCGGCGTCGAAACCGACCACGCGATGGCCGTTGCGAACCAGCCGTTCGGCCATGTTCGCGCCCATCCGGCCCAGACCAATCATGCCAAGTTCCATGCAGCCTCCTGCCCGGTGGGGTCGCGCGGGCGATGGCGAAGCATCGCGCAGCCCATCGTGAAGGGGAAGCGCAGGCGGTGAAAGACTCAGGACCCGCTGCAGTGTCCGAAGCGGGCTTTCATCGATGGGCCGCCGACCACCACGGCGGCGTTGGGGACGTAACCCTCCAGCGGCACGTACATGCCCTTGCCGTCCTCGAACACGTACAGCGAGAAATCGTCGCCGATGAACTCGACCTTGTAGCCCTCGGGCACGGCTGAAGTCGGCGCGCCGCCGAAGCTGGTGTACGAATCCATCCGCGCCGGCGTGCGCACGTTCTTGCCGTTGGCGCTGATCTGCAGGCCGTCGGCGGCGATGCGCACCCGCGGCGCAGCGGCGTTGCCGCAATCGGGCGAGTAGACGCCGCCATACAGCTTCAGCGACTCGGCTCGCAGGTCCTGTGCGGCCGCGGCCGCGGTCGCAGCCATGACGGACATCGTTGCGCCTGCCAGGACCAGGGCGAGCCACGTTCCATGAGTGCGCATCGATGTGCTCCGGTTCCTTGTGACCGGAACAACGCGCCGCGCCACGTGCGCAGGCCAGCGCGCAGGCCAGAACGCACGCCAGCGCGCCGGCGCAAGGCGTACGGACTACTGCAGGCGGTAAGGCGCCTGCATGCCGGCCGACGGACGCAGCAGCGCTTCTTCGTCGTCGCGGCTCTGGCGCTCGTGCTCCAGCGCGGTCAGGTACTCCTCCAGGGTCTGCTCGTGCACGGCGGCTTCACGCGCGGCCGCAGTGAGCAGGGGCGGTGAGGCGTGCAGCTCCAGCTCGGTTCCGGCGTCGGCCTGCACGGCGACGACATGGCGCAGCATCGCCAGCGCCATGGCCGCGCTGTCGCTGCTGGCGACCACCTGCCCGGCCAGCACCAGCAACCATTGGCCATCCCGCCAGCCGACACCGCCGACGGCGGCGCCGTCGCGGTCCAGCAACTGGGCGTGCGGCTGCAACGCCGAGCCGAGGCGGCGAATCGGGCGCTTGGGTTCGTTCTTCCGGCGCACCGCGCGCTTGACCTTGGAGTTTCGGGACATGGAGTTCCTTGTGCGTGATGACCAGGCGGAGGCAGCCCACCTCACGGCCTGTTTTGGCATTCTAGGCCCAGCCGGGGCCGCGCCGCGACGCGGTCGGCCCCGCAGGGCTGGCCCATTGTGCCCCCGCAGGCCGTGTGATATCCGACTGCAAACCAACCGGTGAAACCACCATGGCGCACATGATCCGGGTTGCCCTGTCGATGTGCCTGCTGGCCCTGGCCGCATGCTCCAGTCTGCCGGAGCGGCCGGTCCTGCCCGATGCGTTCGCTCCGGCGCCGGCCAGCGACGGCGAACTGGCGCTGCGCACCGGGCCGGCCGAAGCACGCCACCCGGGGCAGTCCGGATTCCGCCTGCTCAGCAACGGCACCGAGGCCTATGCGCTGCGCATGTACAGCGCCCAGGTGGCCACCCGCAGCCTCGATATCCAGACCTACATCTGGCACCCGGACCTGACCGGCAAGATGCTCGCGCAGCGGGCCCTGGCCGCGGCCGACCGCGGTGTGCACGTGCGCATCCTGGTCGACGACATGGACGCGCGCGCCAAGAACGCGGGCTTCGCCGCGCTCGACGCGCACGAGAACATCGAGGTGCGCATCTTCAACCCCTTCGCCAGCCGCAGCGGAACCGCCAACAAGCTCGGCGAGCTGGGCACCGGCTACAGCCGGCTCAACCACCGCATGCACAACAAGAGCTGGATCGCCGACAACCGGATAGCGGTCGTGGGCGGGCGCAATCTGGGCGATGAGTACTTCGGCGCCAGCGCCGAGAGCAACTTCGTCGACCTGGACCTGGCCCTGGTCGGCCCGGTCGTGCGCCAGGTCAGCGGCAGCTTCGATCGCTACTGGAATGCCCCGAGCAACTACCCGATCGCCACGATCAGCCCCGACGCGGTGACGCCCGACGCGCTCGCCCGGTTGCGGACCCTGCTAGAGGGCGTGCCGGCGGAACTTCGCGCCAGCCCCTACGCCTCGGTGCTGCGCGAGGACCCGGACGTACAGCGCCTGCTGACCGGCGGCACCACGCTGCACTGGACGGCCGAGTGGCGCTTCGCCAGCGACGACCCGCTCAAGCTCCACTTCGACGACAGCGGCACCGCCCAGGACCGCTCGGCGGTGCTGGCCACGCTGACCCCCGCGCTGCGCGCCGCGCAGCACGAGCTTCATCTGATCTCGCCGTATTTCGTGCCCGGGCCGCAGGCGACGCAGTCGCTGGTCACTTCCGCCATTGCCGGCACCGACGTGCGGGTGCTCACCAACTCGCTGGCGGCGACCGACGTGGCTGCCGTCCACGGCGGCTACTCACGCTATCGCGAGGCGCTGATCGACGGTGGCGTGAAGGTCTGGGAGCTCAAGCCGACCAGTGATGCGGAGTCGCGCTTCAGCCTGCGCGGCTCTTCCGGTTCGAGCCTGCACACCAAGGCGATGATCATCGACAACCGCCAGATCTTCGTCGGCTCCTACAACCTCGATCCGCGTTCGACCTCGATCAACACCGAGCAGGGCGTGCTGGTGGCCAGCCCGGAACTGGCGCAGGAGCTGGAGCGCATCTTCGAGGAGCAACTGCAGGGCAGCCGCGCCTGGAAGGTGCAGCGCGTCGACGGCAAGCTGCAGTGGAGCGATGGCACGCAGACCTTCACGCGCGATCCGGAGGCCTCGGGATTCCGCCGCTTCCAGGCCTGGCTGATGAAGCTGCTGCCGGTGCAGTCGCAACTCTAGCCGGGGCTGTCTCTAGCCGGGGCCGTCGACTTCGTAGTGGACCACCGACGGCTCGAACTCGAGCAGGAAGCGGTTGTCTTCGGGGTAATACTTCGCCCGCGTCACCTCGGCGCCGGCGAACGCTTCGATCGCCGACAGCGATTGCCAGTGGGTCAGGATCAGGAAGTGCGCGAGCCTGCCCTCGCGCCGGTGCATCACGCTCACCGACACGTTGCCCGGCGTGCCGCGGTAATCGGGCACGGCCCTATCGCGCAGGAACGCCAGGTACTCGTCGGCATCCTCTACCAGGGTGATGCCGTGCCACAGGCGCGCGACGATCTTGATGCCTGCACTCATGCCTGAACCCTCGCGTTCACCGCGGCGGCGACATCAATGCATTGAGCATGGCCACCAGCGCGCCCAGCCGGAATGCGCCGCCGCGGCGGCGTGGCTGGCGGACGTCGCGAGGCGATGCCGGGGCGTCGGACGCCGCCTGTGCGTCGTCCCCGTCGCCGGCGAGGGAGACCGCCAGTTCAGGGTTCTGGATGTAGCCGTGCTGGAACAGCAAGCCGGTGTAGATGTTCATGGCCAAGTCCTTCTTTGCCTTGAGTGGAAGGCAACGTTAGACCCGGCCGATCCGCCGAAAAAGCGATAGTTTGGCAAGCCTGCATTGAATCTGGCTCAAGGCTCGGGAGACTTTGCCGGAGTCGCGGCCGCCGCCGCGGTCACTCGAGCGTGAACCCTACTTTGATGGTGACCTGCCAGTGCGCGACCTTGCCGTCTTCGACATGGCCCCGCGTGTCGAGCACCTGGAACCACTTGATGTTGCGCACCGTGCCCGAGGCCCGTTCGATCGCCTTGCGGATGGCGTCGTCGCAGCTGGTCTTTGACGAACCGGTCAGCTCGAGGTGCTTGTAGACGTGCTCACTCATGGCGGCTTCTCCTGGGCGAACACCGATCATAGCGCCGCCCGCCCACGCGCCTGACAAGGCGCCTTCACATCACAGCCACTCGAGCAGGAACCAGGCCTCCACCGAAGTCCGCGGCGCCAGCAGCATCGGCTCGAGGTTGAATGCGTCAGGCGGGCCACTCTGCGGTTCGACACAGGTGGCGTGCGGCGCCGCGTCGAAGACGACCCAGTGCATGCAGTCGGACGTCATGCGGATGCGCTGTCCCCCGCGCTCGACGGTGACCGGCTGGTCGTTGATGAAACAGTCGTCCCAGGGCCCCGGCGTCGGCGCTTCCAGCGGACGCGTGGCGATGCCATCGGCGTCGCGCGGGTAGATCATGCGCGGCTGGAAATCGAGGCGGTCGGGCTTGCGGAACCAGGGGTGCCAGCCGATCGTCGCCGGCATCGCGCGCTCGCCGGCGGTGGCCGACAGCGTCAGCCGGATATGGCGTTCGCCGACTTCGATGCGCTGCATGGCGCTGCCGCCGAAGGGCCAGTAGTGGTCCTGTGGCAACGCCAGCGACAATTCGGCGGCATCTTCGCCGAGCATCTCCAGGCGCCAGGGCATCGCGAAGCCGACGCCATGGATGGCGTGGTCGCCCAGATTGAGCGGCAACCGGTGGCGATGCCCTTCGCTCTCGAAACGGCCGTGCCGGACGCGTCCCGCCCACGGCACCATCGGATAGCAGCCCCAGGCGATGACGCCGTCGGTTCCGGCACCGTGGCCCACCAGCTGGGCGATGCCGTCGTGGCGAATCTGGGCGATGCGTCCGCCCGCCTCCGGCGCGATATCGACAGCCAGTGCGCCACGTCCGATCGAGACCTGCGGCCCCGGCGCAAACGGCAGCATCGCGTCGTCGCGCGGATCACTCCCCATAGGGATGAATCGTCCTGATGGCACCGCTGTCGTCGTAATGCAGCTGCGTGACCTTGATCGAGCGCAGGTGGGTGACGCCGCCCGACAAAATGGAGTCGTGGTAGAACAAGTACGTGCGGCCCTGGAACTCGCAGATCGAATGGTGCGTCGTCCAGCCCACGACCGGGGTCAGGATCGTGCCCTGGTAGATGAAGGGCCCGTACGGGTTGTCGCCCACCGCGTAGCACAGCAGGTGCGTGTTGCCGGTCGAGTAGGAGAAGTAATAGCGGCCCTGGTGCTTGTGCATCCACGACGCCTCGAAGAAGCGGCGGTCGTGGTCGTCCGCGCGCAGCGGCTGGCCGGACGCGTCGAGGATCACCACTTCGCGCGGCGTCTCGGCGAACTGCTTCATGTCGCCGGTCAGGCGCGCGACGCGCGCGCACAGCGCCGGCTCGCCGGCAGCCGGCTCCTCGTTCCCTGCGGCATGGGCATTGTCGCGGTACTTCTGCAGCTGCCCACCCCAGATGCCGCCGAAGTACATGTAGTGCCCACCGTCGTCGTCGGCGAACACGGCCGGATCGATGGAGTAGCTGCCGGTGATGGCCTCAGGCTCCGGCACGAACGGTCCTTCCGGCCGATCACCGATCGCCACGCCGATCTGGAAGATGCCGTCGGCGCGCTTGGCCGGGAAATAGAGGTAGTACTTGCCGTCCTTGCTTGCGGCATCGGGCGCCCACATCTGCCGCTGCGCCCACGGCACGTCTTTGACATGCAGGGCGACGCCGCAGTCCACCGCCTCGCCATCGGGCGCGTCCATGCGCAGCACGTGGTAGTCCTCCATGCCGAAGTGACCGCCGTCGTCGTCGAACGGCAGGCCGGCATCGATGTCGTGCGACGGATAGATGTAGAGCTTGCCGTCGAAGACATGCGCCGACGGGTCGGCGGTGTAGATATGCGTGACCAGCGGCTGCGAGATCGCCTTCGCTGCCAGCGCCTGAAGATCCCCGGTTTCGTTGTCGTCGGCCATGACGGTTGCCTGTGTGTTTGGGGGAACGTGACTGCGCGGCGGTCAGGAAGCGGTGCCGGCCTGCAGCCTGCGCGCGCCCAGTTCCTGTTCGATGCGCGATTCCATCGTCTTGTTGATCTGGTACAGGAACAGCAGCACCACGCACAGCAGCAGCGGGATCGAGCAGTAGATGCTCACGGCCATGCGGATGCCGTCGATGGTCTGCGGCGACTGCACCGGCTCGCCGGCCTGGTAGCCGTAATGGGCCAGCAGGCCCGCCACCAGGGCGCCGCCGACGCTCAGGCCGATCTTCAGGCCGCACAGCATCGCCGAGAAGATGATCGCGGTGGCCCGGCGGCTGTTCTTCCACTCCGAGTAGTCGGCGACGTCGGCGATCATTGCCCACAGCAGCGGGATGGTGATGCCGTAGAAGACGCCGTGGGCGATCAGCGAGGCGAACACCAGCCCGACTGCCGTTGGCGGGTAGAAGAAAAACGCCAGCAGGAACAGGGTCGATACGAACAGCGCGCCGCCGAAGACGTCGCGCTTTCCGAACCGGTCTGCCAGGCGTTTGGAGAAACCGATGCCGATGATCATCGAGATGATGCCGGCGGCGTTGAACGTGCTGTAGGCCGACGTCGGCGCGTCCTTGGGCCACTGGAACTCGGTCAGGCCGATGCCGGTGAGCACGGCGTTGAGGCCGCCGATGAGCCGGTTGAAGCCGACGTCTTCCAGGAACTTCGACAGCGCAGCCGGATCCAGGTAGTACTGGAAGTAGTAGATGTACGAGCCGCCCTTCAGCGCGAGGGTCACGAACACCAGGATCGTCAGCGCCAGCATCACCAGCCAGGGCCGGTTGCGGGCCAGGTCGGCGAGATCCTGGCGGACGCTGGACTTGTGTTCCGGCGCCGGCACGATGCGCTCGCGCGTGGTGAAGAAGGTGATCAGGAAGAAGACCGTGCCGACCACGGCGAACAGCATCATGGTGTTGTGGAAGCCGCGCACCTTGTCGCCGCTGCCCAGGATCAGCACCAGCGGCAGCAGCAGCACCTGGATCACGAACTGGGCGATCATCACCGCCACGAAACGGTACGACGACAGGCTGTTGCGCTGGGCCATGGAGCCTGTGAGCACGCCGCTGAGCGCCGAGTACGGCAGGTTGTTGGCGGCGTAGATCATCACCAGCAGGATGTAGGTCGCAAGGGCATACACGACCTTGCCGTGCTCGCCCAGGTCCGGCGTGCTGAAAGCCAGCAGCGAGAACACGCCGAACGGGATCGCCGTCCACAGGATCCACGGCCGGAACTTGCCCCAGCGCGTGCTGGTGCGGTCGGCGGCGAAGCCGATGATGGGGGTGAACACGAAGGCACCGAGCATGCCGCCAATGAAGATGATCTTCGCGGCCGTGCTTGCCGGTATCCGGTACACGTCGGTGTAGAAGAAGGCCAGGAAGGCGACCAGGGTCTGGAAGATCAGGTTCGCGGCCAGGTCGCCGAGGCTGTAGCCGACCTTTTCCCTGACGGAGAGGACTTCAGAAGTGCTGTTCATGGGCCGCCGCTGGCGAGTGATTGGGGTCTTGCATCGGGCATTGTGGAGCAGTGCGTCCATCGATAAGGCGCGGCCCGCCCGGTGGAGTTCACCGGAGCGGGCCGCGGTTTGCTGCTCAGCTCATTGCACGGTCGAATGCATCAGAAGGTGCCGCGGATACCCACCATGTACGTGGTACCCGGATCGTACATGTCGTTGACCGCGTTGGGATACGCGAAGTAGGAGCGACGCTCCTCGTCGGTGATGTTCTGCACGTTGAAGTAGATCTGCGGCGAGGACGTGATGTTGGTCAGCGTATAGCTGGCCGACAGGTCAAGCTGGCCGCGGTCTTCGCCGTAGAGCTGCGCGAACGGGATGCCCTGCTGGTTCGGACCGGTGCCGACGGCGCCTTCCTGCCAGTTGTACGACAGGCGCACCGAGGCGACGTCGTTCTCCCAGTAGGCGGTGGCGTTCCACAGGCTCGGTGCCACGCCGTAGACGTTGCCGGCCAGTGCCTTGGCGTCCTTGCCGATCGTGCTGATGTCGAGCTTGGAGTAGTTGGCCATGAAGCCCAGGCCCTCGAACACGAAGCTCAGCGGCTGCACCCAGATCACTTCCAGGCCCTGGATCTCCAGTTCGGCATCGGCGTTGACCTGCTGCTGCACGTTGACGGTCGCCACGTTCGGACCGCCACGCGAGTTGATCGCCTGCTGCTGCGAGTCCACCAGCGTGTCGAACGGAATGCCCAGGTCGGTGAACGGGCGCGTGGTCACGCCCTGGTAGGTGTAGCCCTCGATGCGCTTGTTGAACAGGGTCAGGCCGACGAAGCCCTCGGCACCGGTGTACCACTCGCCACCGATGTCGAAGTTGGTGGAGATGTACGGTGTCAGGTCCGGATTGCCCTGCGTGGCCACCTGCGCCGAGATGTCGGTGAAGGTGGTTGCCGGCAGCATCGAGCTGGGGTTCGGGCGGGTCATGGTGCGAGAAGCCGAGGTGCGCAGGACGACATTGTCGGCCACGTCCCACGCCGCGCTGAACGACGGCAGCCATTCGTCGTAATCGCTGGTCAGCGTCTGGTACTGGCGCACGCCGCCGATCGTCACCGGGCCGCTGATGTCCTGGTCTGTGGACGCGTAACGTACGCCGAGGTTGTAGCGCAGGTTGCGGTGCCAGACCTCCGACTCGCCGTTGACCATGACGAAGGCCGCGGTGTTGGCCTCGTCGAAGCCGCCGGTGGGAGCGCCAGTGTTGGCGCCGCTGGCCTCGGCTGCCGTATCGCGGTAGAACGCGTAGTTGGTGTCGGCCATGAAACGGTCGAAGTCAACCGTCACGAAACCGAACGGCCCCGGCGAGATGTAGTTGGGCAGTTCCGAGCTGGGCACCTGCGAGAACGCGTACGGCTGCCAGTTGGTGCCGGTATCGCCGAAGCCGCGGATGGTGCGGGCATTCTCGTCCCATGCCATGCCGAAGGTGACGTTGTTCTTGTCGTCGCCCAACTGCAGGCTGGCATTGAGCCCCTTGGTTTCGGTCACGCGCTTCTCGTTCTGCGCCCACACGCGGCCGCCCGTCCAGGTCCACCCCAGGTTCGGATCATTCAGATCCAGGTCGGTGGTCCAGCTCGGGATGTCGCCGTTGTTGGTGTACTGCAGCGTGGTGAAGGGCGAGTTGAAGAGGATGGTGGGCGAATCGCGACGCATCCAGCTGCGGCTGTAGCTGCCCTGCACGTCCAGCTTGACGTCTTCGTCGAAATAGAACGTGCCGCCCGGCGTGATCTGCCAGTACTCCACTTCCTCGGTGTAGGGACGCGCTTCGAGGAAGAACTGGGCATTGGTGAACGTGGCGCTGGTAACGACGTTGTTGGCATCGAGCTGCATGTCCAACGGGATCATGCCGCCGTTGCGACCGATCAGGTTCATGTCGATGCGGTCGTTGGTGCGCTTTGCCTTGGAGTACAGGACATCCATGTACATCTCGGCGCTTTCGTTCGGACGCCACTGCACGGAGCCCAGGAACGAGTCGCGATCGCGGTCGCCGGACATGTGCACCGGACGGCCCAGGCGCGGGATCAGCGCTTCGCCGATCTGCGCGCTGGTCAGGCCCGGGTTGTGCGACTGCAGCCAGGCCGCGTCGATGGGCTGGGTCGGCGTGAGACCTGCGGCAATCGTCGATGCGTTGTTCGGCACCGCGTCCGGAATGCGCCAGCCATTGCCGCCGCTCATGTTGCAGGCCGAGCCAAGGGCCGGGAAACCTGCGGCAGCGCCGCCGTTTCCGCATTGCGCGTTGGTCAGGTTCGGGTTGGTCCAGCCGACGGTTTCGTAGCCTTCCACGCCGATCGAGCCACGCTGCGAGGTCACGCCGCCGAGCACGCCGAAGGTGTGGTCGTCATTGATCCAGCTGCCGATCACGGTGCCGCGCGGATCGACGTTCTCGCTGTTGGTGTTGTAGCCGGCCTCGAGTGCATAGGTGACCTGCGACTCGGGGTTGTCGAACGGGCGCACGTTGCGCATGTCGACGATACCGGCCGCACCGCCTTCGGTCAGCGCCGCGGTCGGCGACTTGTAGACCTTGAGCTGGTTGAAGAACTCGCTCGGGAACAGGTTCAGGTCGACTTCGCGGTTCTGGTTGGTCGCATCCAGGCCGATCGAGGCGGTGGCGACCGAGACGCCGTTGATGGTCGTCTTGGTGAAACTGGACGGCAAGCCGCGAATGGCGATGTTGAGGCCTTCGCCGTTGACGTCGCGGTTGAGCTGGATGCCCGGGATGCGCGCCAGCGACTCGGCGATGTTCACGTCGGGGAACTTGCCGATGTCCTCGGCGAAGATCGAATCGGTGAAGCCGGTCGAGTCGCGCTTGTCCTGCGTCGAGTACTGCAGGCTCTGGCGGAAACCGGTGGCAACCACGCGGTCGAGTTCCCGGATCTGGTCGGCCGCGCTCGCCGGGGCCGATACCTGTGCGTCAGCTGCACCGGCGGCCGCGGGCGCCGCGGTGGTGGTGGTGGTCGTGGTCTCTTGCGACGCCTGCGCCTGTGTCTCGACCTGCGCCTGCGGCGCCGGTTGAGCCTGCTGGGCGATGGCGGAAGTGCTCGCCATCCCGATCAGCGCCATTCCCAAGGCACGCGACAATGCCGTTCTTGCGAAAACGATTTGCACCGTACTCCCCTCCCGTTTCTGGTGTTCCGGCAGCGCGCGACATTGGCGCGGCCTGCGATTGGCTGTGTGTTTTTGGCTACATCGGTGATGACGCTACAAATCCGTCTGAGGCGGTCCGGGCGGATGGTAGCGCTACCATTTTTGCCTCGCACGCTGCATAGCAACATGAGCCGTTTTGGCGCGGCAGGGCTGGCCGCGTGTTGGGCGGTTCAGTCGCAAGCTGCTGGCACCACGACGATTTTGCTTCTGTGACCGCCGTCGAAAGGCAGTAGCCCGGTCACCGATTCCTGTGCTAATGCTAGCGCTAACACTAAGTGGCGCCTGCGTGGCAAACGCAGGGAAACCGCAGGAAACCCGTGATGAAACGCTTCGACATGCCTGCGCAAAGCTCGCTGCATCGCAACAAATTGCCGTCCGCTGATGGCGCCACCGCGATACCGGCGCAAATGCGGACGGCGGCGGCATGAGCGCGGCTTCGGCAACGGCGACGGAAGCAGCGCCGGCCGGCAAGGTCGGCATGTACCGCTGGCGCATCTGCGCCCTGCTCCTGCTGGCGACCACGATCAACTACATCGATCGCCAGGTACTCGGCGTGCTGGCGCCGTTCCTGCAGGACGAGATCGGCTGGAACGAGATCCAGTACGGCTACATCGTCACCGCTTTCCAGGCGGCCTATGCGATTGGCCTGCTCTGCGCCGGCGCGATCATCGACCGCCTCGGCACGCGCGTGGGATACGCGATCGCGATCAGCATCTGGAGCCTGGCGGCGATGAGCCATTCGCTCGCCGCCAGCGTGATTGGCTTTGCCGCCGCACGCTTCGTGCTCGGCTTCGGCGAGGCCGGCAACTTCCCGGCCGCGATCAAGACCGTGGCCGAGTGGTTCCCGCGCAAGGAACGGGCGCTGGCCACGGGCATCTTCAACTCCGGCTCGAATGTCGGCGCGATCGTGGCGCCGATGATGGTGCCGGTGGTGGCCGCGACGTGGGGTTGGCAGGCAGCGTTTCTGGTGACCGGTGCGCTCAGCGCGGCATGGCTGGTCGCCTGGCTGCTGATCTATCGCACGCCCGAGGAACAACCCGGGCTCAGCGCCGCGGAACTGGCGTACATCCGCAGCGACCCGGCCGAGCCGACGGTGCGCGTGCCGTGGTCGCGCATCCTGCGCCATCGCCAGGCCTGGGCATTCGTCGCGGCGAAGTTCATCACCGACCCGATCTGGTGGTTCTTCCTGTTCTGGCTGCCCAAGTTCCTGCACGCCGAATACGGACTGACGCTGCTTGGCCTGGGCCTGCCGCTGATCGTGATCTTCGTGCTCGCCGACGTCGGCAGCATCGCCGGTGGCTGGCTGGCCGGGCGTTTCATCAAGCGCGGCTGGAGCGTCAATCGCGCGCGCAAGACCGCCATGGGCATCTGCGGCCTGGCCGTGGTGCCGATCGTGTTCGCCGCGCAGGCCGACAACCTCTGGCTCGCGGTCGGCCTGATCGGCCTGGCAACGGCCGGCCACCAGGGCTGGTCGGCGAATGTGTTCACGCTGACCTCGGACATGTTCCCGCGTCGCGCGGTTGCGTCCGTGGTCGGCATTGGCGGCTTCGCCGGCGCGGTCGGCGGGATGATGATCGCCACGTTCACCGGCTTCCTGCTGCAGACCACTGGTAGCTACGTACCGGTGTTCCTGATGGCCGGTTCGGCCTACCTGATCGCGCTGCTGGTCGTGCACCTGCTGGCGCCGCGCCTGGAACCGGCGCAGTTGGATGCAGCGACCGCATGAGTGTCATCACCGGGGAGGGAACGATGAAGGCGTCACCATTGATCAAGCTGGCCCTGGCCGTGCTGGTTGCCACGCCGCTCGCGCTGCACGCGCAAGGCGCGCCACTCGCCGCCGGACAGCAGAAGTTCCTGGGCAGCGTCCACAGCCCGACCCAGCTGCCCGGCTTCGCCGGCTACTGGAACAAGGTCACGCCGGAAAACGCCGGCAAGTGGGGCTCGGTCGAGGCCGTGCGCGACAAGATGGACTGGAGCGGCCTCGATGCGGCCTATCAGTTCGCAAAGCGCCACGGCTTCCCGTTCCAGATGCACGTGATGGTCTGGGGCAACCAGCAGCCGGAGTGGATCGAGAAGCTGCCGCCCGCCGAACAGCGCGAGGAAATCGAGGAATGGTTCGCGGCGGTGGCGCAACGCTACCCGGACCTGGATTACGTCGAGGTGGTCAACGAAGCGCTCAACGATCCGCCGAACAAGGACGACGAGGGCGGCGGCAACTACATCAACGCGCTTGGCGGCAGTGGCGTCAGCGGCTGGGATTGGATCGTCGAGTCCTACCGCATGGCTCGCAGGTACTTCCCGCGCGCCAAGCTGCTGATCAACGACTACAACATCACCAACAAGGACGAGAACACCCGTCGCTACCTCGAGATCATCGCGCTGCTGCGCAAGGACAACCTGCTCGACGGCATTGGCGTGCAGGGCCATGCCTTCGCGACGAAGAGCGATACGCCGATGTCGGTCCATCGCGCCAACCTCGACCGCCTCGCCGCGACCGGCCTGCCCATCTACGTGACCGAGCTCGACATCGACGGCGCAACCGACGCCCAGCAGCTCAAGGACTACCAGCGGATCTTCCCGGTGTTCTGGGAGCATCCCGGGGTCAAGGGCATCACGCTCTGGGGCTATCGCCCGGGCATGTGGCGCAGCAAGGAAAAGGCCTACCTGGTGCGCAAGGACGGCAGCGAGCGGCCGGCCCTGGCCTGGCTGCGAGGCTATGTGCGTGGCGTGACAGGTCCGTCCACCGCGACCGGTACCAATATCGATGCCGATATCGATACCGCCACTGCGAAATGATGAGACAGCAAGCACCATGAACAGCAAATCCCTCGACCTGCATCCGGACCGCCTCTTTCCCGCCGACGCCGGCGCGCGCGCGATCGCTCGGCGGCTGTACCGCGAGGTCGCCCAACTGCCGATCATCAGCCCGCACGGCCACACCGACCCGTCCTGGTTCGCAGGCAACGCAGCGTTCGCCAACGCCACCGACCTGCTGCTGATCCCGGACCACTACGTGTTCCGCATGCTCTACAGCCAGGGCATCGAACTGGAGGCGCTCGGCATCCCGCGTCGCGACGGATCGCGTTCGGCGGTGGACCCGCGTGCGGCGTGGCGGCTGTTCGCCTCCAATTTCCATCTGTTCCGCGGCACGCCGTCGTCGATGTGGCTCAACCATGTCTTCCACGAGGTCTTCGGCCTGCGCGAGCGCCTGGATGCCGGCAGTGCCGACCGCTACTACGACCACATCACCGCGGCGCTGCAGCAACCGGAATTCCGACCGCGTGCATTGTTCGACCGCTTCCGCATCGAGTTGCTGGCAACCACCGAATCCCCGCTCGACCCGCTCGATCACCACGCCGCGATCCGCGCCAGTGGCTGGCCGGGACGCGTGGTTACCGCCTACCGGCCCGATCCAGTGGTCGATCCCGAGCACGAGGAGTTCGCCGTCTCGCTGGAGCGCTTCGGCGAGATCACCGGCGAGAACGTCTACAGCTGGGACGGCTACCTGCGCGCGCACCGCCAGCGCCGCGCCGCGTTCGCCGCCATGGGCGCGACCTCGACCGACCACGGCCATCCGTCCGCCGCGACCGCCGACCTGCCTGCCGATGAAGCACGCCGCCTGTTCGAAAAGGTCTCCCGTGGCGGCGCCAGCGGGGCCGAGGCGGAACTGTTCCGCGCCCAGGTGCTGACCGAGATGGCGGCGATGAGCCTGGACGACGGCCTGGTGATGCAGATCCACCCCGGCTGCTTCCGCAACCACAACGCCCGCCTGTTCGAACGCTTCGGCCGCGACAAGGGCGCCGACATGCCGATGCGCACCGACTACGTCAATGCGCTCAAGCCGCTGCTCGACCGCTTCGGCAACGACGCGCGGTTGCGCGTGATCGTTTTCACCCTCGACGAGAGCACCTACGCGCGCGAACTGGCGCCGCTGGCCGGGCACTACCCGGCACTGTTCCTCGGCCCGGCGTGGTGGTTCCACGACGCGCCCGAAGGCATGTGGCGATTCCGCGAACAGACGCTGAGCAGCGGCGGGTTCTACAACACCGTCGGCTTCAACGACGACACACGTGCGTTCCTGTCGATCCCGGCGCGTCACGACGTTGCCCGACGCGTCGACTGCGCCTTCCTGGCCAAGCTGGTCAGCGAGCACCGCATGGACGAGGACGAGGCGGCGGAGCTGGCGGTCGACCTCGCCTATCGATTGCCGAAGCAGGCCTATAAGCTGTGATCCGCGCGCGGCTCGTGCGCTGCGCGGTGCTGCTGATGCTGGCATTGCCGGCGGTGATCGCGCAGGCGGGGCCCGATGAGGAATCACCGCGTGAGCGGATTCTGATCAACAGCGACTGGCGTTTCCACAAAGGCGATCCGACCGGTTTGTCGACGCGGCTGGATTACGACGCGCGGCCCAGGGTGACCGACAGCCAGGACGGCAAAGCCGCCGATGCCCGTCCCGAGCAGGCCGAGGCGATCGCGACGCGGGCGGATGGTGTACTCAAGGCGTGGATCCTCCCCACCGGCAACGCCTTCATTCGCGATGCCTCGCGCCGGCACGTCCGGCCTGCGGGCGATCCCGGCAGCGATGTCGCCTTCGTGCGCAACGACTTCGACGACCGTGAATGGCAAGCCGTCACGCTGCCGCACGACTGGGCGATCGCCGGACCGTTCCTGCGCGAAGGCCCCTACGGCGGCATGGGCCGCCTGCCGAGTTGGGGCATCGGCTGGTACCGCCGCAAGCTCGACATCCCGGCCAGCGACCGTGGCCGATCGGTCTTCCTCGATATCGACGGGGCGATGTCGTATGCGACGGTCTGGCTCAATGGCCATCTCGTTGGTGGCTGGCCGTACGGCTACAACTCGTGGCGAGTCGACCTGACGCCGTACCTGGTGCCCGGCGGCGACAACCAGCTCGCGATCCGCCTCGACAACCCGCCGGATTCTGCGCGCTGGTACCCCGGCGGCGGCCTCTATCGCAACGTCTGGCTGACCAGAGTCGATCCGGTGCACGTCGCGCACTGGGGAACGCAGGTGACCACGCCGCAGATGTCCGCCGCGAGCGCGACGATCCGTCTCGACGTGTCGATCGACAACGATTCCTCGCGCACGGCCGCGGTCGAGGTGGCCACACGGATTCTCGCGCTCGACGGTGCCGGCAATCCGCTCGGCGACGCCGTCGCCAGCATCGCGCCCGTGACCGCGCGCGTGCCGGCACGGTCCAGCGTGCGGCTCGGCGGCACGACCACCCTCGCCCACCCGCGCCTGTGGGGGCCGCCGCCGACGCAGCAGCCGAACCGTTACGTCGCGATCACCACCGTTTCGCGCGATGGCCGCGTCGTCGATCGCCTGCGCACACCCTTCGGAATCCGCTCGGTCCGCTTCGATACCAACCAGGGTCTCATCGTCAACGGCGAGCGCGTCGTCATCCGCGGTGTCAACAACCACCACGACCTGGGTGCACTCGGCGCGGCGTTCAACACCCGCGCAGCGCAGCGCCAGTTGGAGATCATGCGCGAAATGGGCGCCAACGCCGTGCGCATGAGTCACAACCCGCCGGCGCCGGAACTGCTCGAGCTCGCCGACCGCATGGGCTTCCTCGTCGTCGACGAGATCTTCGATTCCTGGGAGCGCAAGAAGACCCCGCTCGACTTCCACCTGATCTTCAAGGACTGGCAGGAGCCCGACCTGCGCTCGATGCTGCGCCGCGACCGCAACCACCCGTCGATCCTCGCCTGGAGCGTCGGCAACGAGGTCGGCGAGCAGTACACCGGCGACGACGGCGCGGCGATCGCCCGGCGCCTGCACGACATCGTCCGCGAGGAAGATCCGTCCCGCCCGACCACCAATGCCATGAACTGGGCCAAGCCGGACATGCCGCTGCCTGCGGCGTTCGATGTGATCGGCCTGAACTACCAGGGCGAAGGCATCCGCGACACGCCCGAGTTCGAGGGCACCGAGCGCATCCGTACCGCGCCGCAGTATTCGGCGTTCCATGCCCGGTTCCCCGACAAGGCCATCGTCAGCACCGAGACCGCCTCGGCGCTGAGCAGCCGCGGCGTGTACCTGTTCCCGGTGACGAAGGAGACCAGCTCGCCGGTGCGCGACGGCCGTGGCGGCGATTCGAATATCCGCCAGGTCAGCGCGTACGAACTGCACGCGGTGGACTTCGGTTCCAGCCCCGACAAGGTCTTCGCCTCGCTCGACCGCAACGCGTTTGTCGCCGGCGAGTTCGTCTGGACCGGCTTCGACTACCTCGGCGAACCCACGCCCTATTACGACTCGCGCAGCTCCTACTCCGGCATCGTCGACCTCGCCGGTTTCCCGAAGGACCGTTACTACCTCTACCAGTCGCGCTGGCGCCCGGACCTGCCGATGGCGCACCTGTTGCCGCACTGGACCTGGCCGGGACGCGAGGGCCAGGTCACGCCGGTGCACGTGTTCACCTCCGGCGACGAGGCCGAGCTGTTCGTCAATGGCAAGTCGCACGGACGCAGGAAGAAGGGGCCGAACGAGTACCGCCTGCGCTGGGACGACGTCGTCTACCAGCCGGGCGAGCTGCGCGTGCAGGCCTACAAGAACGGCAAGCCATGGGCGCAGTCGAGCGTACGCACGACCGGACCGGCCACGAGGCTGGAACTGCTGCCGGACCGCAGCGAGATACGCAGCGACGGCAGCGACCTGTCGTTCGTGACGGTGCGGGTACTTGATCGCGACGGCCAGCCCGTGCCCAATGCAGCCTCGCGCATCGCTTTCAGCGTGGACGGCCCCGCCGAGATCGTCGCTACCGACAACGGAGATCCGACCGACATGACTGCATTCCCGTCGCACCAGCGCAATGCGTTCAACGGCCTGGCGCTGGTGATCGTGCGCGGCAAACCCGGACAGACTGGCGCCGTCACCGTAAGCGCGCAAGCGCAGCACTTGCAGGGCGCGCAGACCGTGGTGCAGGTGCACTGATGCGCGCACTGGAGAAGCGCGCTGTCACCGCCGCATTTGCCGCCGCACTGCTGGCCACGGCGTGCACGACCGCACCGCCGCCGACTGCTGCTACCTACGCCACGGTCGGGCGGATCGTCGTGTACGACGAGGCGCTGCTGAAGATCGTCGCGCCCGATGCCCGCATCGAGCGCATCGCCCATGGCTTCACCTGGGCCGAAGGCCCGCTGTGGATCCGCGACGGACAGTACCTGCTGTTCAACGACGTGCCCGGCAACACGATGTATCGCTGGTCGACGCGCGATGGCGCATCGGTGTTCCTCAAGCCATCGGGGTACGGCGGCACGGACCTGGACGGACTGCGCGAGGCCGGGGCCAACGGCCTCGAGATCGAACCGCAGGGCACGGTGCTGCTGGCTGACTCGGGTTCGCGCCTGATCGCCCGCCTGGACCCGTCGACGATGCGCAAGACCACGCTCGCCGCGAGCTACCGCAACAAGCGCTTCAACAGTCCGAACGACGTCGTCCGCCACAGCAACGGCGCGGTGTACTTCACCGACCCGCCCTATGGGCTCAAAGGCATCAACGAATCACCGCTGAAGGAGCAGCCGGTCAATGGCGTCTACCGGATCGACCGCGACGGCTCGGTGCACCTGATCGACGGCAGCCTGCGCTTTCCCAATGGCGTTGCGCTCTCGCCCGACGAGCGCACCCTGTACGTGGCCAACTCGGACGAGGAACATCCGGTGTGGGTGGCCTACCGGCTCGATGCGCATGGCGACGTGGAAGACAAGCGCGTGCTGGGCGACGCATCGGACCTGATCGCCGCCGGCGCCGACGGCGCACCGGATGGTTTGTGCGTGTCGGACGATGGCCACCTCTTCGCCAGCGCGCCCGGCGGCCTGCTGGTAATGGACGCCAATGGCACGCGCCTGGGCTTGATCGACACTGGCGCACGCGTGTCGAACTGCACCTTCGGCGACGACGGCCACACGGTGTATATGACCTCGCACCATTCCGTGGTCAGGGTGCGGGTTGCGGCGACGGGGTTTGGGTTCGGGCGGTAGTCCCTGAGGCCCCCAGGAATCAGGCGCCCAGCGCGCGCCAGACTGCGGCAGGCGTTCCGTCTCCCAGCCGGGCGTAAGCCTCGTGCATGGCATCGACGAAGCGCGTGTCGCCCGACAGCGGCGCGAAGATCGCCTCCAGCGCAAGGAAGCGGGCGACATCGCCATGTGCATCGCCGGTGGTATCGCGAGCCACCCCGGACAGCACCTGCGCCATCGGATCCACCAGCGCCACGCCGTTGCGCGCCTGCCGCCGCACGAACTGCATCCATGCCGCCACCGGCAGGCACAGCAGGTCGATCGGGCGACCTGCGGCGAGCGCATCGCTGATGGTGCCGAGCAGTCGCACCGGCAACTTCTGCGAGCCGTCCCACGCGATCTGCAGCAGGCGGTGCTGGATGGCCGGATTGCGGAACCGCGCCACGATCGCCTCGACATAGGCACCGGCGTTGAATCCGGCGGGCGCCTGCACGTTCGGCACGATGCCGTCATGCATCAGCCGCTCGATGTATCCGGCGAGTACCGGAGTGGCCATGGCCTGCGCCACGGTCTCGATTTCCATCAACGAGCCCAGGTACGCCAACGCCGAATGCGGCGCGTTGAGCAGGCGCAGCTTGGCCTTGTCGTAGCCGGCGATCTCGTTGCTCACCGTCACGCCCACCCGTTCGAAGGCGGGACGGCCATTGCAGAAGGTGTCTTCGACCACCCATTGCGAGTAGACCTCGCGTTGCACCGGCCAGGCATCGTCACAGCCCAGACCGGCGGCAACGCGCTCGCGCAATGCATCGTCGGTCGCGGGCGTGATGCTGTCGACCATGGAGCACGGAAAGGCCACTTCCGACTCGATCCAGCGCGCGAGGGCGGGATCGATCTGCGCGGCGAACTGCACGACCGCGCGGCCCAGCTTGCCACCGTTGTCGGGCAGGTTGTCGCAGCTGAGCACCGTGAATGGCGCCAGCCGCAACCGCCGTCGCGCGGCCAGTCCGGCCACGATGTAGCCGATGGCCCCGTTCGGCGCATCCGGGCTGGCGATGTCGTGGACGATCTCTGGATGGGTCAGATCGAGGTCGGCGCCCGAAGGGCCAGCGCCGGTCAGGCAGTAGCCCTTCTCGGTGATCGTGAGGGTGACGATGCGCACCAGCGGGTCGGCGAGGCGTGCGAGCACCTGCGCGCCCTGTTCGGGTGCGAACAGCAGCTCGCGAATCGAACCGATCACGCGCAGCGAGGGTTTCTCGCCGAGCAGCGCCAGCGTGTACAGGCCGTCCTGCGGCTGCAGGGCATCGCGAACGTCACGGCTGTGCAGGCTCACACCGCAGATCGCCCAGTCCGGTTCCTTGGCCAGCACGTCGTCCAGGTAGACCGCCTGGTGTGCACGATGGAATGCGCCCGCGCCGATGTGGACGATGCCGATGCGCGTTCCGGCGCGGTCGTAGGCAGGACGGACGACCGCGGCCGGCAAGCTGGCGAGGGCGGCCTGATTCAAGCGGTGCGACATCGGCTCCTTCACTTTGTGACCGTCAGCTTCTTCGTCGCGCGGATGTCTTCGCTCGACGCGCCGACCTGCACTTCATAAGCACCTGGCTCGACCGCGTAGGCCTTGCGGGAAACATCGTAGTAGCGCAGATCGGCGGACGGCGTAATGGTGAACGTCAGCGTCCGCTCCTCGCCCGGCTGCAGCGTCACGCGCTGGAACCCGCGCAGGTCCTTGCGCGCGTGCGGCAACTTCGAATCGAGCGCTCGCAGATACAACTGCACGACCTCGTCGCCGGCACGCTTGCCGCTGTTGCGGACCTTCACCGTGGCTGTCACCTGCTGCTGCGCGCCCGCCCTGGCACGGTCGAGTCGCAGGTCGGAGTAGGCAAACGTCGTGTACGACAGGCCATGCCCGAACGGATACAGCGGCTCACCCGCGAAGTAGCGGTAGGTACGTCCCTGCATCGCGTAGTCGTCAAATGCCGGCAACTTCTCGTCGGCCTTGTAGAACGTCACCGGCAGGCGGCCGGCCGGGTTGGCGTCGCCGAACAGCACGTCCGCGACTGCGTTGCCGCCGCGCTGGCCCGGGTACCAGGCCATCACGATCGCCGGCAGGTTCTGCCTGGCCCAGTCCACCGCCAATGCCGAACCCGCAGTGAGCACCATCACCACCGGCTTGCCGGTCGCATGCAACGCCTCCAGCAGCTTGCGCTGCGTGGCCGGCAAGCGCATGTCGGTGCGGTCGCCACCGGCGAAGCCCGGGTAGCTGACCGTCATCTCCTCGCCTTCGACGTCGCCGGTAAGGCCGCCGACGAAGATCACCACGTCGGAGTCGCGCGCGGCCTGCACCGCTTCCTCGAACGGCGGCTTCGCACCGGGCATGCGCCACGCCAGGCGCACGCCGGCGTCGCGCTCGCCGTCGTAGTACTCGAGCTTGAGGTCGTAGCTGCGACCGGCCTGCAGCGTCACGCTGGCGCTGTCGGCGCGCAGGCGATCGCTGTCCTTCCACTGGTCCAGGACCAGCTTGCCATCGAGGTAGAGGCGGAAGCCGTCGTTTGCCGCGGCTTCCAGCCGGTAGGTGCCTGACACCGGCGGCATCAGCTGGCCGCTCCAGCGGATGCTGAAGTTGTCCGAGGGCACCGACTGGCCGCCGTGTGCTTCGCCGCGGGCCATCAGGTTGTCGGTCGGCGAGCCGCGGTCCCAGCGGAAGCCGATCTGCGAATCGACGCGCACCAGCGCCGGCTTGCCGGACAGGTCCTTGCTGCGGAAGTACTCGCCGCGCAGGCCGCGCTCGCTCGATCCTTTTTCCGGGCGCAGGTACTGCGGTTCGATCAACGGCGTTGCCGCCGGGTCGTCGCGGCCTTCGACCAGGTCGACACCGCGCGCATGCACGACCTGCGCGTTCGGCACCGCCTCGCGGATGCCCTGCAGGATCGTCACCGGTGCCGCCGGCGTGCCGTAGTAGTTGCCCAGCAGCGCCATGGTGTCGTCGGCCGTGGGGCCGACAACGGCAATTCGCTTGAGATCGCGCGACAGCGGCAGCACGCCGTCGTTCTTCAGCAGCACGATCGACTCCTGTGCCACCTTGCGCGACAGCGCGTCGTGCGCGGGCGACTGGTTCACCGAATACGCGATGCCGGCCCAGCGGACCTTTTCCGGCGGATCGAACATGCCCAGGCGCATCCGCGCCGTGAACAGCATCGTCAGCGCATGGTCGATCTCGGCCTCGCTGATCAGGCCCTTCTTTACCGCGACCGGCAGCGACGGCATGTAGGTGTCGCCGCAGTCGAGCTGCGTGCCGTTCTTCACCGCGAGCGCGGCGGCCTCTTCCGGCGTGGCGACGATCTTGTGGTGCTTCCAGATATCGACGATGGCCCAGCAGTCGGACACGACGTAACCCTTGAAGCCCCACTGCCCGCGCAGCGTGTCCTGCAGCAGGAACTTGCTGGCGCTGGCGGACTCGCCGTAGACGCGGTTGTAGGCGCCCATCACCGCATCGACCTGGCCTTCCTTCACCAGTGCCTCGAAGGCCGGGAGGTAGGTCTCGTAGAGATCGCGCTCGCTGGGGCGGGCATCGAACGTATGGCGATCGGCCTCCGGCCCGCTGTGCACGGCGAAGTGCTTGGCGGTGGCGTCGAGCTTGCGGTACTTCGGGTCGTCGCCCTGCAGGCCCTTCACGAATGCCACGCCCATGCGCGAGGTGAGGTAGGGGTCTTCGCCGTAGGTTTCCTGTCCCCGGCCCCAGCGCGGGTCGCGGAAGATGTTGATGTTGGGCGACCAGAAGGTCAGGCCCTGGTAGCGGCCGTGCTGGCCCTGGCGCACGAACTCGTGGTGCTTGGCGCGCGCCTCGTCGCTGATGGCGCTGGAGACCTCGCCCATCAGCGGCACATCGAAGGTCGCCGCCATGCCGATCGCTTGCGGAAACACCGTTGCCGCGCCTGCGCGCGCGACGCCGTGCAGCGCCTCGTTCCACCAGTCGTAGGCCGGGACTCCCAGGCGGTCGATGGCCGGCGCCGCGTTCTGCATCTGCGCGGCCTTCTCGTCGAGGGTCATGTGCGAGACCAGATCGGCGGCGCGCTCCTCGAAGCTGCGATCGAGGTCGAGGTAGGCCGGGGATGCGGCGGCCGGTGGCGCGCCAAGCGCCTGCGCGCTGGTGACGAACAATGCCAGTGCCGTCATCACGGCCAGGGGGCGACTACGCAGGTTGTTCATTGGTCCGTCTCCGTGCGCGCATAGGGCCCCACCACCGCGCCGACGAATCCGCCGGCGACATCGGTGCTGAGGATGGTTCCGTCGTCATCGCGCCGCAGCCACTGCCAGCCCTTGCCGTCGGCATCGAAGCCGAACGAGTAGGCGCCAGCGTCAGCGGTGATCTTCAGTTTCAGGGTCTTCGCATCGGCAATGCTGGCCGTGGCGAGGGTGCTGGCCTCGCCGGCGCTGCTGCGCTGCAGGAACACCTGCAAACCGGCGCCACGGCGACGCACCCCAAGGAAGTACCAGTAGCGCTCGTTCTGGAATGCGGCGATGCCTGCCTCGGTCCCCGCCTCCGTCGGCACAGTCAGCGAGGTGCTTGCCTCGAAGGCCAGATGCTGCTGCCTGCGCGCAAGGAACGAGGGATTTCGCAGCGTGTCCAGGCCTTCCGCCAGCGGATGGATCGCCAGCTTCCCGCGCTGCGCCGTGAGATCGGCCCACGGCTGCTTCGGCACGCGCAGCTGCATCCACGCGCGGTCGAGCGCCGGCTTGTCGAACTCGTCGCGCCAGGTGAAGTTGCCGGTCATCGGCGCCTGCGTGGCCTTGCGATCGATGAAGGCAGGACCGGCCAGCACCTGCGGTATCGCGCGACCGTGTTCCAGGATCGTCGGCCAGCCGTCTTTCCACGTCACCGGCAGCAGATAGGTCTCGCGGCCGGTGTTGTAGTGCACGCCACCGTAGTTGCGGCTGGCGAGGAAGATCGCCCACCAGCTGCCATCGAGGCCTTCGACCAGGTCGGCGTGGCCGGCATTGGTGATCGGGTTCGCACGGCCGGGATCGAGATCGCGCTGGGTCAGGATCGGGTTGTGCTCGTACGGCGCGTATGGCCCCCACACCCAACGGCTGCGCAGCACCACCTGCGAATGATCCGGCCCGGTGCCGCCCTCGGCGCAGACCAGGTAGTACCAGCCTTCGCGCTGGTACACATGCGGGCCTTCGATCCAGATCGGGTTCTTCGACGGGTCCACGCCGCCATCGATCAGCACCTTGCGCGGACCGACCGGCTTGCGTTGCGCCAGATCGAACTGCTGCATCCAGATCGCGCGATGGCCGTCGTAGCGCGGCTTGCCCTCCGGCTCACCGTTGTTGAGCAGGTAGGCCTTGCCGTCGCGATCGAAGAACAGCGACGGATCGATGCCGTCGATGTCCTTCAGCCAGACCGGATCCGACCACGGCCCGGCCGGGTTCTTCGCGGTCACCAGGAAATTGCCGCCGTTGTCGACCGCGGTGTTGACCACGTAGAAGGTGCCGTCGCGGTACGAGATCGTCGGCGCGAACACGCCACGCGACATGCCCAGACCATCGAAGTCCAGCTGCGACGGCCGCTCGATGGCGTTGCCCACCTGCTGCCAGTGCACCAGGTCGCGGCTCTCGAACACCGGGATGCCCGGGAAGTAGGCGAAGCTCGAGTTGACCAGGTAAAAGCGGTCGCCCGCGCGCACCACGGCCGGATCAGGGTGGAACCCGGCGAGCACCGGATTGCGATAGCTGCCCGCCGGCAGCGGCTGCTCGAACGTGGCGTCGTGGCCGCTGTACTGGAACCAGTCGAACAGCACCGGTTCGCGCGCATGCAGGGGTGCCGCCGACAGCGCCAGCAGCAGCGGGCACAGCAATGAGAGCATCCCTCGCATGGCCATCACCAGTCCCACATCGAGCCGTCTTCCAGACGCGCGATCGGCAGTTGCTTGGGCTGGTACGGATAGCGCGCGGCCAGCTTCTCGTCGATGGTGACGCCGTGGCCCGGCGTGTCGCCGACGTGCAGGCGACCGTCCCGGAACACGTAGTCGTGCGGGAAGACCTCATTGGCTTCGTCGGAGTGGAACATGTACTCCTGGATGCCGAAATTGGGGACCCAGGTATCGAAATGCAGGGCCGCGCCCATGCACACCGGCGACAGGTCGGTGGCGCCATGGAACCCCGTGCGCACCTGGTGCAGCCCGGCGAAGTCGGCCAGGCGGCGGATATGGGTGATGCCGCCGCCATGCACGATCGTGGTGCGGATGTAGTCGATCAGCTGGTTCTCGATCAGGTGCTTGCAGTCCCAGATCGAGTTGAACACTTCGCCCACCGCCAGCGGCGTGACCGAGTGCTGGCGGATCAGCTCGAACGACTTCTGGTTCTCGGCAGGCGTGGCGTCCTCGAGCCAGAACAGCCGGTACGGCTCGACATCGCGGGCCAGGCGCGCGGCCTCGATCGGGCTGAGGCGGTGGTGCACGTCGTGCAGCAGTTCGACATCGTTGCCGTGGTCGGCGCGCAGGCGCTCGAACAGCTTCGGCACCACTTCCAGGTACTTCGGCGTCGACCACACCGTCTCGGCGGGCAGTTCGCTTTCGGCTGGCTCGTAGGGCTTGCCGGCGGTGGAGATGCCGTAGGCCTTCTTCACGCCCGGCACGCCGCATTGCGCGCGCACGGCGAGGAAACCTTTCTCGCGGTACTTGCCGACTTCCTCGCTGGCCTCGCTGATGTCGCGGCCGTTGGCGTGGGCATAGACCAGGGCGCCTTCGCGCGAGCGGCCGCCGAGCAGCTGGTACAGCGGAAGCCCGGCCATCTTGCCGAGGATGTCCCACAACGCGACGTCGACGGCCGCTATCGCGGTCATCGTCACCGGGCCGCGGCGCCAGTAGGCGCCACGGTAGAAGAACTGCCAGATGTCCTCGATGCGGCCGGCGTCGCGGCCGATCAGGTTCGGCACCAGGTGGTCCTGCAGGTAGGACACCACCGCCAGCTCGCGGCCATTGAGCGTCGCATCGCCCAGGCCGACGACGCCGGAGCGGGTTTCGATGCGCAGGGTGACGAAGTTGCGTCCCGGGCAGGTGACGATGACGCGCGCGTCGACGATCTCGCGGTCACGCGAGGAGCCGTGCGTGCTGGTTTCGGTTGGGGGGTTCGTGCTCATCATCGACTCGGTGGATGCATTTACTGGATGGGGGTCTCGAACGGGCCGGCCGGCAGGCTGGCGCCATCGAAGAGGGTGCAGACCGGGCCATCGGCCCAGCAGTAGCGCACGCGCGTGACATTCGCGATCGCGGGCGCTCTGAGCGTGACGTTGTTGCCGCTGATGCGCGCATCGGCGTAGTGGCAGCTGTCCTGCGTGGCGCCGCACAGCTCGAAGCCGATCGGGCCATCGGCGCCAAAGGCGACCAGGCCATCGGTGACGTCGGCGAACGTGACAGCGACCGCGTCGCCCTCGCGCCTGGCCGACGCCGGAACCGGGCCCGACGGCGGCTGCTTGTCGCCATAGACCACATGCCGCGCAGCGCGTGCGAGCCGGCGCGCCAGCTCCTGCTTGTTGGCGGGATGGATGTCGTAGTGGTCGCCGATGTCGATCGCCACCGCCAAACCGCTGTGCGCGTCCTCGTTGGCGACGATGCGCTGCGCTTCGCGGAGTCCGGCCCAACCACTTTCCGCCGGTTGCGTCTTCGGCATGCCGTAACCAGCCAGCTGGACGATCAGCGCCGGCAGGTTGGCGCCGAAGCGCGTGCGCCAGTCGTTGCGCCACATCCGCAGCAGGTCGGCGTAACGGTCGGCCTCGAAGGTGTTGGACTCGCCCTGGTACCAGAGCATGCCGCGGAAACCGTACTTGCCGATCGGCGCGATCATGCCGTTGTAGAGCGTCGACAGGCCCGAGGCGGTCTGCCACGGCGCGCGCGGCGGCGAGTCGGTGCCCGGGGCCGTGCGGTACTTCCATGCGCTGTCGAGCGGCACGGTCGTGCCGTCCTTCAGGCGCAATGCGTACGCAGAAGCTGGACCGCTCATGCCACCGGCGCGGTAGGTGTCGAGGACGTTGATGGCCACCGAGTTCTCGCCGGCATGCAGCAATCCTGCCGGCAACACGTACTCGCGTCCGGACCCGGGCCCGTAGGTGCTGCCGACGCCGCGGCCGTTGACCCAGGTGGTGTCGACTTCGTCGATGGCCCCCAGCAGCAGCACCGCATCCTGCGCGGCCTGCGCCGCGGTGAGGTTCACCGACGTACGGAACCAGACCATGCCGTCATAGGCGGCGAGGTCCTTCACGCCCCACTCCTCCCACGGGCCCAGCGCCGGCGGTGCGTTGCGCCAGCCGGTGGTCGCGGAGTATTTGTCTGCCCACGGCTCGTCCCCGGCCTGTACGTCCTTGCGACCGCGCCACCACTTGCCCCATACCTCGCCCCACTTCGCGACCGCGTCGACCGGGTCGTTGGCGTAGGTCGCCAGCACGTCGAGCTCGTCGTTGTACTGGCCCGACGCACGCAATGCCCCGGCGCTGGTCCAGGCCTGGATGCGCGATCCGCCCCATGCCGCCGTTACCAGGCCCATCGGCACCTTGACGGTCTTCTGCAGCTCGCGGGCGTAATAGAAGCAGGCGGCGGAGAAATCGGGAACGGTGGCCGGCGCGGCCTTGAGCCACTTCACCGGCGTGGCGAAATGCTCCAGCTCAGTGACGCTGCCGGTCTCGCCGACGGTGAGCATGCGGATGCTGTCGTTGCCGGAGCCCTCGATCTCGGCGCGCGAGTCCAGCGTCCGGTGCACCTGCAGCACCATGTTCGACTGGCCCGAGCACAGCCAGACTTCGCCGACCATCACATCGTTGACGGTCTGCTTCGCGCCGCCCTGGGCGCTGGCGTTGAGCGTGTACGGTCCGCCGGCTGCCATCGGCGGCAACGTGGCCACCCAGCGGCCGTTTTCATCGGCACGGGCGCTGGCTTTCCTGCGCGCCAGCGTCACCTGCACGGCCTGCCCCGGCTGCGCCTGTCCCCACACCCGGATCGGCGCATTGCGTTGCAGGACGGCATGGGCCTGAAACATCTCGTGCAGCAGCGGCGTGGCGACGGGTGCCGATGTGGTGGCGCCGGGCCGGTCCTGGAGCGGTTCGTGCGCGTTGGCGCTTTGCGCCGCGCACGTTGCCGAGGCGGCGCACAGGGCGACTGCAAGCAGGGTCGAACGAATCGATGACGTTGGCGTCTTCATGCAGGCTCAGTGACCCGGTGCAAAAGGAAAGGAAAGCGCTTCGTAGTACTCCAGGGAATGCGCAGGCGGGGCCTGGCCCTGCGGCAACGGGCGCTGCGAGAACGTCTGGAAGTAGGCGATGCTGGCGTCGCGCCACCACTGCGCTTCCTTCTCCTGGATCGACAGGAACGTGGCGACCTGGGCATGGCGCTCGGGATCGATGCGGCCGTCCAGCCGCTGCCAGGTCTGTCCCATCTGCCTGACGGTGTCGACGCCGTGCGAGTAGCGATACACCAGCTCGTCCCACAGCGGTCGCCCGGACTGCATGCGGTAGTCCCACGGCACGTGGTGGAACCACAGCAGGTATTTCTCCGGCACGCGCTTGAGATCGCCGAACTCGCGCGCCACCGGCGGCGCGTACTGGGCAACGGCGTTGCTGCCGCTGGCGCTGCGGTCGAAGCCAATGCCGTCCTGGTTGGCGCGGTGGTAGTAGACCGAGGTCCAGTCGGCGCGCGGACCACCGGACACCCAGGGACCGGGGCCGTAGTGATGGCCATTGCCCATCAGGTGATGCAGGCCGAGCGGCGTCATGTAATCCACGACCGCCTCGCGCGAGCCCATCATCATCTCGGCGATCGGCTTCACCACGTCGTCGTCATTGGAGAAGGTCATCCGCGCCCATTCCTCGGCGATGGGCTTGGCATTGAGCGTCGGATCCCAGGCCATGCGTCCGAACACGTACCAGTTGGCCTGGTCGAACTGCGACCCGCTCCAGTTGCGGTCCGAGCCGATGTTGGCCACGCCGGCCATGCCGGTGAGCTTGTAGCCGTGCAGGGAGCCGTCGACCACCTTCGCCACGGTCGAACCCTTGCCACGGCGCTGCGTGTCGGCGTCCAGCGTCTCCTGGTACATCGGTCCGAGGTAGGCCAGGTGGGTGGCGAAGCCCAGGTACTCCTTGGTGATCTGGAACTCCATCATCAGCGGCGTCTTCGGCATCGCGCCGAACAGCGGATGGAACGGCTCGCGCGGCTGGAAATCGATGGCGCCGTTCTTGACCTGGACGATGACGTTGTCGCGGAACCTGCCATCGAGCGGAACGAACTCGCTGTAGGCCTGCTTGGCGCGGTCGTCGGGCTCCTCGTGCGAATAGACGAACGCGCGCCACATCACCACGCCGCCGTGCGGCTTGACCGCGTCGGCAAGCATGTTGGCGCCGTCGGCGTGGGTGCGGCCGTAATCCTGCGGGCCGGGCTGGCCTTCGGAATTGGCCTTGACCAGGAACCCGCCGAAGTCGGGGATGTAGCGGTATATCTCGTCGGCCTTGTCGCGCCACCAGCGCTGCACCTGCGGATCCAGGGGATCGGCTGTCTTCAGTCCGCCGATCTCGATCGGCGCGCTGAAGCGCGCACTCAGGTAGACGCGGATGCCGTACGGCCGGAACACGCCGGCCAGCGCCGCCGCCTTCTCCAGGTACATCGGCGTCAGGCTGAGCGCGTTGGCGTTGACGTTGTTGAGCACGGTGCCGTTGATGCCAATCGAGGCGTTGGCGCGGGCGTAATCGGTGTAGCGCGGGTCGAGGTAATCGGGCAGCTTGTGCCAGTCCCAGATCGATTCGCCGGCGTAACCACGCTCGACATGGCGATCGAGGTTGTCCCAGTGATTGAGCACGCGCAGTTGCACGTGCGGCGCCTGGCGCAGGTCCAGCGCCGCCAGCGGCTGGCCGGTCTGGATCAGGCGCAGGAAATGGAACGTGCCGTAGAGCGCTCCCACGTCTTCATTGGCGGCGATCACGGTGGCGCGGTGGCCATCAACGTCGACGCTGCGGATCAGGTACCCCTCGCGGCCAAGTCCCTGCAGCTTCAAGCGCATGGCGGCAATCAGTGGCGACGATGCCGGCGTACCCACGATTACCACTCCGTCCGCGCTCGCCGCGTCGGACGCTGCCGGGGCGCTGCCCAGCAGGCCGGCGAGACCGCGCAGCAGTTCGGCACGGGCCACCGATCGGGTCGGCGTATCGCCGGCCATCACCAGTTGCGCGACCTGCGGGCGATAGACCGCGGCCTGCTCCGGCGCCAGCGCGACGTAGCGCAGCCACAGGTCGTAGCCATCCTCGGCGTGCACGGCAGGTGCTGCCGAAAGCGCGGCAACCATGGCAACCATGGCAACCATGGCGACAGCGGCCAGGCCGAGGCGGCGACCGGCCCGGCGCAGCAACGCCTGCGCTCCCGGCTTCGGGAGTACGCTGTCGCTGCGTTGGACGGTTGTGGGTACCATGTGGTTCGCTGTCATTCCCTGTCCGATGTCACTTTGGTGTGGAAACTCACGTTGGTGAGTACGTCTGCGCCGACCTAAGCAACGCGAAGGAAGGAACGTTGGAAAAGCCCAAGAAGTCCGTCCGCCGCAAGGGTCGCGCCGTCACCATCGACGAGGTGGCCGCGCTCGCCAACGTGTCGCCGATGACGGTGTCGCGTGTCGTCAACGGCTACGGCAAGGTCCGCGAGTCCACCCGCGAACGCGTCACCCAGGCGGTGCGCGAACTGGGCTACACGCCCAACCAGGCCGCCAGTTCGCTGGCCGCGGCGCAGGACACGCGCATTGCACTGATCTACACCAACCCCAGCGCGGCGTACCTGCGCGAGTTGCTGGTGGGTGCGTTGAACGGCGCGTCGCGAACCGCCGCGCAACTGGTCATCGACACCTGGGAAAACTTCGACGCCGAGCAGCAGCGCCATGCCGCGCGTGCGCTGGCCAAGACCGTCGCCGGCGCGATCCTGCCGCCGCCGCTGTGCGAGTCCAAGGCCATCGTGTCCGAACTGGTCAGCGCCGGCGTGTCGGTGGTGGCGATCGCATCGGGACGCTTCAGCCAGGAAATCTCCAGCGTCCGCATCGACGACTTCCACGCCAGCCGCGAGATCACCGCGCACCTGATCTCGCTCGGCCACACCCGCATCGGCTATATCAAGGGCAACCCGAACCAGACCGCCAGCGCGCGCCGCTACGAAGGTTTCCAGGCCGCAATGAACGAAGCGGGCATCGCGCTGGATTCGGCGCTGGTCCAGCAGGGTTACTTCACCTATCGCTCCGGCCTCGACGCCACCGAGACGCTGCTCGGGCTGCGCAATCCGCCGACCGCGATCTTCGCCAGCAACGACGACATGGCCTCGGCGGTCATCTCGGTCGCGCACCGGCGCGGACTCGACGTACCACGCGACCTGTCGGTCGTCGGCTTCGACGACACCTCGGCCGCGACCACGGTGTGGCCGGAGCTCACCACCATCCACCAGCCGATCGCCTCGATGGCAGACTCGGCGGTCGACATCCTGCTGCGCAACATCCGCCGCAAGGATCGCAACACGCGCGTGGTGGTCGACCACGTCCTGCCGCACCAGCTGGTGTCGCGCGACTCGGTCGCGCCGCCGGCCAAGCCGGGCGGCACCACCAACCGGTGAGGCCCGCATGATTGCGGGCTTCATGGCAACGCGCGCCGGAACGGGTGGAACCGCAGCCATCCTCCGGCTCAGCCTTCCATCTGTTCCAGTTCCTTGCCCTTGGTCTCGTAGACATAGCGCAGGACGAAGAACACCGAGATGATCGCGCACACCGTGTAGATGCCGTACGCGCCGGCCAGGCCGATGCTGCCCAGCAGGATCGGGAAGGTCACGGTGATGGTGAAGTTCGAGGTCCACTGCGCCGCGCCGGCCACAGCCAGGCCCGAGCCGCGGATCTGGTTGGGGAACATCTCGCCCAGCATCACCCACATCACCGGGCCCCAGGACATGTTGAAGAAGATCACGTAGACGTTGGCCGCGACCAGCGCCAGCGTGCCCATCGAGTCCGACAGCGCCAGCTTGTGGTTGGCATCGATCGATCCGGTGGTGAAGGCCCAGGTCATCATCGCCAGCGCTACCGCCATGCCGGCCGAGCCGACCCACAGCAGCGGCTTGCGGCCAATGCGGTCGATCAGCAGCACCGTGACCAGGCAGGCGCCGATGCTGAGCGCACCCGACAGCACGTTGATCAGCAACGCGTCGCTCTCGGAGAAGCCGACCGCCTGCCACAGCACCGCACCGTAGTAGAAGACGACATTGATGCCGACCAGTTGCTGGAACGTGGCCAGGCCGATGCCGATCCAGACGATCGGACGGACCTTGCCGGTGGCCTTGTTGATCAGGTCGCTCAGCTGCGGGCGGTGATGGTCGGAAGAAAGCGATGCATCGATCTCGGCCAGCTTGGTGCGTGCCTCGGCCGCACCGTACAGGCGCGTGAGCACCGCAAGCGCATCGGCCTGGCGCTTCTTCACCACCAGGTAGCGCGGGCTCTCCGGAATCGTCAGCAGCAGCAACAGGAACAGCAGCGACGGCACCGACTGCACCCAGAACATCCAGCGCCACGCGGCCTGCCCCAGCCACAGCCCTTCGGTCGAGGCGCCGGCGGCCTTGGCCAGCAGGTAGTTGCTCAGGAAGGCGCAGAACAATCCGCCGATGATCGCGATCTGCTGCACCGTGGCCAGCCGGCCGCGGTAGCGCGCCGAGGCCACTTCGGCGATGTAGGCGGGCGACATCACGCTGGCGGCGCCAACGGCGAAACCGCCGAGCACGCGCGCGGTGACGAACATCCATGACGTCGCCGCAGCGCCGGCGCCGATGGCCGACAGCAGGAACAGCACGGCGGAGATGATCAGCACCGAGCGCCGGCCCCAACGGTCGGCCAGGCGTCCGGCAAAGAACGCGCCGATCGCGCAGCCCAGCAGCATCGAGGCGACCTCGAAGCCGAGCCCGGCCTTGCTGGAACCGAACGCCTGCTGCAGTCCGTCGACGGTGCCGTTGATCACGCCACTGTCGAAACCGAACAGGAAGCCGCCGATGGTGGCCACGCAACTGACCAGGACGATCAGGCGGGTGTTCTCGGCGTCGCGGTTGGACGGAGCATTTTCGAGCGTGGCGCTGTTCATGGCTACCCCTGAGTTGTGAGCGGTACTTCTCCGGCCCCCTGTCGCCGCGCATGGCGCGCGGTGATGTCGCATCCCTCCCCCGTTTGCCGGAAACGGGGGAGGCCTGTGCCGCTCAGCGCATCAGGTACTGGTTGAGCAGGTTTTCATAGCGCTCCTGCTTGCCGCTGAGCTTGGCCGGCTCGCCGGCCTTGCCCGCCAGCGCGCTCAGTGCCGCCAGGTCCATCTTGCCGGCAGCGAAGTCGTTGCCTGCGCCCTTGTCGAAGCTGGCGTAGCGCTCGGCGCGCCACTGCTCCCACGGCGACTTGTTGAGCAGCGCGTGCGCCACTTCCAGGCCGCGCGCGAACGCGTCCATGCCGCCGATGTGGGCCAGGAACAGGTCGTCGGCGTCGGTCGACTCGCGGCGCACCTTGGCGTCGAAGTTGAGACCGCCCGGCTGCAGGCCGCCCTGGCGCAGCACCACCAGCATCGCGCCAACGGTGTCGTACAGGTCGGTCGGGAACTGGTCGGTGTCCCAGCCGTTCTGGGCATTGCCGCGGTTGGCGTCGATGCTGCCGAGCATGCCGGCATCGGAGGCGACCTGCAGGTCGTGCTCGAAGGTGTGCCCCGACAGCGTGGCGTGGTTGGCTTCGATGTTGAGCTTGAAGTCCTGGTCCAGGCCGTGCTCGCGCAGGAAGCCGACGACCGTGGCCGAGTCGAAGTCGTACTGGTGCTTCATCGGCTCCATCGGCTTGGGCTCGATGAGGAAGTTGCCCTTGAAGCCCAGGCTGCGGCCGTAGTCGCGCGCCATCGTCAGGAAGCGGCCGAAGTGGGCCAGCTCACGCTTCATGTTGGTGTTGTGCAGCGAGGCGTAGCCTTCGCGGCCACCCCAGAACACGTAGTTCTCGCCGCCCAGCTCGACGGTGGCCTCGATCGCGGCCTTGACCTGCACGGCAGCACGCGCGACCACGGCGAAGTCCGGGTTGGTGGACGCACCGTTCATGTAACGCGGGTGACTGAAGAGGTTGGCCGTGCCCCACAGCAGCTTGATGCCGGTCGCCTTCTGGCGTTCCTTGGCGATGGCGACCATGTGTTTGACGTTCTTCTCGTACTCGCCGATGTCCTCGGCGTCGGGTGCGAGGTCGATGTCATGGAAGCAGTAGTACGGCACGCCGAGCTTGGTGAAGAACTCGAACGAGGCGTCGGCCTTGGCTTCCGCGCGCGCCAGCGGCGTGGCGGCGCCATCCCACGGATAGACACGGGTGCCCGGGCCGAACGGATCGTGGCCGGCATTGCAGAAGCTGTGCCAGTAACACACCGCGAAACGCAGGTGCTCGGCCATCGTCTTGTCGCCGATGCGCTTGTTGGCGTCGTAGTGCTTGAACGCCAGCGGGTTGTCGGAATCGCGTCCCTCGTAGGGGATGCGACCAATGCCGGGGAAGTATTCGCGGGCGCCGATGAAAGGAGTCGTCATGGTCGGAGTCACTGTCGAGTGTGTTTGGGTGGCGGGCCGCAGCCCGGCTGGCGTCAGGGCTTGGGGTTGTTGGGGTTGGCGTGGAATTGCATGGCCGCATCGAGGTGGCGGCGGAACTGGCGGTAGTGGGTGCGATAAGCCGAAGCGGCGCTGCCGTCGGGGCGCGCGATCGACGCCTCGTCGGTGCCGACGTGTTCGCGTGCGATGGTGGCGATGTCGTCGCCGCCGCCGTTGGCGCGGCCGTGCGCCCACAGCGCCTGCAGCGCGGCGCCGAACGCAGCGCCCTCGCTCTGCTCCGGCACGGCGACCGGCAGCTCGAACACGTCGGCCACCATCTGCCGCCATGCCGCGCTCTGGCTGCCACCGCCGGTAAGGCGGATCGCGTCGAACTGCAGCCCCGCGGCGGTCAATGCGTCATAGCCGTAGCGCAGGCTGTAGGTCGCGCCCTCCATCGCCGCGCGGTAGACGTTGCCGCGGGTGAGGTTGGTCGAATCCATGCCGTGCAGCGAGCCGCGCGCGTGCGGCAGGTCCGGTGTGCGCTCGCCATTGAGGAACGGCAGCATCACCAGTCCGCCTGCACCGGGCGCGGTGTCGGCCATCACCGCATCGCCATCGCGGCTGCTGAAGCCGAACATGCGCGCCACGCTCTCGGTGGCGACGGTGCAGTTCATCGTGCAGATCAGCGGCAGCCAGCCACCGGTCGAGGAACAGAACGCGGCCCAGCCACCGGCTTCATCGACGACCGGATGGTCGGCGTGCGCGAACAGCGTGCCCGACGTGCCCAGACTCATGCTCAGCACGCCCGAGGCGACATTGCCGGTGCCCACGGCCGCCATCATGTTGTCGCCACCGCCGGCGGCCACGCGCACGCCGTGCGGCAGGCCCAGCTGGTCGGCAATCGATGCGGCGATGGTGAAGCTGGCATCGGCTTCGACCAGCGGCGGAAGCAGCGCCGCGAGATCGCGTTGCGCGTCCGTCGCGGCCAGCATGCGCGATGACCAGCGGCGCGTGCGTACATCGAGCCAGCCGGTGCCGGAGGCATCGCCGTACTCCATCCAGCGCTCGCCGGTCAGCCAGAAGTTGACGTAGTCGTGCGGCAGCATGATCGCGGCCAGGCGCGCGTAGACCTCGGGCCGGTGCTTGCGCGTCCACGGCAGCTTCGATGCGGTGTAGCCGGCAAGGATCGGATTGCCCGCCAGTGCGATGCAGCCCTTCGCGCCACCGGCCGCGGCCATGATCTCGTCGCATTCGACGGTGGTGCTGGTGTCGCACCACAGCTTGGCCGGCGCGAGCACTCCGCCGGCGGCATCGACCGGGACGAATCCGTGCTGCTGTCCGGAGACGCCGATCGCGCTCACGCGTGCGCGGTGCGCGGGCTCCATGCGCGCAAAGCAGGCGCGGATCGCATCGATCCACCACTGCGCGTGCTGCTCGCGGCTGCCGTCATCGCCCGCGATCAACTCCAGCGCATGGCCGTGCGTGGCCACGACCTTGCGTGCCTGCGGATCGTAGGCAATCAGCTTGACGCTCTGGGTACCAACGTCGAGGCCGACGAACAGGCTCATGCGGACCTTCCAGAAAAAAAGTTAGCGCTACCACTCTGGACGCATAAAAAAACATCACTGGGGATGTTGGCCAGCCGATTCATAGGTCTAAGGGGGTCCCGGGACGGATGTGGGCACTCTACCCAGCGTTTCGGGAAATGGCTTGCTGCAATGCGGAATGCCTTATGGGGCAATGACTTACCGCAGGGGTCGCAGGGGGCCACGTGCGCGGATGACCCTACCGGCGGGCTCCGGGAGGTCCCGGCACCCCGCCGCCATGCGTTGCGCATGGCGGCATGCCATCGGCGGGAGGGGTCACCCCTGCCCGCCGTACCTGATGGCGACGATCAGCGCGCGTCCTGTCGACGGCACTGGCGCCCGCTGCAGGCAGGCTCCTGGTCCGCGACGGACGAGGCCGGCGCCGATGCAGGACGGGCAGCTCCCGCGCCGTACGAAATCGACACGCCCACGCTGTTGGCACTCGTGGAGTTGCCGCCCTGCTCGTGGCCGACGAGCAGCGTGAACAGCCAGCCCGTCTGCAGTCGGATGTCCATGCCGGCGCCGATCGAGAACAGATCGTCGTAGTAGCTGCGCAGTCGCAGGCCATAGTCGCTGGAAACCGGCTGCTGCGCGTAGTTGATGCGCGCCAGCCCCTGGTTTTCGAGCGCCTGCGTGTACTCGACCGTCCAGAAAGGACGCAGGCGCGCGTTCCTTCCGGCGAACTCGTAGCTGCCTTCCAGGCCAACGGCCATCGAGGTGTTCTGCAGCGTCTGCTCCCGATAGACGAGATCGTAGATGCCCAGCCCGCTCTCCTGATACGCATCCAGGGTGGTGCGGCTGCCGTCCAGGCGGCCATAGCCGGTCAGCGACAATCCGTTGGGGCCGTGATGCTCGTAGCCCAGGCTCAACGATCCGAACAGCTGATCGCCATCGCGCTGTGCGTTCGCGGCGCGTCCGGCCGCCTCGCTCCAGCGAACCAGGTCGAAGTCGAGCTGGCCGTAGGCCAGCAGGCCATCCACGTAGAAGTGCTCGCCAGCTCCCCACAGGCCGTACAGCGTGAGGGAGCGCTGGTCTGCATCCACGCTCGATACCGAACCGGCGGCGTCGCCGTCGTGCTTGGCCATGCTGCCGGCCAGGCCGATCAGGGCGTGGTCGCCCAGTGCCCGGTCCGCGCCGAAGGAGACACCGTCGGTCTGGAAGTCGTAGCGCTGTCCGTCCCCGCTCCGGCCGACGTTGACCGTACCCGCGGCCCATATGCCCCAGCCATTGGCCAGCATCGGCCAGCGGCCGCCGACGGCCTGGCCGACAGGCATCGCCATGCCCTGCGAACCGGGTTCGCCGACATAGGCCAGCGAGAGTGCGGTGCTCGATGCGTTGTCGCCATTGCGGACCTGGCGCAGGCGACCGCGGATGTTGCCTTGCTGCGCGGCCGCGAAACGGACGCTGGCATCGACCTGCGCCTGCAGCCCGCCCACCACGTCTGCATCGCGCGCCGGATCGGGCCGGTCGTCGACTACCAGGCGCATCTGCACCGAGCCGGCGGTGAAGCTGCCCGAAGCAGCCTGGGTGGCGGTCAGGACGGCCGTACCGGCACCGACCAGCGTCACGGTGCGGCCACTCACGGTGGCCACCTGTGCGTTGTCGCTGCTGTAGGTGAAGCTGCCGCCGCTGTCGCTTTGCGGCTCTGGCAATTCGAAGCTCGGCTCGCCGTACACCTTGTGCAGTCCGTCGACCCACTGCAGGGTCGGTGCGGCTGCGGCGATCGTCACTTCCAGCACGACCGGGGCAGCGGCGGCGTGGTTCGCGTCACCGGCCTGGTTTGCAGACAGGCCGCACACGCCCGCCGACAGCATCGCAACGCTTGCGCCACTGACCTGGCAGACCGCAGGCGTGCTGCTGGCGAACACCACCGGATTGGCCGATGCGCCACCGGTCGCCGACACCGCGAAGTGGCCGTTGTGCGCGAATACCGGCGCATCGGGATTGGCCACGAATGCGGTGATGACCTGCGCGGCCTGTTCGACCTGCAGGTCGAACGCCTGGCTGGCGGCAAAGCCATAGGCATCGCGCACCTGGACGGTCAAGGCGTAGTGTCCCGCCTGCTCGGGCGCACCGGACAGTCGACCGGCAGCGTCCAGCGTCAAGCCGGCAGGCAGCGCGCCGGCGGTGATCGCAAACGCGTACGGCGCCGTTCCGCCGGAGACATCGAGCGGCTGATCGTATGCGGCGCCGTGCGTGGCCTGCGGCAATGCGCTGAGCGCGAACGCCAGCTGCGGTGCGGCAACGGCCAGGGTGTAGACGCGCTGGTCCGAGAACGGTCCGGTACCGGTGCTGCTGTCGGTCACCTTCACGGTCAGGTTGAAGGTGCCTGCCACGGTCGGCGTGCCGGACAGCTCGCCGTTTGCCGCCAACGTCATACCGGCAGGCAGGTTCGCCGAGAGCAGCTGGAACGAATACGGGCCGGTGCCGCCGCTGGCGCTGAACTGATGGTGGTACGGCGTGCCGCCCACTGCGCCCGGCGTTGCCGTCGCGGCCAGGGCCACGGTCGCGTTGGCGACGGTGATGCTGATCGCGGCGGGCGCCGTCGTGCTGTAGGGATCGGTGGCGGTGTAGCTGAAGCTGTCAGCACCGGCATAGCCGGCGTTGGGCTGGTAAGTGATGGTGGTCCCACTCGCCACGGCCGTGCCATGCGCGGGCGCGGTGTCGATGGCTACCGAAGCCGCAGTGCCGACAATATCCAGCGTGATGGCAGTGGCGCCCGCCGAATACGGAATGGTTGCGCTGACCGGCGACACCGCCAGTGCAGGAATGGGAACAACCGCGTTGGATGCGGCCGAAGCTGCGCCCGTGCCTACCGCATTGGTGGCCGTTACCGTGAACGTGTAGGTCACTCCCGGCGTGAGGCCGGTGATGACAGCAGGCGAGGCGGTGGCAGTCGCGGTGACGCCGCCCGGGGACGAGGTCATGGTGTAGGCAGTGATGGCGCTTGCACCGGTGAAGCCCGGCGCGGTGAAGCTCACGCTCGCCGAGCCCGGTCCGGTAGCGCTGGCGACACCGATCACCGGGGCGCCCGGCACGACTGCATTGACGGCAAAGCTGCGGCTGACCTGCGCGGCCGCGAGGTAGCTGCCGTTGCCGGCCTGGTCGGCATTGATCGTGCAGGTGCCAGCGGCGACAAAGGTCAACGCGCCGCCGCCGGTGATCGTGCACACGCCGGTCGTGGACGAGGTGAACACGGGCGTCAGGCCCGAGTCGGCGGTGGCCGTCAGCGTCGGCGTCGTGCCGAAGTTCTGCGCACCGGGATTGTTGAACGTGATGGCCTGGGTGGCAGCCGGAGTGATCGAGTTGGAAGCGGCCGATGCCGAACCGGTACCGGCCGCATTGGTCGCCGTCACGGTGAAGGTATAGGGCACGCCATTGGTCAGACCGACCATCGTGAGGGGCGAGCCAGCGCCCACGGCGACGATTCCACCCGGACTGGATGTCACGACGTAGCCAGTGATCGGAGCCCCGCCCGTATAGGTCGGCGCAATGAACGCGATGCTGGCAGCGGTGTCGCCGGCAGTGGCGACGGCCGCCGTCGGTGCGCCCGGCGCGACCGCATTGACGGTAAACGATCGCGAAACCTGCGACGCACTCAGGAAGCTGCTGTCGCCGGCTTGATCTGCATTGATCGTGCAGGTGCCCGTCGCCACGAAGGTCAACGCACCACCGCTGGTGATCGTGCAGACACCGGTGGTGGACGAAGTGAACGAAACGGACAAGCCCGAGTCCGCCGTCGCCGTCAGCGTCGGCGTCGTGCCGAAGTTCTGCGCGCCGGGATTGGCGAAGGTGATCACCTGCGGACTGGCCGGCGTCACTGCATTGCTCGCCGCCGACGCCGGACCGGTACCGGCCGTGGCGTTGGTGGCGGTGACGCTGAACGTGTAGGTCACGCCATTGGTCAGGCCGGCCACGGTGATCGGCGAACTGCTGCCGATGCCGGTAGCGCCGCCGGGGCTGGCTGTCACGGTGTATCCGGTAATCGAGTTGCCGCCGGTGAACGACGGAGCGGTGAAGGTGACCGTGGCCTGCGTGTCGCCGGCGGTGGCGGTGCCGATGGTCGGCGCAGCCGGAATCACGGCGTTGACAGTGAAGGTGTGCGTGACGGTCGCCGCCGCGTTGACCGCGCCATTGCCCGCCTGGTTGACGTCGATGGTGCACGCACCGGCCGTGACGAAGGTCAGCACGCCGCCGCCAGTTATGGTGCAAACGCCGGTGGTGGCCGAGCTGAAGACCGGCGTCAGGCCCGACGTCGTGGTGGCCGTCAGGGTGGGCGACGTGCCGAAGGCCTGCGCGCCGGGGTTGCCGAAGGCGATCGTCTGGGTCGCCTTGGGCGTGACCGCGTTGGACGCGGTCGACGGCACGCCGGTGCCGATCGCGTTCGTCGCGGTGACGGTGAAGGTGTAAGCCGTGCCGTTGCTCAGGCCGGTGACCGTCGCGGTGCAGGCCGCAGGCCCTGCGCAGGTTCCGAAGGCGCCACCCGGGCTGGCAGTCGCGGTGTAGGTGGTGATGGCGGACCCGCCATTGCTGCCGGGCGCGGTGAAGGTGATCGATGCCTGCCCGTCGCCGGCCGTTGCCGTGCCGATCGTCGGCGCAGCCGGCGCGGTCGGAACCGCCACGGTGTGGAACGAGCCAACGCTGAAACCGGCCACGCCGGCATTGCCGGCGTCATCGACGATGTCGGTGCCGCCGTTGAGGTTCACCTTCAGCGTGCCGCTGCCCGTGATACCGACGATGTTGACGTTGATGCTGGCACCCGTGGCCGCGGAAACGCTGTCGATCGTGCCCGACGCGGTACCGGTGCCCACCAGGGTGAAATCATCGGAGGAGATGTTGCTGACCGGTTCGCTGAAGGTCACGGCGAACGCCATGCTCGTGGCGGTCGCGGCCGGGGTACCACTCACGGCGATGCTGCTTGCGGTGGGGCGAACGTTGTCCACGGTGGCATTGCTGGCGTCGGCCGTGGTGGTGGCGTTGCCGGCGTTGTCGGTCGCGGTGACCGACACATTCCGGTTGCCGGCGTCGATCGTGCCTGCGACCAGAGTGTAGGTGGCGGTCCAGGTGCCACTGCTGTTGGTCGCCGCTACCGCCGCGCCGCCGCCGAACTGCAGGAAGTTCACCGTCGCCGAGCTGATGCTGTCGACGTTGTTGTCGCCGCCGGCGGTGTTGTTCCAGGTCGCGGTGACGGTATCGCCGATCCGGTACGCGCCACCGGTGCCGCTTGCGCCGGAGATGCCGATGCGCCCCTCGGTGACGGTGGGGGCAATGCTGTCGACCGTGGCATTGGTGGTATCGGCCCGCGTGGTCGAGCCGATTGCGTTGGTCGCGGTCACGCTCACGTTGCGCGAGGCCGTGTCGATGGAGCCAGCGGTGATCGTGTAGGTCGCAGTCCACGTTCCGGCACTGAGGGTCGCGGCCGTAGCCGCGCCACCGCCGAACTGGCTGAAATCGACCGTCACGCCGGTGACGCCGGCGTTGTTGTCGCCGGCGGCCGAATTGTTCCAGCGCGCGGTGACGGTATCGCCGATCTTGTAGGCACCGCCGGTACCGCTCGCACCGAGGATGCTGATGTTGCTGTCGCTGACCACCGGCGGTGCAGGCACCGTGGTGTCGCCAATGAAATTGTCGAAGTTGGTGGAGAAGAAGTCGCTCGAGGAGATGCGGATTTCATCGACGACGATCGCGCCGAAGCTCAACGCGACACTCTGCCCCGGGAACACGGTCTGCGCGGCGCCGACCATCGCGCCATTCCGGTAGGCTTGAACCGTCGTCGTGGCACCCATCAGTACGTCGACGTGAATGCCATTGAATACGAAGTCGGCGCCGTCGGTGCGGGCGATGTCGACCCGCTCGATGGCGGGGTCTTCCAGGGCCGACAGGGCCGACAGGGCCGGGTTGCCCGGGCTGGAGTCGTTGTCCCACGCCAGATCGCCATTTCCGACGAATGCGAAGGTGAACGTTTGCCCGCCCAATGAGCGCGTGACAGTAGTGCCCTGGGCAAACGATGAACTGAAGTCATCGGTGAAGGACGCCGCCTGAACCGACGGCGCGGCCGCGCACAGCAGCAGACCGATGGTCTGCGCAAAACGACGCCACGCCTGGCGCGTGCTCAACGAAATTCCCACGATGTCCCCTTTCACCTTGAGGTGTCGCAGGGACGCAGGCTTGACCCGCCACGAACCGCCCCCCGACGATTCCCTGACGGACTGATCAGCCGGGCAAACGCGCCCGTCCTGAAAAAGCGAACCCCATGACCACAGCACCGCGACGCCTGGTACGGCGCACGGACACGACGTCGCCGCTTCACTGCGGCAACGCAAGCTGCAAATCGTTGGATCCCCTTCGGCCCCCCGCCGTCAGAAACAAGGGCGGCCTGCTCGCCGATGGGCCCGGAGGAAAGCTCAGGCCACCGGCGAGTCGCGGAAGTCTATCACCGTTGTGTCGTGATGTTGGTCACGGTCGGATCGCCGCGGACCGCCAGGTCATGCGCGCATCGCTTCCATCAGGGTGGTTGCCCCCGGCGCACCACCATCCCTGCGCCTGCGTTCTGCGCATGCGCCGCGGATCCGCTGCGGCATTCGGGTGCTCATTGGTTGCCCCAAGGCCTCAACGGCTGTCGCTGAGCTGATAGATGTAAGCGTCCACCACCGTCCCGTCGCGGAGCGTCGCCGAGGTGAGCACGCGCTGGTAGCCTTCGCCCTCGAATGCATCCAGGCGCGCCCAGTGGTCGGCCAGTTCATCCGAACTGAAGACGAGCCCCTGCACCTCGTCGCCAGACGCCTCCAGAACGATGCCCGGGAAGCCGATCGCCGCGCCCCAGCCCTGCTGGAACAGCGTGCCCCTCACCGTCGCCGGCTCCCAGGTGCCAGCCACGTCGGCCAGCACGTGCGCGTTGGGGCGTCCGGGCGCGAGGGTTCCGTAGACGAATAGTCGGCTCATGGCACTGCAACTCTAGCCTCATGCACCGTCCGATTGGAACATCTCCACTGCATGCGCCGCCGCTCCCAGCAGCCCGGAGCTCGGGTGCACGATGGCCAGCGAAGGCACCTGGGGCAGTGCCGACGAGAAGCGGCCCTTGCTTTCGAAACGGGCGCGGAACGACGACGCCTGCAGCGCGGGGAGCAGTTTCGGAACAAGGCCCCCGGCGAGGAACACGCCATCCCAGGCACCGTGCATCAGCACGAGGTCGCCGGCCATGGAGCCGAACGCCGCGCAGAAGATCTCGATCGCCTGCTGGCAGTAGGTGGCGTCCGCGTCGGCGGCAATGCGGTCACGGCCGATGTCGCGGCGATGGACCCGGCCTCGGTTCCGGTAATCTCCACCGAAGGGATGACCGGCAAGCAGTTGATCGCGCTGGTCAAACAGGCCCGGCGCAAGCATGGCCTGGTCAGCCTGACCTTTCACGGCGTGGGCGGCGACTACCTCACCACGTCGGCGCAGGCACATGAGGAACTGCTGGACTATCTGGCCCGGCACCGCGATGAGTACTGGGTCGATACCTTCGCCAACATAATGACCCACGTCAGGCAGCAGCAGACCGCAGCCAGCCAATCACCGGGCGCCCACTGAGGCCCACCCTTTTTGTCAGCGGAGCCCACATGACGCAACGCCAGCTGTCCACCCCCGTCACCATCGCGATCATCAGTCTGATCTTCTTCGCGTGGGGCGGCATGACCAGTCTCAACGACGTGCTGATCCCGCATCTCAAAGCCGTGTTCGCGATGAACTACGCGCAGACGATGCTGATCCAGTTCACCTTCTTCGGCGCCTACTTCCTGATGTCGCTGCCCTCCGGCGCGGTGGTGTCGCGGATCGGCTACAAGTCGAGCATCGTCATTGGCCTGCTGACCGCCGCTGTGGGCGCGGCGATGTTCTACCCGGCCGCACGCCTGCCTTCGTACGCGGTCTTCCTGGGGGCGCTGTTCGTGCTCGCCAGCGGCATCACCCTGCTGCAGGTCGCCGCCAATCCCTACATCAGCCTGCTCGGCAACCCGGCCACTTCGCACAGCCGGCTCAACCTCGCCCAGGCGCTCAATTCGCTGGGAACGACGCTCTTCCCGTACTTCATCGGCCCGCTGATCCTGTCCGGCGCGGTGCTGGGTGCGGACCAGCTGGCGGCGATGGCGCCCGAAGCGCTGACGGCCTACAAGACCACGCAGGCGCAGTCGGTGCAGATCCCGTACCTGCTGCTGGCCGGCGGCCTGCTCGCCATGGCGGCGCTGGTGCTGCTGCTGCGCATCCCGTCGCTGCGCGAGGCGACCGACGCCGGCGACAAGCTCCATCACCACACCTACCGCGAGACGCTGCAGCACCCGCACCTGCGCTGGGGCGTGCTGGCGATCTTCCTGTATGTCGGCGCCGAGGTCTCCATCGGCAGCTTCCTGATCAACTACATGGCCCAGCCCGACATCGGCGGCCTGACCGAAGCCACCGCCAGTCGCTACCTCGTCTGGTACTGGGGCGGCGCGATGGTCGGCCGCTTCATCGGCGCGGCGCTGATGACGGTGATCGATGCACGCAAGCTGCTGGTGTTGTTCGCCGTGGTTGCCGCGGCGCTTCTGGCAACGACGATGAGCACGCACGGCCACATCGCGATGTGGAGCGTGCTGGCGATCGGCCTGTTCAACTCGATCATGTTCCCGACCATCTTCGCCTCGGCGATCGAGGGCATGGGTCCGCTGACCGGCAAGGCGTCCAGCCTGCTGGTGATGGCGATCGTGGGCGGCGCACTCGTGCCGATGCTGCAGGGCGCACTGGCCGACAGCATCGGCATCCAGGCGGCGTTCGCGGTGCCGCTGGTCTGCTATGCCTACATCGCCTGGTACGGCTTGCGCGGGTCGCGGGTGGCCTCGCACCTGGGGCAGGCCGAAGGTGCGGCGCTGCTGCAGCCGCGGCACTGAGCCGGCGACCGGATCTCGATCCCCATATCGATATCGATAATGAAAAAGGCCCCGCAAGGGGCCTTTTTCTTTTGACCGTCAGGCCATCTCGCGGCCCGGCGACTCGACGGCGCGTTCGCGAACCAGCCAGCGGAACGCCGGGCCGGTCAGCAAGGTCGACAGCACCGCCAGCGTCACCAGTGCCGCGAACGCATGTTCGGAGAGCAGCCCTTTGTCGCGCAGGATGGTAGCGGCCACGATCTCCATCAGGCCCTTGCACTGGAGCAGGGCGCCCACCGCCAGGGCATCGCGCCGATGCAGTCCCGGTGCCGGCGGATAAAGCCGCACCGCGGCGAGCTTGGCGACCACCGCCAGCACCAGCAGCGCCACGGACGCCTGCAGCGACGCCCAGCCCAGCACGTCGCCATCGATCTTCAGGCCACTGTGGCCGAAGAACAGCGGAGCCAGGGCGACCAGCGCGACCTGGCCAATGCGCTCGACCGGCACCTGCCTCGCCCACGCCTGCGGCACCATCGCGCCGGCGAAATAGGCACCGAGCAGTGCATGCAATCCCAGTTGCGACGTCGACCACGCGCCGGCGCCAAGGAACACCGGCAGGATCGCCCAGACCAGCCAGCGCGGCGGCAACAATTGCAGGCGCTTGACCAGGGTTGCCGCGGTCGCCAGCACAACGAGCAACAGCAGCGCCGCCAACTGCTCGGCGGACACGCCGTCCAGCAGCGAGCCGTTATCGGCCACGAGCAGGACGAGGGCGAGTCCGACCCACAACACCGCGTCGTCGATCACCGCGATGCCGAGCGCCATCTGCGAGAGCCTGCGGTGCAGCGGCCCCAGTTCGCGGACGATGCCGATCAGCACCGGCAGCGCACTGACCGCCAGGCAAAGACCAATCGCCACCGATCCCAGCCACTCGCCACCGCGGGGTGCGTCCCAGCCAGGCAGGCGTGTGAAATAGAAGTGCGCCGCAGCGGTGCCGACACAGAACGGCAGCAGCAGTGCGACCGCTGCACTGGTGAGGAATCGCAGCCTGCCAGCGTTGGCATTGGATGCCGTGCCGGTTTGCGCGGGCAGATGCGCCTCCTGGCGCGTCTCCATGCCGGCCGTGAAAGCCAGCAGCAGCACGCCGACCCAGCCGATGTCATCGCCGAGGGCGGAGGGAAGCCCGAGGGAGCCGACACCGGTGGCCGCCATGACCAGGCCAATCACGATCGGGATCACGGCAATGGGGATCGACCTGCCCAGCCCGCGCCACACGCACCATGCGAGGACGACGAATACCAGGACATCGAGGGCGGCGGCGATAAGTGACTGCACGGCTCGGATCATAGCCACCACACCAGCGAAACAGCAAAGGCACCGCGTCACCGGCCACTAACCGCCACGGCGGCAGACTTTGCCTCCACCGCGTTGCGGGCATGACGGCTCCGGGAGAGTCGCTGGGGTTATGGATCGCATCGAGGCCATGAAGATCTTCATCGCTGCCCTCGACGAGGGCAGTCTCGCCGGCGCCAGTCGCAGGACCGGTCGGTCGCCGGCCGCGGTCAGCAGGGCGGTCGCATCGCTCGAAGCACACGTCGGCGTGCCCTTGCTGCACCGGACCACGCGCTCGATCAAGCTCAGCGAAGCCGGCGAGCGCTATGCGCTGGCGTGCCGCAAGGTGCTGGCCGACCTGGAGGAGGCCGACCGCCAGGCTGCCGGCGAACGCTCCGTCCCGCGCGGCACGCTGACCATCACCTCCACCGTGTTCGCCGGCGTGGAAATCCTGCGCCCGGTCGTGGATGCCTTCATGGAGGAGTTCCCGACCGTCACCGTGCGGATGCACCTGCTGGAGCGCCCGGTCAACCTGATCGACGAAGGCATGGACCTCGCGCTTCGCATCACCCACCTCGCCGATTCGACACTGGTGGCGCACCGCGTCGGCGATGCACGCCGGGTCGTCGTGGCATCGCCGCGCTATCTGGCTGCACACCCGCGCATCGAGGAGATGGCCGACCTGGCCAGGCACCAGATCATTGCACTGACGCATTCGGGCTTCGATTCCTGGAGCTTCCCGCCGGCGGAAGGCTCGACCATCGCCCGCTCGGTTTCCTTCACCCCGCGCCTGGTGGTCAACAACGTCCGCGCCGCGGTTGCGTCCGCGGTTGAAGGGCACGGCGTCACCCGGCTGCTGTCGTACCACGTGGGTCCCGAAATCGAGGCCGAGGCCTTGCGGGTGGTCCTGGCCGACGTCGAGCCGGCACTGATCCCGGTCCACCTGGTGTCGCCGCAAGGGCGTTTGTCGGTGCCGAAGGTCCGGGCATTCGTCGACTTCGCCCTGCCGCGCCTGCGCGCCAGCTTCGCGCGGCTGTCTCCAAAGGCCTAGGCGGGCATTACGCCGTTTTGCGGAAGAGTGATCGCCGGACGCCGTGGATTCGCAAGCCGCAGGTTCGCTCCTAGATTGGGCCCCGACGGAAATGCCAGCACACGCTGGCAGCTCCGCCCTCCCCCCAAACTTCGAGAACCACCATGAGCACTTCACGCAAAGTCGTCGCCGTCACCGGCGCATCCCAGGGCATTGGCGCGGGCCTGGTCCAGGCCTTCCGCGACCGCGGCTACGCCGTCATCGCCAACTCGCGTTCGATCAAGCCATCGAACGATCCGGACATCCTGACCATTGCCGGCGACATCGCCGACCGGGACGTGGCCGAACGCATCATCAGCGAAGGGCTGGCCAGGTTCGGCCGCATCGACACCGTCGTCAACAACGCCGGCGTGTTCGTCGCCAAGCCGTTCACCGATTACAGCGCCGACGACTACTCCAATGTGCTCTCGATCAACGTCGATGGCTTCTTCAACCTTACCCAGGCCGCCTTGAAGGTCATGGAAAAGCAGGGCAGCGGCCACGTGGTCAGCATCACCACCAGCCTGGTCGACCATGCGATCGACGGCGTGCCGTCGGTGCTGGCGTCGCTTAGCAAGGGCGGCCTCAACGCCGCCACCCGGTCGCTCGCCATCGAGTACGCCAAGCGCGGCATCCGCGTGAATGCGGTCTCTCCTGGCATCATCAAGACGCCGCTGCACGCGCCGGAGACGCATGAATGGCTGGCCGCGCTGCATCCGGTCGCCCGCATGGGCGAGATCAGCGATGTGGTCCAGGCGGTGCTGTACCTGGAGTCGGCCGGCTTCGTGACCGGCGAGATCCTCCACGTCGATGGCGGCCAGAGCGCCGGTCACTGACCTGACGTAGCCGCTGCGCCCCATCACCCCTGGAGCAATCCGGGGGTGATGTCGTTTCAGGGGCTGGCCCGGTGGGGGCCTGGATCTGTATCCGAATGTATCGGCGGTAGCGGCGGCCACGTTTCGCGACAAAAGGACCGGTTGCACGACACCGGCGCGATACCTCGAAGCCTCGAAATGGCGACACCGAAGAACAACGGCGTCCACGAGGAACCGCAATGCCAACGTCCAACCGCAAGCCCGCCCCCGCCCTGCTGTCCCGCGTCGATGGCGTCGGCCAATGGCTGTCCCCGCTCGGCCTGCGCGTCCTGCTGGCGTGGGAGTTCTTCGAGGCCGGGCGCGAGAAGCTGCACGGCGACAACTGGTTCGCCGACCTCGGCGACAAGTTCCCGTTGCCGTTCTCGCTGTTGAGCGCCAACGTCAACTGGACGCTCGCCACCTGGCTCGAACTGGCTGGCAGCATCGCCCTGCTGGTCGGGCTTGGCACACGCTACGCGGCCGCCACGCTGTGGGTGCTGACAGTCGTTGCGATCTACGCGGTGCACTGGCCGTCCGACTGGTCGAGCCTGTCCGAGTTGTGGCAGGGCTACGCCATCAGCAATGCCGGGCATGGCAATTACAAGCTGCCGCTCATCTACCTGGTGATGTTGCTGCCGCTGATGCTCAACGGCGGCGGCCGCCTCAGCCTCGACCGCCTGCTCAACGCGCATCGGCCCGCCGCATCGCTGACCGCGCCTGCCGACAAATCCGCCTGGGGCCTGGTGCTGTTCGCGACGGGACTGACCGTGTCGCTGCTGTTGCCGTGGTCCGGTGGCGTCACTGCTGTCGCCGGCCTGGGTCTGCTGGCCTGGTCACGCCGTCGTGAACGTCCTGGCAACCGCTTCGTGATCGCTTCCTGATTACTTCCTGATTGCTTCCTGCAAACAACCCCGCACCACCCCCACCCCCTGGAGAAATGAAATGTCCCGTATCAACAATCGCAATTCCGTCGGCATGCTCGGCATCGCCCTGGCTGGTCTCGTCCTGAGCGGTTCCGCGTTCGCCATGCAGCCGCTGTCGCAGGGCTACATGCTGGCCGCCAGCCACGCCGCCGGAGAAGGCAAGTGTGGCGAAGGCAAGTGCGGCGCCACCGGTGCCAAGTCCGACAAGGCTGCCACCGCTACCAGCAAGACCGCCGAGGGCAAGTGCGGCGAAGGCAAGTGTGGCGATGCCTCGTTCGCCAAGACCGACACCAGCGACGACGGTCGCGTCTCCAAGTCCGAGTTCATCGCCGTTGCCGGCGACCGCGCCGGCGATTTCGCCAAGCTCGATACCGACAGCGATGGCTACATCTCCGAGAAGGAGGCCTACGACTTCCTGAAGGCCACCTACGCGGCCAATGGCAAGCCGATGCCGGCCGGCCTGTTCGCGAAGATCGGCAAGTAAGTCTTTCGCCGCTTCATGGACTACAGCGCGCCCCCGTTGTCGACGACGACGGGGCACGCTTCAACCGAGGCTTGCCCCATGCACACCATCGCTGCAACCACGTCTGCCGGCCTGGGCCTGCGTCGCGGCCTGATCCCCGAACTGCTGGCCATGGACGATGGCGCGGTGGACTTCCTCGAAGTGGCTCCGGACAACTGGATCGGCGTCGGCGGCAGGTTCGGCGAACAACTGGCCCAGCTGTCTTCGCGATTCCCGATCAGCGCGCACGGCCTGTCATTGTCGCTGGGCGGCACCGAGCCGCTGGACATGGAACTGCTCAAGCGCACCCGCGAGTTCAACGAACGCTTCGATGTCGTGCTGTACAGCGAGCACCTGAGCTACACCTCCGACGACGGCCATCTCTACGACCTGATGCCGATTCCCTTCACCGATGAAGCCATCGGCCACGTCGCCGCGCGGATCCGCCAGGTGCAGGACGTGCTGGGCCGGCGCATCGCCGTAGAGAACGTCTCGTACTACGCCGCGCCCTACCAGGCGCTGGCCGAGATCGACTTCATCAACGCCGTCCTGGTCGAGGCCGATACCGACCTGCTGCTGGACGTCAACAACCTGTACGTCAACGCCATCAACCACGGCTACGATCCGCAGGCGTTCCTGGCGCGACTTCCGCCTGACCGAATCGCCTCGTACCACATCGCCGGTCACTTTGATGAGGACAACGACCTGAAGGTCGATACCCACGGCGCGCCGGTGAAGGGCGACGTCTGGTCGCTGCTGGACAGCGCCTACCGCCGCTTCGGCGTGCGACCGACGCTGCTGGAGCGCGACTTCAACTTTCCCCCGATTGCGGAACTGCTGGCCGAAACCTGGCGCATCCGCATGATGCAGAACGCGCACGACGACCGTCATCGCCTGCTGGAGCAGTCCCGTGCATGAAGAAGGCCTTCGCGGGCAGCAGTTCACGCTGGCGCGGCATCTGCGCGATCCCGCTGCCAACCCGCCTCCGCCCGGCATCGAGGACCGGCGCCTTCGCGTGTATCGCGAACTGTTCCTGGGCGCGATCGAGGGCTTGCTTGCGGGCAGCTTCCCGGTGATCCGCGGCACGCTCGGCGACCAACGCTGGAAAGGGCTGGTGCAGGCGTTCTACGCCACGCATCGCAGTCGCACGCCCTTGTTCACGCAGGTCGCCGCCGAATTCGTCGGCTACATCGATGGGCACGCGAGCGATGCCGGCCTGCCGGAATGGCTGCCCGAACTGGCGCATTACGAATGGATCGAGCAGTCCCTGTTCAGCAGCGACGCGCAACTTCCGCCGCACGATCCGGACGGCGATCTGTTCGAAGGCGTGCCGTTGCTGTCGCCGCTATCGGTACCGCTGGCCTACCGGTGGCCGGTCACCGACATCGGCCCTGGCCATGTTCCGCTGATCGCACCGGAAGTTGCCACGACCCTGCTCGTCCATCGTGACGACGAGCATCAGGTCCGCTTCACCCGCATTGCACCGCTGGCGTTTGGCTTGCTGGTGTCGTTGCAAGACAACGCACGGAGCGGGCGCGCGCATCTCGAGGCGCTGGCCACCGAAGCCGGCGCGGATCCCGGCTGGATGCTTGAGCAAGGCCATGAGTTGTTGCTGGCACTGCGCGAACAGGGCGTGGTGATCGGTACGGCCGTGTGATGGTCCGTGTGGTGGGCCCATTCCCGGGGTTCATCCAACGCAATAGCGGTCAGCGACGTCCAGCGCCTCGTCGATGATCGCCAGGCCGTCGCGCAGGGTCTGCTCGTCGATGATCAACGGCGGCACCACGTGCACGCGGTTGCCCACGACGAATGGCCACAGGCCCTGGCGCTTGCAGGCATTTGCGAACTCGACCATCGGTGCATTGTCGGCGCCGGCGGCATTGAACGGAACGAGCGGCTCGCGGGTGGCGCGGTCGCGGACCAGCTCGATCGCCCAGAACGCGCCCAGTCCACGCACGTCGCCCACCGACGGGTGGCGGTCGTCGCGCATCGCCTGCAGTGCCGGCTTGAACACCTCTTCGCCCAGGCGCCTGGCGTGCCCGATGGTGCCTTGCTCGCGGTAGATGCCGATGCAGGCAACGGCCGCCGCGCAAGCCAATGGATGGCCCGCGTAGGTCAGACCGCCCGGATAGGCGCGAGATTCGAAGCTGGCGGAGATCGCATCGCTCATGATCACGCCACCGAGCGGGACGTAACCGGAATTGACACCCTTGGCGAAGGTGATCAGGTCCGGTACGACGCGCCAGTGATCGATGGCGAACCACTCGCCGCAGCGACCAAAGCCCGCCATCACCTCGTCGGCGATCAGCATGATGCCGTGCGCGTCGCACAGCGCGCGCACGCCCTGGAGGTAACCGTCGGGTGGAACCAGGATCCCGCTGGAACCGACCACCGGTTCGAGCACGATCGCGGCAATGCCCTTTGCGCCTTCGACCATGATGGTGTCGGCCAGGTGCGAGAGGGCACGCGCGCATTCCTCCTGCGCATCGCTGGAATGGAATGCGGAGCGGTACGGATACGGCCCCCAGAACCTGGCAAACCCGGGAGCACCAGGCTCGGACGCCCAGCGTCGCGGATCGCCAGTGGCGGTGATCGCACCCGCAGTCGCGCCGTGGTAGCTGCGATACGCGGTCAGCACCTTGTGGCGACCGGTGTGGAGGCGGGCCATCCGGATCGCGTTCTCGATCGCCTCGGCGCCACCGTTGGTGAAGAAGACGCGGTTCAAGTCGCCGGGCGCGACTTCGGCGATCAGGCGCGCGGCTTCGCTGGTTGCCTCGTTGGCGTGGTATGGCGCCACCGTGCACAGCTTCTCGGCCTGGGCCTTGATCGCGGCGATGAGCTTCGGGTGCTGATGACCCACATTGACGTTGACCAGCTGGCTGGAAAAGTCGAGCCAGCGGCGGCCGCTCTCGTCGCTGAAATGGACACCCTCGGCGCCCGTGACGACGAGCGGATCGAGCGCGCCATGCGCCGACCATGAATGCAGCACGTGCAGCTTGTCGTTGCTGGCAGCCGCCGATCGCGTGCCGCCGGCGCCGGACACACCGGCCGCACCGTATTGGTTTGCGTCACGCATGTCGTTCCGCGCTCAGGGGATGAAAGTCTGTTCCGGATCGTCGAACGACTTGAACTCTAGCGCATTCCCCGATGGATCGAAGAGAAACATGGTCACGTGCTGCCCCGGCTTGCCTTTCAGCCGAAGGTGCGGCGCCTCGGCGAACTCGATCCCGGCCGTCGTCAGGCGCCTGGCGAGGGTCTCCCACGACTCTCGGTCCAGGTTCATGCCGAAGTGCGGTACCGGCACCGCCTCGCCATCGAACTGGCTGTCGAGCAATGGCCGTTCATCGCCGCCGATATGCGCGACCAGGTGATGACCGAAGAAGTCGAAGTCCTGGTAGTGGGTATCGCTCCTGCCCTGCGGACAGCCAATGACGCCGCCGTAGAAGCGACGCGCCTCGTCCAGGTCGCGGACCGGGAACGCCAGGTGGAACTGGTTGATCGTTGGCATCAACGTTGGCTCATGCCCGGTGTCGTCCGGCATGCGGCGAAGATGTTCTGCCAGAACAGGTTCCACGCGGTGATGCTGCATTCGTAGCCCTGGGCCAGCTGCGACAGCGACTCGGGCTCATGTAACAGGTAGTCGTCGATGGCCTGGCGCGTGAGTTCGCCGTGGATGATGTCCTGCTCGCCGGTATGGATGGTCCAGAACTCCCAGTCGATGCTTTTGGCGTTCTGGATCATGTACGGATGCGTCTGCAGGTGCTCGAACATGACCGACAGGTAGGTCTGGCAAAGGCACTCGCCGCCCATTCCGCGCAATCCCACACCGAACGCAGACCCCCGCGCAGCCAGTTGCCGCGTCAATCTGTCCAGGTTGGCGCGGTTGGCCGGCAGGCAGCGTTCGAGCTGCGCGGGTTCCACGCCAATGGTTGCGAGGAAGCGGTCGTAGATGGCCGGATGCGCCTTGGCCGGGTTGCCCTCGCCGAGTTCCTCGGCAAGGATCTCGCTGAGCAGGCTGCGCAGGCCGCCGAATGGCAGCTTCGCCACCAGCAGGGCCAGGTCGCTGATGTAGTCGATGGTGAAGAAGCGGTACTGCGTGCAGACCAGGCGCAGCTCGTCGATCGACAAGTGCGGCAGCACCCGCATCTTCTGCGCGGCCAGCGCTTCGGTTGCCTCCTTCGCCTTGTCGGCGAACCGCCAGAAGCTCTGCCTGTCCCAACCGCCGGTCTGGATCGCGTCTGATCGGATCGCGTCGGCCTCGGCGGATGACGAGTCCTGTTCGCTCGGGTTCTTCAGCAATGTCATGCGCCCAACCTTGGAGAAGTTTGGCCGGAGCATACTTCGCGTGTCGATGTCATATTTCACTCGACGTTGACCAACGCGTCGCAATTTCGCGCAAATCTTCACCGGACGTGGATGTGATCGCGCTTCATCGCGGCTGCGGCGTATTCATCATCCACATTCGCTGTTGCGTGGTTCACGCTTCGTTCCGAAAAATACGCCAGTCATCCAGCGTTCGTTCACGGCGCGCGATGCGCTATACGATGTGCTCAGCGCTGATGCACCGGAGCCAGGTCGAGCCGATGGATTCATCCAACAGGGAATCGCGCCGACGCGCAGTCCACCTGCTGTGGACAGGCGGCTGGGATTCGACGTTCCGGCTGCTGCAGCTGCTGCTGGAGCATCGCGTTCCGGTGGTTCCCTACTACCTTGAAGACCCGACGCGGCCATCGACCGCGATCGAGCTGCAGACCATGGCGCGCATCGGCAACCATCTGCGGGCCGCGTACCCGCACGTGCGCGAGCTTCTTCACCCGATCCGCGTGGCTTCGGTTCGTGATGTCATGGTCGACGAAGAGATTGCCGCGGCGCTGCGTGAGATCCGCCAGCGGGTCTTCATCGGCAGCCAGTACGCGTGGCTGCCTTCGTTCTGCAAGCACAACGCGATCGATCAGATCGAACTTGGCGTGCATGTGGATGACAAGGTGCAGGCGCTGGTGCGTCCGTATGCGCTGGAGTTCGACCATCCCGACGGCTACCGCAGCGTACGCGTCGACCCGCGCCACGCCGATACACCCGAGTTCCGGCTGTTCCGCTATTTCGGCTTTCCACTGTTCCACATCGACAAGGTCGGGATCGACCGGCGCGCAGGTGCCGATGGCTGGAGCGCGGTCATGGACATGACGTGGTTCTGCCATACGCCACTGCGTGGCCGCCCCTGCGGGATCTGCGCACCGTGCATCTACACGATCGAGGAAGGCCTGGCGCGGCGCGTACCGATGTCGCGACGCGTGGTCTCGTACTTCTATCGCAGGTTCGCGCTGCCGCTCAAGTCGCCGCTGCGGCGGCTGCGCGGTGCACTGCGCGAAAGCCGCGCCGGGCGCCCTCGAGCACCCGGCGTCGGTCGTCCATGAAGGACTGCAGGGCTACGGAATCGCGTCCAGGCGACCGTAGAGGCCATGCTCCTCGTCATCCGGACCGGATGCGAAGAACAGGGTATTGACCGGCTGATTGGCGATGCCGTTGCCGAATGCCATGCCCCACAGGCCGTCAATCGCGATCGGTCGCAGATGGCTGTCGCGCAGCACGCCAAGCGGGATGCCGAAGACGGGCTCATAGGCATTGATGTGGCCGTCGCCGAAGTTGCCGATCAGTAGCGCATTACTGAAGGACCCGAAATCCGCCGGCGCCAGCGCGATGCCCCAAGGCGCATTCAGCGTGCCGCGCGTGGCGATGCGACGTATGAGCTTGCCGGTGGGCGTGTACACGTCGACGTAGCCCAGCCCGGGACCACGCACTTCATCGGTCATGCTGGCGTTCTGCTTGGCGTAGGTCACGTAGATGTCGCCGCCGATGGCCTGGATTCCGAACGGTGCGAATCCGCGCGGGATGCCAGGGTCGGTGAATGCCCCGGACGGCAGTGCGACCGGCTTGAAGGTGCTGTCGAACACATCCACTCGGGCGTGGAAGAAATCGGTCGCATAGAGCAGTTGCCCGGCGCCGCCCGCGCTCAGCGCCAGGCCCTTGTAGTTGGCGCCGGTGGCGGAGTTGTTGACCGCGCGGATGGCGTGGGTGGGATCGACGTTGGGCGCCCAGCCGGCGATCACGCCCTGCTCGGTGGCAAACAGGAAGCGTGCAGCCCCTGACAGCCCGCCCTGGCTCACCAGGAAGGCACCAGAGGCATTGAAGACGATGCCGGTCGGCTCGCCACCGTCAGCGGTGGTTGCCGTGGGGATCTGCACGACCAGCGACTGCACGTTGCCATCGCCGTCATACAGCGTGGACACGTGCGCGTCGGCATCGGCCACCCAGACGAAGCCGAACGGATTGAACGCCACGCCCCACGAGTTGACGAGGTTCGGATCGGTGCGTTCGGCGGGAATGGCGCCGTCCGACACCAGATTGCGCTGCGCGTAACGAACGCCGGCGGCCTCGGCTCGGGGTGCGGCCGCGAAGGCGACCACCATTGCCAATGCCAGGGGCGCGCAGAAAACGGCTGATGACTTCATGTCCAGGCTCCTGTTGCAGGGATTGTGTGCGGGAAAGCTGTCGCGGCAGCGCGGGCCCGGCGCTGCAGGGAGTGCATGCCGGCATGGCCACATCCGGTTCAAGCTCACGCACGCGTAACAACCGGGTGCGTGCCCCAGGCCCACAATCGCCACGCACACGATTGAACCGACCGCGCCGTCCACGGTATTGACGACGTGCGCGCATGAGGACACAGGGTGGCCGCTGGACCGGGCATAGAGGGCGGAGCACGCGGCGATCAGGGCCGCATGGACGAGGTTGTCCTGATGGGCCGTGTCGCGGCTGAACAGATGGACGCCTTCGAGGTCCTGTACCGGCTCTACCATCCGCGCCTGAGCCGCTTCCTGCTTGGCATGACGCGCAGGCCGGCGCTGGTCGAGGAGATCCTCGACGACACCATGCTGGTGGTATGGCGCAGGGCGCACACCTACGACCCGGAAGCGAAGGTATCGACGTGGATATTCGGCATCGCCTATCGGCAGGCGCTCAAGGCGCTGCGGCAGGCATCGGATGGATTGAACGCCGGGACGCTCGATGACGAGCCGCTGCCGTCGACGCAACTCGAGCCTGATGCCGAACTGCAGCGACGCGATGTCCACGCCATGCTCGACCAGGCCATGCGCGTTCTGTCGGCCGAACAGCGCGCGGCGATTGAACTGACGTACTACCTGGGCTACGCCTGTCGCGAGATTGCGGTTGTCATGGACTGCCCGGTCGACACGGTGAAGACGCGGATGTTCTATGCGCGGCGTCGGCTCAGGGAGTTGCTGGGCGGGAGCCGCGAGGAGGCCATGTGACCATTCTTCGTTTCGAAGGTTCGGCGCACAACGAGGCGGACCGTCTGCTGCCGTGGTACGTCAACGGCACGCTCGACGAGGGCGAGCACGCACGCGTCGAGCGTCACCTTGGCCAGTGCCCGCAATGCCAGCGCGAGGTCGAGCTGCTCCGCGGCCTGGCCGCTTCGCGCGCCGCGGAGCACGCATCGCCCGACCCGACTGCGGCATTCCTTCGCCTGCGCCAACGCCTGCAGGCGCCCCATTCCCGACCCGCCCGCTCAATGGCCGCGCGCACACGCCAGGCATGGTCCGGATTGTCGGCGTGGTTGCGTCCTGCGGTGGCGGTTCCGTGCGCGCTGGCGTTAGCCATGCTCGGCATCGTTGCGTATCGCGCAGACCTGCCCGCGCCAGCGATGTACCGCACGCTTGGCGACACGCCGGCGCCCGGCATCGCCGACGCAGGGCTTCGACACCTGGTCGTGGTGTTCGACCCGCACATCGAGCACGCCCGCATGCAGCAGCTCCTGCGGGCCAGCCAGGCCAGGATCGTGGACGGACCGAACGAGGCCGGCGCCTATGTCCTGGCCGTGCCCGCGTCGCGCGAACCGGAGGTGCGGGCGGCGCTACGCGCTGCCGATGGCGTGACGCTCGTGGAAAGTCTCGAACCGGTCGAGCGGCGCTGACCATGCGCGCGCTCCTGGCAGCCGCGCTGGTCCTGGGTGTCGTGACTCCCGTCGCGGCGGCCATTCCTGCCGCCGTGCCGGCTGCCAGCAACGCGGTCGAACCCGACTCGCAGCCGCAGACCGATCGCCAGCTGCTGGTCATGCTTCGTGTGCCACCGCCGCACCTTCGCCCCGACGCGGACTACGCCGGCAACTACCGCAGTGCGCCCGGTCGCGAGGCGCGGCGAAGGATAGCGCGCACCATTGCCCAGGCCCACGGCCTGCAGCTCATTGACGATTGGCCGATGCCGGCGCTCGGCCTGGACTGCTTCGTGATGGAAGCCAGCAGCCGCAGCGCACGCGAGCAGGTGGTGCAGCAGCTCGCCTCCGACCCGCGGATCGAATCGGCGCAACCGATGGGCCTGTTTCATGCATTGGCCGATGGCGATCCGCTGTCTGCCGCGCAACCTGCGGTCACTGGCTGGCACCTGCGCGAACTGCATGCCCTGGCGACCGGACGCAACGTTACCGTCGCCGCGGTCGATACCGGCGTCGACCTCAGCCATCCCGACCTGCGTGGGCGCGGCATCATCACGCGCAACTTCGTCGGCAGCGGCGTGTCTCCTGCAGAGGCGCACGGGACTGAAGTGATCGGGATAATAGGTGCACGCAGCGATGATGGCATCGGCATCACCGGCGTCGCCCCGCAGGCGCGGCTGCTGGCATTGCGGGCGTGCTGGGGGCAGCAACCTGCGCAGGTGGTGTGCAGCAGTTTCACGCTGGCCAAGGCCCTGCAGTTTGCGATCGACTCGCGTGTCCAGGTGCTCAACCTCAGCCTGAGCGGGCCGGCGGATCCATTGCTCGGCCGCTTGCTGGACGTTGCGTTCGCGCAGGGCACCAGCGTGGTCGCGGCGGTGGATCCGCGTCGCCCGGATGGTGGATTTCCCTCAGCCCACCGCGACGTGCTGGCAGTGGCGGGTGAACAGGGCAGGCAGGTTCCGCCGGGGGCCTTGCTGGCGCCGGACCGCGCCATCCCGGCCACCACGAGCGGCGGCGGTTGGAGCCTGGTGTCTGGCTCCTCGTTCGCTGCCGCTCAAGTCAGCGGGCTGGTGGCCCTGCTGCGTGAACTGGCGCCCACGGCGGGGCCGGCACAAGTGCGCGCTGCCCTCGCCCCGGGTCTTGAGCTAGGCTTGGCGGCGAGGCGGCCGGAACCGATCGATGCGTGCGCCGCGGTCGTGCGCGTGACACAGCGCTGCGCATGCGACTGCTCGGCATCATCGACCACCAGCTCGAGGCCGCGCCGCTGAGATGCTTCCGTGCCGCACGGCACCATCGCACTGCTCGCTATCGCGTTTGCCTCCGAAGCCGGCGCCCAGGTCTCGGGCAGCGGCGCGGTCGTTTCCGATTACCGTTTTCGCGGTGTGTCCCTCAGCGATGACCGACCGGCAGCGCAGCTGGGCGTCGCCTGGGACGGCGCGGATGGCTTCTTCCTTGGCGCCCTTGCATCAAGCGCGCGTCCCGATCCCGACAGCGGCAACGATGTGCAGCTGTTGCCCTACCTGGGCATTGCGCGTCGGTTCGGCAATGGCACTGGCTGGGAGCTCGGCGTGGAGTACGCGGCCTTCCTCGATGCAACCGGCTACGACTATCCGGAGGTTCACGTCGGGCTGAACTGGGAGCGCGTGAGCGTTCGCCTGTACTACGCGCATCGATACTTCGGCGACGACTCCGATGCGCTGTACCTGGAGGTCAATGGCACCTACCCGCTGACCGATCGCGTGCGACTGACGGGGCATGCCGGCTGGCTGGACCATGACACCACCGCCGAGTCCTTCCCCGGCTTGCAGCGCCAGCACTTGGACCTGCGCGCTGGCGTTGGCGCCGGGATTGCCGGTTGCGATCTGCAGATCGCCTGGGTGGCAGGCGATGGCGACGAGGCGCGTTATTACCCCTCAACGGAAGTCGATCATTCGGCCCTGGTGTTGAGCCTGTCGCGGTCCTGGTAGAGGCAGGCGCGCCGCTGCATCAGCGCGCGCCGGGAAGCTGCGCGAGGGTCTGGGTCGCAATGGAGTCCAGATTGACCTTGTGGCCGGCCTTGGCCCGCACCGAACCGCGGTACAGCGCGCGCCACAACACGCGGATGTCGCCCGGTTGCAGGACTTCCACCAGCAACCCGCCTTCGACCATTTCCTTCGTGTCGAGCTTCACCTCAGGCACGCCATTGGCGCCCTGGGTGACGATCTGCGAACAGCCGCCCGCCTTGCATTCGACCGCAGTCTCGTTCGCGCTCGCCAGACCGGTGTCGCGAACCGTCGTCTCTTCGGTATCGCGGACGCCTGCGCGGTAAGCCACTGCGATGTCGGCCTGGCGGAGGTCATCGGTGCGCGTGTAGCCCTTGGCCTGCAGCGCCTTGTCCAGCGACGCCTGCAAGCGCTGGCGCAACTTGGGATCCTGCACGCGCTTGTCGAATTCGGCCGCCAGCTGTGGCGGCATGTCCACCCACGCATAGCGCTTGCCCGGCAGCGATGTCGCAGGTTTCGACACCTGCACCTGGCCGTCGGGCTCACTGGCGTGCACCGCGGTGAGCGAGATCGGGGCCAATGCAACGGTCAAGGCAAAGCAAAGCATGCAGGACTGCAGGCGATTCATGGGGACTCCGGGGAATGGGGCGGACATATCGTCCGACCAGGCCATGTTAAACAGGCGTGACGGGGCCCGATGTGATGAAAGCGGGCGCATCGACTGTCATGGCATCACCGTCATTCACGACGCCATCACTGCGGCCGGCGACGCTATCGCCTGGCTGATCCCCATCCGAGGCCGGACGCGCATGAAGCTCCCACTCACCTTCCTGCTCGTTTTCGCGTTGCTGGCAGGCGCCACGGGCTGTGGCGAGAAATGCAAAAACGAACAGGTGGCGGTCGTTCCGTCCCCGAGCGGGAACTCACGCGTGGTCGTGTTCCACCGCAACTGCGGCGCGACGACGGCTGCCAACACGCAGGTTTCGGTCCTTCCAAAATCCGCCAGCCTCGCCAATATCCCAGGCAACGCCCTGATCCTTGGCGGCGACGTACCGGTGCAGGCACGCTGGGAGTCGGAGACGTCCGTGACGATCTCCGGAATGGGTACTGCGCGCGTGTTCAAGCAGAACACGACGGCAGCGGACATCGCGGTTACCTACAAGTAGACACCGCGAGCGCGGCGCGCACGGCGTGCGCGCCGGCGGCCCGTCATTGTGCGGACGCGGCCTTTTCGATCAGTTTCGCCACGGGCGCGGGGTTGGACACCATCACCACGTGCGACGCGCCGCGGATCACGTCGATCTGCTTGGCCTTCGCACGCTTGGCCATGAAATCCAGGGCCTTGGGCGGGATGTTCTTGTCCTGGTCGCCGTAGATGAACCACGACGGGATGCCCGCCCACGAAGGTGCGCCGGACTTCTCGTTGAGTGCGGCTTCGATGATCGGTCGCTGCGTTGCGGCCATCAGGTCGGCATCCGCCTGGGAGACGTCCGCCGCGAACTGCGCGTGGAACTTGTCCTGGCGGATGTAGAGATCGGAGCCGCCGGTGGCCAGCTTCACCGGTGGCGCAAGCGTCGGCCCCAGCGTGCTGCCGGGGAACTTGCCCGACAACCCGGCCGCCGTCTCGCCGGCCGCGGGCGCGAACGCGCCAACATAGACCAGCGCCTTGACGTTGCCGTGGCCGCGCGCGGCCTCGGTGATGACGCTGCCTCCGTAAGAGTGCCCGACCAGCACCACCGGCGTGGTGATGCTGGCGACGATATCGGACACGTAGGCGCCGTCGCCGCTGACGCTGCGCAACGGATTGGCGACCGCGATCACGGTGTAGCCGTCCTGCTGGAGGATGCGGATGACACCGTTCCAGCTCGATGCATCAGCGAATGCGCCGTGCACCAGCACGACAGTGGGTTTCGCAGTCTGCGCAGCCGCGTTTCCACCCGCGAGGGCGGCGGCCAGGGCGATGCCAGCAAGCAAGGTTCTCATGTCGGTTCTCCTTCGATGGGGGATCGTTCAATGCGTCTTGCGCACTTACAGGTGGTCGGCATCGATGACCGCCTGCGCGAAGGCGTGCGGATCTTCCTGCGGCGGGTTGTGGCCGATGCCGCCAGTTAGCAGGCGGTGCTGGTACTTGCCCGTGAAGCGCTTGGCATAGCTTTCCGGCGTCGGATGCGGCGCGCCGTTGGCGTCGCCTTCGAGCGTGATGGTCGGCACGGAGATCGACGGGAACTGGGCCAGCCTGCTTTCCAGCTCGTCGTACCTCGCCTCGCCCTGGGCCAGGCCCAGCCGCCAGCGGTAGTTGTGGATGACGATGTCGACGTGATCGGGATTCTCGAGCGCTGCCGCGCTGCGATCGAAGGTCGCGTCGTCGAATGCCCACTTCGGCGATGCCAGCTTCCAGATGAGCTTGGCGAAGTCGTGGCGATTCTTCGCGTAACCGGCGCGTCCGCGCTCGGTTGCGAAGTAGTACTGGTACCACCACTGCAATTCCGCCTCCGGCGGCAGCGGCGCCTGCGCGGCCGCCTGGCTTCCGATCAGGTAGCCACTCACCGCGACCAGCGCCTTGACACGCTCGGGCCAGATTGCCGCGACGATGTCGGCCGAACGGCCGCCCCAGTCGTAGCCGGCGATGACCGCCTTGCCAATGCCCAGGGCATCCAAAAGCTCGATGACGTCCTGCGCCAGTGCCGCGGGCTGGCCGTTGCGCACGGTGTCCGCCGACAGGAAGCGCGTGGTGCCGTAGCCGCGCAGATGCGGAACGATCACGCGATAGCCGGCGGCCGCCAGCAACGGCGCGACCTCTGCATAACTGTGGATGTCGTACGGCCAGCCGTGCAGGAGGATGACGGGCGGGCCCTTTTTCGGCCCCGCCTCCGCATACGCGATGTCCAGTACGCCGGCGCGCACGTGCCTGAGCGCGGAGAACGTCGCGCCGGTCGCGCCGGCAGGTGCGGACTTCGAAGGGCCGGCATGCGCACGCGCGGGGGCAACCAGGCCCAGCGGCGCCACCGCAATGCCCATCGCCGCCGTGCCCAGCAGGCGCCTGCGGTGCGGATCGAACGTGGCTGTCTGGATGGTGTCCATCTCGACCTCGCGGCGATGCTGCAGGAATTCAAGCACGCGAAAAGGCTTCACGGAATGCACTCCGATGGCATCCCCGTGGTTCCGGGGAGGCAATAATCAGGGCGCGCGTCGATTCGCTGGCCGGGGATGGGAACAGGCGCTTTCATCACGGGACTCCCGCTGGATTGGCGCCGTCATTTCAACGGCCCCGTGTGTCCCCGCTGTTTCCGGTGATCGGGCGTTTTGTAAAGTTGTGTAGCGCCCGGCGGCCTCGCGCAGCGCCACTATCGCCCAGATGCGTGAATCGACCGTGATGTCGACTACAGCACGGCGGGAATCAATGCCTTTGTCCGCGCCTGGTACAGACGGTAGGGCTCGCCAAAATGAGCGCCAAGCCAACGTTCCTCGAGGCGCAGCTTGCGCCAGAACGACACGAACACGATGGCGACGGCAAGCAGGCCGCGCCAATCGCCGACCATGATGGCGTTGCCGAGGAACAGCAACACGAAGCCGGTGTAGATCGGATGCCTGACCAGGCCGTAGGGCCCCTGGGTGACCAGTTCGTGGTCCTGCTTGAGCTGGACCGTAGCGCTCCAGTTGCGGCCGAGTATCACCCGCGAAACGATCGCCAACGCCGCACCGCCGATCGCCACGGCCAGACCGACCGCATAGACAAGTGTGGAGTGGGGAACGAACTGTTCGCGAAGCAACGTTCGGCCGAACCATTCGCCCGGTCCCAGCAGCAGCGCGGCGACGACGAGCGGTAGCCAGTAGAACAGCAGGCGCTTGGCGAGCGACTCCTGCTGCTCAACACGTTTGGCCGAGCGCGAAGCCCACAGCCAATAGCCGAGTACGGCGAACCAGGTGATGCGCAGTGCGTGCTCGAAGAACGGCGGCATGGATCCTTCCTGTCAGTCCGGTCGGTGAAGCAAGGGCCCGCGGCCCGTTGGTTGTGGCCCGGAGGCGCTCCTCGACGGGTTGCGCCGGCGCCCACCTTGCCACAACGGCCGGGTGTACGATGGGTTCGCAAGCTCACGTTTCATCTTCGCGTCCGTACGGCCGATCGGCCCGCCCGCTGCGCTGCCTTTCATGCGTGTCCTGCCCTGTTTTCCAGGGCGACGCCCCCCAGGGAGCGCCAATGCCAGGCTACACAACGCGGAACCAGGTGGTGCCCATTGGCGGGCACGATTACCGCCTGCGGGTTCTGAGCGACAAGCAGCAGTTCTCGGACCCGGACGGCCATGGCGCGCGGCTGGGCATTTCCTCCGCGCAATGGAGCTTGTTCGGCCAGGTCTGGCCGGCAGGACGCCTGCTAGCACAAGCCATGCACCGCTTCGATGTCGCCGGCAAGCGCGTCCTGGAGCTGGGCTGCGGCATCGGCCTGGCCAGCCTGGTGCTGCAGTGCCGCGGCGCCAACGTGGTCGCATCGGACATGCACCCGCTGGCCGAATCCTTCCTCGCATACAACGCCGCGCTCAATGCGCTGCCGGCGCTGCATTACCGCCAGCTGCTGTGGAACGTGCCGTTGCCGACGCTCGGCCACTTCGACCTGATCATCGCCAGCGACGTGCTGTATGAGCTCGACCACGCATTGCTGCTAGCCGGCGTGGTCGAAAGGCACGCAAGTCCGGATGCCGAAGTGGTCGTCACAGACCCCGGCCGCGGCCACAGCACCCGCTTCACACGCCTGCTTGCCGCGCAGGGGTTCGAGCTGATCGAAGAGCGCTGCCCGATGGACGACGAGGACCTGCCGCCGTACCGGGGGCGACTGCTGCACTACTCGCGCAAGGTGCAGGGCGCAGCGTGACCGGGGCAACCCGGCCGGGCGCTACCGGCCCGCCTGCCGCTTCAACGCCTCCGCGTACTTCCACAGGTCGTCCATGAGCGCGGTGTAGGCCTTGGCGTCGTGTTCGGCCAGCGATGTGTTGACGAACACGATGATCGCGACGTCCTTGGCCAGGTTGGACAGCATCTCGGTCCGCACGCCGGGGTCTGAACCGCCATGGCCAATGCGGGTGACATTGAACTTGGTCGACCAGAACAGGCCCGAGTTCTTCTCGGCAAGGATGACGTTGTCGGGCTTGTTGGCCTGTGTGTACTGGAACTTCAGCATCTCGGCGACCGACTCTGGCTGCAGGATACGCGCCCCCTGGTACTGCCCGCCATCGAGCAGCGCGATGAAGAACCTCGACAGGTCCGCCACCGATGTCCGCACTCCGCCATCCGGATAAGTGGTCACGCCGTACAACGGGATCGGCACACTGAAGCCGTCCTGGTAGACATACAGCGTGGAGTGCGAGCCCGCCGGCACCTCCGACAGGAACCAGCCGCTGTGATCCATCTTCAGCGGAGTGAAGATGCGCTGGCGGGTGTACACGTTCAACTTCTCGCCGACGGCACGCTCGATGATGCAGCCGGCCAGTCCGGCGGCGATGTTGGAGTACTCCCGATGCGTCCCGGGTTTGAACGCGAGGAAGTTCTCCTTCGCGTAGTCGTCGCCGCCTGGCACCAGGTAGCCCTGCAGGAAATCGCACAGGGCCTCCGGCGCGTCGTCGCCCCAGTGATAGAGGCGCTGGTACACCTCCCAGCGGTCGGTGATCCCGGACGTGTGTGTCGCCAGCTGGCGCAGCGTGATCGGCACGCGCGGGAACGACGGGTTGGATACCTTGAACGGCAGATAGTCGTTGATGTCGGCATCCAGCGACAGCTTGCCATCCTGCACGGCCTGCATCAGCGCGACGCCGGTGACGGTCTTGCTGATCGACCCGATGTTCATCACCGTGTCGGGTGTGAACGGCACACCGCGCTGCTTGTCAGCGAAACCGTAGCCCTTCGACCAGGCCAGCTTCCTGTCGATGATGATTGCCGCGCCGATGCCTACCAGCCCGGATTGCGCCATCCGGCCCTCGATGGCGCGGTCGGGCGCGGCCGGTGCGGTCGTCGACGGAAGCGGCGCCGAGGGCGTTGCCGGGCCGGATGCGAGGGAAGCCGCGAGGGCAAGTACAGTCATCCATCCGTAGGCACGCATGTTGGGCTCCGGCGCTGCAAGTTCGCGGAGCATGCTGCCGTGTCGCGAGCCTTGCGACCGCCGTGCGACGAAACCGCCGTCAGTGCGACGGAACGCGGCCGCCGGCTGACGAACACATGGGGCTGCCGGCCCCAAAAACCTGCCGGGTCATGCCCTGGCAGAAGGCAGCTTCCAACCGGGGCGAATGCGTCGGCATGCCAGCTGCTGCGAACGTTCGAGGTAGTCCTGGTGCACCGATTCGGCCTCCCAGAAGGTGCCCGCCGGCTCGACCGAGGTGACCACCTTGCCTGGAAGCAGACCGGAGGCTTCGAGGTCGGCAATCGTGGCTTCAGCGGCAAGCTTCTGCGCTTGGCTCAGGTAAAAGATGGCGGAACGGTACCTGGTTCCGGTATCGCTGCCCTGGCGATTCATCGATGTGGGGTCGTGGATCTGGAAGAAGAACTCGAGGATATGGCGGTAGGAGAGCAGCCCTGGATCGAACACGATCTCAATGGCTTCGGCGTGCGTGCCGTGGTTGTCATAGGTTGGACCGGACACATCGCCACCGGTGTAGCCCACGCGGGTGGACAACACCGTGGGTATGCGACGCAGCAGGTCCTGCATGCCCCAGAAGCAACCACCGGCGAGAATCGCGGTTTCGACCTCGATGTCCGTCGACATGTCATCCCTCCCCGGCATGGGTCATGCGGATCAGTCCGCCTGGCGCGGCCTCAAGTAGATCACGTTCAACACCGGCACAAACACCGTGGTCGCGAACATGACCAGCATGTTGGCGGTGAAGATTCCGACGCTTGCATAACGAAGCAGACGGAACATGACGCTCTGCCTGACCGCGGTGGGCTGAGGCGTCGCCTCGCGCGGCGTGACTGGCTGCGAATCAGCCGTGTTGTACGGGTCGCTCAAGATCCTTCTCCCCTCTGGTTGAACCGCCAATGGCTTCCAGGTAGCGCCTGAAGCTTCACCGCGCTGGCCCGGAGAATAGCCGAACCCGGGCCCGCCATTTCTCCGGCGGCGGCCGATGCATTACTATCCCGGTCACGAAGGGGAGTAGCTCCCGCATGCTGGCACCGTCACTACGGGATTCGTCCCCGGTGCAGCAGCAGGTCGCCTGAGGCGTCCTGCGAGCAAGACCTTCGCCGTCCCACGGCGAAGGTGCGTCCATTGAATGCACAGGCGCCGTGGCTTTTCCGCCGCCTTGAACCCCAACCGCCCATCACATGGCCCCGCCGCTCCCGGCAGGCACCGTGCGTGCGCGGGCAGGTTCGGCCAGCCACCGGCCCACGGCCGCCCCGCCCTTCTACGAGACCCCAATGGACGCCCTACTGAACCCCGAGATCTGGATCGCCCTGGCCACACTGACCGCGCTCGAACTCGTGCTCGGCATCGACAACATCATCTTCATCTCCATCCTTGCCGGCAAACTGCCCCCGGAGCAGCGCAACAAGGCGCGCCGGCTCGGCATCACCCTGGCCGCGGTGACGCGCCTGGGCCTGTTGCTGGCCATCGCCTGGATCGTCGGCCTGACCGCGCCGCTGTTCTCGGTGCTGGGCAACGAGTTTTCCTGGCGTGACCTCATCCTCATCGGCGGCGGCCTGTTCCTGATCGGCAAGGCCACCCACGAGATCCATCAGAAGCTGGAAGGGGCCAGCGAGCACGTCGGCGTCGGCACGGTGACGGCCACCTTCGCCAGCGTCATTGCCCAGATCATGGTGCTGGACATCGTCTTCTCGCTGGATTCGATCATCACCGCCGTGGGCATGGTCGACGAGCGCTGGGTGATGGTCACCGCGATCCTGATCTCGATCGCCTTCATGCTGATGTTCGCCCGGCCGATCGGCGACTTCGTCGAGCGCCACCCGACCGTGAAGGTGCTGGCGCTGAGCTTCCTGATCATGATCGGCCTGGTGCTGATCGCCGATGGCTTCGGCCAGCACATCCCGAAGGGCTACATCTACGCCGCGATGGCGTTCTCGGTGTTCGTCGAACTGATCAACCTGTGGATCCGCAAGCGCGAACGGACCAAGGTCGAGCCGGTGAGGCTGCACGAACGGTTCACCGACGACGCGCCGTCGGCGTAAAGGCGCAATGCGAGGCGGCCGGCTTTCGCGCCGGCCGCTTCCGCATCCGGTCAACGCTCGCGGCTACAGCAGGCCCAGCTGGGTTGCCTTCAATGTGGCCGCAGCACGCGTGGTGCATTCGAGCTTGCGAAACACGCTTTCCACGTGCGTGCGGACGGTACTGGGGCTGATGGAGAGTTTCTGTGCCGCCTGCTTGTTGCTGGCGCCCAGGCTGATCCAGCGAAGGACGTCCCGTTCGCGCTCGGTAAGCAATCCCGTCGTTGAGGGCGTCGGCTGACGGACGACCTCGCGGCGCCTGTCGAAAAGCGCTCGGACGACGGCCAGGTCGTGCCGGCCTGCCTCGGCTTCGGCCATCAACATTTCACGGGCCTGGTGGTCCGGATACGCTTCGCGCCACGGACGCTCGACCCGGAGTGCGGCCAGTGCGACGGAGGCAGCGAGGATGCGCCCTTCCAGCGGGATGCTGAGCTCCTTGACCTCGCGAAAGTAGCCCGATCCGTCGGGCCGCTCGTACGCGTACGAGGCGACTTCCGCCTCCGCCGCAAGCGAGCCGATCTGGCGTGCCGCGCGGCCGGTCCAGTACGGCACCAGGCGGACACGCTCCCACGCCGACTCGGCCAGGCGGCCCGGCGTGTCCCAGACCATGTTGGGCACCGCAGCGCGCCCGATGCCATGAATGAGGGCGGCCCGGTACACCCGCTGCTGACTGACTTCGTCCAGGCCCAGATGGATGGCCGCGTTGCGTGCAATCTGCGCCACGCTGCGCGAATGACCGGTCATCCACGGCAGTTTCAGGTCGATGACGTGGGCCAGTATCTCCAGCGACGTCGTACGGCCGGCCAACGTTGCTTCCAGCGAGCACGGCCCGGACAAGGTCGGGTCAGCGTCGAGTGCCGCAAGCCACTGGCGTGCATGCGTGAGAACCACATCGGCAATTGCGCGCGGATACAGCGTGTCGGCACGCTCACCGATCAGCCGGCACGCCTGATCGAAGCCATAGAGACGATTGAAGATGTCGAGGTCGCCGGCAACAGATGCCATGTAGACCGCGATCGGTACCTGGTCGCCACGCAGGCCATCTGGCGCGCCGCTGCCGTCGTGACTCTCGAACAGGTGGCGCAGGGCGAACTGTGTTTCTTCGTCCAAACCCAGTTGTTCGGCGATGTCTCCCGACACTTCGCAATGGATGCGCGACAGTGACAGGAATGCAGAACCCTTGTTGCGCGTGCCAGAACGGAAACTGCTGCCGGAGGACTGGATCGCGAGCAATGCCTTGCGCCCGCTCACGTCGTCGCCAAACAACTGCGCGAACTCCGGTGCGTTGGCGGTGCAACCCGACCAGCGCAGCAGGGCGACCGCGGTGGCGCGCGTGCAGGCGGCGTTGTCCGCTCCCATCTCGCGGGCCAGTTGTCCCGCCATCCAGGCGGCACGCGGCGAATGGTCGGTGGGTTGCCCCATGGCGAGGTCGCCGACGAATGCCAGCGAGCGGATCACATCCAGGAGGGCGACTGCGGATTCGTCCACGGCCTTCATGACCTCTACACGGGGTGGAGGGGAAGTCTATCTGCGCCCTCCCCGTCCGGGCCTCGGTCATTCAACCGATGGTGCGCGCGGGGGGCAGGCGGCAATCTGCGCTCCAAGGTTGGCCCGCCAGCCCCTCCGCCGAAAGACCGATCCGCCCAACCATTCCATCTGGAGAATCCCATGAAACTGAAGTCGCTCGCGCTCGCTGCGGTTGCCGCCGTCTCGCTGGCCTCCACCGCCCACGCCGCCAAGCCCGCCCCGGCCCCGAAGGCCGTCAAGAACGTCGTCCTGGTCCACGGCGGCTTCGTCGACGGCTCCGGTTGGCAGAAGGTCTACGACATCCTCAAGAAGGATGGCTACAACGTCAGCATCGTGCAGAACCCCACCCTCTCGCTCGCCGACGACGTCGCGGTCACCAAGCGCGTCATCGCCCAGCAGGACGGCCCCGTCGTGCTCGTTGGCCATTCCTACGGTGGCGTGGTGATCTCCGAGGCCGGCACCGACCCCAAGGTCGAGCGCCTGGTCTACATCGCCGCGTTCGCGCCGGACGCCGGCGAGTCGGTGCAGACCCTGATCGCCAACCCGCCGCCGGGCGCCGCGCAGCCGCCGATCCTGCCGCCGCAGGATGGCTTCCTGTTCCTTGATCGGGCGAAGTTCGCCGCGTCGTTCGCAGGTGATGTCCCGGCAGAGGAAGCAGAGTTCATGGCTGCGTCGCAGGTGCCGTGGGGTGTTGAAGCCCTGGCTGGCAAGGTGACCGTTCCGGCGTGGAAGTCGAAGGCGAGCTGGTATCTGGTCGCCACCGACGACCACATGATCCCGCCGCCGGCCCAGCAGATGATGGCCAAGCGTGCAGGCGCCAAGGTCGCCGAAGCAGCGGGCAGCCATGCGATCTATGTCTCCAAGCCGGACGTGGTGGCTCAGCTGATCGAACAGGCAGCCCAAGGCAAGAAGTAAGCGCAACCCGGGAACCAGGCCTGCTCAGCGCCCCGCATACGCGGGGCGCTTTTTTTGGGCACTCGTCCCGCTAACGACTCACTTGGCGACGATGCTGGTGCCCTGCGGCACCAGATAGCACGCCGTGGCGGTCTTGCACGCTTCGGCCTGGATCTCGGCCAGCTGGCGCGCAAGGTACTGCTCCGGTGACAGGCCCATCTTGTTGCGATAGGCATTGTCGGCGTCGGCCTTTGCTTCCTGCTCCAGCTTGCGCTGCTGCTCGGCGATCGTGGCCGCCACCAGCGTCAGGTTGCGCTGCTGTTCGGCCGCCGTGTTGTTCATCTGCGCCAGCACGTTGTCATTCGGCTTGGCCTTGCCGAGGTTGACCGCCATCACTTCCACGCGGATGCCGGATGCCTTGACCAGCGCGCGCAGTTGTTCGGTGACTTCCTGGTCGACCTGCTCGGCGGCCACCGGGTCAGACATCATCTGCGCCATCTTCTCGGACTTGACCGCCTTGCGCACGATCGAGTTGTACGGCGACAGCACATTGTTCTCCCACCACTTGGGGCCGAAGCGCTTCAGCGTGTCCGCCGCATCGACGATGCGCAGCTGCACGCTGGTGTCGAAGTCGAGCAGGATGTTGTCCATCGACGAAAGGTCCTGGAACGGTACGTGCAGGGTCTGGGGCGCGGTGGTGACGTAGATGATCTGGGTGGACGGCCAGGTGACGTCGCGACCTTCGGTCAGGACCTCGGCGCGGATGCCTTCATGACCGAAGACGTAGGGACGATCCTGGTAGACGGCCACATCACCCGGGTCGGGCTGGGCGACGGTGCAACCGGTGCTGAGGATGGTCACGCCCAGCGCGACGGCGAGCATGATGAAACGACGAGCAGCAGACTTCACGTGGTTCCCCTGGAGAGGCCGGCCGGCAAGGCGACTCGGCTGAATGGTGTGCGCAGGGTAGCGAACCGCATGCCTGGGCGCGAGCGGCAGGTGCCACCGCCGGGAGAGCCGCTACGGCAACGTGAACTTGCGTGTGGAGCGCAACGGCCACAGCGAGGTGAAACGTGCGCCGCCAACCAGCCGGTACGCGCTCGAGACTCCGTTGACGAGACCCATGCGCGTGAGAACCTCCCTGGCGCGCCGGAAGGACTGCTTCGGGTCGGAGGTCACCATGAAGAGATTGATCTCATTCTTGCTGACGTCATAACCATCAAGCACGACCGTGTCGCCCAGCGCCTGCTTCAACTCGCTCTCGATCGTTGCGAGGAAGGCTTCGTCCGCCAGCGACTTGCGCCAGAACTTGATGATCAGCTGGTAATCCATCGAGGCATTGTAGGGCAATTGCCTGGGCCGCTTGCACGCGTCCAACGCCGTGGAGTCGCCGCAACACTGTGGGCTGCAAGGCCTTCACGCCATATCAACGCCAGGGGAGTGTGATATCGCGCCGGCCCCCGCATGTCGGCCGTAGCACACCCAGTTCGGAGGAACCGACATGATGGCCAACCCCATGCAGGCAACGGACCCCAAGAAGACGGTCGGCGCGCGGCGCTGGCCAGCCGGGCAAGCCTGCGCCGTGCTCCTGTTCGCACTTGCCGTGCTGCCCTTCGGCTCCGTGGCCGCACCGCGCGTGGACCCGGCGCTCGTGCCCGACACCTCGCTGGCGGTCCCACAGCTGCATTTCGACAGCAACGGTGAACTGCTGATTGCGCCGTCGGCGACGTCGTCACGGCATGACTTCGACTACCTGGTTGGAAACTGGAAGCTCCGGAACCGCAAACTGAAATCCAGGCTCACCGGCTCGACCGAGTGGATCGACTTCGAGTCCCGCGTGGAGATGCATCAGATCCTCGACGGCCTCGGCAACATCGACAAATACACCGAGCAGTCCGAAGGCAAACCGTACGAAGGCGTGGCGTTGCGACTGTTCGATCCCAAGACACGGTTGTGGAGCATCTACTGGGCGGATGGCAACTCCGGGCGCCTGGATCCGCCTGTCGTCGGTTCGTTCGAGAACATGGTGGGCCACTTCTTTGCCAGGGATACCTACAAGGGCCAGAAGATCATCGTGGTATTCCGATGGGACGTGCGCAATCTCACCTTGCCAATCTGGAGCCAGGCCTTCTCGACCGATGAAGGGAAGACCTGGGAGTGGAACTCGATCAACGTTTCGGAACGGGCCGAGTAAGGTGACTGGCCGGTCTCACCACTCATCTGGTAATTCTGCGCATAGCCAATTCCGGTATCCGCCATGAACACGCCATCCAGTCCAATTCGCACTGCGCTGATCGGATACGGCTATGCCGCGCGCACGTTCCATGCGCCGCTGATCAACGCGGTCCCCCGGCTGTCCATGGCGCTTGTTGCCTCAAGCAGACCCGAGCAGGTGCGGGCGGAGCTGCCGAGCGTGGAGATCGAAGCTGATCCCATGCAGGCCGTGGTCGCCCCCTGCATCGACCTGGTGGTGATCGCCACACCCAACGACACGCATTTTCCGCTCGCCCAAGCTGCGCTGCGCGCAGGCAAACACGTCGTCGTCGACAAGCCGATGACGCCCGACCTGTCGCAGGCAAGCGAACTCAGAGCGACTGCGCAGGCGCACGACCGACTCCTCTCGGTGTTTCACAACCGTCGCTGGGACAGCGATTTCCTCTCGGTGCGGCAGGCCATGGGCGAAGGCCTGATCGGCGAGGCCCGTCATTTCGAATCGCGCCTCGAACGATTCCGCCCGCAGGTTCGCGATCGTTGGCGCGAGCGACCCGGCCCGGCTGCAGGCCTGTGGTGGGATCTTGGACCGCACCTGGTGGATCAGGCGCTGATGCTGTTCGGATGGCCCGACACCGTGCAGGCGAACCTGGCACAGCAACGCAGCGGCGCCACCACGGACGACTGGGCCCATGTCGTGCTGGGTTTCGGTGCGACCAGGGCCGTCCTGCATGCAGGAATGCTCGCCGCGATCCCAGGACCGCGCTTCGTCGTGCATGGAACACGAGGATCCCTGGTCAAGGTGCAGCCCGATCGCCAGGAGCAACAACTGCTTGCGGGTCTTCGACCCGGCGACCCGGACTGGGGTATCGATCCAGACCCCCTGCAATGGCGACGCGACGATGGCCCGATCCAGACACGGGCCGCCGTGCCAGGTGACCAGTCGCGGTTCTATGCAGAGCTCGCGCAGGCCATCGCGGGCGATGGGCCTAATCCGGTTGCGCCGGATGAGGCCGTCCGGGTAATGGCGGTCATGGAAGCGGCGATGCGCTCGGTAACGCAGGGGCGTGCGGTTTCGCTGGAGCTTGAGCCGTAGGCCGGGATGTCGGCCATCCCGGGCGAAGCGCCTCGCGCGCCCGGGTTTAGCTGTGGGTTCTCCCAGAAGGGGCTAGCGATCGACCAGTAGGAGCAACGCATTACGGCAGGAAGGCCAGCAGGAGTACTAGCGAGTGGCCTTCGGAAGGCGCTAGTTCCTTAGGCATGGGCACGCATATGGCGCTAGTTCCGCAATGCCGACCAGACGTCCTTGGAGATCAACTACTTACAGATGCGCTTCTACTGACCCAGGGAATCAGGATTAGCGATCGCTTTCGGCCGGGAGCGGTCATTCGCGATGGAGCGCCGATTAGCTTTTGCCCGGTTGACGGAAGAGCCTGCGTCCTGCGATGACCGCTAGCACCAATCCTCCGCCCGCAACCCATACATAAGAAGCGATCAGCCTGCGACTTCTCTCCGGATTGAACGGCATCGATGACGCCCACCAGTGATACAGCGCAAAGACCGCACCTACCGAGAGCGCAGCCAAACCGGCAAGGAGGACCGTCCACGTGACAACTCGCAGGAGCATTCGACTTCAGCCGTCGACAAGACGAGTCAAAGTCTAGCTCGCCCACGAACCAGGAATCGATGTCCGCCATGGGTCGAAACATGCAATGGACGACCTCTACTTTCCCTGTCGTTCTGGATCATCCAGCCCTGTAACCGACAGCTCCAGCGCAACCGGCGCGTCAACAAACAGGCGGGACCCGTCGGTGAACTCGATGACAAGCTCTTCGACGCGATGCCGCAGAACTGTCTGGACGGTTCTTCCTGCCAACAATGCGGTAGCCCGTACAGCCTCGTTTGTTAGGTCCATTCTGTATCCCCATCCAGTCCGGGTACTTCAGCGACCGCTATGGGTCGGAAGCGGACATTAGCACCGGTCCGGCGACCTTGCAGGTCCGATGGCCGCTAACGGCCAAAAGCATCGGTAATCGGGCGGACCAGGCTTGGTCGAGCTCTCCCTAGAATCTAAAGCCCCGGCTTTGGCAGGAGAGATGAGATGACCTACTACACCGGTTTGGATGTCTCGCTGSGCTCCGTGTCGATTTGCATCATCGACGACAACGGCGATATCCAGCATGAAGAAAAGGTCGCCGCGGACGTCGACCAGGTGGTGGCCTGCCTGCGCACCTTCAGCCAGGACATCACGGCCGTCGGCTTCGAAGCCGGCGCGCTGGCGCAG
>NZ_JBFRDH010000006.1:0-351498 GCF_052113485.1 Lysobacter sp. TAF61
CTTTCCGAACTCGGAAGTGAAACGCACATGCGCCGATGGTAGTGTGGCCTAAGCCATGCAAGAGTAGGTCATCGCCAGGGGCTTTACCCCTAAAACCCCCAGCCGAAAGGTTGGGGGTTTTTCTTTGTGCGCAAGGAAAGTCGATGCCCACGCAAGTTAATGCCCTCATTAACTTGCGGGATTATCCGGACGCGGCTTTCAGCCCGAGACGGCGGGCCGACCGCGCCAGATTCGCGCGATCCACCCCCAGCGATCGCGCCGCCGCGGCCCAGTTGTTGCCATGGCGATCGAGCGCTTGCTGGATGAGGCGCCTCTCCAGCTTTGCCAGGCTGTCCCGTAGGCTTTCGCCTGGCTGATGTTCTGTCGATTCCGGCTCGGGTTCAGCCGCCGGCCGCGCGCCTGGAAGATCGAGATCGCCGGCCTCCAGGCTCAGGATGCGCGGCCTGGTGGCACGGGCGCTCAGGGCGCGGAGCGAACTGCGCGCGATCAGATGCTCCAGTTCGCGCACGTTGCCGGGCCACGCATACGCCAGCAGCGCGGCCTGCGCGTGGGCGGTCAGGCGCAGGCCGCCCAGGCCGAGACGGCGACGATTCTCTTCGAGGAAATACCCGCTGATCAGCAGGATGTCGTTGCCGCGCTCACGAAGCGGGGGCACCTGCAGCGGGTACACGCTGAGGCGATGGTAGAAATCGGCACGAACGCGGCCGTCGCGTACCTCCTGGGCCAGATCGCGGTTGCTGGCCGCGATGATGCGAACGTCGACGCGGTGTTCGCGATCCGAGCCCACGCGCTGGAGCTGGCCGCTCTGAATCACCCGCAGCAGCTTGGCCTGGACCGGCAACGGCAGTTCGCCGACTTCGTCGAGAAACAGGGTTCCCTGGTCGGCCAGCTCGAACTTGCCGCGACGATCGCTTGTTGCGCCGGAGAATGCGCCGCGGACATGACCGAACAGTTCGCTCTCGACCAGCGACTCCGGCAGCGCCGCGCAGTTGATCGAGATCATCGGCTTGCCGGCGCGCGGTGACGCCGCGTGCAGCGCCTTGGCGACCAGTTCCTTGCCCACGCCGGTTTCGCCCTTGAGCAGGACCGTCAGTTCGCTGTTGCCGACCGCCTGCAGTTCCGACTGCAGGCGCTTGAAAGCAGGGCTTCGTCCCAACAACGGCCGGGCGGCTGCGCCGTCCGCAGCGACACGGTAACTTTCCGCGCGTGACCGCGCGTGCTCGGCATCCTGGGCCAGTTGGCGAATGCGTTCGGCCGCGCTCACCGCAGCAGCGGCCAGGCTGGAGAACGTCCGCAACAGCTGCACATCGGAATCGTTGAAGCGACCCGGATCGAGCGCGTCGATGGTGAGCAATCCCCAGGGCCTGGCTGCCACGGTCAGCGTGCATCCCATGCAGTCGTGCACATGCAGGCGGCTGTCGTGGCCGAGCACGAGTCCGTCATAAGGATCAGGCAGATGGCTGTCGGCAGGAAAGCGCGTTGGGGCGTTGCTGGCCAGCAGTGCGGCCAGGCGCGGATGTTCGGAAACCAGGAACCGGCGGCCCAACGTGTCTTCGCTGAGTCCATCCACGGCCATCGGGACGAGGGTGTCGCCTTCGAGCTTCAGCAGCGCACTGGCGTCGCTGCCAAACAGGGTCCGCACTGCAGCCAGCAGCCGTCCGTAGCGCTCGTGCTCGGGCAGGTCGCGCGAGAGGTCGTCGACCACGGGAAGAACGGTCTCGAGCAGGTCCGGTGCAGTCAGATCGACACTCATCGGAGTCGATTCTACCGCCGGCGGCCGTGGTCGATTGGACCACCGACCGAACCATCTTGTTGATCTAGTTGGCTCAATTACCTGGCACGGGACTTGAGTAGACAGGGAGTACCCCACAACGAGAGACGGCTGCATGCTGACCACCGAACATCGCCAGATCATCAAGTCCACGGTCCCGCTGCTGGAGAGCGGTGGCGAGGCGCTGACCCGGCACTTCTACGCGATCCTGCTGGGCGAGAACCCACAGTTGCGTCCCTACTTCAACCAGGCCAACCAGCACAGCGGCGAGCAGCCGCGGGCGTTGGCCAACGGCGTGCTGATGTATGCCCGCCGCATCGACCAGCTCGATCAACTCGCCGAGCTCGTTACGCTGATCGGCAACAAGCACGTCTCCCTGCAGATCCAGCCGGAGCACTATCCGATCGTCGGCGCCTGCCTGCTGCGCGCGATTGGCGAGGTGCTCGGGCCGGACATCGCCACCGATGCGGTGATCGAAGCCTGGGCGGCGGCGTACCAGCAACTGGCCGGGATCCTGATGGACACCGAGGCCAACCTGTACCAGGTGGCTGCGGATCGGCCGGGTGGCTGGCGCGGCGCACGCAGGTTCACCGTGATCGACAAGGTCATCGAAAGCGACGAGATCACTTCGTTCTACTTTGCGCCGAGCGATGGCGCACCCATCATGGCGCACGCATCGGGGCAGTTCATCGGTCTGCGCCTGGAGGTGGACGGTGTCGATCAGCGCCGCAACTATTCGTTGTCCGCGGCAGCCAACGACAATCACTATCGGATCAGCGTGAAGCGCGTCGCGGGCGGTGCGGTTTCAGGTCATCTGCACGCGCATGTGCAGGTGGGCGACGAGGTCGAGCTGTTCCCACCTTCCGGGCATTTCGCGCTCAAGCCTGCCGAACGGCCGCTGGTGTTGATCAGTGGCGGCGTCGGCATCACGCCGACGCTGGCCATGCTGCAATCGGCGCTGCCGAGCGGACGCCCGATCCATTTCATCCATGCCGCGCGAAATGCCGGCGTGCATGCATTCCGCGAGTGGATCGACACGGCGGCACGCGAGCATCCGCACCTCCAGCGCTTCTACTGCTATGAGGACGAGGCCAATGCCGAAATGGCCGATGCCGTCGGTTACATCGACCGCTCATTGCTTGAGCAGTGGATGCCGCAGACGCGCGATGTGGATGTGTACTTCCTCGGACCCAAACCCTTCATGCGCGCGGTCAAGCGGCATCTGCGATCGATGGGCGTTCCCGAGCCGCAGTGCCACTACGAGTTCTTCGGTCCGGCCTCCGCGCTGGGCTGATCGGCGAACAGACCTTGCAGCGTCCGGGTGCTTCAGCCCGGACGCCATGCCTGCAGGTCAGATCAAAGCAGCGTCGGCGGTTCGCCGCCGATGATCACGACGTCGGCGGGGCGGCGGGCGAACAGGCCAACGCTGACCACGCCCGGGATCTGGTTGATCGCCTGCTCCAGCGCCACCGGATCAACGATCGCCAGGCCGTGGATGTCGAGGATGACGTTGCCGTTGTCGGTGACCACGCCGTTGCCAGCGGCGTCCTGGCGCCACACCGGCTGGCCGCGGGTCATCGCCAGGATCTCGCGGGCGACCAGGCTGCGGGCCATCGGAATCACTTCGACCGGCAACGGGAACTTGCCGAGCACGTCGACGCGCTTGCTCGGATCGACGATGCAGACGAACTTCTGGCTGGCCTCGGCGATGATCTTCTCGCGCGTCAGCGCGGCGCCGCCGCCCTTGATCAGGCGCTTGTGCGGATCGCACTCGTCGGCGCCGTCGACGTAGAGCGACAGCGGGCCGGTGGAATTGAGGTCGAGCACTTCGATGCCGTGTGCGCGCAGGCGCTGCGTGCTCTGTTCCGAGCTGGAAACCGCACCCTTGATGCGATCCTGGATGCGCGCCAGGGCGTCGATGAAGTAGGCCACCGTGGATCCGGTGCCGACGCCGACGATCATGCCGTCCTCGACGTACTCGATGGCTTTTTCGCCGGCCAGGCGCTTGGCTTCGCTCATGGTTTCAACTCGTGGGGGCAGGAATTCTTTGCAGCGAGCGACAACGGGTTCACTCCAGCGACAGCAGGTACTTCCACTGCGCCGCCTGGACCGGGAACACCGACAGCCGGTTGCCCTTGCGGATCAGCGCGAAGTCCTCGCCGAGTTTGGCGGCGTGCTGCTTGATCTCGTCCAGGGAGATGGTCCGCTTCAACTTGCGATCGAAGGCGACATCGACCAGGAACCAGCGCGGCTCCTCGCGCGTGCTCTTGGGATCGTGGTAATCGGACTTCGGATCGAACTGGGTTTCGTCGGGATAGGCCTTGCTCGCCACGGTGGCGGTGCCGACGATCCCGGGAACCTCGGTATTGGAGTGGTAGAACAACACGCCGTCACCGATCTGCATGCCGTCGCGCATGAAGTTGCGCGCCTGGTAGTTGCGAACGCCGTTCCAGGGTTCGGTGCCGACGCGCTTGAGATCGTCGATCGAGAAAGCATCCGGTTCGGACTTCATCAGCCAGTAGCGGCGTCGTGCGGTCATGCGGTGGCCCTGCTGCTGCAATTGATCGTCGTCGTCCCGGTGCAGACCGCGTCGAGGGCGACGTCCCAGTCGGCGCGGTCGAGCGTGTCGACGCGCTGGCTGTCGAAGGCCGCTCCCACCAGCCAGGGCGGAGCCGGCTGCTGGTGGCGGAATGCGAAGCTGCGATCGTACCAGCCGCCCCCCATGCCGAGCCGGTGGCCACGCTCGTCGAAGCCCACCAGGGGCGCCACCACCAGGCTCATCTGCTCGGGTTCGAGCAGCGAGGTCGGCGCGACGTCGGGTTCCGGGATGCCGTGACGATTGCTGACCAGCGGGTCGCCCGGACGCCAGGGGGCGAAGCGCAGGCGACCGTCCTCGTGCAGCACCGGCAGGCAGTACACGCATTCGCGCGGCAGCCGCAATTGCCAGACATGCAGGGCGATTTCGCCGTCGGTGGCCCAGTAACCGCTGACGTAGCCCGATTCCGGCGCGAACGGCAGCGCCAGCAGCTGGGCGGCCAGCCGCTCGGCGGCGGCGATGCGGTCTGCGGCGCCCAGGGCGCGGCGGCGATCGCGGAGTTCGCGGCGCAGCGCCGCGCGGTCAGCCGTCATGCGGCGCTCGTCCTTTGCTGTGAAAAAAGATCGGGCGCGAAGTCGCGCCCGGTCCTGGGGTACCGCGCGGGCCGATGCCAGGATCGACGCCGCTGAATGAGTAGTCCTCCGCCGATGGCGATGCCTGCGAAACGACCTTGAACCCGGGGTTCAAGTGGGAACGCTTGGCTGCCTTCGGGCTTCCCGCTACGAGGCGGACCTGCACTCCGGGCCTCCGTCGCGCCCCCGGTGTCGTCATAAGGGACAAGGCGAATGTTTGCGCACGCTGTCGCGCACAGCAGAGGACAGAACGAAGTATAGCGCGCAGCCTGTGAAGTAAGTGCCCGCTCGTCGGTATGGACGTGGAACGGTTCAGTGCAGCCGTGTGCCGGATGCCTTGCGCGCGACGCTGGATTCAGCGGGCGGGCAGGTCGAACAGGTCGTCGAGGCGACGATGCAGATCGGTCAGCGTGCGCGAGAACTCGCGGTCGCGGCTGGCATGTTCGGTGCGCAGTTGTTGCAGGTCGTGGGCGAGATTGAGCGCGGCCAGCACTGCGACGCGGTCGAGCGCGGCCATGCGGTTGTTGCCGCGGATCTCGCGCATCTTGGTGTCGAGCAGCTTCGCCGCCGACAGCAGGCTGTCGCGCTCGTCGGGCTCGCAACCCACGGTGTACTCGCGATCGAGCAGCCGGATGCTGACCGGTTCGCTGGCGCTGCTCATCGGGCCGGGCCCTGCGATGCAGATGCCGTCGATCCGGTGCCCGCCCCGATGCGCATCAGATCACCACTCACGTGTGCTGCTCCAGTGACTTCAATCGCGCGATCATCGCCTCTACGCGGGCGCGCGCCTGTTCGTTCTTTGCCAGCAATGCCGAGCGTTCGCCGGCCAGCTGTTCCTGTTGCTGGCGCAGGCTGCGGTTCTCCTCGCCCAGCCGGCGCGAGCGCTCGGCAAGCTGCTCGACCCGGTCGGCCAGCGACTTGAGTTGGGCGAGAAGTTCGGCTTGGTCCATGCCGCGCACGATAGCAGGGCCGGGGGACCGGTCAAGGGCGGCCGCGGCCCGGGTTCATGCCGGAGTGCTCACTCCGGCCGGTGCGGCCCCCGTGCCCGCCGTGTCCGCCGCGGTCAGCCGGGCGAACTGACGGTGCCCACGGTGCCGCCGGCGCCATTGCCGCTCGGTACCGACTGCGGTGTCCAGGCGCGGATGAAGGCCAGGCAGTCGGCCGCTTCGAGCGGACGCGCCAGCCAATAGCCCTGGATCTCGTCGCAACCGCGACCACGCAGGAACTGCATCTGCGCTTCGGTCTCCACGCCTTCTGCGATCACGGTCAGGCCGAGCGAATGCGCCATGGCGATGACCGTGGTGGTGATCGCCTCGTCGTCGGCGTCGCGGGTGAGGTCGCCAATGAATTCCTTGTCGATCTTGAGCGTGTTGATCGGCAGGCGTTTGAGGTAGGCCAGCGACGAATAGCCGGTGCCGAAGTCGTCGATCGCAAGGCCGACGCCGAGCGCGCGCAGTGCATCGAGCGTCGCCGAGGTCTGCCCGGCGTTGGCCATGATCACGCTTTCGGTCAGCTCCAGTTGCAGCATTTCCGGTGGCACGCCGCTTTCGACCAGCGCGCGTGCGACCTGCTTGGGCAGGTTGCCGCGCAACAGCTGCAGCGACGACACGTTGACCGCCATGCTCAGCTGGTCCAGGCCGTTGTGGCGCCAGCGCTTGAGCACGCCACAGGCCTCGCGCAGCGCCCATTCGCCGATGTCCAGGATCAGGCCGCTTTCTTCGGCGAGCGGGATGAACTGCGCCGGCGAGATGTCGCCCAGTTCGAAGCTGCGCCAGCGCAGCAGCGCCTCCACGCCGGTGATGCGCGACTGGTCCAGCGACAGCTTGGGCTGGAACACCAGGCGCAGCTCGTTACGGTCGAGCACGCCGCGCAGCGCTGCCGAAATCGTGGCGCGGCCGCGGATTTCCACGTCCATCGCCTCGGTGTAGCGCATGAAGGTGCGGCGACCTGCGGCCTTGGCCTGGTACATCGCGGTGTCGGCGTGCTTGAGCAGGTCGGTCGGCACCAGTGCATGGTCGGGGTACAGGCTGATGCCGATCGACGGCGAGATGACCACGTCGTGGCGCTGGTCGATGTCCAGCGGCGTCTCGAAGGCGACCAGCACGTCGCGCGCGACCTGCTCGGCCTGCTCGACGTGCTCGAGGTTCTCCAGCAGCACAGTGAACTCGTCGCCGCCGAGGCGGGCAACGGTGTGCTGCGGTCCGACCGCCTGCTGCAGGCGGATCGCGGCGGCGCGCAGGATGCGATCGCCGGCGGCATGGCCCAGCGAATCGTTGATGTCCTTGAAGCGGTCCAGGTCGAGGAACAGCATCGCGATGCGGCTGCCGTGGCGGCGCGCACGCACGATCGCCCGCGACAGCCGCTCCGACAACAGCGCGCGGTTGGGCAGGCTGGTCAGCGTGTCGTAGTTGGCCAGGTAGCGCAGTTCCTGCTCGGCGCGCTTCTGGTCGGTGATGTCGCCCAGCACGGCAACGTAGTGGCCGTGCTGGCCGCTGGAGTCGAGCACTTCACTGCCCTGGAACCAGCACAGGAACTCGTCGCCGTTCTTGCGTTGCTGCCAGATCTCGCCGGACCAGCGACCATTGCGGCGCAGTTCGCTGCGCACGTGCTGGTAGAACGCCGGATCGTGCTGGTCGCTGTCGAGCAGGCGGGTCGGGCGCCCGATCACTTCCGAGTCGGCATAGCCGGTCATGCGGGTGAAGGCGGGGTTGACCGAGACGAACTGGAACTCGCGATCGAACACCGCGACCGCCTCGATCATGCTGTTGAGCACCTGCCCGGCGATGAGGCGATCGCGCTCGGCGCTGCGGTTGGCGGTGATGTCGCGGGCAGTGCCGGCCACGCGCAGGGCGCGACCGTTGGCGCCACGCTCGACGACGCGGCCGCGGGCGCGCATCCATACCCATTTGTTGTCCTCGCGCACGCGATGCTCGGACAGGAACAGGGCGGCATCACCGCGCAGGTGGCGCTTGAGTTGTTCGACGGCGTGCGGCTGGTCTTCCGGATGGATCTGCAGGTTGGCGTCGACCAGGGTCTGCACGCCCAGTTCCGGCGTCAGTCCGGCCTGGTCGTCGGCGCGGGTGCGGCGCAGCACGCGGCTGTCGAGGTCGTAATCCCAGAACTGCTCGCCGGAGGCCCACAACGCCAGTTTCAGTCGTTCGTCGCGTTCGCGGATCTGGGCGAAATAACCGCGCTCGCGCCGGCGGTCGCGGTGGCGTCGCCATGCCAGTACCAGCGCCAGCGCCAGTGCGGCGAGCACGGCGCCGGCAATGACCAGCGGATGACGCCACAGCGGCGGCGCGATATGGACCGGGATTTCAAGGGTCTGCTCGTTCCAGACACCGTCGCGGTTGGTGGCCTGGGCGAGGAAACGGTAGTTGCCCGCCGGCAGGCGCGTATAGGTGATGTCGTGCTGGTCGCCGTTGTCGACCCAGTCCTTGTCGAAACCGTCCATGCGGTAGCGGTAGCGGATGCCGGCCGCAGGTGCGAAGTCGAGCGAACCGATGCGCAGGCGCAGCAGGCCGGCGGCATCGGGCAGGTCGAGCCGGGTCGGCTGCCACAGGGCGCGCGGCTCGGTGGTGGCCTCGCTGCCGACCCACGCGCCGAGCAGGCGCAACGGTGCGGTGTAGTGCGAGTCGACGATGCGGGTGGGGTCGAACACGTTGAGGCCGCGCACGCCGCCGAAGACGATGCGGCCGTCGCTGAGCTGCGCCGCCGAGCCACCATGGAACTCGAGGTCCTGCAGGCCGTCGGCGAGGCCGTAACTGCGCGTGCGCTCGCTGGCGATCTCGAAGCTGATGATGCCGGCCTGGGTGCTCAGCCACAGCCTGCCGGCCGGCCCTTCGGCGATCGCGAACACCACCGGCACCATCGAGCTGTTGAGCGTGCCGGTCAGCGGCTGGACGAAGCTGATGCCGCCATTGGCGGCTTCGGCCACGCGGCTGAGGCCGGCATGCGTGCCGACCCAGAGCGTGCCATCGCGGGCCAGGTGCAGGGCGCGCACGCGGTTGCCGGGCAGGCTCGACTCATCCTGGCCGACGTGGCGGAAATGGCGCATGCGGCCATTGGCCGGATCGAGCACGTCGAGGCCGTCGCCGGTGCCGATCCAGACGTGGCCGTGGCGGTCTTCGGCAATGGCGTGCACCACCGGGTAGCTGACGCTGTCGGGGTCGTTTTCCCGGTACGGGTAATGCGTGAGCGCGCCGCTGGCGGGCGTGTAGTGGTACGCGCCGTTGCCGTGGCTGCCGATCCACAACGAGTTGTCGCGCGCGACCGCCAGTGAGCGCAGCGGTTGCCGCTCCAGGCCGGGGATCGCCATGTAGCGCGCCTGCCGCCGCTTCGGGTCGAGCCGGTACAGGCCGACATCGGTGGCCACCCACAGGTCGCCCGCATCTGCCGGTGCAAACCCGGTCACGCGCGGCGGCTTGGCCTGGTCCTGGTCGGAGATCAACGCGGTGAGATCGTCGAAGCGATCTTCCTGGGGCGCGTAGCGCAACAGGCGTGAGTTGTCGGTGCCGAGCCAGAGCGCGCCGTCCTCGCCCTGCGTGACCGAACGGATGCTGTCGGCCGCCGCCGGGCTGCGCGTGCGCGGCTGCTCCAGGTTGAACACGTAGCTGAAACGCGTGCCACGGGGATCAGCGACCGCGACGCCGCGGAACTGGCCGCCGACCCAGAGCATGCCGCCGCGGTCGACCATCATCGCGTTGACCGCGTCATCGGGGAGGCTGGCCTCTATGCCCGGCTCCTCGTGCACCTGCACGTCCTTGCCGCTGGCCGGATCGAAGCGGCGCAGGCCGTAGCCGTAGACCGACAGCCACAACTGGTGGTCGGGCGCCTGCACGATCGCGCGGACCGCGGTCGCGTTGGCATCCTGCGGCGGCCCCTGCGGCCATGCACGCACCAGGTCGCGGCCGTTGCTGTGCAGGCGGAACAGGCCATCGTTGCGACCCAGCCAGAGCTGCCCGGCCTTGTCCTGCTGCAGCGACAGCACCGCCACTTCCGGTCCGACGCGCTGCACCGTCCCGGCCGGATCGATCCGGTACAGGCCCAGCGGGCCGCCGTACCAGGCCATGCCGTCGCGGGTCGCCAGCAGGGTCTGCCGGGCCGGGCTGCCCGCCGGCTGCGATTGCAGCGACAGCACGGTCCGGCGCGCGCCGCTGACCGGGTCCAGGCGCTCCAGGCCCGCAGCCGTGCCGACCCACAGCTGGCCGCGCCACGGCAGGACCGCGATGACCTGGCGATGAGGGTGGCTGGGGGCCGAGGCGGCGTAGCGGCGGATCTTGCCGTTGCCCAGGTCGAGCCGGCTCAGGTACTCCGAATACGTTCCGACCCACAGGGCGCGATCGCCTTCCAGCGCCAGCGAGGTGATGTTGCTGTCGGGCAGGCTGTCGGGGTCGCGAGGGTTGTGCCGATACGGCAGATAGCGCTGGCCGTCGTAACGATGCAGTCCGCCCTGGGTGGCCACCCAGACGAAGCCCTGGGGGTCCTGCACCATCGCCGTGACGGTGTTCTGGGTCAGGCCGCGTTCGCCGCCCAGCCGCGAGAAGTAGAAATCGCGGGTCGCCGCCGCGACCGGCGCGGTCGCGGTCGTCAGCACCAGCGCCAGCACGGGACCGGCAAGCCGGCCTAGCCACACGAGCCGAATGGGGAAGCTGGAGGCTGGGGAGGGCGGACGCACGGACACCCGGGGTTTGAGTATTGCAGCGCGCAGTGTAGGCAAGCGTTTGCTCCGGCAACAAGACGCGGCTGCGTTGCTACACTGCCGTGACTCCCCCGAGCCTTGTCCCGTGTCCGAAATTGAACTGCCCGATCTGACCGCCATCGAGGCCGAGAGCCGCCAGCTGGCCCTTGCTGCTTCGCCCTTTGAGCTCCATGGCGGCCTCTGCGGCTGGCTCGCCGGCGGCGGCGCCGCGGTGCGCGAATGGCCCGCCCGGGTGCTGGCCGACGAAGCCCTGCCGGCGCCTGCCGAAGGCGGCGCGCTCGACGAACTGCGCAAAGCAAGCGCCGCCCAGCTCGCCGACCGCAGCTTCGACTTCGCCTTGTTGCTGCCTGCCGCCGACACCTCGCTGGCCGAGCGCAGCGGTGCGCTGTTCGAATGGTGCCGCGGTTTCCTCGGTGGTTTCGGCCTGGCCGGTGGCGGCAAGACCAAGCTGTCGGAAGAAGGCCAGGAAGCACTGGCCGACCTGGGCAAGCTCGCTGCCGCGCAGCCGCAAAGCGACGGCGACGAGGAAGACGAGATCGCGCTGGTCGAGATCGAAGAGTTCGTTCGCGTCGCGGTATTGCTGCTGCACGGTGACTGCGTGCTGGCGGCGCAGCACAGGCAGCGCCTGAACTGATCGATCGGTCCATCGGCCCGGGGCGAATGCCCCGCGCGGGTGGGAGCAGGGCCCAGTCAACGGAACTCCATGCCCAAGCCCATCACCATCCCCGCCAAGGCCTACGCCCGCCGCCGCAAGCAGCTCATGCGCATGGCCGGCGACGACGCCATCCTGGTCCTGCCGGCCGCGCTCGAACGCATCCGCAGCCGCGACACCCACTATCCGTACCGGCAGGATTCCGACCTGCTCTACCTGACCGGCTTTCCGGAACCCGAGGCGGTGCTGGTGCTGGTGCCCGGCCGCAAGCACGGCGAAGTGCTGCTGTTCTGTCGCGAGCGCGATCCCGAGCGCGAAGGCTGGGATGGCCCGCGCTTCGGCCCGGAAGGTGCGGTCGAGGCGTTCGGCCTGGACGACGCCTATCCGATCACCGACCTCGACGACATCCTGCCGGGCCTGCTCGAAGGTCGCTCGCGGGTGTACTACCACTTCGGCCGCGACCAGGAATTCGACCTCAAGCTGATCGGCTGGCTCAACCGCGTGCGCGCGATGGTGCGCCAGGGCGCGCAGCCGCCGCACGAATTCCTCGAGCTGGGCCATCTGCTCGACGAGCTGCGCCTGTTCAAGGATCGCGACGAGATCCGCATCATGCAGCGCGCTGCCGACATCAGCGTGCTCGCGCATGAAGCGGCGATGCGCGCCGCGCGTGCCGGCATGCACGAGTACGAGCTGCAGGCTGAAGTCGAACGCGTGTTCCGCCAGCACGACGCCGAACCGGCCTACAGCAGCATCGTCGGCGCCGGCAGCAACGCCTGCGTGCTGCATTACCGCGCCAACAACGCGGCGGTGAAGGACGGCGACCTGGTGCTGATCGATGCGGGCGCCGAATACCGTGGCTATGCCTCCGACATCACCCGCACGTTCCCGGTCAGCGGCCGCTTCAGCAAGGAGCAGCGCGCACTGCACGACCTGGTCGGTGCAGCGCAGGCGGCATCGCTGGCGCAGGCGCGCGCCGGCATCCCGTACGAGGCAGGGCACGTGGCGGCAGTGGAAACGTTGACCGAAGGGCTGCTCAGGCTCGGCCTGCTCAAGGGCAGGCTCGAGAAGAATCTGGCCGATGCCAGCTACCGCCGCTTCTATCGCCACAAGACCGGCCATTGGCTCGGCCTGGACGTGCACGACGTCGGCGAATACCGCATCGACGGCGAATCGCGCCTGCTCGAACCCGGCATGGTGTTCACCATCGAGCCCGGCCTCTATGTGGCGCCCGATGACACCAGCGTCGACGCGAAGTGGCGCGGCATCGGCATCCGCACCGAAGACGACGTGCTGGTGACGCAGGATGGCTGCGAGGTCCTGACCGACAAGCTGGCGCGCAGCGCCGACGAGATCGAGGCGTTGATGGCGCGGGCGTGAGTGCGGCGAGGCAGTCGAACGGACCGCGCTGATCATCCCTTCACCGTGCGGCCGTAGGCTGCGACGGTGCCCATTGCGAAAACTTCATCGACGATCCGTCCGCCGCGCCCGGCCAGGGCCATCGTCGGGCTCGGCATCGCCCTCGTCCTGCTCGCCAGCGCTGGCGCAGTGCCGGCACGCCAAGCCGACTGCAGGCAGCGCCTGCTGGAGCAGCTGGGCTGGCGGTTCGTGCCGTCTGCCGGTGCGGCTGTAGAGATCGCTGCCGGCTCGCCCTGCGACCGGGCCAGCCTGGCCGAGGCGACGGCCGCGGGCGATCTGGTCGTACGCGTGCCCGAAAGATTCGACGCAGCGGCGATGGAACGCCTGGGCGACGAACTGCTGCACCATCCGGCCACGAGTTGCGCCTATGGCTTCGCGCTGGGAGCCGCAACCCGGCGTGCGGTCGACCGGCTGGTCGCCAACCCCGGCTTCCGCTTCACATCGGTGCAGACCGGCTGGATCGGCTTCGGCGCGGGCGGCGCGGCACACGACGGCTGGAAGCCCATCGCCACCTTCGGCCGCGGCTATCAACCCAGCGGCAGCAACTCGCGCGCGATCGAGGCGTTCTACAGCGGGCACGTTCGCGGCGAATGCGGACTGGGCCGGCAGGTCGCGCAATACGCAACCCAGGCCGAGCTCTACGGCAACGAAGGATTCGACAACGCGTTCGACGCCGACGAGATCGTGATCGGCACCTTCAACCGGCTGCGCTCGACGCGCAGCATCCTGCTGGGTTCGTCGGCCGGCGAGTTCACCCGTGACGGCCGGGCCGAGGCGGCATCACGGCAGGGCCGGCAGGCCTTCATGGGGCTGCCGGGTTTCATCTTCCACGTGTTCGCGCGCAGCAAGCTCGACGACCTCAACAACCAGGCCGAGAATTTCGTTGTCTACGACGTCAGTGCGCAGGCGGCCGCGGCGTTGCGCGAGCACGAGGGCTTCGAGTTCTACAACGAACGCAATCAACAGATGTGGTCGCTCGCGCGCACGATCCAGGCTCGCAAGCCGCGGCGGTACTTCGAGCGGCTGTTGTACGAGAAGGATCCGGCTCTGCGCGCACAACAGTCGGCGGCGACACTGGCGACCCTGGCGCGCATCGACGCGCTGCTGGACGATCCGTTCTATCGCGGCTTCGAGGTCTACGTGCACCGGCAGGGCGTGAAGCCGGTCGGGTTCCACATCGCACGCCTGCTCGATCGAAACCCGCGCACGCCGTTCCGTATCGAGCTGGCGCTGCACAACGTGCACAACGCGTTGTACGAGCGCCATGTCGCGTACCGGCTTCGCACCTGCGCCGCGCAATCGACCAGGGCACCGCAGCTGCGCTGAGCGCTCAGGGCGCTGGGCCGGTGGTCGTTTCGATGATGGTCCGCAACGACGCGGTGGGCGCACCGGCCTCGTCGACGATGTTGCGCGCGCACGCCGGCACGCGCGCCTGGCCGCACAGGCCGACGTAGTTGTTCCAGTAGACATCGAGGTCGCGATCGGCCGGGCGCACGGTCACCACCACCGAATAGACCGTGCGACGACCGATGCCGTTGTCGGGATCGAGAGTGGCGACCTTCAGGCGGATGCGTGCGTCCTTGCTGTCCTCGACCAGGGCCAGATCGAGCGACTGGCGCAGCTGTTCGCGGATCGCTTCGACGAACAGGCGGCCGACCTTGTCCTGGGCCGAGGCCGACACCTGGACGGTGATCGCCACGTCCTGGGGGACGTCGACCGGCGGCGCTTCGGGAGGCGCAGGTGTCGCGGACTGGGCCGCCCCGGGCTTCGTCTCCTGTGCCAGCCCCCGCGCAGGCGCGGCTGCGCCCGCCGTGGCCAGCACCAGTCCGAACACCAGCCCGAGCACCATCGTTTGCCGCATGACTCCTCCCGCCGCAGGCCCATGGTCAGGCTAACGGCGAGCGGGGAAATTGCAGGTAACGGGCCGGCCAATTCCTTCAGGCGTGCCCGTTCCAGGCGTCCCCCTCCCGGCGGCAGAGGGAGGCTTGCGCTCAGGCCGCCTCGTCGAAGCCGTCGCGGGTCAGGTTGGCCGGTGCGGCATCGGTGCAGGCGACGTCGTCTTCGATGCGGATGCCGCCGAAGGGCTTGAAGGCCTCCACGCGCGCCCAGTCGACGCTGTCGGCATGGCCGTTGGCCTTCACTTCGTCGAGCAGCATGTCGATGAAGTAGATGCCCGGCTCGATGGTCACGACCATGCCTGGCTCCAGCACGCGGGTCAGGCGCAGGTACGGGTGGCCATCGGGCCTGGCGATCGTGCCGCCACTGTCGCTGGCGGCGAAGCCGGCGACGTCGTGCACCTGCAGGCCGATGCCGTGGCCGATGCCGTGCGGGAAGAACGCGCTGCTGACGCCGGTGGCCAGCGCCGCTTCCGGCGACACCTTGATCACGCCGAAATCCCTGAGGATGCCGGCCAGCGCCAGGTGGGCGTCGACATGGATCTGCTTGTAGTCGGTGCCGGCGCGGACCTGGTCGCACATCTTCAGCTGCGCGGCGTCGACGGCGTCGATCATCGCCTGGAACTCGCTGCCGGCATCGAGCGCATAGGTGCGGGTGATGTCGCAGGCGTAGCCGTGGTGTGCGGCGCCGGCATCGATCAGGAAGCTGCGCACCTGCGCCGGCGGCACCAGGTCGCGGTCGGTGTAGTGCAGCACCGCGCTGTGTTCGTTGAGGGCGATGATGTTGTTGTACGGCAGGTCGTTGGCATCCTGGCCGGCGGCCTGGCAATACACCAGGTGGATGCCGAACTCGCTGGCGCCGGCACGGAACGCGCGCTCGGCGGCGCGGTGCGCGCGCACGCCGCGGCGGGTCGCCTCGCGCATCGTCGCGATCTCGTACGGTGTCTTGTAGGCGCGGTGGTACTCGAGGTAGTTGACCACCGGCGCGGGGTTGTTCGGCACGAACGCGCCCAGTGCGCTCTGCGCCTCGCCGACGATCGCGCAGCGCGCGGGATTCGACGGCAGGTGCTGCAGCGCCTCGTCGGGCTTGCGGATCACGACGATGTCGAAGTGATCGGCCCAGTAGCCGCCCGGTGCCGACGGCACCACGTGCCAGTAATCGAACGGCTGCAGGAAGATCAGCTTGGGCTTGTGACCCGGCGTCGCCACCAGCCAGCTGCCGGGTGCGCGCGTCAGCGGCAGCCAGGCCTTGAACTGCGGGTTGACCGCATACGGGTAGTCGCGATCATCGAACGCCTGGTAGTGCGAGGTGCCGCTGGGCACGACCAGGTGATCGAAGCCGCCGCGTGCCAGCGCCTGTTCGGTGCGGCGGTGCAGTTCGGCGAGGTGCTGGGGGTACAACGAGGCGAGCGTGCTCATGCGTAGGCGGCGGGAGGTCGGAGACCGGACCATTTTGCCGCATCGCCGTGCAGGCGCGGGTCGCCTTTGCTGGCGGTTGGGCCGGTTGCCGCGGCTGGTTCAGGAAACGGTCGGCCCCACCTGTGCCGGGGTCGATGCCGGCATCAATGGCCGTTGGTCGTGTCCAGCCAGTTGCGCAACTGCTGCAGCTCGCTCTCGAGCATGGTGATGAAGCGGAAGCCCGACCAGGTCTGGCCCGGCGTGCTGGTCTTGTCCTGCCACAGCAGGTGCGCACCGACTTCGATCGGTGAACTCTGGTGCGGGGTGCCGCGCAGGTTGAAGCGCAGCTGGTACAGGCCATCGTCGACCAGTGGCGAGTTGGCGATCAGCAGCATGCCGCTCTCGGACAGGTTGCTCAGTTGCCCGATCACGGTGTCGGTCATCGTGTCGACGACCTGCACCGGCTCCTGGATGGAGCGACGTCGGGCGCGGCGGAATTCTTCGTTCATGCGTGCGCCTCTTGCACGGTCGGGCCCGATACCAGGTTGCTCAGTGCGCTGACCACGGCGCTCCAGGCGCGATCGACCAGGCGGCTCTTCTCGACCGTGACGATGCGCGCGCGGCCTGCGGCCATCTGCCGCGCCAGGCTGTCGAGCGACTGCTCGCCGACGCGCTGGCCGCGCTGGTTGACGAACAGGGCGTTGTCGGTGAGCGGGCTGAACCAGGACAACCGGCGGCGGATGACCTCGCCCGGCGCTTCCAGGTCGAACTCGAACCAGGTGCCGAAGGGTAGCGTGCGCAGGTGTTGCCAGCATTCCTGTTCGTGCGGATCGCGCGGCTGAGTCTCCACTGCGCGCGGCGCATCCTCCTCGCCCAGTCGCGTGCGCGACTTGAGCTTGAGCGCCAGCTCGGTGCGGGTGGCGGCGTCGTCGTTGGCGGCGTGGCCGGTGGTCAGCTGGCGCGAGATCGCACCGGCGTCATCGACGTGGTAACCGACCTGGGTCAGTGCCTGTTCGATATCCTCGCCGAGCGGTTCCGGCGCCGGGGCGCGGTTCTCGACCGTGTTGGCGGCGATGATCTGGCGCGTGGCTTCGAGCTGGCGCTGCCACTCGTCCGACTCCTCGCCATGGCGAAGGAGCGTGAGCGTCAGCACGTCGGTCCACGCCTGGGTCAGCAGGGTGTGGACGAACTTGGGCAGTTTCTGGTCGTGCAGCGCCTCGGTGATCGCCTCGGTGGCCTGGTGCTTGGCCAGCACCAGCTTTTCCTTGCCGCGTGCGGCTTCGACGTGGCGACGCTCGGCCACTTCGGCCTTGCGCGCCATCAGCCGCAGATGCTCCTGCAGCTGCTGGTTGGCCGACTCGAACACGCCATCGTCGCCGTCGTAGTGCTCGACCACGTGATCGACTGCGCGCCGCAGCTGTTCGTTGAGCGCCGGGTCGGCCTCTTCCTTGGGCAGCCAGTGCGCGCCGGCTTCGGCAACCGCATTGAGCAGCTGTCGCGCCGGATGTTCCTGGCGGACGAAGAACGCCTGGTCCTGCAGCGCCAGGCGCAGCAGCGGCACCTGCAGGCGGTTGAGCAGTGAGGAGACGGCGGCGTCGTTGCGCAGTTCGCGGCCGATCTCGTTGTAGAACTGATCGAGCAGCTCGAAGGTGTCGGCGTCCTCGCGGGTGAGTGAGGTCGCTTCACCGCGCTGTTGCCGCGCCTGTGCCAGCAGTGTCTGGCGCACGTCGTTGAGGTTGCGCGGCGGCGTGGCATGGGCGGGGATCGACTGCAGCCCCGCCAGCGCGCTGGAAATGTCGCTGGCCGACAAGGTCGGCCGCGGCGTGCCGGGGTCGCCACCGGTACGCAGCTTGTCCATCAGCTCGCGGCGGCCACTGAGCAGGTTCTGCAGCGAGACGTAGGATTCGTGGTCGTCGCCGTGGTTCAGCACTGGCTGCCCCGGCCACGCCGTGTGCGGGCGCTGCGGATCGAACAGCGGACTGCTGGCGTCGGCGCCGCGGCGCGGCACCATCGAATCCTCCCGTTGTCCCTGCCCCTGTTCGCCGCCCTGGTCCTGTGCCTGGCCGTGTCCCTGCGCGTGGCCGTGCCCTTGGCGCTGGCCCTTGGCGCGGCTGCGCACCGGCACGAACGACAGGCTCGGCAGCACGTTCTCGCGTGCCAGCAGCGCGTTCATCGTTTCGACCAGTTGCGCGTAGCCCGACATGACGTGCTGGTCGAAGACGCGGTACAGGTGCAGTCGCGCTTCTGGAGTGATCTGCAGTGACTGCGTGGCTTCGGCCAGGATCCTGCACAGCTGGTACGGACCGACCGGCAGGCGGTCTGCGTCGAACGCAGGCGCGCCGCCGAGCACGCCGAAGCGCTGCCCCAGCAGCAGCAGCGGCAGGCCGGCACGGGCTTCGTGGCGGATCGCGATGCTGCGCAGCAGGTTGGCTTCGTCGGCCTCGCCGTCGTCGACCAGGCGCAGGTCGCGGAAGGTGGGCAGCGCCGCTGGCGCTTCGGTGGTGAGTGTTGGATCGCGGACGGTGGTCAGTGCGCCTTCCAGCAAGGCCAGGAAGTGCGGAACCAGGTCGGAGCGATTGAGTCGTGCAGTGCGCAAAGTTTCAAGATGGGCCGACTGCTGCGCCGACGTGCGCGCCTGGTCGGCATGCTTGAACAGCTGCTGTTCGAATTCGCCGAGCATGTGCTCGAGCTGGCGCGCCATCTCATCGGAGACCAGCGCATAAAGATGCTCCAGTACCCGTCGAACCCGCTTTGGCAACGCGGCTGACGCCAGCGTAGGCCTGGGAATCGAACTACCGAGAGGTTCGAACGTTGCAGACATTAGGGTCACCCTGGCGATCGGGACGATCATGCATCGTCACCCCGGTGCCCCGCCAGCCTCCCGCCCCAGCGGTCCTCAGGGAGCGACCAATTGTTGTAACGGTGAGGGCGGCCATTAGCGGCCAGCGCAAGCCCGCCTACGGGGCCTTGCGCTACTTTGCGTGGTCAACCATGACGCGCTGCGACACGTTCGGACCTTCCGGGTCGTTCTCGGTCTCGCCGGTCGCATCCTCGACCAGGAACAGCTCGACGACGTCGTTGGTGAAGCGACGCCCCAGTTCGGTCGGACGCACGCGGTCGCCGTCGGTTTCCAGCCAGCCCTGTGCGATGGCCTGGGTCATTTGCGGGGCGATCGCCTCGCGCGTCAGTCCGGTGCGCGCCTCGAACGCGGCCAGGCTGAAGCCTTCGACCAGGCGCAGGGCATTGAGCATGTACTCGAACGGACGCCGTGCCGGCTCGACCCGGTCGTCGCCGCCGATCGCACCGGCGTGCCCGGCCTGCACCAGGTACTGGGTCGGGTGCTTGGTCTTCCAGCGCCGCAGGACGGTCTGCTCGGCACCCAGGGTCAACTTGCCGTGGGCGCCCGCGCCGATGCCGAGGTAGTCGCCGTATTGCCAGTAGTTGAGGTTGTGCTGACACTGACGGCCAGGCTGCGCGTAGGCACTGACCTCGTACTGGGCGTACCCGGCCGCGGCCAGCAGTGCCTGGCAATGCTCCTGCATGTCCCAGCTGGCGTCTTCGTCGGGGATGCCTTGCGGCGGCCGCGCGGCAAACACCGTGTTCGGTTCCAGCGTCAGCTGGTAGTGGCTGACGTGGGTGGGCTGCAGGGCGAAGGCGCGTTCGAGGTCATGCTCGGCCATCGCCAGCGTCTGCCCGGGCAGCGCGTACATCAGGTCGAGGTTGAAGTTGTCGTAGCCGGCGTCCTGGGCCAGCTTCACCGCCGCCTCGGCCTCGCCGCTGTCGTGGATCCGGCCCAGGCGCTTGAGGCAGCCGTCGTCGAAGCTCTGGATGCCGAAGCTCAGGCGGTTGACTCCGGCTTGTCGGTACAGCTCGAAGCGGCCGTGTTCGGCGGTGCCTGGATTGGTCTCCAGGGTGATCTCGCAGCCCGGGACGAAGCGCAGGCGGCTGCTGGCCTGCTGCAGGAAACGGTCGATGTGTTCGGGCGGGAACAGGCTGGGCGTGCCGCCACCGAAGAACACCGAGTGCACGTTGCGGCCCCAGGCCAGCGGCAGGTCGAAGTCCAGGTCCGCCAGCAGCGCATCGACATAACTGTCGAACGGCAACGCGCCGCGACCCTCGTGCGAATTGAAATCGCAGTAGGGGCACTTGCGCACGCACCATGGCAGGTGGACGTAGAGCGACAGCGGCGGCGTGGTCAGCGACACGGCGGTCAGTGCGTTCCGGCGTGCAGCAGTTGCCGCAAGGCGGCGAGGGCGCGGCCGCGGTGACTGATCCGGTTCTTCAGGCCGGTTTCGAGCTCGGCGGCGCTGCAACCATTGTCGGGGTCGAAGAACACCGGGTCGTAGCCGAAGCCGCCGTCGCCCCGACGCTCATGCAGGATGCGTCCGGACCAGCTGCCTTCGGCGATGAAGGGCTGCGGATCCTCGGGGTGGCGCAGCAGCACGATCACGGCGTAGAAATGTGCGCCGCGCTGCGCGTCGGGCACGTCCCTGATCGCGTGGAGCAGCTTGTCGATGTTGGCGCCGGCATCGCCGTGGACGCCGGCGTAGCGCGCCGAGTACAGGCCCGGAGCGCCTCCCAGGGCATCCACGCACAGGCCCGAATCGTCGCCCAGGGCCGGCATGCCGGTCTCGCGCGCAGCCTTGCGCGCCTTGAGCAGCGCGTTCTCGACGAAGGTCAGGCCGGTTTCGTCGGCATCGCCGACGCCGAGCTCGCCCTGGGTCACGAACTCGATGCCGCTGCCGCCGAGCAGATCGCGGAATTCGCGCAGCTTGCCGGCGTTGCTGCTGGCGATCACCCATTTCATCGGCAGGTTCATTGCTTCAGTTCCAGCAGGTCCCAGCGATTGCCGTACAGGTCTTCGAACACCGCCACGATGCCGTAGGCCTCAAGGCGTGGTTCTTCGAGGAAACGCACGCCATGCGCGCGCATCGCGGCACGGTCGCGGTGGAAGTCGTCGGTGTGCAGGAAGAAACCGACACGGCCGCCGGTCTGGTCGCCGATGCGCGTCCGCTGGGCGTCGTCGCCGGCTTGCGCCAGCAGCAGCGCGGTCTCGACAGCGCCGCGCGGCGCCACGCGCACCCAGCGCTTGCCGTCGCCCAGGTCGATGTCGTCGAGCAGGTTGAAGCCGAGCGCGCCGGTATAGAAGGCGATGGCCTCGTCGTAGTCGCGGACGACGAGGGTGACGTTGGCGATGGTCTGTTTCATGGCAGCAGCTTCATGGCGGCGGCGATCTCAGCCCGCCAGCGCCTCGCGCTGCCTGGCCACCAGCTCGGCGATGCCGGCCTCGGCCAGCGCGGTCAGCGCGTTCAGTTCCTCGCGGCGGAAGGCATGGCCCTCGGCGGTGCCCTGCAGCTCGATGAAGCCGCCGCCGTCGTTCATCACCACGTTCATGTCGGTGTCGCAGTCGCTGTCCTCGGCGTAGTCGAGGTCGAGCACCGGCACGCCACGGTAGATGCCCACCGAGACCGCGGCGACCGCGCCGAACACTGGATCGCGAGTGATCTCGCGGCGCGACTGCAACAGGCGCACGGCATCGACCAGGGCGACATAGGCGCCGGTGATCGCGGCGGTGCGGGTGCCGCCATCGGCCTGCAGGACGTCGCAGTCGAGGGTGATGGTGCGTTCGCCCAACAGCTTGCGATCGACGCAGGCGCGCAGCGAGCGGCCGATCAGGCGCTGGATCTCGAGGGTGCGGCCACCTTGTTTTCCGCGTGCGGCTTCGCGGTCGCTGCGCGTATGCGTGGCGCGCGGCAGCATGCCGTACTCGGCAGTGACCCAGCCTTCGCCCTTGCCGCGCAGGAATCCCGGGACCTTGTTGTCGACGCTGGCGGTGCACAGCACCCGGGTCTCGCCGAAGCTGACCAGGACGGAGCCCTCGGCGTGGCGGGTGTAGCCGCGCTCGATGCGGACTTCGCGCATTTGCGCGGGCGCCCGCCCGCTGGGGCGGACCACCGCCTGCGCGGTTTGGCCGGCGGAAGGGGCTTGCGGCGTGCCGGTCGTGGTCATGATGGCCGATGATTACCGTTCTGGGGGCGCGCGAGTTTACCATTCGCACCCTGCCAGCCCTTGGATTTGCCGATGATCCGCAGCATGACCGCCTTCGCCAGCGGCGAACGCGCCACTCCGTGGGGCACGCTCGGCTGCGAGCTGCGCTCGGTCAACCACCGTTTCCTGGAGCTGGGCGTGCGCTTGCCCGACGAGCTGCGCGCGCTGGAGCCGGCACTGCGCGAGCGCGTCGCCGCCCGTGTCGCCCGCGGCAAGATCGACCTGGCGCTGCGCCTGCGCACCGCCGATGGCGATGGCGCGCTGCAGCTGAACCCGTTGCGCCTGCGCGAACTGGGCGAGCTGGCGCTGGACCTGGAGGCACGGTTCCCGCGCCTGCAGACCGATTTCACCCAACTGCTGCAATTCCCCGGCGTGCTGCAGACCCAGTCCGCCGACCCGGCCGCGCTGCAGGCGCAGGCCCTTGAGCTGCTGGAGCAGGTGCTGGACGAGTTCATCCGTGCGCGCGAACGCGAGGGCGCCAAGCTCTCGACGGTGATCGTCGAACGCGTCGACGGCATCGCCGCGATCGCGGCCGAAGTGCGCACGCTGATGCCGGTGATCCGCGCCGGCCAGCGCAGCAAGCTCGAGGCGCGCATGGCCGACCTGGCGCAGCCGCTCGACTCCGGTCGCCTCGAACAGGAACTGGTGATGTGGCTGCAGAAGCTCGATGTCGACGAAGAGCTCGACCGGCTGGATTCGCATGTCAGCGAGGCGCGCCGCGTGCTCAAGCTCAAGGAAGCGGTCGGCAGGCGCCTGGACTTCCTGCTGCAGGAGTTCAACCGCGAGGCCAACACCCTGGGTTCGAAGTCGGTCGACGCGCGCAGTTCGGCGGCGGCGGTGGAGCTGAAGGTGCTGATCGACCAGGTCCGCGAACAGATCCAGAACATCGAATGACACGGGCCCACTGATGCGCGGAACTCTCTTCATCGTCGCGGCGCCGTCGGGCGCCGGCAAATCCAGCATCGTCAATGCGGTGCTCGAGCGCGACCCGAACATCTGCCTGTCGATCTCGTTCACCTCGCGCCAGCCGCGACCGGGCGAGCGCCACGCCGAGCATTACCACTTCGTCAGCAAGGAAGAATTCGAACGCATGGTCGCCGCCGGCGACTTCTTCGAGTCGGCGCTGGTGCACGGCGACTGGAAGGGCTCGGCCCGGCAGTCGGTGGAGCCGCAACTGGCCGCCGGCAAGGACGTGCTGCTGGAGATCGACTGGCAAGGTGCGCGCCAGGTCCGGGCCAAGGTGCCCGATGCGGTGAGCGTCTTCATCCTGCCGCCTTCGCGCAAGGCGCTGGACCAGCGCATGCGCAACCGTGGCCAGGACACCGAGGAAGTGATCGCGCAACGCCTGGCGGCGGCGCGCGAGGAGATGTCGCACTACGGCGAATTCGACTTCGTCATCGTCAACGAGCACTTCAACACCGCCGTCGACGAGATGTGCGCGATCTTCACCGCCAGCCGCGTCCGCCGCGACCAGCAGGTCGCGCGCCATTCGCGCCTGATCACGGCGCTGCTCGCCGACGAGTGACGCGGTTCGACCCCCTCCCAGCCTCTCCCTGCAGGCAGGGGAGGGGCAAAAGTGGACAGCCGGGTCAGTTGTGCGCGCCTAACTGATTGATTTTCAACGAACGGCTTGCTTCGCACCCGCGCCGCGACTACACTCTGCGGTCCCTTAAAGCCTGTATGGACGGCCCGCCGGCCGCCAGGAGCCCCATGGCCCGCATCACCGTTGAAGATTGCCTGGAAGTGGTCGATAACCGCTTCGAACTCGTCATGATGGCCGCCAAGCGCGCCCGCCAGTTGGCCAATGGCGTTGACCCGCAGCTGGACAACAGCGAAGCCAACGACAAGCCGACCGTGCTGGCCCTGCGCGAAATCGCCGCGCGCCGCATCGATACCGATTACATCGACGCCGTCGAGAAGGCCGAGCGCGAGCGCAAGGAGCGCGAGGCGCTGGAATGGGCCGCCGCCGAAGTGGTCGCCGACGACGACCTGTCCAAGGGCGACGACTGATCCAACCCCTTCGCAGCCGCGTTCAACCGGCGCCGCGAACTGCACGGCCCCGCCTCGGCGGGGCCGTTTGCGTATGTGCGCCCCGCCTCGGCGGGGCCGTTTGCATATGTGCGCCCCGCTTGGGCGGGGCCGTTTGCGTATGTGCGCCCTGATTGCACAGCGCGCCGCCGCACGCGTAGATTCTCTCCATGACCCCCGCAGAGTCCGCAATCAGCACGCATCCCGCCGTCGTCCTCGATGACGCGGACGTGCCGGACTACGTGCGCGAGCTGGAAAACGCCGCCGAGTACCTGCCCGCGCCCCAGCGCCAGAGCCTGCGCCGGGCCTGGGCGATCGGCGCGGCCGCGCATGCCGGCCAGACCCGCAAATCCGGCGAGCCCTACATCACCCACCCGGTGGCCGTGGCCAAGGTCCTGGCCGACCAGGGCCTGGACGTCGAGACGCTGATCGCGGCGATCCTGCACGACACCATCGAAGACACGCCGCTGACCCGCGACGGCCTCGCCAGCGAGTTCGGCGAAACCGTGGCCGAGCTGGTCGACGGCGTCACCAAGCTCGACAAGCTGCAGTTCCGCGACCGCCAGGAAGCCACCGCGGAAAGCTTCCGCAAGATGCTGCTGGCGATGTCGCGCGACCTGCGCGTGATCCTGATCAAGCTCGCCGACCGCCTGCACAACATGCGCACCCTTGGCGCGCAGAGCATGGAGGCGCGCCACCGCATCGCCCGCGAGACGCTGGAGATCTACGCACCGATCGCCCAGCGCCTGGGCATGAACCTGATCAAGGCCGAGCTGCAGGACCTGGGCTTCCGCGCGCTGCATCCCTGGCGTCACGCGGTGATCGAAAAACGCCTGCGCACCCAGCCGGTGGTGCGGCGCGAGTCGCTGGTGCAGATCGAGGCGCAACTGGCGCAGCGGCTGGCGAAAGAGAAGGTGCCGCACCGTCTGGTCAGCCGGGTCAAGTCGCCGTGGAGCATCTACACCAAGATGCGCTCGGAGCACAAAACCTTCGCCCAGGTGATGGATGTGTTCGGCTTCCGCGTGGTCGTGCGCACGGTGCCGGACTGCTACCACGCCCTGGGTGTGGTGCACGCGTCGTACAAGCCGCTGGACTCGCGTTTCCGCGACTTCATCGCGATTCCCAAGGCCAACGGTTACCAGTCGCTGCACACGGTTCTGTTCGGTCCTTACGGTTCCCCGATCGAAGTGCAGATCCGCACCGAGGAAATGGACCTGATCGCCGAGCGCGGCATCGCCGCGCACTGGTCCTACAAGCACGGTGGCGACGGCCCCAGCAGCGCGCAAAGCCGAGCCCACAGCTGGATCGCCAACCTGGTCGAGTCGCAACGCTCCACCGGTTCGTCGCTGGAGTTCCTCGAGAACGTCAAGGTCGACCTGTTCCCGGACGAGGTTTACCTGTTCACGCCCAAGGGCGACATCATGTCGCTGCCGCGCAATTCGACCGCGCTCGATTTCGCCTACGCCGTCCACACCGACGTCGGCAATCGCGCCGTGGCGGCGCGCGTGGACGGCAAGCTGGTGCCGCTGCGTACGCGGCTGGCCAGCGGCCAGCGGGTGGAGATCATCACCGCCAAGTCCTCGTCGCCGAAGCCGCAGTGGCTCGAGTTCGTCGTCTCGGGCAAGGCCCGCACGTCGATCAGGCAGCAGCTCAAGCAGCTCGAACACGAGGATGCGGTGCAGCTGGGCCATCGCATGCTCGACCGCGCGCTGGAGGCACTGGGCATCTCGCTCGACCGCGTGCCTGCGGTGCGGATGGAGTCCTACCTGGCCGAATTCCGCTATCCGCGCCTGGAGGCGCTGCTGGCCGACATCGCCCTGGGCAATCGCATGCCGCAACAGGTGGCGCAGGCGCTGGCGCGCGAGAGCCCTGGAAAACCGCTGCGCGCGAAGGACCTGCCGCTGCAGCCGCTGTCGCAGGACAAGATCCTCATCACCGGCGCCGAGCGCGGCGTGATCAGTTTCGCCAACTGCTGCCTGCCCATTCCCGGCGACGAGATCATGGGTTACCACACGGCCGGCAAGGGCATCGTGGTGCACCGTCTCGATTGCCCGAACGTCGCCGACTACCGCAAGTCGCCCGACCGTTGGGTGCCGATCGGCTGGGACCGGCAGGTTACCGGCGACTTCGCCGCGGCGTTGCGCATCGAAGTCGACAACCGTCCGGGTTCACTGGCACAGGTTGCCGCGGCGATCGCGGAAGCGGAGTCGAACATCGACCGCGTCGAATACCTCGACCGCGATGCGAACGTGGCGGTGATGCGTTTCGCGATCGAGGTCAGCGGCCGCCGCCACCTCGCCGACGTGATGCGGCGCGTGCGACGCCTGGGCGTGGTGCTGGGCGTGCAGCGGATGTAGTCGCCAGTTGCTGGCCTTCTGTTGCTAGCATGGCCCTCTGACTTCCCGAGAGCCATCCCATGTCCCGCCAGATCATCCACACCGACAAGGCCCCGGCCGCCATTGGCCCGTACTCGCAGGCCGTGCGCGCCGGCGATACCGTCTACCTGTCCGGGCAGATTCCGCTCGATCCGGGTACCGGCCTGCTGGTCGAAGGTGACATCAGCACGCAGGCACGACGCGCTTTCGAGAACCTGAAGGCCGTGTGCGAAGCCGCCGGCGGGTCGTTGTCCGACGTCGTCCGCCTCGGTCTCTACCTGACAGACCTGGGCAACTTCGCCGCGGTCAACGCGGTGATGGGCGAGTTCTTCCAGGCGCCGTATCCGGCGCGATCCACGATCGAAGTGTCGGGGTTGCCGCGCGGCGCCGGTTTCGAAGTCGACGCGGTGATGGTGCTGGAATAAAAGGCCGCAGCGGCTTCAGCCCTGCGTGCGCATCTCGCGCGGGGCCACGCCGGTCCAGCGCTTGAACGCACGGCGGAACTCGCGTGCGTCCTTGAACCCGACCGCGGCGCCGACGTTGGCGATGCTCAGCTTCTGGTCGCCCAGCAGCGCCCGCGCCGATTCGCTGCGCACGCGGTCGTGCAGTTCGCTGAAGCTGGTCTGCGCCGCCTGCAGCTGGCGACGCAGCGTGCGCTCGGTCAGGTGCAGCGCGGCGGCGATGTCGACCAGCCGCGGGTTGTCGGCCAGGCGCTGCAACAGCAGGCGCTCCACCACTGCCACTATTTCGCTGCGGGCCTGACCGGCCGGCATCTGCTCGTCGCACAGCGCCAGCACATGCTGGGCGCTGGCGGCATTGCCGGCGGGCATGGCCGTGTGCAGCCAGCGCGCGTCGATGACCACGCGGTTGCGCGGGCAATCGAAGCGGATCGCGCAGTCGAACACGCGCGCGTAGTCGTCGGCGTAATCCGGTGCCGGGTAGGCCAGTTCCAGCACCGTCGGCCGGAAGTCGGCGCCCAGCAGGCCGCGGCAGAGCATCAGGCAGCTGGCGAACAGCTCTTCGCACAGGAACGGCTCAAGTTCCGGATCCGGGCTGCGCATGATGGCCACCATGCCCAGGTCATCGCCGCCGTCGGCATCGAGCTGGAGCTCCATCATTGCCCCGGTGATCGGCGCGTAGTGCACGCCCAGCTGCAATGCTTCGGCGAAGCGCGGTGCGGTCAGCATCGCCAGGCCGAGCAGGCCGAAATGGCCGATGTTCTGGCGCTCGCCCAGGACCAGGCCCGGGCCGCGGCCCGGCAGGGTGCGTATGGCGCGGCGGATGATCTGGCAGGTCTGGCGGTAGGACAGGTAGACCGGCGTATCGCCGTCGAACTCGGCCGGCCCCAGCCGCAGGCCGGCGAACCAGCCCTCGCAGCCGATCCCGGCCTCGCGCGCCATGGCGACCAGCCCGGCAACAATGCCGCTCTTGATGTTGGCTACGCTCTGGCGCGGGTCGTCGTTATGGATAGGTTGCATACGCTTGCGTAGCTTGTCCGGTTTGCCCCCCAGAGTATGCCGGCTTTGCCCTCCACTGGCGTCGTCCGAACGTCACAGACTGCGGATTGATTTCCTCCCCCTGTCGCCATGCGTGGGGGCGAGGCCACTGGGATCAGTCTGGAACGGGGACGGACGCAAACCTTATGAAGCGCATCACACTCAGCATTGCGATCGCAGTTGGCGTGGCGGGCCTGGCCGGTTGCCAGAAGCAGGAGGTCGCGGCCCCGGCCGCCGATGCGGACTACCAGAAGGTGCTGATCGGCCGCCTGCTCGATGCCAAGCCCGGCGACGTGATCGAGATCCCGGCCGGCCGCTTCGCCTTCGACCGCAGCCTGAGCCTGCGCGTGGACGGCGTGACCATCCGCGGCGCCGGCATGGACAAGACCATCCTGAGCTTCAAGGGCCAGAAGTCCGGCGCCGAGGGCCTGCTGGTCAACGCCGGCAACTTCACCCTGGAAAACCTCGCCATCGAGGACACCAAGGGCGACGGGCTGAAGATCAACGAAGGCGAGAACATCACCATCCGCGGCGTGCGCGTGGAATGGACCGGCGGTCCCAAGACCACCAACGGCGCCTACGGTATCTACCCGGTGCAGACCACCAACGTGCTGATCGAGGACTCCGTCGCGATCGGCGCCTCCGACGCCGGCATCTACGTCGGCCAGTCGAAGAACGTGGTCGTGCGCCGCAGCCGCGCCGAGCGCAACGTCGCCGGCATCGAGATCGAGAACTCGATCGGCGCCGACGTCTACGAGAACACCGCCACCGAAAACACCGGCGGCATCCTCGTGTTCAACATGCCCAACCTGCCGCAGCCGGGCCATACCAGCCGCGTCTACCGCAACAAGGTGTTCGCCAACAACACCGACAACTTCGCCGCCAAGGGCGCCGCCGTTGCCAGCGTGCCGGCGGGCTCGGGCGTGGTGATCAACTCCAACGACAAGGTCGAGATCTTCGATAACGACATTGCCGACAACAACACCGCCAACATCATCGTCTCGAGCTACTTCTCGACCGGCTACATGACCGAGAAGGGCGTGGCCAAGGCGTTCGATCCGTATCCGGAAGAGATCGCCATCCACGGCAACCGCTTCAAGGGCGGCGGCGACAAGCCCGACGGCCTCGACCTGAAGGCGCTGAAGGTGGCGATGTTCGGCCTTGGCGGCCGCCTGCCGGACGTGCTGTGGGACGGCTACGTCAACACCGCGCGCCCCGGCGGCGCGCAGGTCTGCGTCGACAATGGCGCCGCGCAGACACTCAATGCCGATGGCCCGAACAAGTACAAGAACCCGAGCCTGGTCACCGACGCGGTGCGTTGCCAGTTGCCGCCGTTGCCGGTGGTGACGTTGCCGGTCGACAGCGCCGCTCCTGCAGTGAAGGCGGCTCCGACGGCATGAAGCGCGTGTTCGTGATTGGCGCGGCCGTGATGCTGGCCGCGATGTCGCTGGTGGGATGCAAGCGCAGCCAGGAGCCGGTGCAGTTCCACGCATCGGGGCACCCCGGGCAGCTCAGCGACTGGCACGTGGTGTCGGTCGTTGACGGTCATCTGCGCCTGAACGAAGGCGTCGAGCCGTACGCACTCAACAGTGCGTTGTTCAGCGACTACGCGCACAAGCTGCGCACGCTGTGGCTGCCGCCGGGAACCAAGGCCACGTACAAGCAGTACGAGGCCTTCGACTTCCCGGTCGGCACCATCATCAGCAAGACCTTCTACTACCCGCGCGCGGGCAAGGACGCAGCGGTGTTGCGCGTGGCCGAGCAAGCTTCGGAAACGCGCGACGGCCTCGACCTGGCCAAGGTCCGCCTGGTCGAGACGCGTCTGCTGGTGCGGCGCGAGCAGGGCTGGGTGGCGATGGCGTATGTCTGGAATGCCGAGCAGACCCAGGCCGTGCTGGCCCGCGAAGGCGACTCCATCGCGATGACGATGCGCAAGCCCGACGGCAGCGGCGAGCAGGCCTTCAACTACATGGTGCCCGACGAGAACCAGTGCGCCGGTTGCCACGCCACCAACAACACCACGCGCGAACTGCATCCGATCGGTCCGAAGGCGCGCCATCTCAATCGCGACGATCCGTGGCATCCGGGCACGAACCAGCTTGCGCGGATGGTCCAACTGGGCCGGTTGCAGGGGCTGCCGGCCACCGGCGTGCCGCACAATGCACGCTTCGACGACGCCTCGGCCAAGGTCGAAGACCGCGCGCGCGCCTACCTCGACGTCAACTGCGGTCACTGCCACAACCCCAAGGGCGCGGCCGACACGTCCGGCCTGTGGCTCGATGCAGGCACCACCGAAACGCGTCGCCTGGGCCTGTGCAAGCCGCCGGTGGCGGCCGGGCAGGGCACCGGCGACCACATGTTCGACATCGTCCCGGGCGACCCGGATGATTCGATCATCATCTACCGCATGGACAGTCTCGATCCAGGTGCGATGATGCCCGAGCTCGGTCGGGGAACCGTGCACGAGGAAGGCGTTGCCCTGATCCGCGACTGGATCGGTGCATGGCTGGGAAATTGTGCCGATCCGGAGCAGAAGGTCGCGATCCAGTCGCGATGAGGTAAATCACCGCCGAGCGGTCCCATCAACGTGGACCGCCGGTGTCAAAACAACAAGAAAGTCATTGGGAGGGGAGTTCCGATGTCGCCACGCAAGAGCAGGCTCGCAATCAGTCTGGGCCGCGCGCTGTCAGGTCTAGCATTCACCGCGGCGATGCCGCTGGCCATGGCGCAGACGGCGCAGGTGCCGGTCAGCGCCACGCAGCTGGACACGATCACCGTCACCGCGCAGAGCCGCGAGCAGGAACTGCAGGACGTGCCGATCGCGCTGCAGGTCGTCACCGAGCAGTTGCTCGAGGACGTCGCCGCCGAGGACCTCGGCGACATCGACAGCTTCGTTCCCGGCCTGCAGATCAACAGCCTGCAGCCGACCCAGCCCAGCTTCCAGCTGCGCGGCATCGCCACCGACGACTTCGGCATCGGTACCGATCCGGCCGTCGGCGTCTACGTCGACGGCGTCTACGCCGGTCGCGGCGGCGGCGTGCTGCTGCCGTTCACCGACCTGCAGCGCATCGAAGTGCTCAAGGGCCCGCAGGGCACGCTGTTCGGCCGCAACACCGCCGCCGGCGCGATCTCGATCATCACCACCCGTCCCGAGGACGAGAACGGTGCGCGTGCCAAGCTGCGTCTTGGCAACGACAACAAGACCTACTTCGAGGGCATGGCGAACGTCGCCGTGAGCGAGGATTCGGCCTTCCGCTTCAACGGCATCTTCAACCACTCCGACGGCTGGATCCAGGATTCGGTCACCGGTGAAGACCTGGCGCCGGAGAACAACTGGGCCACGCGCGCTTCGTTCCAGACCCGCTTCGGCGACGACACGCGCGCCTGGATCAGCTGGGATCACGAGAGCCTGGACCAGCTCGGCCAGGCCACCACCGGCGTGGTGCCGATCCCGGCGCTGCCGGCGCTGCCGACCGTGCCGGCCGATCCGTCGCAGTTCCTCGATCCGCTGAACATTCCGACCGCGACCGACGCGCAGGGCAACGCCGAGACGCGCACGTTCGACGGCGTCACGCTCATCGTCGACCACAACTTCGGCTGGGGCAGCCTGACCTCGACCTCGGCGTGGCACGACTACGACTCGCTCAACCGCGTCGAAGAGGACGGCACCAACCTCAGCTACCTCTACGTCGATTCGACCAACACCGAGAGCAACGAGAACTACTACCAGGAGTTCAAGTTCAACGGCAGCACCGACCACATCGACTGGGTCGCCGGCGTCAGCTACTTCCAGGAGAAGGCGCACCAGACCAGCGAGGTCAACGCGCTGACCGACTCGATCGACACCATCGCCAACAACATGGGCCTGGCGCCCGGTGGCCTGTTCGGCCCGGTCACGCAGATCGCGAACATGTTCGGCATCCCGGTCGACCTGACCGGACTGCCGTGGAACGAGAAGTTCGTCAACACGCTCGAGACCAAGTCCTACGCCGCGTTCGGCGACGCCATCTGGCACGTCAACGACAAGCTCAACCTCACCGCCGGCCTGCGCTACACCCGCGACGAGAAGGACTTCACCTGGTTCAACGACCTGCGTAGCGCGCCGGCTCTCGACGCCCAGCTCGACCTGCTCGACTCGATCGGCTTCTTCGATGCGATCGGCCTGCCGAAGGAGATGTTCATCTTCGACGTGGCCTTCATCGATCCGCCGGCGATGATGAACAAGGGCGTGCAGACGCGCGCGAAGAAGTCGTGGGACGACTTCAGCCCGCGCTTCGTCGTCGACTACCACTTCGCCGATGACCTGATGGGCTTCGCCTCGCTGGCCAAGGGTTACAAGGCCGGTGGCTTCAACGCCCTGCAGATCGGCAGCGAGTTCGAGAACGAGGACGTCTGGAACTTCGAGACCGGCATCAAGCAGTCGTTCCCGGAGCAGCGCCTGGCCTACAACGTCTCGGGCTTCTACTACGTCTACGACAACCGCCAGGCCGTCACCCTGGACATGACCACGAGCATTCCGCGCTTCGTGATCAACACCTCCGACCAGGAAGCCTACGGCGTCGATTTCGACGTGCGCTGGCAGGCCACCGACGGTCTGGGCTTCGACTTCAACGCCGAGTACCTGGATTCGACCTACAAGAAGTACGTCAACCCGCAGGGCGTCGATCTGGCCGGTGATGCCACCGGCGCGCCGGAGTGGTCGTTCGCAGCTGGCGCCAACTACGTCTGGCACATGGGCGATGCCGGCGACATGCGTGCTTCGCTGCGCCATTCCTACGTCGGCGAGTGCCGCCGCAACGCCGAGTCCGACAGCGTTCTTGGCTGCGGCACCGGCGCCGGCGCCATCGACATCGGCGAGGCGCAGAACCTCACCGACGTGCGCCTGGGCTGGACCTCGTCCAGCGGCCACTGGGGTTGGGCGCTGTACGGCAACAACGTGTTCGACAACCAGTACGTCAACTCGCTGGGCACCTACGGCATGACCGTGCTCGGCACCGTCGGCGCACGCATGACCCAGCCACGCCAGTACGGTCTGGAAGTCAGCGCGAAGTTCTGACCTCGGGGCCTGGCCCCAACCGACCCCGGCACGCTTGTGCCGGGGTTTAGGTTTTTCGGCGATCCCGGCATCCTTGGCGGATGCCGACACGCAAGGGCGGGATCACCGTCGCTCTCCACGACCCGCAATCGATCAGCAGCCTGCCGATCAGCAGCCTGCGAGGCGTCGGCCCGCGCGTGGCCGAGAAGCTGGCTGCGCGTGGCCTGTCCACGCTGCAGGACCTGTGGCTGCAACTGCCGCGGCAGTACGAGGACCGCACCGCACTGACCCCGATCCGGCTGTTGCAGCCAGGTATGGCGGCGCAGGTCGAAGGGCGCGTGGAGGCGGTCGAACGCGGTTTCCGTTATCGGCCCACGTTGCGCGTGGCGATCGGCGACGACTCGCGCGCGACCCTGGTGCTGCGCTTCTTCCATTTCCGCGCCGCCCAGGTCGCGCAGTTCCAGCCGGGCGCGCGCGTGCGCTGCTACGGCACGCCGCGGCCGGGCCAGAACGGCCTGGAGATCGTCCACCCCAGTTATCGCCTGCTCGACGAGGAAGCGGACGCCGGGCTCGGCAGCAGCCTCGACCCGGTCTATCCGGCGATCGAAGGCATCGGCCCGGTATCGCTGCGCCGGCTCATCGGCCTTGCCCTGGACCGGCTGCCCGACGAAGAGGCGCTGGAACTGCTGCCGCGCGAGCTGCGCGAAGGCTTCCAGCTGCCGTCGCTGCGGGAGGCGCTGCTGACCGTGCACCGCCCGCCGCAGGACGCCGATGTCGCCGCGCTCGTCGCCGGCCGCCATCCGGCGCAGCGGCGGCTGGCCCTGGAAGAGCTGCTGGCGCACCACCTCAGCCTGCGCCGCCAGCGCATCGCCCAGCAGGCCCATGCCGCGCCCGTGCTGCGCAAGACCGCGCTGGCCACGCGCCTGCGCAAGGCGCTGCCGTTCGCCCTGACCGGCGCCCAGCAGCGCGTGTTCGACGAGATCCGCGCCGACCTGGCCCGGCCGCATCCGATGCTGCGCCTGGTGCAGGGCGATGTCGGCAGCGGCAAGACGGTGGTGGCGGCGCTGGCGGCGATGCAGGCCATCGAGGCCGGCAAGCAGGCGGCGCTGATGGCGCCGACCGAACTGCTGGCCGAGCAGCACCTGGGCAACCTGCGCGCCTGGCTGGAGCCGCTGGGCGTGCGCGTGGCATGGCTGGCCGGCAAGGTCACCGGTCGCGCCCGCGCCCAGGTGCTGCAGCAGGTGGCCTCCGGTGAGGCGCAGATGGTCGTCGGCACGCACGCGCTGATGCAGGACGGCGTGGCCTTCGGCGACCTCGGCCTGGCGATCGTCGACGAGCAGCACCGCTTCGGCGTGCATCAGCGCCTGGCGCTGCGCGACAAGGGCGTGGGGGGCAAGGGCAACGGTGACGCCATCGTCCCGCACCAGCTGGTGATGACCGCCACGCCCATCCCGCGCACGCTGGCGATGGCCGCCTATGCCGACCTCGATGTCTCGGCGATCGACGAACTGCCGCCGGGACGCACCCCGGTGCAGACCGTGGCGCTGAGCGCCGAGCGCAGGCCCGAGCTGGTCGAACGCATCCGCCGCGCCTGTGCCGAAGGGCGCCAGGCGTACTGGGTCTGCACCCTGATCGACGACAGCGACGAAGTCATCGCCCAGGCCGCGCAATCGACCTTCGAGGACCTGTCCAAGCGGTTGCCCGAGGTGCGCGTGGGCATCGTCCACGGCCGCATGAAGGCAGCCGACAAGCAGGCGACGATGCGCGCATTCAAGGAAGGCGCGGTCGACCTGCTGGTGGCCACGACCGTGATCGAGGTTGGCGTCGACGTGCCCAACGCCTCGCTGATGATCATCGAGAACGCCGAACGCCTGGGCCTGGCGCAGTTGCACCAGCTGCGCGGCCGGGTCGGTCGCGGCAGTGCCGCCTCCAGCTGCGTGCTGCTGTACCAGTCGCCGCTGTCGCAGATGGCGCGCCAGCGCCTGGAAACCATGCGCGAGACCAACGATGGGTTCGTGATCGCCGAGAAGGATCTGGAACTTCGCGGCCCCGGCGAACTGCTCGGCACCCGCCAGACCGGCCTGGCCCAGTTCCGCGTCGCCGACCTCGCCCGCGATGCCGACCTGCTGCCGCAGGTGCAGGACCTGGGCGAGCGCCTGCTGCGCGAGTCGCCCGGGCTGGCGCAGCGCATCGTCGCGCGCTGGGTCGGCGGGGCGGTGCGGTTTGCGGGAGCGTGACGCCGGGGCGGCTGGCCGCAACCGCAAGTGGCATCATGCACAGTCCGACCCCCGGTCGACCGCCCGCATGCCGTGATCGCCGATTCTTCGAAGCAGTCCCCTGACCGACAGGGCGCCCAGCCGTTCATTGCCGCCGATGTCGGTGGCACCCACGCGCGCCTGGGGCTGGTACGGGTCGGCGCCGACGGCAAGGTCGACGTGCTGCAGTACCAGCGCTATGCCTGCGCCGAGTACCCGAGCCTGGCGGCGATCCTCGATCACTTCGCCGGCGCCAGTTCCGCCGAGCGCACCCACGCCGTGGTGGCGATCGCCGGGCGCCTGGAAGGCGACACGCTGATCAACAGCAACCTGCAATGGCCGGTGTCGGTGCAGCACACGCGCAAGGCCGCCGGGATCACCCACCTGGCCCTGCTCAACGATTTCGAGGCCGTGGCCTGTGCGATGTCGTACGTCGACGCCGCCACGATGACGCGCGTGTGCGGCCCCGAGCGCGCCGGCGATGGTCCGGCGCTGGTGCTGGGCCCGGGGACCGGCTTCGGCGCCGCCCTGTGCCTGCGCAGCGCGGCACAGCAGCGCACGCCGCTGCGCGTGCTCGCCAGCGAGGCCGGCCACGCGGCGCTGGCCGCCGGCACCGCGCGCGAACTCGACCTGGTCCGCCACCTCCTGCAGCGCTGGCCGCACGTGGACAACGAACGCGTGCTGTCGGGCCCGGGCCTGGTCAACACCTACCTGGCGCTGTGCGAACTCGACGGCGCCACGCCCGCGCTCGACAACCCGGAAGCGATTGCCGCCGCCGCCCAGGCCGGCAGCGACGCGCGTGCGGTGGAAACGCTGGAACTGTTCTGCGCGCTGCTGGGCAGCCTTGCCGGCGACCTCGCGGTGACCTTTGGCGCCGACGCGGTGTACCTGGCCGGCGGCATTCCGGCGCAGATCCGTCCGTTCCTGCTCGACAGCGACTTTGCCGCGCGCTTCCGCAACAAGGGCGTGCTCGGCGAAGTGCTCGCGCGCGTGCCGGTGTGGCTGGTCGACCACGGCCAGCTCGGTCTGGTCGGGGCTGCGGCCTGGTATTACGAGCGCCATTCCGGCTTCTGATCCCGTCGCAACGCTTGCGAGTCGATGCATGACCAACCGCCGTACGTTTCTCCAGTCGTCCCTGCTCGCCGCCGGCGCGCTGGCCCTGCCCAGGGCAGGTGCTGCGCCCGTTGCCGGCCGGGCCCGCGTCGTCTCGACCTGGGACTTCGGCATTGGCGCCAACACTGCGGCATGGCGCGTGCTCGGCGCTGGCGGCAGTGCGCTGGACGCCGTCGAGGCCGGCGCGCGCTGGGCCGAAGCCGACCTGTGCAATCCCACCGTTGGCCACTGCGGCAATCCCGATCGCGACGGCGTGCTCACCCTCGACGCCAGCATCATGGACGGGGACGGCCGCTGCGGTGCGGTCGCCGCGATCGAAGACATCGCCCATCCGGTTTCCGTGGCGCGCGCGGTCATGGAGAAGACGCCGCACGTGCTGCTGGTCGGCGCCGGTGCACAACAGTTCGCCGTGGCCCAGGGCTTCGAGAAGACGCCGCTGCTGACCGACCAGGCGCGACAGGCCTGGCGCGAATGGCTCAAGTCCGCGCAATACGCGCCGCAGATCAACGCCGAGCGCCAGCAGCGCCCGGGCGACAAGAGCAACCACGACACCCTGGGCATCCTCGCCCTCGACTCGCAGGGCCGCCTGGCCGGCGCCTGCACGACCAGTGGCATGGCGTGGAAGCTGCACGGCCGCGTCGGCGACAGTCCGATCGTCGGTGCCGGTCTGTATGTCGACAACGAAGTGGGCGCGGCCACCGCGTCGGGCGTCGGCGAGGAGATGGTGCGCAACGCCGCCAGCTTCCTCGTCGTCGAGCTGATGCGGCAGGGTCGCTCGCCGGCGGACGCCTGCCGCGAGGCGATCGAGCGGGTGGTGCGCAAGCGCCCGGAGGCGAGCAGGAATCTGCAGGTGTGTTTCCTCGCCCTCAATCGCGACGGTGAGGTCGGCGCATTCGCCCTGCACAAGGGCTTCGTCTACGCACTGCACGATGGCGGCGCGGGCCCGCACGAGCGCCTGCACGAGTCGTCATCGGTGTACGCGACGGAACACAAATGAGCCGGCCGCTGCTGGAGATCGCGGCCAACTCGCTGGCCTCGGCACTGGCCGCGCAGGACGGCGGCGCCGATCGCATCGAGCTGTGCGAGAACCTCGGCGAAGGCGGTTGCACACCGTCGTACGGCACGATCGCGGTTGCGCGCGAGCGCCTGCGAATTCCCCTGTACGTGCTGATCCGGCCGCGTGCCGGCGACTTCCTCTACGACGCCAGCGAATGCGAGGTGATGCTGCGCGACATCGCCTCCTGCGTGCGGCTGGGCTGCGATGGCGTGGTGATCGGCGCGCTGGCCGAAGATGGCGCGGTCGACGGCGCGACTTGCCGCGAACTCGTCGCCGCCGCTGGCGCACTGGGTGTCGCCTTCCATCGCGCCTTCGACGTGGCACGCGACCAGGCGCAGGCGCTGGAGTCGGTGATCGCGCTGGGCTGCGAGCGGGTGCTGACGTCGGGCGCGCAATCGACGGCGCTCGAAGGGGCGGGTCGTATTGCGCAGCTGGTGCAGCAGGCGGATCGGCGCATCCGCGTCATGGCCGGCGCGGGCATCACCGGCGCCAACCTCGGCGAGCTGATCGTGCGCACTGGCGCGGACGAGTTCCATGCCTCCGCGAAGGCGGCGCGCACCTCGCGCATGCGCCACGGCGATGTACGCCTGAGTGGCCTCGACGACGACTGGCTGCAGACCGACAGCGAACGCGTCCAGGCATTGCGCGCGGCGCTCGATGCCGGTTAGCGCCGCAGCGTTGTCATCTTTCCGGCCATGGCGGCCATAATGGACCGATGAGCGAAAAGATCCCCCTGCTGATCGATACCGACCCGGGCGTCGACGACGCGCTGGCCCTGCTGATGGCCTTCAATGATCCGCGCCACCAGATCGTTGGCCTGACCATCGCGGCCGGCAATGTCGGCCTGCGCCACACCGTGGCCAATGCGCTGAAGCTGTGTGAGGTCGCGGGCGTCGACGTGCCGGTGTTCGCCGGTTGTGCCGGACCGCTGCTGCATCCCGCGCCGGACGCCGGCTACGTCCACGGCCAGGACGGCTTCGGCGATGTCGGCTATGAGCCGGCGCGCCAGCAGGTGCAGGCCGAGCACGCCGCACAGGCGATCGTGCGCCTGTCGCACCAGCATGCCGGCAAGCTGCTGCTGGTCGCGCTCGGCCCGCTGACCAACATCGCCCTGGCGCTCAAGCTCGATCCGACCCTGCCCGAGCGCGTCGCCCGCTTCGTCGTGATGGGTGGCTCGGTCACCGGCCACGGCAACATCACCCCGGCCGCCGAGTTCAACATCTACTTCGATCCGGAGGCGGCGCACATCGTCTTCGCGGCCTTCGCGCAGATCGACCTGGCCGACTGGGAGGGCACCATCGCCCACGGCCTGCACCACGACCGCGTGGTGGAATGGCTGGGCGCGGACTCCGAACGCGCCCGCTTCTACGAGCGCATCTCGAAGAAGACCCGGGAGTGGTCGGCCGACCGTCGCGGCGACTACTGGCATTCGGCCGATGCCTACGCCATGGCCTTCGCACTGGCCCCGGACGGGGCCGTGGAGACGGCCGAGCGTCCGCTGGCGATCGAGCTGGGGCACGGCCCTGCCCGCGGCATGACGGTGGTCGACTGGCAGCGCCAGAGCGGCCGGCCAGACGGCGTCCGGATCCTGCTGAAATACGACCAGGCGCGCCTGGACCGCCTGATCCGCGAGGCGCTCGCCGCCGTTTGACCAGGACGTTGATCGGTGCGTAATCCGGACTTGCCGGAAGCCAGAGTGGTCGCTATACTTCCCGGCTTTCCCGCTTAAAGATTGGTGAGTGCCATGAAGGCCGGCATCCATCCCGAATACCGCGAAGTCGTGTTCCAAGACGTGACCACCGACTTCCAGTTCCTGACCCGCTCGACCCTTGGCAGCAAGGAATCGATCAAGTGGGAGGACGGCAATGAGTATCCGTTGATCAAGGTCGACATCAGCTCGGCTTCGCACCCGTTCTACACGGGCAAGCACAAGATCATGGATACCAGCGGTCGCGTCGACAAGTTCCGCAAGCGCTACGCCCAGAAGTGATGTTCCGGGCCGTGCCTCAGGCACGGTTCGACCCGAGCATCGTTCCAGGCGAAGTGCGGAATCGACTGTAGCAACGGCTGCCGCCAGGCGGCCGTTGCCGTCTTTGCCGTTCCGGTGCAGACGAGCGATCCAGTGTTGTAGCGACGGCTGCCGAAAGGCGGCCGTTGCTGTTTCTGGCCGTTCGCCCCGTTTCCAGGGGCCGCTTGAGGCTCCGGGCTGGCCGCGGGGCGGCCCATGCCCCCGGGGACCGCCCAGGCGCGACGGTGCGTTGCGCCGGCGCGGCGCCAGCCGACCAAAGTCCGAGCCTTGGCTCCAGGTCGTTGTGCGATAATTCACTATCGCGGTTCGGCCGAGTTTCGCCGTGACCCCGTGCCCATTCGTGGCCCACTCGTGCCCGGCCTGCCTGCGAGGCAGGCATGCAGACTTGAGGAGTGTTTCGTGTCCGATTCGAACAAACCCGGCTTCGACCAGGTCACCCTGACCGCTGGCGACAAGACCGTGACCCTGCCGGTCCACCATCCGGTTCTCGGCCAGCCCTGCATCGACATCGCCAAGCTGCCGAAGGAAACCGGCGCTTTCACCTACGACAACGGCTTCACCGCCACTGCCAGCTGCAAGTCGGCGATCACCTACATCGATGGCGATGCCGGCGTGCTGCTGTACCGCGGTTACCCGATCGACCAGCTGGCCGAGCATTCGAGCTTCCTCGAAGTCGCCTACCTGCTGATGAACGGTGAGCTGCCCAACCCGGGCGAGTTCGCCAAGTTCGAGCACGAAGTCACGCATCACACGATGATGCACGAGGCGTTCCGCACGTTCCTGTACGGCTTCCGCCACGATGCCCATCCGATGGCGATGCTGGTCGGCATGCTCGGTTCGATGGCGAGCTTCTACCACAACGATCTCGACCTGGAAGATCCGGAACAGCGCCGCCTGGCCGCGATCCGCCTGATCGCCAAGGTGCCGACGATTGCCGCTGCCTGCCATCGTTATTCGATCGGCTGGCCGATGCGCTATCCGAAGAACAACCTCGAGTACACCACGCGCTTCCTGCACATGATGAAGGAAGTGCCGAGCGAGCCGCTGGAGCTCAGCCCGGTCGCCGCCAAGGCGCTGGACCTGCTCTTCATCCTGCACGCCGACCATGAGCAGAATGCTTCGACGTCGACGGTGCGCCTGGTCGGTTCCACCGGCGCCAACCCTTACGCGTGCGTCGCCGCCGGCGTTGCCGCGCTGTGGGGCCCGGCACACGGCGGCGCCAACGAAGCCGTGCTGAAGATGCTCGAGCAAATCGGCCGTCCGGAGAACGTCGGTTCGGCGGTCGCCAAGGCCAAGGACAAGGAGTCGGGCTTCCGCCTGATGGGCTTCGGCCACCGCGTCTACAAGAACTTCGATCCGCGCGCCAAGATCATCCGCGAGATGACCCACAAGGTCCTCGGCGAGCTGGGCGTCAACGATCCGCTGCTGGAAGTGGCGATGAAGCTGGAAGAGGCGGCGCTGAAGGACGAGTACTTCGTGCAGCGCAAGCTCTACCCGAACGTCGACTTCTACTCGGGCATCATCTACAAGGCGCTGGGCATCCCGGTGGAGATGTTCACGGTGATGTTCGCCATCGCGCGCACCGCGGGCTGGGTCGCGCACTGGCTGGAACAGCAGAACGATCCGGAGAACAAGATCGGCCGTCCGCGCCAGATCTACATCGGTTCGCCGCAGCGCGACTACGTCGACGCCGGCAAGCGCTGAGTCTTCGCGTACATGCCCGGCGTTCGCGCCGGTGCAACCTCAAAGCCGCGGCCCTGGTCGCGGCTTCGTCGTTTCCGGGGCTGCCAGCGGGCTGTCAGGGCGAATTCGCGCCCTTCTCGTAGTCGAGGATTTCGTCGTCGGCAAGCAGCTGCCGCAACTGCGCGGCGCTGGCGCGCTTCATCGGCTTTTCGTCGGTGCTCGACAGCGGCGCCTGGCGCAGGACGTCCAGTGGCAGCACGGTCAGGTCGAAGGTGATGTCCTCGGCGCTGAAGACCCAGACGGGGAAGTCGCCGTCGCGTTCGCGGTCCAGGCGCAGGCGGCGGCTGCGCGCCTCGGCGGGGATGCCGTGCTGTTCGAGGAAGCGCGGCGGAGCATCGGGGTCGTCGCTGTAGAGGTGCAGGGCGACCGGGCTGCGCGTGTCGGCCGTGCCGTCCAGTACCGGGCCGACCAGGCGCGGTTCGAACGACTGGAAGAACTCGAGCGCACGCAACGCCGACTCGCGCCGTTGCCGCAACGCCGGGATGTTCCCGCGCTGGAACAGGCGCTGGTACTCGCGAAGCGCTTCCTCGATCTCGCGGTTACGCGGCAGTGAAGCGTCGTCGAAGATGCCGAGGCGTTCGGCGGCCTTGAGCTTGGCCTGGTGGTAGTCGCGGATGCCGCCTTCGGCCATCAGTCGCGCAGCTTCATGGGCGAGGCGGTGGCGGCGTTCGCGGGTGCGTGTCTGGGCGTGCAGGGTGGCGTGCTGGTTGGCGTTGTGTCGGGCGTGGGACATGACGACCTCCGCATCTGGCACGACGTCGGCGACCTGGTTCGCCGCGGCCGAAACTGCACCGGCAGCGGCAACCTAACACGTTTCATCGCGCCTGGAAGTTACCGCTTTTGCCGTATCGGCAGCGTTCATGCCGTGCCCTCAGCATGAACCGATGCCATACGATAGCGAAGGCCGGAAACGACGACGCCGGGCGAACCCGGCGTCGTTTTCGTGCGTGCTGGCGTTGCCTCAGAAGATGTCGAATTCTTCCTCGGCCGGCGCCGTCTCGGTCGGGCCGTAGTCGACGTAGCTCTGCATGCGCTCCAGGTCCTCGGCCTTGACCCACTCGACGATGCCGCCGCCTTCGCCCGGCACCAGTGCGCCGCTGGCCGAGACCGAGACCTTGACCATGCCTTCCGGCGGCTCGTTCAGCGCGATCGGCTGATCCTTGAGGGCCACGCGCATGTACTCGATCCAGATCGGCAGCGCGGCCTTGCCGCCGTACTCGCGATAGCCCAGCGACTTGTAGTTGTCGCGGCCGACCCAGACGGTGGTGACGTAGGGACCACCGAAGCCGGAGAACCATGCATCGCGGTGGTCGTTGGTCGAACCGGTCTTGCCGCCGACGTCCTCGCGGCCGAGCACCTTGGCCGCGGTGCCGGTGCCGCGCAGGACCACGTCGCGCAGCATCGAGTTGATCTGGTAGGCGATGCGGTTGTCGATCGCGCGCGGCGCCAGGACCAGGTTGCTGGTGTCGATCTCGACTTTCTTCGGCTCGTCCTTGGGCTTGGCGTCGGCTGCCGCCGCGGCCGGCATCGCGTCTGGTCCCAGGTTGAATCCGTCGACCACGGCGGAAGTCTGCACGGCCTTGCTGGCGCCGCCGGCGCCACCGCAGGCGGGGCAGGCAACGGCCGGCTTTTCCTTGAACACCACCGCGCCCTCGCGATCCTTCACTTCGTCGATGAACCACGGCGTGATGCGGAAGCCGCCGTTGGCGAAAGCGGCGAAGCCGCGCGCCACCGACATCGGCGTCAGCGAGGCGCTGCCCAGCGACATCGACAGGTTCGGCGGCAGCTCGGCTTCGTCGAAGCCGAAATGGCTGATGTACTTGCGCGCGTAGTCGACGCCGATGGCATCGAGCAGGCGCACCGACACGAGGTTGCGCGATTGCACCATCGCCTCGCGCAGGCGCATCGGGCCGGCGAAGTTGCCGCTGTCGTTCTGCGGACGCCAGATGTGGCCGCGACGGTCCTTGAACACCACCGGCGCATCGAGCACGACCGAGGCCGGATTGAATCCACGCTCGAACGAGGCGGCATACAGGAACGGCTTGAAGCTCGAACCCGGCTGGCGTCGCGCCTGCGTTGCGCGATTGAACTTGGCGCCGGCGAAGCTGTAGCCGCCCGACAGGGCGCGCAGTGCGCCGTTGCCCGGCTCCAGCGACACCAGCGCGGCCTGCGCCTGCGGCACCTGGTCGAGGCGGTAGGTCGGCGCCGGCATCGGCCCGGTCTGGCCGGGCTTGGCCGGCGCCGGCTCGATGCGCTGCACGCGCACCAGGTCGCCGCGCTTGACCAGGCTGGCCGGGCTGCGCTCGGCGTAGCCCTGGTTCGGGCCCAGTTCGATCTGGGTGCCGTCGGCCAGCACCAGGCTGACCTGGCTGCCGTTGCTGCCGGTGACGATGGCCGGCAGCAGCGAGGCCTGCGTCGGGATGCCGCGCAGGCGCGTGCGCAGCGAGGCCGCGTCTTCGCCGGCGGCGAGGTCGAAGTGCTGCTCGACGCCGTGCCAGCCATGGCGGCGGTCGTACACCGACAGGCCGTCGCGGATGGACTGGTCGGCGGCAACCTGCAGCACCGGGTCGATGGTGGTGGTGACGTGATAGCCGCGCGTCAGGGCCTCGGCGCCGTAGCGGGCGACCATTTCCTGGCGGACCATTTCGGCCACGTACGGCGCGTACACCTCGACCGGACGCTCATGCGGGGTGGCGTGCATCGGCGCGGCCTTGGCCTGGTCGGCCTCGGCCTGGCTGACGTAACGCAGGTCCACCATGCGCTGCAGGATGTAGTCGCGACGTTCCTTGGCGCGCTCGGGATTGCTGAGCGGATTGCCGCTGGAGGGGAACTTCGGAATGCCTGCAAGCGAGGCCATTTCATCGAGCGAGAGCTCGCCCAGCTTCTTGCCGTAATAGAACTCCGCGGCGGCGCCGACACCGTAGGCGCGGTTGCCGAAGAAGCTCTTGTTGAGGTACAGCTCGAAGATCTCGTCCTTGCTCAGCTCGCGCTCCATGCGCATCGCCAGCAGCATCTCGGCGAGCTTGCGCGTGTAGCTGTATTCGTTGCTGAGGAAGAACTGGCGGGCCACCTGCTGGGTGATCGTGGAGCCACCAGGAACGCGCTTGGCATCGGTCGTGGCGAGCAGCCAGACCGCACGGCCGATGCCCTTGAAGTCGACGCCGTGGTGCTTGTAGAAGCGCGCGTCCTCGATCGAGATGAAGGCCTGCTTGAGCCGGTCGGGAACGTCCTGGATCGAGATCGGGTAGCGCCGGGTCTCGCCGAACAGCGCCATCAGGCGGCCGTCGCGGGCATAGACGTACATCGGCTCCTGCATCTCGACGGTGCGCAGGGTCTCGACGTCGGGGAGCTTGGGGGCGACCAGGTAGTACAGGGTGCCCAGGGCAATGGCGCCGAGCAGAGCCAAGCCGGCGGACGCGATCAGCGCCCAGCGCAGCAGGCGGCGGAAACGGGGCATCAAGGCAGGTTCCGATTGCGGGTGTAGTGGCCGTGGAGTATAGATGAGCCGGGGATGGGCACTTGAGCAGGGCAGGGGCGGGGCGGACGGGCCGGACGGGGCGGGCTGGCCAGCCGTTGAAGGGGCGGAAAGTGACGCAGTAAGGCAATTCCGAACGGAACAGTTGCCTTGCCGCGCAAACTTCGATATTTAAAGCAGGGTCACACGAAGCGCACGTAAGCGCCTGTGACAAGGGGAGAATACCGTGGGGATCGTCACAAAAAGCCAGCCGGCAGTCGTCGGCGTGGATATCAGTTCGACCGCCGTAAAGCTGTTGCAGCTCTCCCGGGCCGGCAACCGCTACCGCGTCGAGCATTACGCGGTTGAACCGCTGCCACCCAATGCCGTGGTCGAAAAGAACATCGTCGAGGTCGAGGCGGTGGGACAGGCGATCAAGCGCGCCGTGGCGCGCTCGGGCACCCGGGCCAAACATGCCGCTGCCGCCGTCGCCGGCTCCTCGGTCATCACCAAGGTCATCCCGATGCCGGGCGACCTGGACGATGACGACCTGGAGTCGCAGGTCGAGCTGGAAGCGGTCAACTACGTGCCGTACCCGATCGAGGAAGTCAGCCATGACTTCGAGGTCCTGGGTCCGATGCCGGGCAGCCCGGACATGCTCCAGGTGCTGCTGGCCGCCTCGCGTTCGGAAAACGTCGAAGTCCGCGCCTCGGCGCTGGAGATCGGCGGCCTGACGCCCAAGGTGATGGACGTGGAGGCCTTCGCCCTCGAGAACGCCTTCGCCCTGGTCGCCGACCAGCTCGGCGGGCCGCGCGACGGCCTGGTCGCCCTGGTCGATTCCGGCGCCACCATGACCACCCTCAACGTCCTTCGCCAGGGCCGCAGCCTGTATGCCCGCGAACAGGTGTTCGGCGGCAAGCAGCTCACTGACGAAGTGATGCGCCGTTACGGCCTGAGCTACGAGGAAGCCGGTCTGGCCAAGCGCCAGGGCGGCCTGCCGGAAAGCTACGAGGCCGAGGTGCTGGAGCCGTTCAAAGAGGCGATGGTCCAGCAGATCAGCCGCCTGCTGCAGTTCTTCTACGCCGGCAGCGAGTTCAACCGCGTCGACCAGATCGTCCTGGCCGGCGGCTGCGCCTCGATCGCCGGCATCGCCGAGATGGTCGAAGAGCAGCTCGGCGTGCCGACCACCATCGCCAACCCGCTCGCCCACATGACCCTGGGGCCGCGCGTGCAGGCGCACGCCCTGGCCCAGGACGCGCCGGCGCTGATGATCGCCTGTGGCCTCGCCCTGAGGAGCTTCGACTGATGGCACGCATCAACCTCCTCCCGTGGCGCGAAGAGCGCCGCAAGCTGCGCCAGAAAGAATTCGCGGTGATGTTCGCGATGGCGGCGCTGGGCGCGGTGCTGCTGTCGTTCGTGATCATCAGCTACTACAACGGCCAGATCGACGGCCAGAACGAGCGCAACACCTACATGCGTGACCAGATCACGCAGGTCGACAAGGCGATCAAGGAGATCGAGGAACTCGACAAGAAGAAGGCCAAGCTGCTCGCCCGCAAGGAAGTCATCGAACAGCTCCAGGCCAACCGCTCGCAGATGGTCCACCTGTTCGATTCGCTGGTGCGCACGATTCCCGATGGCGCCGTGCTCACCTCGATCAAGCAGGACAGCCAGACGCTCACGCTCGAAGGCCGCGCGCAGTCCAACGCCCGCGTCAGTACCTACATGCGCAACCTCGAGGGTTCAGGCTGGATGACCAGTCCGGACCTTTCGATCATCGAGGCCAAGGGTGGCGACAAGGGGCTGCCGTACGTGTTCCGCCTGCAGGTCAAGCTGGCCAACCCGAACGCACCCAAGGACGAGGACGGCGACGGCGTGCCGGATGCGCCGGCCGCAACGACCTCGCAGATCGCGCAGTCGGGTGAGGCCACCGCAGCCGGTACCGGTGCTGCCGCCACGCCGGCCGCGCCGGCAGCTGGCGCCGCCGCCGCGCAACCGGCCGGCACCCCGGCCCCCGCGCCCGTAGCAACCCCTGCCAACGCGCCGACGGCGCCGGCCGCAGCGCCGACCAAGGGAGCGGCGTCATGAGCAAGAAGAAATCCATCAAGCTCAACGAACTCGATTTCAACAACATCGGCTCCTGGCCGCAGCAGGCCAAGATGGGCTTCTGCGTCCTGGTCGCCCTGCTGATCGTCGGCCTGGCCTGGTACCTGTTCGTCAGCGACAAGAAGACGGAACTGGAAGGCCTGGAGCACCAGGAAGCCGACCTTCGCGCCGAGTACGAAACCAAACAGGGTCGCGCCGCCAACCTCGAGCCGCTCAAGCAGCAGCTCGCGCAGATGGAACAGCAGCTCCAGCAGATGCTGCGCCAGCTGCCGAGCAAGACCGAAATGCCCGACCTGATCGTCGACATCTCGCAGACCGCGCTCGCCACCGGCATCACCAACGAGCTGTTCCAGCCTGGTCCGGAGCAGCCCAAAGAGTTCTACGCCGAGAAGCCGATCGCACTGCGCATGGTGGGCAGCTACCACCAGTTCGGCGGTTTCGTCAGCGGCGTGGCCTCGCTGCCGCGCGTGGTCATCATGACCATGCACGACATCTCGCTGAAGCCGCGCAGCAAGGAACCCGGCGCGGCGATCACGCCCAACAGTCCGCTCGAACTGGCCGGCACGGTCAAGACGTACCGCTACCTCGACGAGGATGAAGTGGCCAAGCAGGAAGCCTCGGCGGCCGGCAAGAAGGGGGGGACCTGAGATGCGCGCAATCTCCATTCGCAACGGCGCGGCACCGCGTGTCCTGACCCTGCTGGCAACGGCCCTGGTCCTGGCAGGCTGCTCGCGCGGCATCAGCAGCACGCCCGGTGAGGCGCCGAACCTGGACAAGTGGATCGCCGAGGTCAAGGCCCGTCCGGCGCCGCCGCTCGATCCGCTGCCGGTCATGCAGCAGTTCGAAACCTTCGAATACAACGCCTACGCCATGCGCGATCCGTTCAGCACGGCATTCACCGACGAGGATGGCGGCAATGGCCCGCGTCCGGACTCGGCGCGGCGCAAGCAGACGCTGGAGCAGTTCCCGCTCGACAGCCTCGACATGGTCGGTACGCTCGGCAATGGCGGCAGCGTGGTGGCACTGGTCATGGCGCCTGACAAGGTGACGTACCGGATCCAGCCGGGGGCATACATGGGGCAGAGCGACGGTCGCGTGACCGGCGTGTTCGAAGACCACATCGAATTGGTGGAACTGGTGCCGGATGGCGCGGGTGGCTGGCTGGAACGTCCGGCCACGGTCGCGTTGGAAGATCAATAGGGATTGGGGGATAGCAACGATGACCGTTTTCAACACACGCACGCGACCTTCCCGTCGCCCCCTGCTATTGCGCAGCGGGTCGGTGGGTCTGATGGTCGGCGCAATTGCCGCCTTCAGCGCAGTCCACGCCGCAGCACCGGCGCCCGCCACCGCACCTGCCAAGGTCGCACCCGCGGCCAGCCAGGATCCGGCCAAACAGTTGCCGGGCGCCATTTCGGTGTCCGACATCGACTTCAAGCGCGGCGCTGACGGCTCCGGCCGCCTGGTGCTGAAGTTCAGCGGCGATGGTGCCGCGCCGGACCTGCGCAACCAGGGTGCCAGCGTCGTCATCGACGTCGGCAACGCCCAGCTGCCTGCCTCGCTGCAGAAGCCGCTGAACGTGGTCGATTTCGCCACGCCGGTGCAGCGCATCGATGCCCGCGCCAGCGGCACCGGCACGCAGCTGGTGCTCAACACCACCGGCAACTTCGAGTCGATGGCGTACCAGACCGGTCGCGAGTACATCGTCGAGATCGTGCCGCGCACCGCAGCAGCCACCGGTCGCGCCGTCGGCGCCACGGTGGACGGCAAGCCGGCGCCGGCCGCCGCTACCCGCAGCTACACCGGCCGCCCGGTCACGTTCAACTTCCAGGACGTGCCGGTGCGCACCGTCCTGCAGCTGATCGCCGAAGAGTCCGGCCTCAATGTGGTGGCGGCCGACACCGTTTCCGGCAACGTCACCCTGCGCCTGATGAACGTGCCCTGGGACCAGGCGCTGGACATCGTCCTGCAGGCCAAGGGCCTGGACAAGCGTCGCAGCGGCAACGTCGTGTGGATCGCGCCGCAGCCTGAGATCGCCAAGTACGAGCAGGACAAGGAAGACGCGCGCATCGCACTGGAAACCCGCGTCGATCTGGCCACCGAGTACGTGCAGATCAACTACCACAACGCCGCGCAGATCTATAAGGCGCTGACCGAGGCCAAGGGCATCGGCGGCAGTGGCAGCGGTGGTGGCGGCAACCAGGACAGCGGCTTCCTCTCGTCGCGTGGGCGCATCGTCGCCGACGAGCGCACCAATACCCTGATGATCAGCGACATCCCGAAGAAGATCGCGCAGATGAAGGAGCTGATCCACGTGATCGACCGCCCGGTCGACCAGGTGCTGATCGAAGCTCGCGTCGTCATCGCCACCGACACCTTCGCCCGCGACCTCGGCGCCAAGTTCGGCATCAGCGGCGCCAGCGGCAAGGCCGGCGATCGCAGCTCGGTCGGCTTCGGCGGCAGCGCCGATGCCTCCTCGGCCAATGCCAACTCGCGTGCCGACGCGGTGCAGAACGGCGCCAACGCCTTCGACATCACCCGCTCGCTGATGAGCAACCTGCCGGCCCAGTCGGTCACCACTCCCAGCGCGCTGGCCCTGTCGATCCTCAACGCCGGTTACCTGCTCGATGTCGAGCTGTCGGCGATGCAGGAAGAAGGCCGTGGCGAGGTGATCTCCAACCCGCGCATCGTCACCAGCAACCAGCGCGAGGCGGTGATCCGCCAGGGCCAGGAAGTCGGTTACGTGACGATCTCGCCGCAGCAGGGCGGTAACTCGATTCCGATCCCGAACGTGCAGTTCAAGGACGTGCTGCTGGAGCTGAAGGTCACCCCGACCATCACCCACGACGGCCGCGTGTTCCTGAACATGAACGTCAAGAAGGACGAAGTCGAAGGCTTCACCAACACCTCGATCGGCCAGGTTCCGCAGATCGCCAAGCGCGAGGTCAACACCGCGGTGCTGGTGCAGGACGGCCAGACCGTGGTCGTCGGCGGCGTCTACGAGTTCCGCGACCGCAGCGACATCTCCAAGGTCCCGTTCCTCGGCGACGTGCCGTTCCTGGGCAACCTGTTCAAGCGCAAGGGTCGCAACAAGGACAAGGCCGAGCTGCTGATCATGGTCACGCCGAAGGTGCTGAGGGTCGACCAGCGGTGACCAGGCTTCGCCTGGTAAACCCAAAGCTTGCTGTGCAAGCTTTGGGCCCCGCCAGTTGTGCTTCCACACCCCGCCATTTCGCGCCTGCGGCGCGAACCGCCCCCTAACTCAGGGGGCTAGGGCGAAAACAATCGGGCCCCGAAAGGGGCCCTTTTTGTTTTGTTGCTGAATGGACGAAGGAGGTCTTGAACCGCGCGGGTGTGTTTCGGTCAAACTGGTCCTGCCCCGCAACCGAGACCCCCATGGACCGCCGCAGCGATGACCTGCCCCGTGTGCACGATGCCTTCCGCGCGCTGCGCGATGCGCTCTCGGCCGAGATCGTCGGCCAGGCGGCGCTGATCGAGCGGCTGCTGGTGGCCCTGCTGGCCGACGGCCACCTGCTGGTTGAAGGCGCGCCCGGCCTGGCCAAGACCAGCGCCATCCGCGCACTGGCGGCGCGCCTGGACGCCGACTTCGCCCGGGTCCAGTTCACTCCCGACCTGCTGCCGGCCGACCTGACCGGCACCGAAGTCTGGCGGCCGCAGGAAGGACGGTTCGAGTTCCAGTCCGGCCCGATCTTCCACCCGATCCTGCTGGCCGACGAGATCAACCGCGCGCCGGCCAAGGTCCAGTCGGCGCTGCTGGAGGCCATGGGTGAGCGCCAGGTCACCGTCGGGCGCGCCACCTACGCGTTGCCGGCGTTGTTCCTGGTCATGGCGACCCAGAACCCGATCGAGCAGGAAGGCACCTTCCCGTTGCCGGAAGCGCAGCTCGACCGCTTCCTGATGTATGTGCGCATCGGTTATCCGGAGATCGCGGCCGAAACCGAGATCCTGCGATTGGCCCGCGAGCGCGCGCGTGCCGCCATGCACACGCCGGCGCAGGCGATCGAGCGCATGCCGTTGTCGGATGTGTTCGCCGCGCGCGCCGCCGTACTCGAGCTGCACCTGGCGCCGCCTGTCGAGCGCTACCTGATCGAGCTGGTCCTGGCTTCTCGCGATGCCGCGCGCTACGACCCGGCGCTGGCCCGGCGCATCGCCTGGGGCGCCAGTCCGCGCGGCTCCATCGCGCTGGAGCGCTGCGCACGCGCGCACGCCTGGCTGGCCGGCCGCGATTTCGTCACCCCCGACGACGTCCGTTCGGTTGCGCCGGACGTGCTGCGCCACCGCATCCTGCCCAGCTACGAGGCCACGGCCGAAGGCTGGGACGGCGACCGCCTGGTCGCTGAAATCCTGCAGCGGGTGCCCTTGCCCTGAGTCGTGGGCCCGGAGTGGATGCGATGACTTCGAAGCAGGCCGGCAATGACGATGCGGCAGCCATGGCCGACGGCATAACGCCGTCGCTGGCGGAGCTGGTGGCGCTGCGCGCAGTGGTCACCGCGCGCGGCCAGGCCCGTCGTGGCCGTTTCGGAATCAGCGGCCATGCCTTGTCGCCACTGCGCGGGCGGGGCATGGAGTACGCCGAGTCGCGCGAATACTCCAGCGGCGATGACGCCCGCCATATCGACTGGCGCCTGACCGCACGCACCGGTCGTGCCCACACCAAACTGTTCCAGGCCGAACGCGAGCGGCTCAGCCTGATCGTCGCCGACACCTCGCCTGCGCTGTACTTCGGCACGCGCGTGCGCTTCAAGTCGGTGCAGGCGGCGCGCGCCGGGGCCATCGCCGCGTGGGCCGCAGTTCGCGACGGCGACCGCATTGCCGCCCTGCGCGGAAGCAGGACCGAGGCACCGGTGGCGCCTGCCGCCGGGCCGCGCGGCGCGCTGCGCGTGCTCGATGCGCTGGTGCGCTGGTACGCCCGGCCACCGCAGGACGATGCCGGCCTGGACGTCGCACTCGACCATGCCCAACGCCTGCTGCGGCCTGGTTCGCGCCTGCTGGTGCTCGCCGATGCACAAAGCGTGGCCGCCATCGCCCAGCGGCGATGGCCGGCGCTTGCGCAGCACCACGAAGTCATCGTGCTGCTGCTGACCGATCCGCTCGAGGATGCGCCGCCGAAGTCGCCATTGCCGTTCCAGCACGACGATCGCCGCATCGAACTCGACCTGGCGTCGGCCGCGCAACGGCAGGCCTGGCGCAACGAGTTCGTGCGCCCGATCGAACGGGTGATGGCGCAGTTGCCCGCGGTCGGTGTGCGCGTGCAGTCGTTGTCGACGCAGGTGGCGAGCGATTCCTGGCTGCCGTTGCTTGGCCGCAACCGGCCACTGGTGGCCTGATGGCCGGCCCGGCACTGGTCCTGCGCGACATCCATTCGCTGCCGGCGCCGCCCTGGTGGCCGCCGGCACCGGGCTGGTGGCTGCTGGCTGCGCTGGTGATGGCACTGATCGCGGCGGTTGCCTGGGTCGTATTGCGTCGCCGCCGGCGTCGTCGCGCGATTGCCGAACTGTTCGATCGCAACGTCGATGCCGCCGCTTCGCCGGCCGCGCAGGTCGCCGCGATGTCGGAACTGCTCCGCCGCGCGGCGCGCCGACGTGACGCGCATGCCGACCGGCTGGAAGGAGAGGCATGGCTGGCCTTCCTGGATGCAGGGCCGGCAGATCCGACGCGACCAGGTTCACCCCGATCCGTCACCCGCACCGACTTCAGCGGCGGCAGCGGCCGACTGCTGCTCGACGGTGGTTATCGCCGCGACGTTGCCGCGACCGACGTGCAGGCGCTGCGTCGCCTGGCGCGTGCGCGCTTCCTGCAATGGATGGGCGCCGCATGATGGCCTCGCTGCTGGCGCCGTGGGCGTGGCTCGCCGACCTGTTCGCGTGGCCATGGTGGTTGTTGGCGCTGCCGCTGCCGTTGCTGGCGAGGTGGCTTCTGCCACCGGCGCGCGGCACGGCGGCTGCATTGCAGGTCCCTTATGGCGACCGCCTGCGGCGCGTTGCCGCATCCGGCCGCCGCGGCGGACTGGGCGGCCGCACCAGTGCGCTCGCCTGGCTTGGCTGGATCCTGCTGTGCCTGGCCGCGGCGCGCCCGCAGCAACTGGGCGAAGCGGTGCAGCCGCCACATGTTGGGCGCGACCTGATGCTGGCGCTGGATCTGTCGGCCAGCATGCGCGAGCCGGACATGGACCTGGGCGGTCGCAGCGTCGATCGCCTGACTGCCGCCAAAGCCGTGCTGGCCGACTTCCTCGACCGCCGCGGCGGCGACCGCGTCGGCCTGATCGTGTTCGGTCGCCGCGCCTACGCATTGACGCCGCTGACGCTCGATCTCGATTCCGTGCGCGAGCAGCTCAACGACAGCGTGATCGGGCTGGCCGGCCAGGAAACCGCCATCGGCGATGCCATCGCCCTGGCGGTCAAGCGGCTGAAGGCGCGGCCCGCGCAACAGCGGGTACTGGTGCTGTTGACCGATGGCGTCAACACCGCCGGCATGCTCGAACCGGCCAAGGCCGCGCAGATAGCCCGCGCCGAAGGCGTGCGCGTGCACACGATCGCCTTCGGCGGTGAAGGGTCGCTGTCGTTCTTCGGTTTGCCGATGCCCATGCCAGGCGCCGGCGACGAGATCGACGAAGCCGGCCTGCGCGCGATCGCCAAAACCACTGGCGGCCGCTTCTTCCGCGCCCGCGATACTTCGCAGCTGGTCAACATCTACGCCGAGATCGATCGGATCGAACCGGTCGAGCAGCCGGGGCAGGCGCTGCGTCCGCGGATCGAACGTTATTATTGGCCCTTGTCGGCAGCGTTTGCCTGCGCATTGCTCGCTTTCGCCTGGCCGCGACGGAGGCTGGCATGAGCGAACTGGCAGGCATCGACCTGGCTGCGCTGCACCTGCTGCGCCCGCAATGGCTGTGGGCGCTGCTGACGTTGCCGTTGCTGGCGTGGTTCTGGCGATCCCATCGTCGTCGTGCCAGTGCGTGGCACGACCGGGTCGACGCGCACCTGCTGCCGCACCTGCTGGCGCAGCGTGGCGACACACGCACGCGCCGGGCCGCCGTGTTGGCGGCGCTCGCCTACGCCATCGCGGTACTGGCGCTGGCCGGGCCGAGCTGGCGGCAACTGCCGCAACCGTTGTGGGAGAGCCGCGCGCCACTGGTGATCGCGGTCGACCTGTCGAGTGCGGCGCTGGCCGGTGACGTTCCGCCTTCGCGCCTGGCCCAGTCGCGCGCCAAGATCTCCACCCTGTTGCGCGAGCGCGCCGCCGGGCAGGTGGCGCTGGTCGCCTACGCCGGCGATGCCTTCACCGTCGCGCCGTTGACCGAGGACGCGGCCAACGTCGCGCTGTTTCTCGACGCGCTGGCGCCGGACGTGATGCCGGTCGATGGCAATCGTGCCGATCGCGCCATCGACTGGTCGGCGCAACTGCTGCAACGCGCCGGCTTCGACCGTGGCGACATCGTGCTGCTCACCGGCCAGTCCGACGCGGACGCGATCGATGCCGCCGCGCGCGCAGCCAAGCGCGGTTATCGCGTGTTCGCGCTGGGCGTCGGCAGCGAAGCGGGCGCGCCTTATCGCCGCAGTGATGGCAGCTTTGGCGAGGCGCGACTGGACTCGGCATCGCTGCGCCGCGTGGCGGCTGCCGGTGGCGGCCGCTACGCCATGGTGGCCGCGGGCGACGAGGACCTCGCCACGCTGGGCATCCTCGACGCCGGGCAGGGCGAGGCGGGCATCGCCCGCGGCACCGCTCGCACCTGGCAGGACCAGGGCTTCTGGTTGTTGCCGCCGCTGATGCTGCTGGCACTGTTTGCATTCCGCCGCAGCGCTGCATTGGCGGTTCTGGTGCTGGTGTTCGCATGGCCCATCTCGCAGGCGCAGGCCGCGCAGTTGTGGCAGCGCGCCGACCAGGCCGAACATGCGCGAATGGAGCAGGGCTCGCAGGCCTACAGGAGCGGCGACTTCGCCCAGGCGGCCACGTTGTTCGACGGCGTCGACAACGCCGACGCGCATTACAACCGCGGCAACGCGCTGGCCAAGGCGGGACAGTATCCGCAGGCGCTGGCCGAGTACGATCACGCACTGAAGCAGCGACCGGGGATGGAAGACGCGATCGCCAACAAGCGCGCGGTCGAGGCGGCAATGAAACGCCCGCCATCGCAATCGCAATCGCAATCGCAGCGTGGCGGGGCCGGCCGGCCGCAATCGGGGCAGTCGCAACCGCAGCACAATCCCGCCGGCGATCCCACTTCACAAGCCGATCAGTCGGGTCAGCCTGACAAGCAACGGCAGGACCAGCAGCCACCGCAGCAGTCGCAGGACGGCCAGGCCAGGCCGGCCGATGCCGATGCCCAGCGCGACGCCGACGCGGCCCAGCGCGAGCGCATGCAACGCGCGCTGCAGCAGCAAGGCAAAGTCGAGACCGGGCCGCGACAGCAGGCGAAAGTCAACGAAACGCCGCAACAGCGCGAGCAACGCCTGGCCAACGAGGCGTGGTTGCGGCGCGTTCCCGATGATCCGGGCAGCCTGCTGCGCGAGAAATTCCGGCTCGAGCAGGAGCGTCGGCTGACAGAGGGCCAGGACAAGCCATGAGTGCAATTGCGGACCGTAACTTTCGCAAATCGCCGACCCGGCTGCTGACACAGCTGGCGGCCTGGCTGCTGCTGTCGATGCTGAGCCTGGCGGCATCGGCGCAGACCCGCGCCTGGCTCGATCGCGATCGCATCGCGCTGGGCGAAACGGTCACCCTCAACATCGAGTCGAACTCGGTCCGCGCCGCCGAGCCGGATTACGCCCCGCTGGACGCGGACTTTGCCGTCAGCGGTCATACCAGCCGGCGCGAGTTCGAGCAGGTCAACGGTCGCAGCAGCATCCGCACGCTCTACGCGGTGGCGCTGCGGCCACGACGCGACGGCGTGCTGACGGTGCCGGCGCTGAGCCTGGGCAGCGAGCAGACCCAGCCGATTGCCCTGGTGGTCACGCCAGACAGCGGACGCGCGCCGGCCCGCGCCGGCGATGACGTGTTCATCGAAAGCGAGGCCGACGACGCCGACCCCTACGTGCAACAGTCGGTGGGCTGGGTGGTGCGGTTGTACTCGGCCGCGCCGCTGGTTTCGGGCCAGCTCGACCAGGCTGCGCCGGAAGGTGCGTCGCTGCAACGCGTCGGCGACGACGCGCAGTACCAGCGCGATGTCGGTGGACGCCGCTACAGCGTGGTCGAGCGTCGTTTCCTGCTCGTGCCCGAACGCAGTGGCGCGCTGACCATCCCGCCGGCGAATTTCGAGGGGCACGGTGCCGGCGGTTTCTTCGACGATCTGTTCGGCAGCAACCACGGCGCGCTGCAGGCGCAGGCGGCGCCGCGCGTGCTGCAGGTGCGGCCGGTCCCGGCCAACGCACCGCAGCCGTGGTTGCCGTTGCAGGACCTGCAGCTGCGCTACCAGTCCACGCCGCAGGAGTTGCGTGCCGGTGCCGCGGCAACGCTGGTCGTGGAGGCGGTCGCCGACGGCGCCACCGCCGCGCAGATGCCGGAACTGCAATTGCCTGTCATCGACGGCGTGCAGGTGTTCGCCGAGCCGGTCCAGGCCGACGAGCGTTTCGTCGATGGCCGGCCGCGGGCCAAGCTGACCCGACGCTTCTCGCTGGTGCCTTCGCGGGCCGGCAAGGTGCAAATGAGCGGCATGCGGATGAGCTGGTGGGACGTGCGCGCCGGCGCGGTCCGGACCGCATCCCTGCCGATGCTGTCGTGGACGGCGCTGGCGCCGGCGGCCGCAACGGCGAGCGCGACCGATCCCGCCGCTACCGCTTTGCCGTCGCCGTCGCCGGCCACGGCGGCGCCTGCTGACGGCACCGCGTCTTCGTTGCGCGCCATCGCGGGCGCGAACCGTGGCTGGGTGCTGGCGACGTTGCTGTTCGCCGCACTGTGGTTGTTCACCCTGGTCTGGGGCCTGCACCGCGGCGATGCGCGGGCGGCGAGGGAAGTCGAGCCAGGGCATGACGGGGCGGAACAACCGGAGTGGGCCAGGCAGAAGTCCGCCGAACCGGCGGGCCACCTCAAGCAGGCCCTCGATCGCGGCGCACTGGGTGACGTGGCCGATGCGCTGTGCGCGGCCGCGCGACCGCGTGCGCGCGATCTGGACGAAGTCATGGCGCGCCTGGCCGACGCCGACCAGCGCGGGGCGGTGCAGGCCCTGCAGCGGGCGCGCTGGGGCGGCGGCGATGGCGTCTCGGCACGGCAGTGGCTGCGCAAGGCGTTCGCCCCGGGGCCGCGCTGGCGCGAGGGGCCTGTCGACAGCGGGCCTTCGCCGCTGCCGCCTCTGTACCCGGGCGAACGCCGCGGCGCATGACCCGGCAGGGCCCGGCCTGCGCCTGCGGCCGGCCTGCATCGACTCCGGGTCGACCGGGTCTGTTTGCTAAGCTCCCGCGGTTCCCCGAGGAGTTGCAGGATGAGTGATTCAAAGACCAGCGCCGGCAAAGGCAAGTTGCCGCTGCACTGGAAGATGGCGATCGGCTTCGTCGCCGGCCTGCTGCTGGGCCTGGTGGTGCATTACGGAGTCGGGGCCGACACGGCCTGGGTCAAGACCTTCACGACCTACGTGACCCAGCCCGCCGGCACGCTGTTCCTGCGACTGATCTTCATGCTGGTGATCCCGCTGCTGTTTTCGGCGCTGGTCATCGGTGTCGCCGAGATGGGCGACGTCCGCTCGCTCGGCCGGATCGGCTGGAAGACGCTGGGCTACACCGTCGTGGTGTCCGGCATCGCGGTCATCCTCGGCCTGCTGCTGGTGAACTGGCTGCAGCCTGGCGCGGGCGTCGACCCGGTGCGTGCGCAGCAGCTGCTCAGCGAAGGCTCCGAGCGCGCCAGCGCCATCGTCGGCAGCACCCACGTCCAGCCCAAGGGCCTGGACATGCTGATGGCGATCGTCCCGGACAACATCGTCAAGGCCGCCGCCGACAACACCATCCTGGCGGTGATGTTCTTCGCGCTGATGCTCGGCATCGGCCTGGTGCTGACCCGCACCAGGGCCACAGAGACGCTGCAGCGCGCCATCGAGGGCCTGTTCGAGGTGTCGATGACGCTGATCGGCATGGTCATCAAGCTGGCGCCGTACGCGGTGTTCTGCTTCATGTTCAACCTGGCCGTGCTGTTCGGCTGGGAGCTGCTGGGCAGCCTGGGCGCCTACGTCGGCGTGGTCGTGCTGGCGCTGGCGTTGCACATGTTCGTGGTCTATTCGCTGGTGCTGAAGTTCGCCGGCGGCTACTCGCCGAAGAAGTTCTTCAAGGGCGTGCAGGAAGCAATGGTGATGGCGTTCTCCACCGCCTCGTCCAACGCGACCCTGCCGACCGCGTTGCGCGTTGCCGACGAGCAGCTCGGTCTGCCGCGGCGCGTCTCGCGCTTCGTGCTGACCGTGGGCGCCACCGCCAACCAGAACGGCACCGCCCTGTTCGAGGGCGTGACCGTGCTGTTCCTGGCGCAGTTCTTCGGGGTCGAGCTGACCCTGGTGCAACAGGCCACGGTGATGTTCGTCTGCATCCTCGGCGGCATCGGCACGGCCGGCGTGCCGGCCGGCTCGCTGCCGGTGGTGGCGCTGATCTGCGGCATGGTCGGCGTGCCGCCGGAGGGCATCGGCCTGATCCTGGGCGTCGACCGCTTCCTCGACATGTGCCGGACCACCCTGAACGTCACGGGGGACCTGATGCTGGCGACCGTGGTGTCCAAGGGCGAGCCGGCCGAAGTGCCTGCCGAGGCGGCGGCCGCCTAGGCCCGCGGCAGGGGAGCAGGCCCCTTTGCGGCCGCTCCCCGGTCCTGGCTGGCCCGTGGCGGGGCGACAGGGCGGCGTGGCAATGGGACAATGGCGGGCCCGCACGGCCCGGCCTCGACCGCCTGGCCTCTCGCGCGGGCCCCTCCCCGCAGCCGAAGACCCCGCCCCGACGCCATGACGACGCCCAGCCGCCGCGAACTAGCCAACGCCATCCGCTTCCTTGCCATCGATGCAGTGCAGGCCGCAAATTCCGGCCACCCGGGCATGCCGATGGGCATGGCCGACATTGCCGAGGTGCTGTGGAACGACTACCTCAGCCACAACCCGAGCAACCCGAACTGGTTCAACCGCGACCGCTTCGTGTTGTCCAACGGCCACGGTTCGATGCTGCAGTACGCGCTGCTGCACCTGTCCGGTTACGACCTGCCGATCGACGAGCTGAAGAACTTCCGCCAGCTCGATTCGAAGACTCCCGGTCATCCGGAAAACTTCATGACGCCGGGCATCGAGACCACCACCGGTCCGCTCGGCCAGGGCTTCGCCAACGCCGTTGGCATGGCGCTCGCCGAGAAGCTGCTTGCGCAGCGCTTCAACAAGCCCGATCACAAGATCGTCGACAACCGCACCTGGGTGTTCATGGGTGACGGCTGCCTGATGGAAGGCATCTCGCACGAGGCCGCGTCGCTGGCCGGAACCTGGGGCCTGCACAAGCTGGTCGCGTTCTGGGACGACAACAAGATCTCGATCGACGGCAACACCGACGGCTGGTTCACCGACAACACTCCGGCGCGCTTCGAGGCGTACGGCTGGAACGTGGTGCGCGGCGTCAACGGCCAGGACGCCGACGAGATCAAGACGGCGATCGAGACCGCGCTCAAGTCCAACGACAAGCCGACCCTGATCTGCTGCCGCACCACGATTGGTTTTGGCTCGCCGGCAAAGGCAGGCAAGGAGTCCTCCCACGGCGCGCCGCTGGGCAAGGACGAGGTCGCCGCGACCCGCCAGGCGCTGGGCTGGGAGTACGGTGCATTCGAGATTCCCGAGGCGATCTACGACGGTTGGCGCGTGCGCAGCACCGGCGGCCAGCGCGAACAGGAATGGAACCAGTCGTTCGACGCCTACAAGAGCCAGTACCCGGAACTGGCCGCCGAGCTGACGCGTCGCATCAGCGGCGAGCTGCCGGATGGCTTCGTCGAGGCGGCTGACGCCTACATCGCCAAGCTCCAGGCCGAAGGTCCGGTGATCGCCTCGCGCAAGGCGTCGCAGATGGCGATCGAGACCTTCGCGCCGCTGCTGCCGGAACTGATCGGCGGCTCTGCCGACCTGGCTCATTCCAACCTGACCCTGTGGAAGGGCAGCAAGTCGGTGGCCACTGACGACCCCAACGCCAACTACGTCTATTACGGCGTGCGCGAGTTCGCGATGACTGCGATCAGCAACGGCCTGGGCCTGCACGAGTGCTTCATTCCGTACGACGCCACCTTCCTGGTGTTCAGCGACTACGCGCGCAACGCCGTGCGCATGAGCGCGCTGATGGGTGCGCACGCGATCCACGTCTATACCCATGATTCGATCGGCCTGGGCGAAGATGGCCCGACCCACCAGCCGATCGAGCACGTTGCATCGCTGCGCTACATCCCCAACAACGATCTGTGGCGTCCGTGCGACGCGGTCGAGTCGGCGGCGTGCTGGAAGGCGGCAATCGTCCGCAACGACGGTCCGAGCTGCCTGGTCTTCTCGCGCCAGAACCTGGCCCATCAGCAGCGCAGTGAGCAGCAGGTGGCCGACATCGCCCGCGGCGGTTATGTGCTGAAGGATTCCAACGGTGCGCCGGAGATCATCCTGATCGCGACCGGTTCGGAAGTCGGTCTGGCGATGGATGCGGCGGCCCAGCTCGGCGACAAGGTGCGCGTGGTGTCGATGCCCTCGACCAATGTGTTCGATCGCCAGGATGCGGAGTACCGCGAGTCGGTGCTGCCGCGTGACTGCCGCAAGCGTGTGGCGATCGAGGCTGGCGTCACCGGCTTCTGGTACAAGTACGTCGGCCTGGACGGTGCGGTGATCGGCATCGACGAGTTCGGCGCGTCGGCGCCGGCAGAGAAGCTGTTCCCGGTGTTCGGGTTCACCGTTGAGAAGGTGGTCGAGGCGGCGCGCGCGCTGGGTTGATCGCTGGTGTCGTTTGGCTGAAATGAAAGAGCTGCCTTGGGGTGGCTCTTTCTTTTTGGGGGCGGTGATGTCTGCGGTGATGTCTTCGGAGGGGTGCCGTCCGCCGGGCCGGGGATCGCTGCGCCCGGCAGACGACATCCTGTCTCTATGCCGGGCGTGGGCCATCCATGGCCCACTGCTCCGCAATCCCCGGCCCGGCGGACGACACTCAGACGGTTCGTTGCACGGTCTTCGGTCCGCAACAAACCGTCATCCCCGCGAAGGCGGGGAGCCATCGCCGTTGCTTCTCTGATGCTTCAGCAGTCGGCGGCCTGCACAAGCGCGAGATTCAACAGCCGTGCCTCGATGCGCGCGCCGAACGTTGAAGGTGCCGCAAGGTCCATGCGTTGCAGCGCCTCGGCATCCGTCGCGCGCGCGGACAGGGCTTGGAACAGCACGCGCAGTTTGCCGCCGCGGGTCGCGGTGCTCGCCTTCAACCAGCCCAGCGCCTTCACCAGGCGCTGTTCGACGGCGGTGAAATCGCTGCCAAGCGGGTAGTCGGGCAGGGCGCCATTGCGCCGGAAGGGTTGCAGCGCGTCGCGCAGCGACGGCGGGGTGTTGGCTGCAGCCCGCGCCGGAAGGACGAAGTCGCCGCGCAGCTTGCCGGCATTGCGGGCAGTGTCGAGCAGTTGCTGCTGGAAGCGTGCATCGGTGATCGCGGCCATTGCCATGATGCAGTCTTCGTCGCTGCGGCCACGTATGTCGGCGATGCCGTACTCGCTGATGTAGATGTCGCGCAGGTGGCGGGGAATGGTGGTGTGGCCGTAGTTCCAGACGATGTTGGAGGTGGTCTTGCCGCCCGACTCGCGGCTGGCGCGCAGCAGCAGCACCGAACGCGCGTCCGGCAGGGCATGCGCCATCGCCACGAAGTTGTACTGGCCGCCGACGCCGGACACCACGCGTCCGTCATCGAGTGCATCCGACACCGCCGCGCCCAGCGCGGTCGCCATCATGCAGGTGTTGAAGAAACGGGCGTCACGACGCTGGATGCGTTCGAGCGCCTCGTCACCGCCGTACAGTTCGTTGACCTCGCCCACGCGCTTCATGCCGATGCCGCGGCGTGCTTCGTCGGGCAGGTCGCGCAGCCACTGGTAGAAGTCCGGCGAGCCGAGATAGAAGGCGCCGTGCAGGAATTCGCCTTCACGCTCCACGCGTGCCAGGTCGGCGTCGCTGGCATCGCCGTCGGCGATGCGCTGCATCAGTTCACGGTCGTCGACGACCTTGCGCGCGATCACGCCGACTTCGACCAGGCGGCGGAAACCTTCGTTGATCATCTCGCTGCAGCCGTACAGGCCCTGCGAGAACGGCGCCAGCGCGAGGTCGTCGGCGTGTGGCGAGGCGAGCGCGCGCAGCACGGCGTGGTAGGCGGGATTGTCGGTGTGGCGCAGCACCAGCGCATGGCACAGGGCGTCGGCGAGTGCGCCGATGCCGATCTGCAGCGTGCCACCGTCGCGCACGAGGGTGCTGGCGTGGAAGCCGATCGCATAGTCGACATCGGCCACCGGTTGCCGCGGCAGGCCAAATAGTTTCGGGAACGGGCCGGGCGGCTGCACGATGGCATCGAAGAAACCGGCGTCCACTTCGGCGCCGCCGCCGAGCCAGGGCAGCTCGGGGTCGACCTCGGCGATCAGCAGCGGCCGCGGCAGGCCGCGCGCGACGATCGCGTCGATGGCGTCGAAGGTGAGGTCGGTGTTGCACGACAGCGACACACGCGAGCCGTCGGCCGAGCGCGCGACCTTCTGCACGATGGCATTGACACCGCGGTCGGCCAGGGCGCGGGCGACGTGGGTGTAGTTGAGGCTGGCGTAGCGCCGTTGCACCTGGGTCGAACCGAGCATCGCGCCGGACTGCAGGTAGAACTCCTCGACCTCCATGTGCGCCGGCAGCGCATTGCGCTTGAGCGCCTGCACATAGGCCAGGCGCGGGAAGTCGCCGCCGAAGTGGCGCTGCGCGAATGGCTTGATGAAACGCGCCTCCAGGCCCTTGCCGCCTCCGGGGGGATCGAGCGAAAGCGCGGTGTACAGATGCAGGGGCCGGGACGGATCGCGTTCAATGCGCGCGTACAGCGCGTTGAGCAGGCGGTGCGGCTTTCCCAGTCCGAGCGGGGCGCCGACGTGCAGCGGGCCGCTGCGCTGGCTGAGCAGGTACTCGACGGCGTCGTCGAGCGAGTCGAGCAGGACGGGGGCGGGGCGCTCATTCATGGCGACAGCCTAAGCGCTGCATGTGTAGGCATCGCCAAGAAGCGTTCAAGGTGCGTCGACGACCCGGATCGAATCGACCTGGCGGACCCAGCGTGCGGGACGCGATTCGCCCGGTGCGACCAGTCGCCACGGGCCGTCTTCGCCGGCATGCGCGGCCGCAACCGCGGCCAGCAGTACGCAAGACAGGAACAGCTTCATGCGCGCGATCTCCCGGCGGCCATTCGGGCCAGCTGCGAGCCTGCCAGCATGGCGATGATGAACACAACCGGCTCCAGCGAGCCGTGGGCGAGGTTGGCCAGTGCCGGGCCGGGGCAGTAGCCGGCGATGCCCCAGCCGATGCCGAACAGGCCGCTGCCAATCAGCAGCCGGCGATCGATCGTCGGCACCGGTGGTGCCGGCAGCGGGGCGCCCGACAACGTGCGACCGCGGCGCCGCGTCCAGGCGAAACCCGGCAGCGCGACAGCGAGTGCGCCGCCCATCACCAGCGCCAGCGACGGGTCCCAGTGCCCGGCCACATCGAGGAAGTTGAGCACCTTGTCCGGGTTCGTCATGCCCGATACCGCCAGGCCCAGGCCGAACAGCGCGCCGGCGATGGCGCCGTGCAGGATCGCCTTCATGCGATGCCGCCGATCAGATGGCGCACGACATACACGGTGGCGAACCCGGTGCCCATGAATACCAGCACGGCGAGCAGCGAGCGCGTGGACAGTCGCGCCAGTCCGCAGATGCCGTGGCCGCTGGTGCAGCCGTTGCCCAGGCGCGTGCCGAAACCGACCAGCAGGCCGCCGGCAATCAGCCAGGGCAGGGGGAAATCGTGGCGGCCCGGCGTGCCCGACCAGGCGAACCAGGCGCCCGCGGCGACCACCAGCGCGATGAGAAACGCCCACCGCCAGTCGCGTCCCGGGTCGCCAGCGACCGCGCTGTTGACGATGCCGCTGATGCCGGCGATGCGGCCGAGCGAAAGCAGCAGCCAGGTGGCGGCGAGGCCGATCAGCGCACCGCCGATCAGGGAGGAAACCGGGGTGAACTGCGTGGGCATCAGAACTGGTCCAGGGGAATCTTGAGGTAGCGCACGCCGTTGTCTTCCGGCGCCGGCAGCGCGCCGGCGCGGATGTTGGCCTGCACCGCGGGCAGGATCAGCGCGGGCATCGCCAGCGTCGCGTCGCGTGCCTCGCGCAGGGCGACGAACGCATCCTCCTGCGTGCCATCGCGAACATGGATGTTGTCGCGCTTCTGCGCGCCGATGGTGGTTTCGCAGGCCACCTCGCGGCCACCCGGGCCATAGTCGTGGCAGACGAACACGCGGGTGTCGTCGGGCAGGGTGTGGAACAGATGCCGGATCGAACGGAACAGCGTGCGCGCATCGCCGCCGGGAAAATCGCATCGCGCCGTGCCGGCATCGGGCATGAACAGCGAATCACCGGTGAACAGCGCATCGCCGATGAGATAGGCATTGCTGTCGCAGGTATGGCCGGGCACCGCGGTCACGCGCGCCTCGAGCGCGCCGACGCCGAACAGCTCGCCATCGACGAACAGATGGTCGAACTGCGAGCCGTCGACCGGGAAATGCTCGCCCAGGTTGAAGATCGGGCGGAAGGTTTCCTGCACGGTGCAGATGCCTTCGCCGATCGCCAGCCGTGCCTGCGGCCACTGCGACTTGAGCCAGTGGCCGCTGCTGAGGTGGTCGGCGTGCGCGTGCGTCTCCAGGATCCACTGCACCTGCAGGTCGTGTTCGCGCACGTAGTCGAGCAGCTGTTGCGCCGCGGTGGTGGCGGTGCGCCCGGATTTGGCGTCGAAGTCCAGGACCGGGTCGATCATCGCCGCGGCACCGCCGGCGGGCTCGTGCACCACGTAGCTCCAGGTGTTGCTGTCGGCGTGGAAGAACGGCCGGACGTGCGGATTCATGGCCTGCCTCGCCTGCCTTGGACCGAGGCGGCAGTGTAGGCCGGCGCCGCTCCTAGCGCTTGCCCAGCGCTGCGTTCAGCGTCACCGCCAGTTCCGCGCCGGCCAGGCGCAGTTGCGCCTCGGCGACCGGGCGCCAGGCCTGCAGGTAGTCCGGGCCCAGCTTCGCGTTGGCCGGATAGAAGCCGGGGCGCCTGACGATCGCGCAGGACGCTTCTGCCCAGGCCACCGATTGCGGCGGCAACGCCTTGCCGGGCGCGAGCGTGGCCGCGGGCATCGCGCGCAGGCGCTGCAGGTAGGCCGGTTCGTCCAGGCCGGTGGCCTTCAACATGCCGCTGTCCCACAGCGAATGCAGGTTGCTGCCACCGCCGGTCGGCGTGGCCTGGTCGAGGTTCAGCTGGAAATCGTTGCCACCCTTGTCGTGGCCGTAGCCGGCGTGCAGCGGCTGGTGGACGTCGCCGACGAAATGGACGACGAACTTCAGCGCCTGCAGACGTTCGGCCTGCGGCCGCTTGCGGTCGGCGAGGATCCCGGCCTGCACGCGGATCGCCTCGATCACGCAATCGCCGTTGCGGCAGTGACGCTCGGGCTGGTAGACGCAGCCGTCCTCGGCCATGTTGACGTAGTGCCACTTGCTGGTGCGCTTGCCCAGTTCGGGATCGTGGTCGCGCAGCTCGTCGGCCCAGCTGGCGATGCCGGCCAGGGTCGGTTCCGGCTCGCCGGCCAGCAACTGCGCGACGGCCGCGCGCGTGGCCGGGGTCAGGTCGTCCCAGGCCAGGTCGGCGACCAGGCGGTGGCCCAGGCGCCCCCATGCGGAGGCCGGGGCGGGAAAGAGGCCAAGAACAAGCAGGCAGGCAATGAGGGTTCTGATCATGGCGCGCACTTTAGCCGACCGGCGATGACAGTCCTTTGCGCGGCCGGGTGTTCTTGGAGCCTTCAGAACTTCACGACGTAGGCCGCGCCGTAAACCAGCGGGTCGATCGCCACGGTCCCCAGGCTGGCGCCACTGAGCGAGGCATCCGTGTCGATGTCGATCCAGCGCGCATCGATGCGGATCGCGCCGCGCTGCCCGACCGCGAAGTCGACGCCGGCATGCGCGGCAAGGCCCCAGGAGTCGTCGAGATTGAGCTTGCCGCCGGCGAGCGCGCCCTGCGTGTCCTCGCTGAAGAACGTCGTGTAGTTGATGCCCGCGCCGACGAACGGCGAGACGCGGCCCTGGCCGTTGAAGTGGTACTGCAGCGAGACCGTCGGCGGCAGCTGCCTGGTGTTGCCGACTTTGCCCAGCCCGGCGATGCTGATGTCGTGCTCGAACGGCAATGCGGCCAGGACCTCGATGCCGAGGTTGTCGCGCACGAAGTACTCGAAGGTCACGGACGGCTTGACGTCACTGTCGACCGACACGTCGAGCGTGCCACCGGCGAGGCGACCGTTGTCGGACCTGGGGTCGACGGCATGGACGCCGAAGCCGAGGGTCCAGTCGCCGGCGGACTGGGCAAGGGCGGGCAGGGCGGCGGCGCCAAGGGCAACCGCCAGGGCGCAGGACAGCAGGGGCTTTTGCATGGGGGGAGAGCCTCGTGGGATGAGGTCTCCAGTGTCGGAAGGGTCCGCCGGACGCGCTTGATCATGATCAAACCAGCGGGCCGGGCGACCGTTGCCTCCCCTTCATCCCGGCCCGAAGTGGCTGCCTGTTAGAATGGGCGTTCCCCGTCCATCTGCCGCGCCGGGCGCGGCCGCAGGAGTTTGCTAGCTATGACCATCAAGGTTGGTATCAACGGCTTCGGCCGCATCGGGCGCAACGTGCTTCGCTCGGCCGTGCAGAACTTCAATGGCGAGATCGAGATCGTCGCCATCAACGACCTGCTGGAGCCGGACTACCTGGCCTACATGCTCAGCTACGACTCCGTGCACGGCCGCTTCAAGGGCGACGTGAAGGTCGAGGGCAACACCCTGCTGGTCAACGGCAAGAAGATCCGCCTGACCCAGGAGCGCGATCCGGCGAACCTGAAGTGGGACGAAGTCGGCGCCGACGTCGTCATCGAATCCACCGGCCTGTTCCTCGACAAGACCACCGCGCAGAAGCATCTCGATGCCGGCGCGAAGAAGGTCGTGCTGTCGGCCCCGTCGAAGGACGACACGCCGATGTTCGTCTACGGCGTGAACCACACCAAGTACAACGGCGAAGCGATCGTCTCCAACGCTTCGTGCACGACCAACTGCCTGGCGCCGATCGCCAAGGTGATCAACGACAAGTGGGGCATCAAGCGCGGCCTGATGACCACCGTGCACGCCGCCACCGCCACGCAGAAGACCGTCGACGGTCCGTCCAACAAGGACTGGCGCGGTGGCCGCGGCATCCTCGAGAACATCATTCCGTCCAGCACCGGCGCGGCCAAGGCCGTGGGCGTGGTGATCCCGGAGCTCAACAAGAAGCTCACCGGCATGGCCTTCCGCGTACCGACCTCGGACGTGTCGGTCGTCGACCTGACGGTCGAGCTCGACAAGCCGGCAACCTACGCCGAGATCTGCGCGGAAATGAAGGCGCAGTCGGAAGGCGCGCTCAAGGGCATCCTGGGCTACACCGAAGACAAGGTCGTCGCCACCGATTTCCGCGGCGACACGCGCACTTCGATCTTCGATGCCGAGGCCGGCATCGCGCTGGACAGCACGTTCGTCAAGCTGGTCAGCTGGTACGACAACGAGTGGGGCTACTCGAACAAGTGCCTCGAGATGGTCAAGGTTGTCGCCGGCAAGTAAGCCTGCGCACTTTGGCATGTAGACAAGGCCGGCATTTGCCGGCCTTGTTGTTTGTGGACGGTGGACGGTGGACGGTGGTCTGTGGTCTGTGGGGGAGGAGGTGGGGTGTATTCCGTGAACCTCCGCTTCGCTCCGTTGATCGTTCACGAAATACACCCCACCCCCTCCTTCACAACGCTTCCGCCGATTCATTGACTTCGCGTGTTGGTGCTCGTGCACTGTCCGCGTGACGTGGCTGCAAGGGTGGGACTCGGGCTGCCTGGATACAGGGCGGTGTCTGTGCCCTCGACTCATTCGCGCGTCCGCTCGGTGAGCTCGGTCCCAGACGCCCGCGACAGGTTGCGGCAGTTTCAAACCCACGCTTGCAGGCCTTCTCGTATGGTGCGGCGTCCTGCAGACGATATGGAGCGAAGAGGACGTCACGCAGCATGGGCCCATCAATTCCGTGCCTGGCTTGTTTGATGCAACCCACGGGTGTTTCGAAACCACGTGATCCTTTCGCGGGCGTCTGGGACCGAGCTCACCGAGCGGACGCGCGAATGAGTCGAGGGCACGGACACCGCCCTGTGTCCTCGCAGCCCGAGTCCCGACCTTGCAGCCACGCCACGCAGGCAGCGCATGAGCCCCAACACGCGAAGTCAATCAAGTAACTGCGGCGTTGGCGAAGAGGGGGTAGGGTGCATTCCGCGAACGATTAACGGAGCGAAGCGGAGGTTCGCGGAATGCGCCCTGCCCCCTCCCCCATCAAGCTAAAAGACCTTGATTTCAGCCAACACAAGCCCAACTAGAAGAGCCATGAGCGAACTTCTGCAGCTTGACGAGCAGCAACTGGCGACACTCGTGGACCGCTTCTACGAGCAGGTTCGCCAACACCCCGAACTCGGCCCCGTGTTCAATGCAGCCATTGACGACTGGCCCGAACACAAGCGCCTGTTGACGACGTTCTGGTCGTCGGTGCTTCTTGGCACGCGCAGCTACCGTGGCCAACCGATGGCCGCGCACCGGCCGCATCCGATCCGGCCCGAACACTTCGATCAGTGGCTGACACTTTGGCGCCAGACCGCCGAAGCGATGCTCCCACCCGAGCACGCCGCGCTGGCCTGCGAACACGCCGAGAAGATCGGCTACAGCCTTCGCTACGGCCTGGGATTGCAGGAACGCAAGGGCGCACTGCCGCTCGGCGTGCCGATCGCCGGCATCAACGCCTAACCGAACTTCTGCAGCTTCGGCCAGGCCTGCGGCCAGGCAACGCGCAGGTTGCGGCAGATGAAGATCTCCGGGTGATCGCGCGTTTCCTCGTTCGCCACCTTGTAGCGATTGGTGATGCGGCCGGCAAACACACAGTCGCCCGGCGTGTCGGCAATGTCCTGTGGCGAATCGCCCAACACGATCACCGTCTGCGGCGGCGCGTCGCCATAGCCCTTGTACCAGTACGAGTTGACCGGGCTGACCGCGGCCGGCAAGCCCAGCGCCGGCCCATAAAGATTGATCGCACCGGCCTCGCCGTAATTGTTGGCGAACACGATGGTGTGTTCGCGCTCGGCCGCCGGCAACTCGTGGTAGATGCGCGCGACTTCAGCGACCAGTTCCGGCCAGCCGATCTGCTCGGCGAAGTTGTCGTGCGCCGCGCGACTGATGCGCCAGCCCATCGAATTGACTTCGGACAACTGCAGACCGATCAGGCCGCTGGCCCCCGCCATCAGCACCACCCACACGGTCAACAGCGCGGTTCCCGTGAAAGCGTAGCCGGCACGCAGTGGTCCTTGCCGGTGCATGAACTGTTCGATGGCGACGCAGCCTGCCGCCAGCAGCATCGGATAGGCCGGCGCCAGGTAATACGCGCGGCCCTGGACGAGCGTGAACAACAGCAGCGGCACCGCGTACATCCATGCGACCACCGCGTAGCGGCGACCGGCCTTGGACAGGATCAACCAGGCCAGGCCCGCCAGCCACACCGGCAGCGCCATCAGGCCGGCGTTGCCGTATAGCTGTTCGATCAGGAAGTCGCGGGTGCGGCCGATGCGCACGTCGCGGGCATGGATGCTCTGCAGGAAGTCCAGCGAGATGAAACCGTGCTGCCATTGCCACAGCGCATTGGGCAGGAACAGCAACAGCGACACTGCCGCGCCGATCCACAACCAGCGGCTGCGCAGGTGCGCGCGCAACGGCGTCGCCAACGTCGCAACCACGATGCCGGCGACGAAGAACACCATCGTGTACTTGGTCAGCATGCCCAGGCCGATGACGGTGCCGATCGCCAGCCACCAGCGCGGATTGCCGCTGTTCACCAGTCGCAGCACCAGCCAGGCCAGCAGCACCCACCACAGATAGTCGATGCTCACGTATTGCATCAGGCCGCCGGCGACCATCGAGAATGGTCCGAGCGCCGCGAACAGTGCCGCCACGATCTGCGTGGCGCGGGTGCCACCCATCTCGCGCGCAATCAGGCCGGCGAGCACGGCGGCAATGCTCTGGGCCAGGGCCGCGAACACGCGGAAGCCGGTGAGCGAATCGCCGAACAGCTCCAGCGATATCCGTGCAAGCGTGGGCGTCAGTGGCGGGTAGGCGACGTAGCCCCAGGCCAGGCTGCGCGCGTCGTCGAGCAATGCCAGCTCGTCACGATGGAAGCCGTAGTGCTGGTTGCTGTAGAGCCGCAGGACGAACAGCGCGATCGCGATCAGGGCCAGCCAGAGGACGTGGCTGCGGGGCAGACGCATGGGCATGGCAGGGCGATTCCCGTCAGAATGCCGGCTATTTAGTCCTGCGCCCGGCCAGGATGCAATGGGGGCCCGATCGGCGCGTGCAACAGCGAGTACGAAGGCGCCAGCCAGCGCACGCGTGCTCCGCCGGTCCGGGATGGCGTCGTGCCGTCATGCCGTCATGCGGTCATGCCGTCATGCGTTCGTGCGGTTCATGCCGCCAGCGCCGGCACCGGCGTCGGCTGGCCATGCGCATCCAGCGCGACCATGGTGAAGCGCCCGCGCGTCGCCAGCCGGGTATCTCCGGTCATCAGGTCTTCGCGGTACATGTCGACCTCGACCTGCAGCGAACTGCGGCCGGTGCCGACCACGCGCGCGACCAGCTCGACCAGCGCGCCCTTGGGCACCGCGACATGGAAATCGATCTGCTCCGAGCGCGCGGTGACCACGGTGCTGCGCGCATAGCGCGAAGCTGCGACGAAGGCGGCCTTGTCCATCCATGCCAGCGCCTGGCCGCCAAACAGCGTGCCGAGGTGATTGGTGTGGTCGGGGAACACTATTTCGGTCATGCGCGCTTCGATCGGCGGCGAGGCGACGGTGCCATCAGAACGCGGCATCGAAGGCGACCTCGCCCTGCACGCCAACCTGGTACGCCGAGACGCGGCGCTCGAAGAAGTTGGTCACTTCCTGCACGTCCTGCAGGTCCATGAAGGCGAACGGATTGGTCGCGCCGAAATGGCGCGGCATGCCCAGCTGCGCCAGGCGCTGGTCGGCGCAGTACTGCAGGTACTGGCGCATGTCCTTCGGCGACAGGCCGGCGACGCCACCGGACAGCACGTCCTGGGCGAACTGCATCTCGCACTCCACCGCCTCTTCCAGCATCTGCACGACCTGGCGCTGCAGTTCGTCGTCGAAGAGTTCCGGCTGCTCGCTGCGTGCGGTGCGGATCACCTCGAAGGCGAACGCCATGTGGCAGCTTTCGTCACGGAACACCCAGTTGGTGCCCGCGGCCAGGCCATGCAGCAGGCCGCGCGAGCGCAGGTAGTAGACGTAGGCGAAGGCGGCAAAGAAGAACAGGCCCTCGATGCAGCAGGCGAAGCAGATCAGGTTGAGCAGGAACTGGCGGCGCTGCTGCGTCGTCTCGATGCGGCGGATGTCCTGGATCGAATCGATCCACTTGAAGCAGAACTCGGCCTTGGCGCGGATCGAGGGGATGTTCTGCACCGCGTCGAAGGCTTTCGCGCGTGCGACCGGGTCGGGCAGGTAGGTGTCGAGCAGGGTCAGGTAGAACTGCACGTGCAGCGCTTCCTCGTACAACTGCCGCGACAGGTACATGCGCGCCTCGGGCGCGTTGATGTGCTGGTAGAGGTTCAGCACCAGGTTGTTGGCGACGATGCTGTCGCCGGTGGCGAAGAACGCCACCAGCCGCTCGATCAGGTGGCGTTCGGCCGGCCCCAGCTTGTGCTTGAGGTCGTTGACGTCGAGCGAGAAGTCGACCTCCTCGACGGTCCAGGTGTTGCGGATCGCGTCGCGGTACATCTCGTAGAACTGCGGGTAGCGCATCGGCCGCAGGGTGAGGTCGAAGCCGGGGTCGAGCAGGCGCGTGTCGGACATGGTGTTGCCTCGGTGGACCTTGCCCTTCAGGGGCGGGCGACGCTGCGTTCCGCGGGGGAGGGAGGCAGTTCGCGCGTCGCACGCCGGCTGAAGGGAAGGTTGGGTTGAACCCCTCTCCCGCGAGCGGGCGAGGGGCTACAAGGGGCTACTGGCAGGCTTCGCAGCTCTCGGGGTTCTCGAGCGAGCACGCCACCGCTTCGACTGCCGTGTACTCGGGCTTGGCCACTTCGGCGACGCCGCTGACAGTGGCCTTGGCGATCTTGGTCGCCGGCCGCGAACGCAGGTAATAGGTGGTCTTGAGCCCCTTCTTCCATGCGTACATGTACATCGACGACAGCTGGCCGATGTTCGGGCTCTCGATGAACAGGTTCAGCGACTGGCTCTGGTCGATGAAGGCGCCGCGATCGGCCGCCATGTCGATCAGCGAGCGCATCGGCAGTTCCCAGGCGGTGCGATAGACCGCGCGCAGCGATTCGGGAATCTCCTTGATGCCCTGGATCGAACCTTCGGCCATCTTGATGCGGTCGCGCAGCTCCGGCGTCCACAGGCCGAGCGTCTTCAGCTCCTCGGCCAGGTAGCGGTTGACCACGAGGAAGTCGCCCGACAGCGTCTCGCGCTTGAACAGGTTCGATATCTGCGGCTCGATGCACTCGTAGCAACCGGCGATCGAGGCGATGGTGGCGGTCGGCGCGATCGCGATCAGCAGCGAGTTGCGCAGGCCGTGCTCGGCGATGCGTGCGCGCAGGCCGTCCCAGCCGTGGGCGTCGGACGGCGCCACGCCCCAGGCCTCGAACTGCAGCTCGCCCTGCGAAGCGCGGGTGTCGGCGAACGACGGGTGGCGGCCACGTTCCATCGCCAGTTCGTTGGAGGCCGACAGTGCGTGGAAGTAGACCGCCTCGGCGATCTGCTTCGACAGCGCCCGCGCCTGGTCCGAATCGAACGGCATGCGCAGCTTGAAGAACACGTCCTGCAGGCCCATCACGCCAAGGCCCACCGGACGCCACTTCAGGTTGGCGCGGCGCGCGGTTTCGATCGGGTAGAAGTTCAGGTCGATGACGCGATCGAGCTGGCGTACAGCGAGCCGCACCGTCTCGGCCAGCTTGTCGAAATCGAAGCGGCCGTCTTCGCCGTGCACCGGTCCTTCGGCGAAGAGCTCGACATGGTGCGAGAGGTTGATCGAGCCCAGGTTGCAGACCGCGGTCTCGTCCTGCGAGGTGACTTCCAGGATCTCGGTGCACAGGTTCGACAGGTGCACCACGTTGCCATCGCGCAGGGTCTGGTTGCAGGCGCGGTTGGACTTGTCCTTGAAGTTCATCCAGCCGTTGCCGGTCTGCGCCAGTGTCCGCACCATGCGGCTGTAGAGCTCGCGCGCCTTGACCTGGCGCGTCGCCAGGCCGGCGACTTCGGCGGCGTGGTAGGCGCGATCGAACGCCTCGCCCCACAGGTCGGTCAGCTGCGGCACCTTGGCCGGATCGAACAGCGACCAGTCGCCATCGGCCTCCACGCGGCGCATGAACTCGTCCGGGATCCAGTTGGCCAGGTTGAGGTTGTGCGTGCGTCGTGCTTCGTCGCCGGTGTTGTCGCGCAGCTCGAGGAACTCCTCGACGTCGGCGTGCCACGGCTCCAGGTATACGCAGGCCGCGCCCTTGCGCTTGCCGCCCTGGTTCACCGCCGCGACCGAGGCGTCGAGCGTCTTCAGCCACGGCACGATGCCGTTGCTCAGGCCATTGGTGGAACGGATCAGCGAACCGCGCGAGCGGATGCGGGTGTAGCTCAGGCCGATGCCGCCACTGAACTTGCTCAGTTTGGCCACGTCCATGTAGCGCTTGTAGATGCTCTCCAGCGAGTCTTCCGGTGAGTCGAGCAGGAAGCAGCTCGACAGCTGCTCGTGCGTCGTGCCCGAGTTGAACAGCGTCGGCGAACTCGGGATGTAGTCCAGCTGCGCCATGCGCCGGTACAACGCCAGCGCGTCGCTGACATCCTCGCTGAGCGCGCAGGCAATGCGCAGGAAGAACTGCTGCGGAGTCTCGATGACGGTCCGCGCCGTCGGGTGGCGCAGCAGGTAGCGGTCGTACAGCGTGCGCAGGCCGAAGTAGTCGAAGCGCTGGTTCAGCGCCGGGTCGATGGCGTCGTTGAGCTTGCGCGCGTTGGCCTGGACGAAGGTCAGCAGGCGCTCGTTGATCAGGCCCAGCTCATGGCCGCGCTGCACCGACTGCGAGAACGCATGGATCTCGATGCCGGCGACTTCCTTCTCGATCACGCCGGCGAGCAGGCGCGCGGCGAGGCGGCCGTACTCGGGCTCCTCGGCGGTCAGCAGCGCGGCGGTGCGGATCGACAGCTCGTCCAGTTCGCGCGTGGTCGCGCCGTCGTACAGGCCGGAAATGGTGCGCGTGGCCACGCGCATCGGATCGACCGCGAACAGGCCATCGCAGTTGCGCGTCACCGCGCGCACGATCTTGTTGAGGTCGACCGGGTCGCGGCGGCCGTTGCGCTTGGTCACCGTCATGGTGAGGTTCGCGGCCGGCGGGGTCAGGGCGAAGCCAGCGGACTCGCCCTGCGCGGTCGTGGCGGAGGCGGTCGTGGCGGCCGCGGTCGTGACGAGCGTGGCCTTCGGCTGGGCGGCAGCCTTGCTGGCGGCGGGCGCGTCGGTGGTGGTGGTCATGCTGTTGGCTCCGGTGCGTGGGCGCACGGCTCGTCGTCCTTCCCTCGAAGGGCGGCGTGGCGCGGGTCGCGGGACTCGGAGATTGCGGTTGCGGCGTCGCGCAGGCCGAGACCGGCCTGGAGTGGCGCATGCGTTCTTCGACAGCAACGGCGCCACCGTGCGACACCGACCGTCTTCCCTCCGAAGACTCGCTGGCCGGTCACCGCGCGGTGTGCAACGCGCGGCTGTCGGCAGGTCTTCGGGCTCTGGACGCGAGGACCGGGCGTTTGCCGCTGGTGACCTCACCTACTGACCGTCGCTTCCCGGGCCTTGGGCCCAGTGCCATGACGGCGTTCGTTTCCACTACCGCTGCGGGGCAGCGCCGGAGTTGGCCGCTCGCTGTTCGAGCGTGGCCGCACCGGACTTCCCTTTTAAGCCGACCGCTAGGCCGGCACCGACGGACACAACATAGTGTGGTCGAGCTGGTTGGTCAACACATAATGTTGTGCGCCACGATCCGAACGCAAAAGCTGAACCGCACACCTGCGCTTGCGGTAATGTGAGCCCAAATCCACAACAGGGGGCCCATGGATGGCTGGTGGAATAGGAATTCTCGTGCTGCTGGTGTTGTCGGTGCCGGTCCTGCTGATCGTCGCGCTGACGATGATCGGGACGCTCAAGGCGCGCGTCGCCGTCCTCGAGGTGCAGGTCGCGCAATTGCGCTCGCCGCCGGTCGCCGGCGAACAGGCAGAGGGGCCGACGCTGCAGGAATGGATGCGCGCCCAGGCGCCATCGGCTGCCGCGGCCGCACCGCCTCCGCTCGAACGTCCCGCCGCGCCTGCAGCTGCGCCAGCGTCGCAGGTGCCGGCGCGGCCGCCGCTGCCGGCCGCCGCGCGCGAACGAGCCACGCCGCAGTACACGCGCGCGCCGCGCGAACCGGCGCGACCGGACATGGTCGACCTGGCCACGCGTGCAGTTCGCAGGTGGTTCACCGAAGGCAACATGCCGGTCAAGGTCGGCGTGCTGGTGTTCTTCGCCGGTATCGCCTCGTTGCTGAAGTACGCCTCCGACCAGGGCTGGATGCGCATGCCGGTCGAACTGCGCCTGGCCGGCGTTGCCGCCTCGGCGCTCGCGGCGCTCGTATTCGGTTGGCGCCAACGCGAGGCCAGGCGCAGCTTCGCGCTGAGCCTGCAGGGCGGCGCGATCGGCGTGCTGTTGCTGGTGATCTTCGCGGCCTTCCGCTTCTACCAGTTGCTACCGGCCGGCGCTGCGTTCGGCCTGAGCGTGGTGCTGGTGGCCGGCGCCGGTGTGCTGGCGGTTCGCCAGAACGCGATCGCGCTTGCGGTGCTCGGCATCCTGGCCGGCTTTCTCGCGCCGATCTGGCTGTCGACCGGCAGCGGCAACCACGTCGCGCTGTTCGGCTACTACGCCATGCTCAACCTGGCCATCTTCGCGATTGCCTGGATGCGTCCGTGGCGCGCGCTGAACCTGCTGGGTTTCGTCTTCACCTTCGGTGTCGGCACGGTCTGGGGCGCGATGAGCTACAAGCCCGAGCACTTCGCGAGCACCGAACCGTTCCTGTTGCTGTTCTTCTTCTGCTACCTGCTCGTGCCGATCCTCTACGCGCAGCAACGGCCTGATGGCAAGCGCGACCGCATCGATGGCTGCCTGGTGTTTGGCACGCCGCTCGTGGCCTTCGCGTTGCAGGCCGCGCTGCTCGAAGGCGAGCGCATGCAGCTGGCCCTGTGCGCGCTGGCGCTGGCGGTGGTGTATGCGGCGCTGTCGTGGTGGCTGCGCCGGCGCGAACGCTTCGTCACGCTGGCGACGTCGCACGCGTTGCTTGCCGTCGGGTTTGCCACGCTGGCCGTGCCGTTGGCACTGTCGGCGCAGGCCACCGCCTGCGTGTTCGCGCTCGAGGGTGCGGCGCTGGTGTGGCTGGGATCGCACCAGCAACGCCGTTTGCCGCAAGTGACAGGGCTGCTGTTGCAGCTGCTCGCCGCCGGCGCCTTCACCATCGGCATTGCCGACAACCCGGCCGCCGCGACGCCGGTGCTCAACGCGGCCTGCATGGGCGCATTGCTGATCGCGATCGCCGGTTTCGCCAGCGCGTGGAGCTATCGCCGCGTCGCCGCCGACCGGCCGGCGCTGGTCTATTACCTGTGGGGCCTGGGCTGGTGGTTCGGCAACGGGCTGCACGAGATCGACCGCTTCGTCACGACGCAGGAATGGCCCGACGCGATCCTGATGTTCGTGGCGGTGACGGGCTGGATCGTGGCCGAAGTCCATCGGCGCAACCCGGCACGCGCGCTGGCATGGACGGTGGTGGCGAGCATGGCCGCGGCGGTGCTGCTGGCGCTCGCGCAGGACGCCGCGCATGGCCATCCCTTTGCCGGCCTCGGCGGGGTGGCGTGGCTGCTGTTCGCACTGACCGGCTGGCGCAGTCTGCGTTGCCTTCGCGACCATGCCGACGGCAATGGCGAACCCGGCATGGCCCATGCGCTGTGGTTGTGGGCGTGGGCGCTCGCCGCGGGCCTGTGCCTGCACCAGCTGGCCAGCGACGCCGGCTGGGGCGAGGGTTGGCAGATCGCCGCGCTCGGCTTGCCCGGCTGGTGCATTGCCGCGCTGGTGCAGTGGCGTCCGCAGTGGATCGCAATGCCCCTGGCGAGTCACTTCGAACAGTGGCGCAGGCCGTTGCAGTGGACGTTCGTGCTCGCTCTGGCGTTCGCCGCTGCAATCGCGCTGACCATCGCCGGCAACAGCGCGCCGTTGCCGTGGGTGCCGCTGCTCAACCCGCTGGACCTGGCGCAACTGGCCGTGGTCGGGCTGGTCGCCGCATGGCTCACTTCGCCGCTGGTCTCCGACGAGTTGCGTGAACGTCGCATCCCGCTGCTGGCCGCGGCCGGCTTCGCGCTGATCACGGTGATTACGCTGCGCACGGTTCACCATCTCGGCGGCGTGGCCTGGGACGGCTCGATGTTCTCGACCAGCCTGGTACAGACCAGCCTGACCATCGTGTGGAGCGTGCTCGGCGTGTTCGGCTGGATATTGGGTTCCCGCCGCGGCCAGCGCGACCTGTGGCGGGCCGGCGCGGTGCTGATGGCGGTGGTGCTGGTCAAGCTGATCCTGGTCGACCGTTCGCACCTGGGCACGATGCTCGGGATCGCCTCGTTCATCGCCTACGGCCTGCTGTGCACGCTGGTCGGTTATTTCGCGCCCGCACCGCCGCGTGCGCTGCGCACGGAGTTCGACGTCAGCCCATGAAACTCGCCCGCATTGTCCGCCTGCTGTCTGCCTGCATGGTTTCGGCCAGCCTGTTCCTTGCCGCGCCCGCCGGTGCCAGCGAAGACTTCGCGCAGCAATGGCCGCTCAAGCTGAGCCGCGACGATGGCGGCGCCTATCGCGTGACCCTGGATGCGTCGGTGTATCGGCAGTTGCATAGCGCGGACCTGCGCGACTTCGAAGTGCGCAACCACGAAGGCGCTGCCGTGCCGTCGGCGTTGTTCGCGCCGGAGCAGCCACTGGCGCAGGCACCGGCGCGGATCGCGTTGCCGTGGTTCACGTTGCCGGCCACGCCGGCCAATGGTCCGGCCGGAGGTTGGGAGCTGGTCGGCGCGATCGACGGCGAGGGCCGGCTGCGCGGCGTTGAAGCGCGCGTGACCGGTACCACCGCGGCCGCATTGCCGCAGAACGTGCTGCTGGTCGACGCCAGCCAGGTGCGCGAGGCGATCTCGGCGCTGGAGCTGCAATGGCGGCCGACATCGGCACTCGACCTGGGCTTTCGCGTCGAAGGCAGCGACGACCTCGACCAGTGGCAGCCGTTGCCCACGCGCGGCCGACTGGTCGATCTGCAGCGCGAAGGGCGGCGCCTGTTGCAGCGGCGCATCGAGCTGCCTGCCGGCCGCCATGTACGTTATCTGCGCCTGACGCCAGACCGCGGCGACCAGCCGATCGCGATCACCTCGGTCAGCGCCGAGCTGGCTGGCGTTACGGTGGCATCCTCGCCGCAGTGGCAGCAACTGCGTGGACGCCATGTCGAGTCGTCCGGGCGCGACACGTTCGAATTCAACCTCGAAGGCAGATTCCCGGTGCAGCAGGTCGACGTGGCGCTGCCGGGCAACCACGCCGTCGAGTGGCGGCTGGAAAGCCGCGATGACAACGATGGCCCCTGGCGCCTGCGCGCCGGCCCGTGGACGGCCTGGCAGGTCGATTCGGCCGGGCGCGGCAGCCGCTCCGGCGCGCGCGCACTGGATCAGATCGTCCGCGACCGCTATTGGCGCCTGAGCGCGAACACGCCGGTCGGCGGCGAACCGGCGTTGCGCCTGGGCTACCGGCCCGAAGTGGTGGTCTTCCTCGCGCAGGGGGCCGCGCCTTACGCGCTGGTCGCCGGCAGTGCCCGTGCGCGCCGCGCCGATTCGCCGTTGCCGCAACTGGTGGAAGCCATGCGCGGTCAGCGTGGAGAGGGCTGGCAACCGGCGCCGGCCTATCTCGGTGCATCGCAGGTCCTGGCAGGCGACGCGGCGTTCGCGGCCAGGCGCGACTGGACCTCGTGGCTGCTGTGGGCGGTGCTGGTGCTGGGCGCGCTGGTCGTCAGCGCGTTTGCGCTGAGCCTGCTGCGCCAAACCAGGCCGGCGGCCGGGCAGGGCGCGGCTCACGATTCCGAAACTCCGGGCGGGGTCTAGCGGGGCGCGCACCGCGGTGCTTGCCGCGGCGGCGCGGCGGTTTCATTCCGGCACCGGGGCCGCGACAATACGCGGCTACGCAATCACCCGGAGCGCCGCCCCCATGTCCATCGTCCGCATGTCCGACCTCGACCTCGCCGGCAAGCGCGTGCTGATCCGGGAGGATCTCAACGTTCCGATCGAGCATGTCGATGGGATGCCCGCTCGCATCACCTCCGAGCAGCGCATCACCGCGGCGGTGCCGACGATGAAGCTGGCACTGGAGAAGGGCGCGGCGGTGATGGTCACCTCGCACCTGGGCCGGCCGAAGGAAGGCGTGTGGAGCGAGGCCGATTCGCTGGCCCCGGTCGCAAAGCGCCTCTCGGAGCTGCTCGGGATTGAGGTGCCGCTGGTCAAGGACTGGGTCGACGGCGTCGATGTTGCCCCGGGCCAGCTGGTGCTGCTGGAGAACTGCCGCATGAACGTCGGCGAGGGCAAGGACGACGAGGCGCTGTCGAAGAAGTACGCAGCGCTGTGCGACGTCTACGTCATGGACGCCTTCGGCACCGCCCATCGCGCCCAGGCGTCCACGCACGGCGCGATCCGCTTCGCCAGGGTCGCCGCGGGTGGTCCGCTGCTGATGGCCGAACTCGATGCACTGGCCAAGGCGCTCGACAATCCGGCCCGGCCGCTGCTGGCGATCGTCGCCGGCTCCAAGGTCTCGACCAAGCTCGAACTGCTGGCGTCGCTGGTCAGCAAGGTCGACCAGCTCATCGTCGGCGGCGGCATCGCCAACACCTTCATCGCCGCGATGGGCCACGGCGTAGGCAAGTCGCTGGTCGAGAACGACCTGGTCGACACCGCGAAGAAGATCATGGCCGATGCCAGGGCGCGTGGCGCCGACATCCCGGTGCCGACCGACGTCGTGGTCGCACCGGCCTTCGCTGCCGATGCCCCGGCCACGGTCAAGGCGGTCGACGCGGTCGGCGCCGACGACATGATCCTCGACATCGGCCCGGACACCGCCGCGCGCTACGCCGAACTGATCAAGGCCGCCGGCACCGTGGTCTGGAACGGCCCGGTCGGCGTGTTCGAGTTCGACGCCTTCGGCAAGGGCACCGAAACCCTGGCGCGCGCAATCGCCGCCAGCAAGGCGTTCTCGATCGCCGGCGGTGGCGACACCCTGGCCGCGGTCGACAAGTACGGCATCGAGCAGGACGTGTCCTACATCTCCACCGGCGGCGGCGCCTTCCTCGAGTTCCTCGAAGGCAAGGAACTGCCGGCCGTCACCGCGCTCACGGCGCGGGGCTGACCTCGCGGGCCTGACCGCGCGGGGTCGCCCCCTTCCTCCATCCGCCTCCTGTTCCATTAGTATTCGACGCAGGGGAAAACTGGGGGCGGTGGATGCGTATCGCATGGGTGGTGCTGGCCTGGCTGCTGGCCGGTTCGGTGTGCGCGGGTGAAGTGGAATACCAGCGCGGTGAATACCGCTTCAAGGTGGCCGACGCGCCAGCGTTCGTGCAGCGTCACGACGTGCCGGCGCGCTGGGACGCAGCCGCGCCCGGCGCCAGCGGTGCGCCATGGCGCTTCTGGCTGTACGACGTGCAGATCGACCACCGCAAGGGGCACGACGGCTTCTACGTCGATTACGTCTACGAGGCCAAGGCGGCATCGCTGCTCGGTGAAGCCGGCCGCTTCCAGATCCAGTTCAACCCGGGCTACCAGCAACTGACCATCCATCGCGTCGAACTGCGCCGTGGCGGCAAGTGGCAGCCGCGGCTGGCGCCGGAGCGGATCTCGCTGGCGCGCCGGGAAAGCGAGTTCGAGCAGGACCTGGCCGACGGTGAGGTCACCGCGCTGATCGTGCTCGACGACGTCCGCGTCGACGATGTGGTCCGCATCAACTACACCATCACCGGCAGCAACCCGGTGCTGGCCGGCAACACGGTCGACGCGATGAGTTTCGGATGGCGCAGTCCGGTGCTTGATGCGCGCCTGCGCGCGGTCTACGACGGCGGCAGCGCACTCAACGTGCACCGCGAGAACAATGCTCCCGAAGGCGTCATCGCCCAGATCGATGGCCGGACCGAGGCGTTGTTCGTGCGGCACGGTATCCCGGCCTATGTCGACGAGGACAACTACCCGATCTGGTACCAGCCCTACCCGGTAGCCTCGGTGGCGCTCAAGCGCAACTGGAGCGACGTGGTGACCTGGGCGCTGCCGCTGTATCCGCGCGCCGTCCTGCCGGCCGACCTGGAAACGAAGATCGCTCAGTGGCGCAAGCTCGGCGATCCCTACGCGCAGGTGAAGGCGGCTTTGCGCACCGTGCAGGAGCAGGTGCGCTACTTCGGAGTCGAGATGGGCGAGAACTCGCACCGTCCGTCGCCGCCGGCCGACACCTGGACGCGCCGTTACGGCGACTGCAAGGACAAGGCCTACCTGCTGGTGACCGTGCTGGAGCGACTGGGCATCGACGCGTCGCCGGCGCTGGTGTCGACCACGCGTGGGCGCCGTATCGCCGACCTCACCCCGGCCGCATCGCTGTTCAATCATGTGATCGTGCGCGCCAGGGTCGGCGCCGACGTGCTCTGGATCGACCCGACCCTGACGGCCCAGGGCGGCGATCCGCGCGACAGCGACCAGAGCCAGTACGGCGTGGCGTTGCCGGTCGCCGCCGGCGTCACGGCGCCGCAGCCGATCGCTGCGCCCGCGAAAGCCGACGTCCAGATCGTGGTCAACGAGCATTTCGTGCCGAGCGTCGACGGTCGCGAAGTCATGCTGGACGTCGAGACCACTTACCAGGGCCGCACCGCCAACAATGCCCGTCGCCAGTTCGCCGGCCAGCGCATCGAGGAAGTGTCGCGACGCTATTCCGACTATTACCGCCAGCGCTTCGGCGAACTCACGGTGACCTCGCCGGCCGTGGTCCGCGACGATCTCGATCGCAACCGGATCACACTGGTGGAACGCTACCGCCTGGCTAATCCGTTCGACAACGAGGGTGGTGGCAAGGCGCTGAATGTCTATGCCGAGACGTTGTCGGCGCAGAGCGCGCTACCGCCGTCGATGTCGCGCAACGGCCCCTTGTACTTTGGCCAGCCGGTGCGCCTGCGCCATGAGATGCATGTCGACGTGCCCAAGGGCTGGAAGCCGTCGTTCCAGAACGAGGTCGCCAGTTACGCCTCACCGGGGTTCGCCTATCGACGCGACATCAAGATCGACGATGGGCACGTCAACCTGACGTACGACATGAACGTGCTCACCAACGACATCAGCGCCGAGCAGGTCCCCGCGCACGTCGCCGAGTTGCGCATGCTGCGCGACGACCTGTCGGCGCGCCTGCGCTTCCAGTTGCCGCTGGCGCAGCAGGCCGAGGATCGCGACCTGCGCCTGAAGTCCCTGCTCAAGTCCGTGATCGAGGAGACGCAGACGCCATGACCCGCCGACTTTCCCTGCACGTCACCTTGCAGCTTGCGCTTCTCGCGCTGGCTGCGCCCGCCGCCGCGGCTGGACCGGCGACGCCTGACTTCGACGCGGCCCAGGCCTGGCAGCAGTTCCTCGCCCACGGCGAGTTCGAGCCGGCGACGAAGGCGTTCGACCTGATGGACACCGTTTCCTACGACGGTGAACACGTGGACGCGGCCGCCTGCACGCAACACCGCGACGTGGTCGCCAGTTCCGTCGCCGCCGCGCCGATCAGCATCGTGGTGCGGCGCATCGCTTACATGTGCGCGCAGGCCACCGGTGACGATGCTGCCGCCGAGCGCGAGATGACGGCATTGGCTGCGCTGTCGCGGTACGCCCTGGGCCAGGCGGGCGACCCCGGCACCAGCAAGCCGATCCGCGTGCTGGGAGCGTCCGATGCCACCGCGCTGGTGATGGCCAGCGGCATGGACGTGCTGTCGGTGACCTACGACTCGCCGCGGCCGGAACGCTATTTCCCGCTGGTGATCGTCGGCTGGGACGCCGAGGCCAAGGTCGAGCGCCACCTGACCTTCGACTACATCGACACCATGTACCAGATCTCCCGCAGCGAACCCGGCTACGGGTTTCCGGTGCTGCGCAACGGGCTGGTCGTCAACATGATCGACGGCGCCAGCAACGAGCCGTCCGCGCGCGATGTCACCGCCGTGCGCAAGTCGCGCGAGACCGACGACATCGATGAAAAACTGGAGGTCCTGCGCCCGGCCGCACGCGACGGTGGCCTGCGCTCGGCCTTCGAATGGGCCCAGGTGTGCGGCACCGCACCCACGACGGCGTGCGGCGAAGGCTTTGTCGATGCGCTGCTGCCGCGCGCCGAGCAGAAGCAGGCGCTGTCGATGGTGTTGCTCGCCTATGCGCACCTGCAGGGCCTGGGCGTGGCGCGCGACGAGGCCACGGCGTGGACGCTGCTGGATGCGGCCGATCGTCGCTGGCCCAACTACGGCGCCACCGCCGAGTTCACCCGCTTGTGGCTGCGGATGCACGAGGATCCCATTCCCGACGACGCCATGCCGCCTGCGCTGCAGAAGCGGCTGGATCGCGCCGCCGCGGAGGGCAACCGCTTCGCCCGTCGCGAGGCGCTGCGGCGCAAGGTGCTGTCGAAGGCCAAGCCGAAGCTGGATGCGGACGAGCTGGCGTTCCTCGCCGAACCGGCCGAGAACGGCAACGGCGCCGGCTTCGCGCTGCTCGCCGACTACTACGACCGCGAAGGCCAGCCGCAGCTGGAGCGGCAGTGGCAGGAGAAGTCGGCCGACGCCGGTACTGCGATGGCGCAGGCGACGTACGGTTCGGCCCTGATCTTTGGCGACGGCGCGCGCGACGCAGTGCGTGGCGAGCAGTACGTGGTGCTGGCTGCGCACGGCGGCGTGGTCTGGGCCATGCGCCACCGCGCCGAGCTCAGTCTTCGCGAAGGACAGTGGGCGCAGGCGGAAAAGTGGCTGTTGCCGGCTGCCTACATGGGCGACTTCGATGCCTTGTTCGATATCGCCGACCTGTATGCGCGGGACGAGCCGGGCCTCCAGGGCAATGCGGCCGATGCGGTGCGGATCCTCAAGGCGCTGGCCGACGGCAGCCAGGCCGGACGGGCGCGGGCGAGCCTGGCCGACATGGCCCTGGCCGGTCGCGGCATGAAGAAGGATCCGCAGCAGGCGCTGCAATGGCTGTTGCCTGTGGCCGAGAAGGGCGACCTGTACGCGCAGGCCCGTCTGGGCATGAGTTACCTGTGGGGCGACTTCGGCAAGGTCGACGAAGCCAAGGCGATGCGCTGGCTGAAAGCGCCGCTGGCCGCCAGGCAGCCGTGGGCCAGCACCTTCTACGGCAGCTGGCTCTTCCACCACAAGGGCAGCCCGCAGACGCGTGCGCAGGCGATCGTCCTGTGGCAGCAGGGCGCCGACGGCGGCATGACCAACGCGTACAACGAACTGGCATGGGCGGCCTGCACGTCGCCGTATCCGGACACGTTCAATCCGGCGATGGGCATGCAGGCCGTGGCGAAAATGGCCGAGCCGACCACCCTCGACCTGCCCGAACTCGACACGGTCGCTGCCTGTCACGCCGCTGCCGGCGATTTCAAGCGCGCGGTCGAGCTGCAGGCGCTGGCGCTGGAGCGCGCCGACGCGATGGCCGTCAAGTTGCCGGACTACAAGGAGATGGCCGACGGCTTCCGCGAGCGCCTGGCGCTGTACCGCGCCGATCGCCACTACGTGCAGGACGAGAAGAAGGCGCTGTAGGAAGCGCGAGTCGCCAAACCCGCGCCTTGTCCGGACCGGGTGCGTCGGGTCCAATGGCGGGCGGGTGGCTGCGGATGGCGCAGTTGCCCGTCCTCTCCCGACGGAAGTACCACGCATCATGGCAACCCTGTTTTTCGACATGGACGGCACGCTGATCGACTCGGCGGTCGGCATCACCCGTTGCGTCGAGTACGCGCTGACCCGCATGGGCCTGCCGGTTCCGCCACAACCGGAACTGCGGCGCTGGATTGGCCCGGCACTGCGCACCAGTTTCGGACCGCTGCTGGACGATCCGCAGCAGGTCGAGCAGGCCGTGCTGCATTACCGCGACCGCTTCGAAAGCCACGGCTGGGCCGAGCATGAGGTCTATGCCGGCATCGGCGAGACCATCGAAGCCCTGCACGCGGCCGGCCATCGCCTGGCGGTGGTCACCGCCAAGAACGAACCGCACGCGCGCAAGATCGCCGCCCACCTGCCGTTCGGCCATCGCTTCGACGACATCGTCGGCGCGACCCTGGATGGCCGCATCAGCCACAAGGACCAGCTGATCGGCGAGGCGCTGCGGCGCTTCGACGTCGCTGCCGGCGAGTGCTGGATGATCGGCGACCGGCGCATGGACATCGAAGGCGCGCGCCACCACGGCATGCGCAATGTCGGCGTGCTGTGGGGCTTTGGTGGCGAGAGCGAGCTGCGCGAGGCGGGGGCGTTGCACCTGGCCGATGCACCGCGCGACTTGCAGGGGCTGCTGGTGGCCTGAAGGCGGCGGGGAGAGGGTTCGCGTCGCCGCTGGTCTGCTTTTGCCCGGGTGATTGCAGACCACTTGGCCACATCCCCCACGGTATGGATGGCCCGCATCGCAATTGCATGCGTATTCAATTCGAATGAACGCACAGCTGTGCTAGCGTCGCCCGAATCAATGGAAACGCACCAGGCGAAGCAGCAATCGATGACGACCACACAGCGCCGCACCAAGATCCTCGCCACCCTCGGCCCGGCCACTGATCCGCCGGGCGTGCTCGATGCACTGCTCACCGCCGGCGTCGACGTGGTCCGGTTGAACTTCTCGCACGGCGATCCGTCCTCGCAGGTGGCCCGCGCCGAAGCCGTTCGCGAAGCCGCCAAGCGGGTCGGCGTGGAAGTCGGCATCCTCGCCGACCTGCCTGGTCCGAAGATCCGCATCGAGCGTTTCGCCGAGGGCAAGGTGCTGCTCAAGGCCGGCGACCGTTTCGACCTGGTGGCCAGCGCCAATCCGCCGCCGGGCAACCTGCGCGAAGTCGGCGTCAGCTACCTTGGCCTGCCCGATGACGTCCGTCCCGGCGACGTGCTGCTGCTCGACGACGGCCTGCTGCAGTTGCGCGTCGGTGCGATCGAAGGCGAGCGCATCATCACCACCGTCCTCAACGACGGTGCGCTGTCCGACCGCAAGGGTCTCAACAAGCAGGGCGGTGGCCTTTCGCTGGGCGCACTGACCGAACGCGACAAGGAGCTGATCCTGGTCGCGGCCGAACTCGGCGCCGACTTCATCGCGGTGTCGTTCTGCCGCAACGCCGAAGACATGAACGAGGCGCGTCGCATCGCCCGCGCCGCCGGCTGCGATGCCGCGCTGGTGTCGAAGATCGAGCGCGCCGAAGCGATCGAGAACCTGTCGGAGATCGTCGACGCCAGCGACGTGGTCATGGTCGCGCGCGGTGACCTGGGCGTGGAGATCGGTGATGCCGAACTGCCGGGCCTGCAGAAGAAGATCATCCGCGAGGCATTGGAGCGCAACCGCGTGGTGATCACCGCCACGCAGATGCTGCAGTCGATGGTCGACAGCCCGATCCCGACCCGCGCCGAAGTGCTCGACGTCGCCAACGCCGTGATCGACGGCACCGACGCGGTGATGCTGTCGCAGGAATCGGCTGCCGGCCGCTACCCGGTCAAGGCGGTCGAGGCGATGGCGCGCATCTGCCTGGGCGCCGAGCGCCAGTTCAATCGCGACACCGATTTCGAAGCCGCGCCGCGCAACCTCGAGCGTGCCGACCAGGCGATCGCCATGGCGACGATGTTCCTGTCCGAGCACATCGGCGTGCGCGCGATCGTGGCCATGACCGAATCCGGCGGCACCGCGCGCTTCCTCTCGCGCTTCCGCTCGCAGGTGCCGATCTTCGCGATGTCGCGCCATGACGGCGCGCGCCGGCGCATGACGATGATGCGCGACGTCGTCGCCTATGACTTCGACAGCCGTGGCCTGACCTCGCGCGATGCCGCCCGCAGCGCGATCAAGGCGCTGTTCAAGCAGGACCGGCTCAGCGTCGGCGACCGCGTCATATTCACCAGTGGCGACCACATGGAGCAGCACGGCGCGACCAATACGCTGCGCCTGTTGCAGGTCGGCGCCGACGGCACCGCCGAGGGCCTGGGCGAGCTCTAGTCCGCGTTCGTTGCAGGCGCCGGGTCGTCCGCGCCTGCCAGCTGGGAGAGGGTGGCGCGAAGGCGGCGTGATGGCCGCCGATTCATGGCCGGCGCGTTGGCGATAGCAATCCCTCCCCACAGGGAAGTGCCGTGCCAACAGCCAGAGCCGGGCTTGCCACGATGGCATTGTTTGCCGCCTGCATGGCGTTGTCTGCCTGCACCACCGTCGGCATGCACACGCAGGAGCGCTTCACCACCCGGTACGGTCCGCCGGTGCAGCTGCGCGTGTGCGTGCTGCGCACGGCCGATGTCAGCCAGCAGCGTGTCGACAAGCTCATCGCCGACGTCAACCAGGAATTCGCGCCGTACGGCATCGAGGTGGTGGTGCCCTGGGTGCGGTCGTGGACGCGTGCCGGCTTCGCCCATCGCAGCCTGTTCGATGACGTCATCTCGCACGAACTCGAAGCGCCCTGCGATCGCCTGGTCGCATTCGTCGACCGCAATGCCGGCGATTTCCTCTGGGGCCTGCTGATGCCGGAAGTGCTGGGGAGCGTCGACGACCCGACCCACACCCGCGGCTACGTGGTCGCCACCCAGGTGTCGCTCAACCAGGTGTTCACGCCGCCGGGCAAGGCCACCGTGCACGAGTTCTACCACCTGCTCGGGTGCCCGCACGCAGGCGAGCTGACGGCCTGCTATGCGCAGATCGCCGCGCTCAAGCGCAGCATCGATCCGGCCGCGGATTTCTTCCCGGGCGTGGACGAGTACGGCCAGCCGCTGAAGACCCGCGACGCCGCCAATCGCGCCATGCACCAGGCGATCGCCGGGCAGTGATGCTGGTCAGTGATGCCGGTGCAGGCGCAGGCCGCCCAAAGTGGTATTGGATCTGAGGGTGCCGGCGACGCAAGTTATTGATTCGTGGTCGACTTGGCCGGGCGGAGGCGGGCGGCTGCCGCTATAATGCCGGGCTTCCCACCCCGCTCCCGCAGGACGTCCAATGAGCATCGAACAGCTTGCCGAAACCGCCCAGGCCATGGTGGCCCCGGGCAAGGGCATCATCGCCATCGATGAGTCCACCAGCACCATTGCCAAGCGCTTCGCCGGCGTCGGCATCGAGAACACCGAAGAGAACCGCCGCGCCTACCGCGAACTCCTGCTGGCCACGCCCAAGCTGAGCGATTACATCTCCGGTGCGATCCTGTTCGACGAGACCATCCGTCAGTCGACCAGGAGCGGCGTTCCGTTTGCCAAGTACATGTCCGACAACGGCATGATCCCGGGCATCAAGGTCGACAAGGGCACCTACGCGCTGGCCGGTTTCCCGGGCGAAGTGGTGACCGAGGGCCTGGACGGTCTGCGTGCGCGCCTGGAGGAGTACTACAAGCTCGGCGCGCGTTTCGCCAAGTGGCGCGCGGTGATCAACATCAGCGACGATTCGCCGTCGGGCACCTGCATCGACACCAATGCGCACGCGCTGGCGCGCTATGCGGCGCTGTGCCAGGAGCAGGGCCTGGTGCCGATGGTCGAGCCGGAAGTGATCATGGACGGTTCGCACGACATCGAGACCTGCTTCGAGGTCACCGAGGTCACGCTGCGTTCGCTGTTCGCTTCGCTGTACGAGCACAACGTGATGCTCGAGGGCACCATCCTCAAGGCATCCATGGTCCTGCCGGGCACCACCAGCGGCGAGAAGGCCAGTGTCGAGGACGTCGCCGCGGCCACGCTGCAGTGCCTGAAGTCGACCGTGCCGGCGACGCTGCCGGGCATCGTGTTCCTGTCCGGTGGCCAGGCCGACGAGGACGCGACCGCGCACCTCAACGCGATGAACCAGATGGGCCCCAATCCGTGGCCGCTGTCGTTCTCCTACGGTCGTGCGATGCAGCAGGCAGCGCTGAAGCTGTGGTCGCAGGACCTGGTCAACAACTTCGCCAAGGCCCAGCAGACGGTGTACGAGCGCGCTCGCGACAACGGTCTGGCTGCGCTTGGGCAGTGGAAGCAGGCTGCGTAAGCGTCCTTCCGAATCAGCAGAAGAGCCGGCCTTGCGCCGGCTTTTTTGTTTGTGGGCCGAAAACGCCCATCCGGGAACCGCCACGCCGACCACGACGCCCATCCGAAAGCCGACATTGCGCGCAACGCTTCGTTAACACGACGCGTTAACACCCCGTGGCGTACCACTGACGCCGGCCTTGAGCTGGTGTCGTGCGGTCTGGTTTGAGCTGGATCAAGGTAGCGGTTGGGGTGGGGCGTCATCCTCCCTGCGGACGGAATGGATCTTCGGACGGAGCCAGCCAATGGGCCAGCCAGACGACACGGTCATCAGGCGCCGCGAGCGGATCGCGTTCCTGCTGCTCACTGCGGTCGTATTCCCGCTGCTGACGGTGATGTTCGTCGGTGGCTACGGTTTCGTGGTCTGGATCTGGCAGATGTTCGCCGGTCCGCCGAGCGGTCACTGACGTGTCCGCCGTTCCCGATCGTTCGCGTCGCGCGCTGTTGCTTGGGCGGCAGGCCGCACGCACGCCGTTGCGGCCGCCATGGGCCCTGGCCGAATCCGAATTCGTTGATGCCTGCACCGGTTGCGGCGCCTGCGTCGAGCGCTGCCCCGAGCAGGTGCTGGTGCGCGGCGCAGGGGGTTACGCGGTGTTCGATCCGCGCCTGGGCGAGTGCACGTTCTGCGGCGACTGTGTCGATGCGTGTGCGCCGAATGCGCTCGACCGCGACGTCGCCGCCATGCCATGGCACACGCTCGCGGTGGCCGGCGATGCCTGCCTGCCGCGGCATGGCGTGGTCTGTTCGAGTTGTCGCGATGCCTGCCCGGAGCGGGCGATCGCGTTCCCGCTGTCGACTTCCGTGCCGACGCCCGTCGTCGACGCCGCGCGCTGCAATGGCTGCGGGGCGTGCGTGGGTGTATGCCCGGTCGAGGCGATGGCCATCACCCATCTGGAGCAGGCATGAGCAGCGACAGCGCCGCCAACGACGTGCATATCGCCAGTTTCGTTGTTCAGCATCGCGGCGAAGCCGCGTCGGCGCTGGCCACCTGGATCGCCGCCAGCGACGACATGGAGCTGGCGCGCAGCGAGGGCACGCGCAGCATCGTGCTGTGCGAATGCGCCGACCAGTACGGCCTGCTCGATCGAATCGAGGCGCTGCGCGCCGTGCCGGGCGTGCTCAATGTCCTGCTGGTCTATCACCACGCCGAACCGGGCGAGGCGCTCGATATGCCCATGCCCACGCAACCAGTCACCGGAGCCGCGCCATGACCACCCGCCGCGAGTTCATCCGCAACAGCGCAGTCACCACCGCCGCGGCCGCCGCCGGCATGTCGTTGCCCGGCGGCGCGGCCAACATCGTCACCGAAGGCGACCTGACCGCGCTGAAGTGGGACAAGGCGCCATGCCGCTTCTGCGGCACCGGCTGTGGCGTCAACGTCGCCGTCAAGGACGGTCGCGTGGTCGCCACCCACGGCGATGTCCATGCCGAGGTCAACCGCGGCATCAACTGCATCAAGGGCTATTTCCTGTCGAAGATCATGTACGGCAGCGATCGCCTGACCAAGCCGCTGCTGCGCAAGAAGGACGGCGTCTACGCGAAGGAAGGCGACTTCGTCGAAGTCGAATGGGACGAGGCCTTCGACGTCATGGCCGCGCAGTTCAAGCGCGTGCTCAAGGCCAAGGGCGGCGACGCGATCGGCATGTTCGGTTCCGGCCAGTGGACGATCTTCGAGGGCTATGCCGCCAACAAGCTGATGAAGGCCGGTTTCCGCAGCAATCACATCGATCCAAACGCGCGCCATTGCATGGCCTCGGCGGTGATGGGCTTCATGCGCACCTTCGGCATGGACGAACCGATGGGCTGCTACGACGACTTCGAGGCGGCCGACGCATTCGTGCTGTGGGGTTCGAACATGGCCGAGATGCACCCGATCCTGTGGACGCGGGTGACAGATCGCCGCCTGACCAATCCCAACGTCAAGGTCGCCGTGCTGTCCACCTTCGAGCACCGCAGCTTCGAGCTGGCCGACATCCCGATCGTGTTCAAGCCGCAGACCGACCTGGTCATCCTCAACTACATCGCCAACCACATCATCAAGAGCGGCAAGGTCAACAAGGACTTCGTCGACAAGCACACCAGCTTCAAGCAGGGCAACGACGACATCGGCTATGGGCTGCGCCCGGAACACCCGCTGGAGATGAAGGCGAAGAACGCCAAGGATGCCGGCGGCGGCAAGGTGATCGACTTCGACCAGTTCGCCGCGTTCGTGGCCCCGTACACGCTGGAGAAGACGGTCGAGATGACCGGCGTGGAGGCCGGCTGGCTGCAGAAGCTGGCCGAGCTGTACGCCGACCCGAAGATCAAGGTCACCTCGTTCTGGACCATGGGCTTCAACCAGCACACGCGCGGCGTGTGGGCCAACAACATGGTCTACAACCTGCACCTGCTGACCGGCAAGATCGCCACGCCCGGCAACAGCCCGTTCTCGCTGACCGGTCAGCCTTCGGCCTGCGGAACAGCGCGCGAGGTCGGCACGTTCAGCCATCGCTTGCCGGCCGACATGGTGGTGACCAATCCCGAGCACCGCAAGCACGCCGAGGAGATCTGGAAGATCCCGCACGGCATCATCAAGGCCAAGCCGGGCTACCACGCCGTCGAGCAGAACCGTGCGCTCAAGGACGGCAAGCTCAACGCCTACTGGGTCCAGGTCAACAACAACATGCAGGCGGCGGCCAACCTGCGCGAGGAAGGCTGGCCGGGCTACCGCAACCCGGAAAACTTCATCGTCGTGTCCGACGCCTATCCCACCGTGACCGCGCAGGCCGCCGACCTCGTGCTGCCGGCGGCGATGTGGGTGGAGAAGGAGGGCGCCTATGGCAACGCCGAGCGTCGCACCCAGTTCTGGCACCAGTTGGTGAATGCGCCGGCGCAGGCGCGATCGGACCTGTGGCAGCTGATGGAATTCTCCAAGCGCTTCACCACCGACGAGTGCTGGCCGGCCGATCTGCTGGCCGCCAATCCCGGGTTCAAGGGCAAGACGCTGTACGACGTGCTGTTCCGCAACGGCAACGTCGACAAGTTCCCGCTGGCCGACATCGAGAAGGGCTACGCCAACGACGAGTCCACTCACTTTGGCTTCTACGTGCAGAAGGGCCTGTTCGAGGAGTACGCCACGTTCGGCCGCGGCCATGGCCACGACCTGGCGCCGTTCGACGACTATCACCGCACGCGCGGGCTGCGCTGGCCGGTGGTCGATGGCAAGGAGACGCGCTGGCGCTACCGCGAAGGCGCGGACCCCTACGTCAAGGCCGGCACCGGCTACCAGTTCTACGGCAATCCCGACGGGCGCGCGGTGATCTGGGCGTTGCCGTACGAGCCGCCGGCCGAGTCGCCGGACAAGGAATACGACATGTGGCTGGTCACCGGGCGCGTGCTCGAGCACTGGCATTCGGGTTCGATGACGATGCGCGTGCCGGAGCTGTATCGCAGTTTCCCCAGCGCGGTGATCTTCATGAACCCCGACGACGCCAAGGCGCGCGGGCTCAAGCGCGGCGACGACGTCCGCGTGGTGTCGCGGCGCGGCGAGATGCGTACCCGCGTGGAGACGCGTGGCCGCAACCGGATGCCGCCCGGGGTGGTGTTCGTGCCGTGGTTCGATGCCGGGCAACTGATCAACAAGGTCACGCTCGACGCCACCGATCCGATCTCCAAGCAGACCGACTTCAAGAAGTGCGCGGTCAAGGTCCTGGGCGCCTAGGAGGGAATGGCCATGCGCAACAAGCCTTTGTTGATCGCTGCCGGAATGACTGTCGCGGTGATGGCGATCATATTCTTCGCCGGCTGGCTGTTCGGGCGGATGGTCGCCCGGCATGACCGCGCCGGCGAAGCGCAGGTGGCGGCAGCGCCGGCGCAGCCGGCCGAGTCGGCCGGATCGGTAATGGGCCGTACCGGTTCGCGCCAGCTGGACGCATTGCGTCGCGGCGTGCCCGTCGACCAGGAGGCGGTGCCGGTGCCGATGGCGCGGGTGGAGAATGTCGACCGAAAGCGCGAGCGTGCCTACCCGATGCAGCCGCCGACAATCCCGCACGCCATCGACGGTTACCAGATCGACAAGAACAGCAATCGCTGCATGCTCTGCCATGCCCGTGCCAACGCCGAGAAGTTCCAGGCGCCGCCGGTCAGCGTGACCCACTACATGGACCGCGACGACCAGTTCCTGGCGTCGATCTCGTCGCGGCGCTACTTCTGCAACCAGTGCCACGTCGTCCAGACCGACGCGCCGGAGCTGGTGGGCAACACCTTCCAGGACATCGACAAGGTGCTGGCGGCCGCCGAATCCGGCCAGGCCGGCGCCACCTCCGCCCGGGAGAGCAAGTGATGCTGCGGCGCTGGCTGGAAGCGCTCAGGCCCTACTGGCGCACGCTGCGCTCACCCAGCGTGCACTACAGCCTGGGCTTCCTGGTGGCGGCGGGATTCGTCGCCGGGATCATGTTCTGGGGCGGCTTCAACACCGCCCTGGAAGCGACCAACACCGAGAAGTTCTGCACCGGCTGCCACGAGATGCACGACAACGTGTTCCAGGAGCTGAAGACGACCATCCACTACAGCAACCGTTCCGGCGTGCGCGCAACCTGCCCGGACTGCCACGTGCCGCATCAATGGACCGACAAGATCGCGCGCAAGATGCAGGCGTCGAAGGAGGTGTGGGGAAAGGTGTTCGGCACGATAGATACGCGCGAGAAATTCCTCGATCACCGCCTCGAGCTGGCGATGCACGAATGGGCGCGCCTGAAGGCCAACGACTCGCTGGAGTGCCGCAATTGCCACGACTACGACTCGATGGACCTGACCCGGCAGGGATCGCGCGCATCGCAGATCCACAAGCGCTGGCTCGGCACGGGCGAGAAGACCTGCATCGATTGCCACAAGGGTGTGGCGCATCACCTGCCGGACATGGCCGGCATCCCGCAGGGCTGAGCGTCAGATCGAGTCCAGCATCGCGCGATAGCGCTGCGCCATCTCGTTGCCGAAGCAGGCGAACGTGACCGCGATCGGTTGCTTGTGCGCGGCCTGCCACTGATCCACCGCCGACACCGCCAGCGGCACCGCCAGTTCCGGCGGATAGCCGTACACGCCGCAACTGATCGCGGGGAACGTGATCGACTCGGCGCCGTGCTGCATCGCCAGCTCCAGGCTGTTGCGATAGCAGGCGGCGAGCAATGCCGGCTCGCCGGCGTTGCCGCCGTGCCAGACCGGGCCGACGGTGTGGATCACGTGGCGCGCGGGAAGGCGATGGCCAGCGGTGATGCGCGCCTCGCCGGTCGGGCAGCGCACGCCGGGCCGGACCTGCGGCAGCGCCCGGCACTCCTCGAGCAGGCCCGGGCCGGCAGCACGATGGATCGCGCCGTCGACACCGCCGCCTCCCAGCAGCGCTTCATTGGCGGCGTTGACGATGGCGTCGACCGCCAGGATCGTGATGTCGCCTTCGAACACGTGCATGGTCATGGCTGAACACTTCCATTGCGGTCATTCCCGCGAAGGCGGGAACCCAGTGACGTGCATGCGCCTCAAGTCGCTGGGTCCCCGCCTTCGCGGGGATGACGGGGCCTTGAGCGCAGCGGCGGCCTACAACGCCGCCAGCCACTCGTCGTCGGAGCCCTCGTTCACGCCTTCGAACAGGAACGTGCTGAGGTAACGCTCGCCGGTGTCGGGCAGCATCGCCAGGATCACCGCGCCCTTGTCGGCATTGCGCGCCACTTCCAGCGCCGCCGCCACGGTGGCGCCGGCGGAGATGCCGACGAAGATGCCTTCCTCGCTGGCCAGGCGTCGTGCGGTATCGCGCGCGAGCACGTCGTCGATGGGCAGGATCGCATCGGCCACATCGCGGTTGAGCACCTCGGGAACGAAGTCCGGCGTCCAGCCCTGGATCTTGTGCGGCTGCCATTCCTTGCCCGAGAGCAGCGCCGCACCCGCCGGCTCGCAGGCGGTCACGCGCACTTCCGGGCGGGCGACCTTGAGCACTTCGCCGACCCCGGTGAGGGTGCCGCCGGTGCCCCAGCCGGTGACGAAATGATCGAGCCGGCGCCCGGCGAAGTCGCGCAGGATCTCGGCCGCGGTGGTCTGGCGGTGGTAGGCCGGGTTTGCCGGGTTCTGGAACTGGCGGGCGAGGAACCAGCCGTGCTGCCTGGCCAGCTCTTCGGCGCGACGGACCATGCCGCTGCCGCGTTCGGCCGCCGGGGTCAGGATGACCTTGGCGCCGAAGGCGCGCATCAGCTTGCGCCGTTCCATCGAGAAGGTTTCCGACATGGTCGCGACGAACTTGTAGCCGCGGGCCGCGCAGACCATCGCCAGTGCCACGCCGGTGTTGCCGGACGTGGCTTCGACCACGGTGTCGCCCGGCTTGAGCAGGCCGCGCGCTTCGGCATCGAGGATGATCGCCAGGGCGAGGCGGTCCTTGACCGAGCCGCCGGGGTTGAACGCTTCGACCTTCGCGTAGACGGTCACGTGGTCCGGAGCCAGGCGGTGCAGGCGCACGACCGGGGTGTGGCCGATTGTGTCGAGGATGCTGTCGTGGATCATTTTCGACTCCTGGCAGGGGTGGGAAGTCGTGCGGGCCGCCGCTGGACGGGGCCGGGAGCCCAGGCAGCCATGGGAGCCCTGGGTCGCCGATGTGTGATCGCCGGCGCAGAGTGCCACAGTCGCGCTGGCCGTTGCAGACCGCCTGGCGCGGCCACGAAGCGCGGCCAGGGCTGTGCCCAGTGTGTTGTCAACCAATGGCCTACGCAGACGTTAACCCTGGACCGCTAGAATCCAATGGTTTGGGCACACCGGTGCCCCATGTTCAGAGAGCCGCATGCGACTTACCCCGGGTTTCCAGGCCAGCTGTCTGCTGGTTTTCGCCTTCGCGCTGGCCGCGTGCGGCAGCAATGACGCCAAGCAGCACGACGGCGGCGGCGATCGGCCGATCCCGGTCACCACCCAGCAGGTGAGCATGCAGCCGTGGAGCGACACCGTGATGGCCCTCGGCAACGTCAAGGCGCGCGAGTCGATCACCGTCACGGCCAAGGTCAGCGAGACCGTCGAACAGGTGCACTTCAACAGCGGCGACAGCGTGGCCGCCGGCGCGCCGCTGATCACCCTGACCGGGCGCCAGCAACAGGCCGCCCTGGCCCAGGCCGAAGCCGCGGCCAATGAATCCGAGCAGCTGTACAAGCGCCAGACCGAACTGGACACACAGCAGCTCATCGCACGCTCGACCCTAGACACCCAGCGCGCCGCCCGCGACGTCGCCCGCGCCCGCGTCGCGCAGATGCGCGCCGACATCGGCGACCGCGTGATCCGCGCCCCGTTCAGCGGCGTGCTCGGCATCCGCCAAGTCAGCCCGGGCGCGCTGGTCACCCCCGGCACGCCGATCGCCACGCTCGACGACACCGCGCGCGTCTACGTCGACTTCCCGGTGCAGGAGGCCTTGCTGGCCAGCCTCGCCGTCGGCCAGAACGTCAGCGGCACCAGCACCGCCTACCCGGGCCGTCATTTCGAAGGCGTGGTGAGCACGGTCGATGCGCGCGTCGACGAGGCCACCCGCGCCGTCACTGTCCGCGCCGACTTCGCCAACGACGGCCGCGAACTGCGTCCGGGCATGCTGCTGCAGATGACGCTCGTGCGGCCGGAGCGGCAGGCACTGCTGGTGCCGGAGATCTCGATCGTGCAGGTCGGCACCGACAGCTTCGTCTACCGGGTCAAGGCCGACGCGTCGGTCGAACGCGCCGACGTCAAGGTCGGCAGCCGCCGCGACGGCAAGGCCGAGGTCGTGCAGGGGCTGAAGGTCGGCGACCGCATCGTCGTCGACGGCACCGGCAAGTTGCGCATCGGCAGCAAGATCTCCGACATCAGCACCGACACCGGAGCAGACAGAAAATCCGGGCAGACGGCCGAGCTGGTCACGCCTGCCAGCCGGGGCTGAGCCATGAACCTGTCCGATCTGTCCATCCGCCGTCCCGTGTTCGCCACGGTGATGAGCCTGCTGCTCATCGTGCTCGGCGTGATGGCGTTCTCGCGCCTGACATTGCGCGAACTGCCGGCGATCGACCCGCCGATCGTGTCGGTCGACGTCAACTACCCCGGCGCCTCGGCGGCGGTGGTGGAAACCCGCATCACCCAGATCCTCGAGGACGCGCTGGCCGGCATCGAGGGCATCGAGACCATCGAGTCGCGCAGCATCAACGGCCGCGCTTCCATCAGCATCGAGTTCACCCTGTCGCGCGAAATCGAGGCGGCCGCAAACGACGTGCGCGATGCCGTCAGCCGCGTCAGCAACCGCATGCCCGACGAAGCCGACCCGCCGCAGATCGAGAAGGTCGAGGCCGACGCCGATCCGATCCTCTGGCTCAACATGAGCTCGACGAAGATGGACACGCTGCAGCTGTCCGACTACGCCGAGCGCTACGTGGTCGACCGGCTGTCATCGGTCGACGGCGTCGCCCAGGTCCGCATCGGCGGCCAGCAGCGCTACGCGATGCGCGTGTGGATCGATCGCGACGCGCTCGCCGCGCGCGGCATCACCGTCAACGATGTCGAGAACGCGCTGCAGGCCGAGAACGTCGAGCTGCCGGCCGGCCGCATCGAGTCCAATTCCCGCGACTTCACCCTGCGCGTGGCGCGCAGCTACCAGAAGCCCGAGGACTTCGCCCAGATCCCGCTGGCCAAGGGCGCCGACGGCTACGTCGTGCGACTGGGCGACGTGGCCAGGATCGAACTGGCCTCGGCCGAGCGCCGCGCCTACTACCGCAGCAACGGCGAACCCAACATCGGCCTTGGCATCGTCAAGACCTCCACCGCCAACAGCCTCGATGTCGCCCGCGCCGTCCGCGCCGAGGCCGAGCAGGTGCAGAAGACGCTGCCGCAGGGCACCAGCATCTTCGTCGCCTTCGACACCACGGTGTTCATCGAATCGGCGGTCGAGCGCGTCTACCACACCCTGGTGGAAGCCATCATCCTGGTGCTGCTGGTGATCTGGCTGTTCCTGGGCAGCATCCGCGCGGCGCTGATTCCGGCCGTGACGGTGCCGGTGTGCCTGATCGCCGCGTTCATACCGCTGTATCTGTTCGGCTTCTCGATCAACCTGCTGACCCTGCTGGCGCTGGTGCTGTGCATCGGCCTGGTGGTCGACGATGCGATCGTGGTGCTGGAGAACATCCAGCGCCGCATCGACCTGGGCGAACCGCGCCTGGTCGCGGCCAAGCGCGGCACCAAGCAGGTCGCCTTCGCGGTGATCGCGACCACCGCGGTGCTGGTGGCGGTGTTCCTGCCGGTCGGCTTCATGGAAGGCAACACCGGCCGCCTGTTCCGCGAACTGTCGGTGGCGCTGGCCGGCGCGGTGGCGCTGTCGGCGTTCGTCGCGCTGACGCTGACGCCGATGATGTCGTCCAAGCTGGTGCGCGCGCACAGCGAGGAGAAATCCAACCCGGTCAACCGCTGGGTCAATGCGCGCCTGGACGGCATCGGCAAGCGCTATCGCCGCTTCCTCGACCACAGTGTCGACCACCCGTGGGTGTTCGGTGGCGTGATGGTGGTGGCGATCGTCCTCAGCCTGGTGCTGTTCAAGGTGGTGCCCTCGGAGCTGGCGCCGCCGGAAGACCGCGGCTCGTTCCAGATCAGCATCCTTGGCCCGGAAGGCGCCGGTTTCGACTACACCGTCGGCCAGGTGCAGCAGGTCGAGAAGATCGTCGCCGCGCATACCGGCAAGAACGGCGTGATCCAGCGCTACAACCCGCGCGTGCCCGGCGGCTTTGGCGCGAGTGAGGAGATGCACACCGGCCGCATCGCCGTGTTCCTGAAGGACTGGAAGGAGCGCGACATCAGCACCGCCGACGTCGCCAAGCAGCTGCAGGGCGAGCTTGGCAGCCTGCCGGGCGTGCGCGCGATGCCGCAGGTCAGTGGCGGCCTGGTGCGCGGTCGTGGCCAGCCGATCAACATCGTGCTCGGCGGCCCCGAATACGCCGAGCTGGCCCAGTGGCGCGACAAGCTGCTGGCGAAGATGGAACAGAACCCGGGCTTCTTCTCCACCGACTCGGACTACAAGGAAACGCGCCCGCAGATGCGCGTGGAGATCGACCGCCAGCGCGCCGCCGACCTCGGCGTGCCGGTGACCGACATCGGCCATGCCCTGGAGACGATGATGGGCAGCCGTCGCGTCACCACCTTCGTGCAGAACGGCGAGGAGTACGACGTCATCGTCCAGTCCGACCGCGAGCTGCGCGCGTCGCCGGCCGACCTGGAAGCGATCCAGGTGCGGGCACGCGATGGCGCGCTGATCCCGCTGTCTAACCTGGTGACGCTGCGCGAGCTGGCCGAGCCGGGCAGCCTCAACCGCTTCAACCGCCTGCGCGCGATCACCATCAGTGCCGGCCTGACGCCGGGCTACCGCATGGGCGAAGCCATGCAGTGGCTGGAAAAGACGGTGCAGGAAGAACTGCCCGACCACGCCCAGATCGACTGGAAGGGCGAGTCGCGCGAGTACCTCAAGGCCGGCGGCGCAGTGCTGCTGACCTTCACCCTGGCGCTGCTGATCGTCTACCTGGTGCTGGCGGCGCAGTTCGAGAGCTTCATCCATCCGTTCGTGATCATGCTGACGGTGCCGCTGGGCGTGCTCGGTGCATTGATCGGCCTGGCGTTGACGGGCGGCACGCTCAATCTGTTCAGCCAGATCGGCATCGTGATGCTGGTGGGCCTGGCGGCGAAGAACGGCATCCTGATCGTCGAGTTCGCCAACCAGTTGCGCGATGAAGGTCGCAGCATCCACCAGGCGATCGTCGAGGCCTCGGCAGTGCGCCTGCGCCCGATCCTGATGACGTCCATCGCGACCGTGGTGGGTGCGGTGCCGCTGGTGGTGGCGGGCGGTCCGGGTTCGGCCAGCCGCGCGACGATCGGTATCGTGGTGATCTTCGGCGTGTCGTTCTCGACGCTGCTGTCGCTGTTCGTGGTGCCGGCGTTCTACGTGCTGCTGGCCAGGTACACGAAGTCGCCCGAAGCGGTGTCGCAGGAGCTGGAGAAGCTGGAGGCACAGACGCCTTCGGTCGGCGGGCACGCCTGACCGGCCGCAAAGCGGCCAGGGAGAGGGGACGCCGCAGCGATCGGTTACCCTTGCCTCATGCCCAACCTGCTCCGCCAGCACGACCTCCAAGACGTGCGCCTGGCCGGCGACGGCTTCGTGTTGCGGCCATGGCGCCCGGATGACCTCGATGACTTGCTGGCGCACGCAAACGACGAGCGCGTCGTGCGTGGCCTCAGCGACCGTTTCCCGCATCCATACACGCGCGTGGACGGCGAGCGGTTCCTCGCCGGCCAGGTCGTCGACCTGACCGACCCGGTGTTCGCGATCGAAATCGAAGGCGACGCCTGCGGCGGCATCGGTGCGCGCCCCGGGCAGGGCGACCGGCGGCATTCGGCGGAGATGGGGTACTGGCTGGGCCATGCCCGTTGGGGCCGTGGACTGATGACGAAAGTGGTGGCGCTGTATGTGCCGTGGCTGATCCAGAGCCACTGGCTGTACCGCCTGCAGGCAACCGTGCTCGACAGCAACCCCGCGTCGGCAAGGGTGCTGCAGAAGAACGGATTTGAAGAAGAGGGCGCGCAACGTTGCGCCGTAGTGAAGTCCGGCGAGGTGCATGACCTGCGCGTGTTCGCGAAGGTGCAGCCGCCAAGATGAGAAGGAACACGACAGATGCGACATGATCCCCCCGGCAAGCCGCCGCGCGGCCCGCGCCAACCTCCGACCGGTCAGCCCTGGGGGCGTCCGCCGCGTGAGCGCAGCCAGACGCCCTCCGATCGTCCGCCGCGTGCACCGCGCGCGCCTTACGGGTCGCACGCGCCGCGTCCGGCCGAGGCCGCGCACGAAGCCGACCACGACCTGGGCCCGTCGGCGCGCGAGCGTCGCAGCGCCGAGCTGCGCCTGTACGGACTCAATGCCGTGCGCGCGGTGTTCGCCCGGCGTCCGCAGGCGATCCGCAAGGTCTATCTGGCCGAAGCGCGCATTCCGGCCCTGCAGCCGATGTTGAAGTGGTGTGTCGCCAACCGAGTCGGCTACCGCGTGGTCGATGAGGAAGACCTGCACAAGCTCGCCGCCAGTGCGCATCACGAAGGCGTCGTCGCCGATGTCCTGCGCGAGGAGCCGATGGCGCTGTCGAACTGGCTGCGCGAACTTCCGGCCGGACCGCAATGCGCGATCTGGCTCGATGGCGTCGGCAACCCGCACAACTTCGGCGCGATCCTGCGCTCGGCCGCGCACTTCGGCGTCAGCGCGATCCTGCTGCCGAAGCACTCGACGTTGACGCTCTCCGGGGCGGCCGCGCGCGTCGCCGAAGGCGGCGCCGAGATCGTGCCGATGGTCCGCCTGGGCCGCACCGACAACGCCATCGCGCAGCTGCGCAGTGTCGGCTTCACCCTCGCCGCGACCGTGGTGCACGGTGGCAGCGACCTGTTCACCGCGCCGCTGCCGCAGCGCGTGATCTACGTGCTCGGCGCCGAAGGCGAGGGCATGGATCGGGAACTGGCCGCGGCCTGCGACCTGCGCCTGTCGATCCCCGGCACGGGCGCGGTGGAAAGCCTCAACGTCGCCTCCGCGGCGGCCGTGCTGCTGGCGAGCTGGCGCGCACGCCGCTGAATTGCAACCATCGCGCCGTCGAACGTATCCATTGGCTCAAGGCCGGCGGCGTCTGCCGGTCTTTCCAAGGAGAGTTCATGCTCAAGCGATCGATTGCGTTGATGGCCCTGCTGGCCTCGTCCCTGTCCCTCCACGCCGGGGAATGCCCGGACCGTTCGTCGTACCAGCCGTCGCGCGAGATCATCGCCGACATGCAGAAGATCGTCGCCCCCAACGGCGTGCAGGAGTCCTACAAGACCCGCATCGGCGGCATCGAGCAGTGGCTCGATGTGCGCGGCCAGGACCGCGACAACCCGATGATCCTGTTCGTGCACGGCGGCCCGGCCTCGCCGATCACGCCGACCGCCTGGCAGTTCCAGCGGCCGATGGAGGAATACTTCACGGTGGTCAACTGGGACCAGCGCGGCGCCGGCAAGACCTTCAACGAGACCACGCCGCCGGAGTCGATCAGCGACACCATCCATATCCAGCGTTACGTCGACGACGCCATCGAGGTCGCCGAGTACCTGCGCCAGCGTTATCACAAGAAGAAGCTGATCCTGGTCGGCCACAGCTGGGGCACGATCGTCGGCATGAACGCCGCGCTCAAACGTCCGGACCTGTTCCATGCCTACGTCGGCATCGGCCAGGCCATCAACGTTCGCGACAACGAGCGCATCAGCTACGACTACGGCGTCCAGCAGGCCCGGGCGCACAAGAACGAAGAGGCGCTGCGCGAGCTGGCATCGATCGCGCCGTATCCCGGCAACCAGCCGATCACCCGCGAGCGGATCATCATCGCGCGCAAGTGGCCGCAGTTCTACGGCGGCCTCACCGCGTATCGCGACGATTCGATGTACTTCTATCGCGGTCCGCGACTGTCACCGGACTACAGCGACCTCGACCGCTGCGCGATCGATGATGGCAATGTCTTCACTCTCGGCCGGATCCTGCCGGAGTTCGTCGACGTCGACTTCAAGGGCGTGCACGAGTTCCCGATTCCGGTGGTGATGTTCATGGGCCGCCACGACTACACCACGCCGTCGCAACCGACCGAAGCGTGGCTGCGCCAGGTCAAGGCGCCCTACAAGCAGGGCGTCTGGTTCGAGCGCTCGGCGCACATGATCCCGTGGGAAGAACCGGGCAAGACCCTCACCAGCCTGCTGCAGTACGTGCGGCCGCTGGCGACCGGCGAAGCCACGCGGTAAGCGTGGCCGTCAACGTGCCTGCGGTGCGCTCCGGCGCGCCGCAAGCACCTTGCCGATGAACTGGTCGAGCGCGTCGCCGCGGTCGATCCAGCGCACGACGATCAGCAGGTCGCTGTCGCGATCGATGTAGACGACGTTCTGGCCGTTGCCGCGGAAGGTGACGCTGCTGGCCGGCGCCGACGGCAGCGCCTTGCGGCCGGTGTTGAGGAACCAGTTGCAGTAGCCGTACTGGTCGTTGTCGCTGCCCGGCGTGCGCGCCTTTGCGATCCACTCGGGCGAGACCAGCTGGCGGTCCTGCCAGCGGCCGTCGCGCAGGAACAGATAGCCGAAGCGGGCCAGATCCCAGCTGTCGATGAACATGCCGCCGCCCCAGTGCCCGCCGCCGGACACCGACTGCAGCTTCTCGCCGTCCAGTTCGATCCAGGAATTGCGGTAGCCGTGCCAGCGCCAGCGGCTGCTCGCGCCGATCGGATCCATGATCCGCTCGCGCAGCACCTGCGGCAGCGGCTGGCGCCACACCTGCAGCGCCGCCAGCGCCAGCACGTTCACGCGCACGTCGTTGTACATGTAGTGGCTGCCGGGCACGTGGCGCGCGCGCTGCGGCCACTGCTCCGGCGGCCCGGATGGCCGGTCGGCCCAGTCGGGCTTGCCCCACAGCGTGCCTTCCCAGTCGCTGGTCTGGCGCAGCAGGTGCTCCCAGGTGATCGGCGCATTGTGTTCGGATGCGAACAGGTCGACATCGCGCGGCATGTAGCCGGCCACGCGGTCGTTGGTGTCGCCGATCCGCCCGTCCTGCCAGGCCAGTCCGACCACCGTGCCGAGGAAGGTCTTGGTGACGCTGTGGCTCATGTCGAGGCTGTGGGTGTCGCCGAACTCGGCGATCACGCGGCCGCCACTGACAATCACCCCGTTGATTGCGGCGCGCTCGGACGTGGGCCCGAGCAGCCCGCCAAAGGCCGGCTCCTTGCTGCCGAAACTCTGCGCCAGCGATTGCGCCTGGTCGCGTGGCTCCGGCGCCTCGTGTGCCTGGGCGAAGGCAATGGCCTGCTGCAGTCGCTGCGGATCGAAGCCGGCCTGCGCAGGCGTCACCCGCTCCCAGTCGCCACGCGGCGGATAGTAGGTCGTCGTGCTGCCTTCGCCGGCAGCGGCGACGAACGACACAAGGACCAACAGCAGGGTCAATGCGTGCTGGCGAAGGGGAAGATGGGCTGGCTTGGCAGGCATGGGTCCGGCGGGGTCGCTCGGGAAGTTGCCGCAGGATAGCGGAGGCCGTGGGCCTCGACGCTGCGGCCGGTCACGCCGAATTAACTTTTTCAGTGCAATCGTCCGCTGGCGCCGGAGTGCGCCGGCTCGCGGCAGCACCCGATGCGGAGGGGACAACATGAGACTCAAGCGCGTGGCAGGATTCGGTGCCGTCGTGGTGGTGCTCGCGATGCTGGCCTTCGCGGTGGCCTGGTGGCGCTCGGACAACGTGTGCAGCGGCCCGGCGGTGGCGTTGACGCAGCCGATGAAAGCCGTCACCTACTGCGACTACGGCACCGCCGATGCGCTGCATTACGGCGACATCGAAAAACCGGTGCCGGCCAACGACGAGGTGCTGGTGCGCGTGCGCGCCGCCGCGGCCAATCCACTGGACTGGCACTACCTGCGCGGCACGCCTTACCTGATGCGCATGGGCACCGGCTTGCGCCGACCGAAAGAGATCCGCCTGGGCGTCGACTTTGCCGGCACGGTCGAAGCGGTCGGCAAGGGCGTGACGCGTTTCAAACCCGGCGACGAAGTGCTCGGCGGTCGCACCGGCGCGTTTGCCCAGTACGTCACGGTCAAGCAGGATCGCGCCATCGTCGCCAAGCCTGCCAATCTCAGTTTCGAGCAGGCCGCCGGCGTCGGCGTCGCCGCCGTGACCGCGCTGCAAGGGCTTCGCGATGGCGGCAAGCTGCGGGCCGGCCAGACGGTGCTGATCAATGGCGCCTCCGGTGGCGTCGGCACCTATGCGGTGCAGATCGCCAAGACCTTCGGCGCCAACGTGACCGGCGTGTGCAGCACGCGCAACGTCGAGCTGGTGCGCTCGCTCGGCGCCGATACGGTCATCGACTACAAGACCACCGACTACACCCAGGGCACGCAGAAGTACGACGTCATTCTCGACAACGTCGGCAACCGTTCGCTGGCCGAGAACCGGCGCGTGCTCAAGCCCGGCGGCAGGTATGTGCTGATCGGTGGCGGGGGCCCCGACAACGGCCGCTGGATCGGGCCGATGATCAAGCCCATTGGCGCGGCGGTGACCTCGTGGTTCGTGTCGCAGCACATGGGCATGGTGCTGGCCGAGCTCAACCAGAAGGACCTCAACGAACTGGCCCGGTTGATGGCCGACGGCAAGGTCACGCCGGTGATCGACCGCACCTACCCGCTGGAAGAGCTGCCCGATGCGATCCGCTATCTCGAATCCAGTCGCGCCCGCGGCAAGGTGATCATCACCGTGCCGTGACCGAAGTGGCGGCCTCGCCCGATGCCATGGCGTCGGTGGCCGTCACCAGCGCATCGACGATCGCCGGGTCGGCCGCGCTGTGGCCGGCCAGCACGATCCGCAGCTGCGCCTGTGGCCAGGCCGCGGCCAGATCGCAGGCGGCGCGCACCGGGCAGATGATGTCGTAGCGTCCGTGCACGATCGTCGCCGGAATGTGGCGGATGCGGTCGATGTCGCGCAACAGCTGGTCGTGCTCGAGAAACATCGCGTGGCGGAAGTAGTGCGCTTCCGCGCGCGCCACCGCCAGCGCCACCTGCGGGTCGGCGAAATTCCCCGGTTCGTCCGGATCGTGCACGAGCGTGGTGCTGCCGCCTTCCCAATGGCCCCATGCGTGCGCGGCGGCCAGTCGCGTCGCCTCGTCGTCGCTGTCGAGCCGACGCCAGTACGCCTCGATCATGTCGCCACGCTCTGACTCGGGGATGTGCGCCAGGTAGTGCGACCAGCGCTCCGGGAAAATCTGCGATGCGCCGCCATCGAGCTCGTTGAACCAGCGCAGCTCGTAGGAGCGACCCAGGAAGATGCCGCGCAGCACCAGCCCGGTCACGCGGTCCGGGTGCGACTGCGCGTAGGCCAGCGCCAGCGTCGAACCCCACGAACCGCCGAACACCGCCCAGCGCTCGATCCCCAGGTGCTCGCGGATCTTCTCGATGTCGGCCACCAGGTGCCAGGTGGTGTTGTCGCGCAGTTCCGCATGCGGTGTCGACTTGCCCGCGCCGCGCTGGTCGAACAGGACGATGCGGTACCTGGCCGGATCGAAGAAGCGCCGGTGGTACGGCGACACGCCCGCGCCGGGCCCGCCGTGCAGGAACACCACTGGAATTCCGTCGCGATTGCCGCACTCCTCGACGTGGAGCTCGTGCAATTCGTCGACGGCAAGGCGGAAGCAGCGATAGGGCTCGATCTGCGGATACTGGTCGCGCACGGTTCGGTTCCATGGTGTCGGCGCGTTGCAGTTTTACATGCCGCCCAACGCCTGTGCGACGAACGCCCGTCCCAGCGTCTGGCTCGGGTACTCGCCGAAGAGTTCGAGGTATTCCGAAGCCATTCGACCGCCGTGCGCGTAGCCGAAGCGCGACGAGACCGTGGCCACCGTGGCGCCGTGCGGATCGGCATGCGCGAGCGCGTCGTGCAGCATCTGCAGCCTGCGCAGGCGCAGGTACTGGCTGGGCCCGACATCGAACTGCTCGTTGATGATCGTGCGCATCGTGCGCTCGCTGACCCCGGCCGCGCGGCACAGGTCGGACAGGTGCAGCGGCCAGTGCTGCAGGTCGATCAGTTCGAGCACCCGGGCAACGGTGTCGGTCCGCGATGCCCGCGGCCTGCCGCGGGCGGCGGGCGCGCGCGGAGAGGGGTAGGCGGAAGCATACGCAGCGGCGTCCGCTGCATTGCGCGAAGCGGCGTGGAGCGATGGAGTTCCCATGGAGACCCTCCCGGTTGCTTGATCTGACTGCGCCCGCAGCAGGGGTTCGGACCCGCGGAGTCTGCTCCGTCGGGTATCCGGCCGTCATTAGCCCAGCGAGTCCAAAGCAGGCGCTGTGCACGGCAAAGTGGCGCTTTCCGCCATTCATCCGACAGCCGGTGCACGCCCTCTACATCAATCCGACGCCGCCTTTACGCAATTCCGACCTGGCGGCGTCGGCTTGGATCAGCCATTACTTCGCGGGAGCCGCCTCGGTCTTGGGTGCGCTGCCGAAGCCGCCCTCGGCCGAGGCCGCTAGATAGGCGAACACCGCATACGCAGCGACGTTCTGCGCCAGCGCCTTCGGATCGATCTTGTCGAAGGTGTCGTCAGGGGTGTGGTGCAGGTCGAAGTAGTCGCTGCCGTCCTGCGCCAGGCGTCCCCAGGCCAGGCCCTTCTCGGCGAACGGGCCGATGTCCGGACCCGGGCCACCCTGGCCGGGCACGTGTTCGATGCCGAGCGGCGCCAGCGCCTGCGCGATCTGCTCGTCGGCCTGCTTGGCGTAGTCCGGGGCCGAGCTCGAATAGGCATAGATGCGGCCGGCGCCAAAGTCGCTCTCGGCACCGATCTGGTGGCGCGACAGTTCGGCGACATGCGCGTTCGCATACGCCTTGCCGCCATGCAGGCCCTGCTCCTCATTGGCGAAGGCCACCACGCGGATGGTGCGCGCCGGGCGATGCTTGAGGTTGCCGATGAGCTTGCCGGCTGCCATGGTCAGGCCGACGCCGGCGCCGTCGTCGATCGCACCGGTGCCCAGGTCCCACGAATCCAGGTGCCCGCCGATCACCACCACTTCGTTGGGCTTGCTGCTGCCGCGGATCTCGCCGATGACATTGTGCGAGGTGTACTGGCCGTCCCAGCCGCAATCGAGCGCGACGTTGACCTTGACCGCGCCGAGCGCGAGCAGGCGTGCCAGCTGGTCGGCGTCGGGCACCGACAGCGCCGCCGACGGAATCGGCGTCAGGCCATCGTCGAAGCGGGTGATGCCGGTGTGCGGGTTGCGGTGCGAATCGGTACCGGCCGAACGCATCAGGTAGGCGGCCGCACCGGCGCGGATCGCCGCCGACGGACCCTTGCTGCGCACGCGCGAACCGGGGCCGTAGCCGGCGCCGTCGCGGGCGCGTTCCATCTTGTAGTCGATGAAGGCGATCTTGCCGGCGAGCGAGCCCGGTGCGGCGGCTTCCAGCGCCGCCAGGTCGGCGAAGCGCACGACTTCGCCCTCGACCGTGCCGGCAGGGCTTCCGCCCAGCGCGGTCAGGTGCAGGGGCTGCGCGTTGGCGCCAACCACGTTCGCGCGCTCGCTGCGGCGCTCCCACTTCGGGAAAGTCACCGGCTCGGTCCAGACCTTGTCGAAGCCGAGCTCCTTGAACTTGGCCATCGCCCAGGCGACCGCGCGCGCATCGGCTTCGCTGCCGGCCATGCGCGGACCGACTTCGGTGGTCAGCGATTCGGTGATGCGGTAGCCCAGGTCGCTGGCCAGCGCGGTTTCGCGCAGCTGTGCCGCGGTGGCGATGGCCTTGTCGGGGATGCGCGTCGTCGGCTGCGCGGCGTTGACGTCGCCGCTGGACAGCACCGCGGCGGAAAGCAGGGTGGCAATGGCCACGGACAACGTTGCACGCATCAGCAAGGACTCCCCGAAGTCGAAACCGCGAGCGTAGCAACTCGCCGGTTCGCAGGGGGGGTGCCTATGGTCACGCCTGCTGTGCGCGCATTGGCGGAAGCCGCCAATCGTCCCTCACTTCTTCAACGAATCCCGGATCTCGCGCAGCAGCAGCACGTCTTCGGGCACGGCCGGCGCCGCCGCCGGGGCGCGCACGCGGTTGTAGGCCTTGAGCACCAGGAAGATCACCAGCGCGATCAGCAGGAAGTCGATCACGGTCTGGATGACCAGGCCGTACTTGATGGCCAGCTCGGCGGCCACTTCCTTGCCGGCCGAGTCGAGCTGCGCCGGTTTGATGATGTACTTCCAGTCGGTGACGCTGGCGCCCTTGGTGACGGCGCCTATGGCCGGCATGACGATGCCGTCGACCAGCGCGGTCACGATCTTGCCGAACGCCGCGCCGATTACCACGCCGACGGCGAGGTCGATGACGTTGCCGCGCGAAATGAATTCCTTGAACTCGCTGATCATTCCCATGGCTGCACTGTCTCCGTGATTGCCTGAGGGTTTGCTGGCGCAAGCCCTGGCGAACGACTATACCGGCGCGGCGTCTGCGGTCTGTGCAGCGACGATGCGGCCGGAGTGTTCGATGACGCCTTCGAGCACGGCGTGGAAGCGGTCGCCCGGTTGCAACGGACCGACGCCGGCGGGCGTGCCCATGAACACCAGGTCGCCAGCGCGCAGCGCGTACAGCTTCGACAGTTCGTGCAGGATTTCCGGCACGGTCCAGATCAGGTCGGCGAGCGAGCCGGCCTGGCGGGTGTCGCCGTTGATCTGCAGCGTGAGCTTGCGCGGGCCGAGTTCACCGACCTGCGCGGCCGGCACGATGGCGCTGATCGGCGCGGCATGGTCGAACGCCTTGCCGGTATCCCAGGGCAGGCCCTTGGCCTTGGCCGCGCCCTGCAGGTCGCGCCGGGTCAGGTCGAGGCCGACCGCATAGCCATAGACCAGGGCGCCGGCATCGGCCGGATCGAGCACGCCCGCGGGGGCGTCGCGGCCGATCGCCACGACCAGCTCGACTTCGTGGTGCAGGTCGCGGGTGCCGGGCGGGTAGGGCACGTCGGCGTCGAGCGCGATGGCGTCGGCGGGCTTGAGGAAGAACACCGGGTTGCCGCGATCGGCCGCGGAGGCGGGCACGGCGGCGCCCATCTCGCGGGCGTGGTCGGCGAAGTTGCGGCCGACACAGTAGATACGGTGGACGGGGAAGAACCGGTCCGCGGCGCCATGCACCGGAACACGGGGTTGCGGCAGCGCCGCGATCACGTCGCTCATTCGATCACGCCAGCCGGTTACGGTGCGGTGCGCCTGGAGCGGCCGCGGTCGGCCTCGAGCACCTGGCCTTCCACCACGCGCGGGTCGACCACGCGGTACTCGGCCTCGACGATCCGGGCATCGCGGGCGGCGGCGTTGCCGCGTCCCTTCCACAGCTTGTAGACCACGCCGGCAGCGATCATCGCCGCGCCGAGGACGACGCTGAACATCACCAGCACCAGCAGCAGGCCCAGCCCGACCACGCCGAGCGCGAAGCGCAGCAGGCGGTGACGCGGCTTGCGCGGCTCGAAAGCGGAGCGCACACGCTGGAACTGGGCGGAGTCGAAACGGAAGGTCTGGGCGAACATCGGCGACGTCGTGACACAATGCGGCAACAAGCCGGGCAACGGAGTATCGGGCCAGGGTTGGGCGAAGGTGTGAGAACTTCGTTAAGCATTCAGCACGAGGCCCCCGCCGCGATGTCACCCCTGCTGCCACTGGAACGTCTGCCGGACGGGGCTTTCGCCGAGGTCGAGGCGGTCATCGACGGCGATGCCGAGTCGCTGGTGCTCTACCGTGACGGCGATCACGTGCGTGCGTGGCTCAACATCTGCCCGCACGCCGGCCGGCGCCTGGACTGGGCGCCCGGTCAGTTCCTCAAGAGCAAGGACGGCCTGCTGGTCTGCGCGGCGCACGGAGCGAGCTTCGAGCTGCGCGGCGGCGAGTGCGTGGCCGGTCCGTGCCGGGGCGAGTCGCTGCGCGCCGTGGACGTGTCGGTGCGCGATGACGCGGTGTGGCTCGACGGCAACCTCAGTACAGCAGGTTGATCATCGCCACGATCACCACCGTATAGATCAGCGACAACGGTGCGCCGATCTTCCACAGTTCCTTGGCGGTGTACCCCGCCGGGCCGGTGATCATCGAGACCACCGGGTTGGACGCGGTCATGAAGTTGTTCGACGCCGACAGCGCCACGATCAGCGCGAACGCCACCGGGTTGCCGCCCGCGGCCAGCGCCAGGTTGATCGCCAGTGGCACGGTGACGATGGTGGCCCCGACGTGGCTGATCACCAGCGAGAACAATGTGGTGAACAGGCCGACCAGTATTTCCAGCAGCCACACCGGCGTGCCGGTCGGCAACCGCTCGATCGTGTGCCCGGCCACCCAGGCCGCCGCGCCGCTGGAGTCCATCGCCCAGCCCAGCGGAATCAGGCAGGCCATCAGGAACACCGTCTTCCAGTTGATCGCGGCGTAGGCCTCGTCGATGTTGAGCACGCCGGCAATCAGCATGCCGGCCACGCCGGTCATCAGCGCGATCGACACCGGCAGGCGCGAGGACAGCGCCAGCAACATGGAGATGGCGAAGATCGCCATGGCGATCTTGAACTTGTGCGGGCGCTGCTCGCCCTTGGGGTAGTCGGTGACCACCACCAGGTCCTTGCTCTCGGCCGCCTGCGCCAGGTCGGTCCAGATGCTGTGGAAGACCAGCATGTCGCCGGCGCGCAAGGCCACGTCGCGCACGTTCTCGCGCAGCACCGCCTTGTCGCGGTTGATCGCCAGCAGGCTCAGGCCCATCTGCTTGCGCAACTGCAGGTCGCGGCCGTTCTTGCCGATGAACTTCGAGGTTGCCGGCACCACCGCTTCGGAGATGCCGGCGCGACTGGGGTTGAACAGGTCGCCGAAATTCTTCAGGCGCGAGGACAGGCGCAGGAAGTGGTTCTGGGCGAAGTCGCTGACCTGCTGGCGCGGGCCCATCGCGCCGAGCACGCTGCCGACCCAGATGCGCGTGTCGGCCGGTGGCGCCAGGCGCGACTCGCTGTCGCTCTTGAGGGCCAGCAGCAGCGGCGCGTTGTGCAGTGCCTCGGCTTCGCCCAGCGACATGCCGACCAGGGGGCTGTCGGCGGTGACGGTGAGTTCGTAGACATCGCCGTCGATGCCGTAGGCCTTGGCGAAGTAGCTCTGCGTGCGTGCCGGCGTCGCGCCCTTGCCGTCCTCGTCGCGCAGGCGCTTGTCGCCGAAGAAGTGGAAGTACGCCAGCGACGCGCCCAGCAACGCCAGGCCGATCGGCAGCGGCGCGAACATCTTCAGCGGTTCGATCGTGGCCGCGCCCGAGGGCAGGTTGCTGTTGGCGGCGATCAGCAGGTCGTTGAGCAGGATCAGTGGCGAATTGCCGACCATGGTCAGCGCGCCGCCCATCACGATCGCGCAGGCGATCGGCAGCAGCAGGCGTGGCAGGGTCAGGCCGGTGCGCGAGGACAGGCGCGCGGCGACGGGCATGTAAAGCGCCATCACCGACGGGTTCTGCATGATCGATGAGTTGAGGCCAGCGACGGCGCTGGTCAGCAGCAGCAGTCGCTGCTCGACGCCGTGCGCGCGTCGCAGCAGCCAGCCGGCGAGGCGGTTGAGCGCGCCGGTGCGGTCCAGGCCGGCGCCGAGGATCATGGTTGCGATGATGCTGATCACCGCGTTGCCGGAGAAGCCGTTGAACAGTTCGTCCGGTTCGACCAGTCCCGACAGGCCCAGCAGCACCAGCACGACCAGGGCCACCACGTCGGCGCGGATGCGCTCGAACAGGAACATCACCATCGTGAAGCCCACCAGCCCGAGCACGAGCTTCATGTCGGTGGTGAGCGTCAGCGCGGTATCCATGCCGGGGCGTTAGCGACTCATGCGTTTAGGGAACGCGTTACGGGACGCGGTCGTAGAGGAGGTCCCACACGCCGTGGCCGAGTTTCTGGCCGCGGGTCTCGAAATGGGTCTGCGGTCGCCACTGCGGACGGTCCACGCTGCCGCGCGGACCAGCGCGGTTGCTCAGGCCGGGCGTCGCATCGAGCACATCCCACATCTGCTCGGCATAGTCCTGCCAATCGGTAGCCAGGTGCAAGCGTCCGCCTTCGGCGAGCTTGGCGACCAGCAGCCGGGCGAACTCGGGCTGGACCAGGCGGCGCTTGTTGTGGCGCTTTTTGTGCCAGGGATCCGGGAAGTAGATGCGGATCTCGTCGAGCGATCCGTCGACGATCTCGTTGTGCAGCACTTCGACGGCATCGTGGTGGTAGACGCGGACGTGGTCGCTGCCGTCTTCGGCCAGGGCATTGAGCAGGCGGCCGACGCCGGGCGCGTGCACTTCGATGCCGATCAGGTCGCGCTCGTGGTCGTTCTGCGCGGCGAAGCGCAGGGCCTCGCCGTTGCCGAATCCGATCTCGAGCACGCGCCTGGCCTGGCGGCCGAAGGCGGCATCGAAATCGCGCGGCACGCCTGCGTAATCCAGGCCGAAGCGGGGCCATAGCTGGTCGAACGCGCGCTGCTGGGCCTCGGTGAACCGCCCCTGCCGCAGCACGAAGCTGCGCACCTTGCGGTGGCCTTCCTCGATGGTGAACGGCTTGGGTGGCGCCTTGCCCTTGGGAGCAGGGGTGTTCGGGTCCGACATCAGCCGATCAATCCATCGACCGGGCTGGAGGCACTGGCGAAGCGCTTGCGCGGGATGCGGCCGGCCTTGAACGCGGCGCGGCCGGCCTCGACGGCGAGCTTCATCGCATGGGCCATCAGCACCGGGTCCTTGGCACCGGCGATGGCGGTGTTCATCAGTACGCCGTCGCAGCCCAGCTCCATCGCGATGGCTGCGTCCGAAGCGGTGCCGACGCCGGCGTCGACGATGATCGGCACCTTGGCGTTCTCGACGATCTCGATCAGGTTGTACTTGTTCTGCACGCCCAGGCCGGAACCAATGGGCGCGGCCAGCGGCATCACCGCGACGCAGCCGATCTCTTCCAGGCGCTTGGCCAGGATCGGGTCGTCGGAGGTGTAGACCATGACCTCGAAACCGTCCTTGACCAGGATCTCGGCCGCGGCAAGCGTCTGCACGACATCCGGGTAGAGGGTCTTCTGGTCGCCCAGCACTTCCAGCTTCACCAGGTTGTGGCCATCGAGCAGCTCGCGGGCTAGGCGACAGGTGCGCACGGCGTCGTCGACGGTGTAGCAGCCGGCGGTGTTGGGCAGGATCGTGTAGCGGTCCGGCGGCAGCACGTCGAGGAGGTTCGGCTCGCCCGGGTTCTGGCCAATGTTGCTGCGGCGGATCGCAACGGTGACGATCTGGGCACCAGCGGCCCGGGTCGCCAGGCGGGTCTGTTCCAGGTCGGTGAACTTGCCGGTACCGGTGAGCAGGCGCGAGGCGTAGGGCTTGCCGGCGATGACGAGGGGGTCGTTTATGAGCGGGGCGGTCATCGCATTAGTTTAGCAGCCGCGCCTGCGTCGCCCCGCATGCATCGCTGCAGGCGACCGGCCCTGCAAAGGGCCCGCGCAGGCGCGAAGCGGGGTCAGCCGCCGCCCAGGGCGTGGACAATCTCGACCCGGTCGCCATTGGCCAGGGCGCGCTCGCCGTGGCGGCTGCGCGGCACGATTTCGCTGTTGATTTCGACCGCGACCCGGCGCTCGCCCAGGCCTTCAAGCTGCAGCAGCTGCAGCACCGTCGTGTCGGCCGCGATCGCGCGCGGCTCGCCGTTCAAGAGAATGTCCATGGTGCTATTGTCGCCGCGGCCACGGGCCCAGGCCAGTCCGGCACGCTTTTTGACGCACTGCGGCGTGAGTGTGACTACGGCGCATGTTTCGATGCTCCATCCGCGGGCGTATGTCGGCCTCACGGACCCGATTCCAAAAACGACACCAACCACACAGCCACCCCAGGGGATTCAATGATGACACCCGTTCGCACCGTGCTGGCCGCCGCTCTGGCGCTGGCGGCCGCTCCGGCTTTCGCCCAGGCCAATCCGTACTCGCAGACCGTCTTCTTTGGCGACAGCCTGACCGACTCTGGCCACTTCCGGCCGGCGCTGGTGCAAGTGGTGGGTCCGTCGGGCGCGCTGCTGGGTCGCTTCACCACCAACCCGGGCCTGGTCTGGTCCGAGTACGTGGCGGATTTCTACGGTTCCAACGCCGTGAGTGACAACCAGGGTGGCAGCAACTACGCCGTCGGCGGCGCCCGCAACGGCACCAACATCGTCAGCGGGCTCGGCGCGGTGCCGTCGCTGACCACGCAGATCGGCAGCTACCTCAGCCGCAACGGCGGCCATGCCGACGCCAATGCGCTCTACACCGTCTGGGGCGGCGCCAACGACCTGTTCGCAGCAGCGACGGCACCGGCACAGGCGCAGGCAATCATCGGTGGCGCCGTCGCCGCGCAGGTCGGCAACGTCGCCGCGCTGGAAAGCGCCGGCGCCCGCTACGTGCTGGTGCCGACCGTGCCCGACCTTGGCCTGACGCCGCAGTCGCGCGCCGGCGGCGCCGTCGCGCAGGCGCAGGGCACCGCGCTGTCGACCGCATACAACAACGCCTTGTTCGCCGGCCTGGCCTCGGCCAACCTGCGGGTGATTCCGCTCGATACCTTCCACCTGCTGCAGGAAATCGTCGCCAACCCGACGCCCTACGGCATCCGCAACGTCACCAATCCGGCGTGCCGCACGCAGCCGGTGCCGGCCGGCGATTCGTCGCTGTTCTGCAACCCGTCCTCCTACGCCGCACCCGATGCCCCGGACGCCTATGCCTTCGCCGACGGCGTGCACCCGTCGTCCAAGGCGCACGCCATCCTCGGCGACTACGCGATCTCCATCCTCGAAGGCCCGCGCCAGCTGGCGGTGCTGCCGCATTCCGAAGCGGTCGTCGGCCGTGCCCGCGCCGATCGCGTCGCCGCACAGATCGGCTCGCGTCCGCAAGGCGAGGGCATGCGCTGGTGGGGCGACGTGCGTGGCGACTTCCAGCGCTACGGTGACGGCGACAACTACGACGGCATGGGCCCGACCCTGAGCTTCGGCCTCGACTGGGCCAGCGGCGAGCTGGTGTACGGCGGTTTCGCCGGCTACGGCCAGCAGAAGATGGACTGGGGCAACAACCGTGGCCAGTTCGACCAGGACGACGCCACCCTCGGCGGCTACCTGGGCTGGACGAGCGGCTCGGCCTGGATCAACGGCCAGCTGAGCTACAGCTGGGTCGCCTATGACGTCGAGCGCCGCGTCAAGCTTGGCCCGACCTCGCGCACCCACACCGGTTCGCCAGACGGCACCAACCTCAGCGCCGGTTTTGCTGCTGGCTGGAACTTCGGCGAAGGCTCGCTCAAGCACGGCCCGGTAATCCAGGTGCTGTCGCAGACGATCGAAGTCGACGGCTATGACGAGAACAGCACGGAAGCCACCGCGCTGACCTTCATGGACCGCGACTACGACTCGCTGATCGGCAGCGTCGGCTGGCAGGTCGATTACACGGTCAACGAGCACCTGAGCCCGTACGCCAAGCTGACCTACGACCACGAGTTCGAGGAGAACGACGACGAAGTCTTCGCCAGCCTGCGTTCGATGCCGGGCGCCGGCACGTTCGCCGTCCCGGGTTCGCAGTTCGACCAGAACTACGGCACGCTGGTTCTGGGTGCGCGCACGCAGCTGTTCGGCATGGCGACCAACATCGGCACCAGCTTGACGGTCGGCGAGAAGGGCGGCAACGACGCGACCGTGTTCGTCAGCCTCGGCGGTGGTTTCTGATCGCCTGAACGCATAGACTTCCCGGCACGCGGGTGTAGTTCAATGGTAGAACTGCAGCTTCCCAAGCTGCTAGCGTGGGTTCGATTCCCATCACCCGCTCCAGTTCCGAGAGTCAGGAAAAGGCCCGCCAATGTGCGGGCCTTTTTCGTGGCGTTCGACCCGGGCCGCGGGGCGGCCCGGTGGGGAGGGCGGAGTGGCAGCCATGCCCGAATGGATGGCCTGCCACGGCCGCAACCTTGCCCGCCGTGCGTATACCCGTTTGCATGGCGTGCGGAGCCGACGGCGGGCGTACCAAGTCCGATTGCGATGGAGTAAATTGGCGGCCTCGGTGGTGCTCGCGGTCGTGACTGCTGTTTGCACCATCCCGTCACCCGCTCCAAACATCTGCAGCGGCGGCCTGCCTTACAGTGGCCGCCGTTTTTGCCTTTCAGCGGTCCGCCCTGGAGGCTCGATGGCAACGAAGATCATCCTGGGTTGGCGTGAGTGGGCTTCCTTGCCGGAGCTTGGCATCGCGCGCCTGCGCGCCAAGGTCGACAGCGGTGCGCGCAGTTCGGCCCTGCACGTGGATTCGCAATGGCGTTTTTCCGATGGCGGTGCGCCGTGGGTCGGCTTCAGGATCAGTCCCGGCCAGCGCGGCGGGATCATCGAGGCGACGGCGCCGGTGTACGACGAGCGCGAGGTGACCGATTCCGGCGGCCATTGCACGCGCCGGGTGTTCGTCCGCAGCGTGCTGTCGCTGGCCGGGGTGGAGCGGGTGGTTGAAATCAATCTGTCGGATCGGCGCGGCATGCTGTTTCCGATGCTGCTGGGCCGCACCGCGCTGGCGAGGGTGTTCACCGTCGACCCCGCGCGCTCCTTCCTGCACGGCCGGCTGCCCATCTCGGGCGCGATCGTGCCAATCGTGAAATCAATGCAATGAAACTGGCGATCCTGTCGCGCAACAGCAAGCTCTACTCGACCCGTCGCCTGGTCGAGGCCGCACGCGAGCAGCACCACAGCGTGCGGGTGCTCGACCCGCTGCGCTGCTACATGCGCATCGCCAGCGATGGCTTCAGCATGCACTACAAGGGCCGGCCGATCTCCGGCTACCAGGCGGTGATCCCCCGGATCGGCCTGTCGGTGACCCGCTACGGCTCGGCCGTGCTGCGCCAGTTCGAGCTGATGAACTCGGTCACCCCCAACTCCTCCGACGCCATCCTGCGCGCCCGCGACAAGCTGCGCTGCCACCAGTTGCTGGCCGCAGAGCACATTGGCCTGCCGACCACGGTGTTCGGCGACAACCCCGACGACACCGGCGACCTGCTGTCGATGCTCGGCGCGCCGCCGCACGTGATCAAGCTCAACGAGGGCACCCAGGGCGCCGGCGTGATGCTGACCGAGAAGCTGTCGGCCTCGCGCGGTGTCATCGAGGCCCTGCGTGGCCTCTACGCCAACTTCCTGGTGCAGGAGTTCATCGAGGAGGCGCGCGGTGCCGATGTGCGCTGCTTCGTGGTCGGTGGTCGCGTCGTGGCGGCGATGAAGCGGCAGGCGCCCAAGGGCGACTTCCGCTCCAACCTGCATCGCGGCGGTTCGGCCAAGGGCGTTCGCGCCAGCGCGGCCGAACAGGATGTCGCCATTCGTGCCGCGCGCGTGCTCGGACTTGGTGTAGCCGGTGTCGACCTGATTCGCAGCGCGCGCGGCCCGCTCGTGCTCGAAGTGAACTCGTCGCCAGGCCTGGAAGGCATCGAGGATGCGTCCGGGGTCGACGTCGCCGCCGAGATCATCACTTACGTCGCCGATCGGCTGAAGCGGCGGATCGCAAAAAAGACCGCCGCGCGCTGAATTTCGACGTTGGACGAAAATGGGCGCACGATGCCGGCTATAGACCGACGTAAGCGACGCTAATCAGAACGGGCGTTATTTCGTAACGAAAAATTAACGAGCCTTTTTAACAGCCGTTTAATCGATTTCGGCGTAGCCTGTCCTTACCGCAGCACTGCCGCTCTACCAAGTCAGTCCCTGGTCGATGCAGGTTACGGTAATCGGGGCAATACCCTTTTGGCCCAGGCGCGGTGGCCCCGCGCTTGGGCCTTTGTTTGTCTGCGCGATGGCCCAGCGCGCCGACGACGGCGCGTGTGCAACAGGTGACTGGCGCACACGACGGCTCTGGCAGAATCGTTAAGATCGTTAAGAACGTTAAGATCGTTAAGCGGCTGCACCGCGACAGCGCGACAGTCTTCAGCGCGATGTCCGCCGGGCCACTGCAACTTGGACGACGTTCGACGGTCGAATGCCCCACTACCCAGGAAGGTTCCAGTCATGCGCATCCTCGTCATCGAAGACAACCAGGACATCGCCGCCAATCTCGGCGACTTTCTCGAGGACCGCGGTCATACCGTGGATTTCGCCGCCGATGGCGTCACCGGCCTGCACCTGGCGGTGGTCCACGATTTCGACGCGATCGTGCTCGACCTGAACCTGCCCGGCCTCGACGGCCTGGAGGTCTGCCGCAAGCTGCGCAACGAAGCGCGCAAGCAGACCCCGGTGCTGATGCTGACCGCGCGCGACAGCCTCGAGAACAAGCTCGCCGGCTTCGACTCGGGCGCCGACGATTACCTCATCAAGCCGTTCGCCCTGCAGGAAGTCGAGGTGCGCCTGAACGCGCTGTCGCGCCGCGGCCGCGGCGTGCAGACGCGCGTGCTCAACACCGCCGACCTCGAATACAACCTCGACACGCTCGAAGTCCGCCGCCAGGGCAAGCTGCTGCAGCTCAACCCCACCGCCCTGAAGATCCTCCAGGCGCTGATGGAGGCCTCGCCGGCCGTGGTCACGCGGCAGGAGCTGGAGACGCGCGTGTGGGGCGAGGAGCTGCCCGACTCCGACAGCCTGCGCGTGCACATCCACGGCCTGCGCGCGGTGGTCGACAAGCCCTTCGAGGTACCGCTGATCCAGACCCGCCACGGCATCGGTTACCGAATCGCCGCACCTGACAACGGCTGAGCCCATGGCGGTCGCCGAAGAACCCCAGCGTCCGCCACGCAGGACTCGCTTCCGGCGGCAGCTGCGCAGCCGCATCATCCTGGCTTTCGTACTGCTCGGCTTCGGCCTGACGGCGCTGTTCGCGTGGGCCACGAACTGGACCCGCAACCGCGTCGAGAACCAGATCATCGAAGACGTGATGAACCGCAACATCGACGTTGCGGCGCGCCAGTTCGAGCAGAACCCGGACAACCCGCAGTTCGCCGTCGACCAGATCCGCGCCTACGTCTATACCTCCGACAAGTTCGACTCGGTGCGGGTCAACTGGCCGGAGTGGTACGAGCTGAGCGACGGCATCTACGGCATGACCGGCGTCGACCCGGACGGCAACTCGTTCTCCTACAAGCTGGCGGTGCGCAAGACACCCAAGGCGTGGTTCTTCCTGGCCTACGACATGTCGCAGGCGACGCGCGGCGAGACGCAGTTCCAGCGGGCAATCTGGGCGTCGGTGTTCGTGTTCACCGTGTTGTCGCTGCTGGTGGGCTGGTGGTCGGCATCGCGCGTGATGAGCCCGGTGTCGGAGCTGGCCAATCGCCTCAAGCTGTCGGGGCGCAGCTCGGAGCCGGAAAACCTGGCATCGCATTTCCCCGACGACGAAGTCGGCCAGCTCGCCGAGGCGCTCGACGACTATGCCGAACGCCTGACCGAAGTGGTCCAGCGCGACCGCGAGTTCAATGCCGACGTCAGCCACGAGCTGCGCACACCGCTGGCCGTGGTGAAGGGCGCGGTAGAGCTGCTGCTGTCGCGTCCGGATGTGGACGACAAGACCCGCAACCGCCTGTTGCGCATCCAGCGCGCCGAGCAGCAATGCACCGACCTGATCAGCGCCCTGCTCCTGCTTTCACGCAACGAGCGCGGGCACGGCGCCACCGATGTCGCCAAGGTCGCCGAACAATTGCTCGATGCGCACCGTGCGCAGCTCGGCGGCAAACCGCTGGAGCTTCGCGTCGAGGGCGAGCAGGGGCTGGTCGTGGATGCGCCCGAGGCGGCGGTGTCGGTGGCGCTGGGCAACCTGATCGGCAATGCCGTCAAGTACAGCAATGAAGGCGACGTCGTGGTGCGCCTGGGTACGAAGGCGGTCGCGGTGATCGATTCCGGCCCCGGCCTGAGCGCCGAGGACGCCGCCAAACTGTTCGAGCGCGGTTATCGCGGCACCCACGCCGCGCATTCGCAGGGCGGCGGTATCGGCCTGTCGATCGTGCGCCGGCTGTGCGCCCTGTACGGCTGGGAAGTGCAGGTGCGTCCGGGTGAGCAGCGTGGCGTGGTCGCGACGCTGGCATTCGCCGACGACGTCTTCCCGCGGGCCTGATGGCCGGTTTGCCCCGCGGGAGCCAGCATGCCGGCTCCCGCCAGGATGGCTTCGCTCAGACCGGCTCGAGCCAGCCGTACTTGTCCGGGGTCTTGCCGTCGAACAGGCCGAAGAACAGCTCCTGGATGCGGCGGGTCACCGCGCCCGGCTTGCCACTGCCGACCTGGCGGCCGTCGACCGAACGGATCGGCGTGATCTCGGCGGCGGTGCCGCACATGAACAGCTCATCGCACAGGTACAGATACTCGCGCGGCAGGTCGCGTTCGACCACTTCGATGCCGGCGTCGCGGGCGAGGGTGATGATGGTGTTGCGAGTGATGCCGTTGAGCAGCGCGGCACTGATCGGCGTGGTGTGCAGGGCGCCGTCGAAGACCAGGAACAGGTTCTCGCCCGCGCCTTCCGACAGCAGGCCCGTGGACGCAAGCGCGATGCCTTCGCCGAAGCCCAGGCGGCGAGCCTCGCGCGCGACCAGCTGGCCGGACAGGTAATTGCCGCCCGCCTTGGCGCCTGCCGGAAGCGTGTTCGGCGCGAAGCGCTGCCAGCTCGACACGCAGGCGTCGATGCCCTGGTCGACCACGCTGGCGCCCAGGTACTGGCCCATTTTCCAGGTCGCCACGGCGACATCGGTCGGCGTGTCAGCCGAGAGGCCGAAACCGCCCAGACCGCGGTACGCAACCGGGCGCAGGTAGTCGGTGGTGTTGTCGTTGGCCTTGAGCACATCACGGCAGGCCGCGTTGATCTGCTCCAGCGAATACGGCATCGCCATGTCGTAGATCTTGGCCGAGGCGAACAGGCGCGTGTTGTGGTCGGTGAGGCGGAAGATCACCGGGCCGGAAGGCGTCTGGTAGCAACGGATGCCCTCGAAGACCGACGAACCGTAATGCACCACGTGCGCCATGACATGGGTGGTGGCTTCGGCCCAGCGCTTGATCGCGCCGTTTTGCCAGATCCATTCGGGGTATTGCATTGCCGGGCATCCGTCAGGGGGAAGCGCCTATTGTGCCCTGCGACGAGGCCCCGGCCCAAGTCGCGGCCTTGCCCTGCCAGGGGCCTCAGCCCTTGATCCACCAGCAACCGAAGTACTTCTGCAGGCCGAATACCGTCCGCGACGGCGTGCTGCCATTGGCGAGCGTCTGCTCCACGCGCAGTGCCACGGGCGCCTGCCGCGGGCGCGGTGGCGGTTCGCTTCCGTCGGCAACGGCCAGTGACTCCGGCGGCGCCTCCTCGCTGCGCTCGACCGGCATCACCGGATAGATGCCGATCAACGGCTGCTGCACCAGGGCATCGAGTCGCTCGAGCGCGGCGTAGGCGGCGCTGCCCGACATGCCGGCCCAGTTGTAGACACCGGCCAGGCGGTTGGCGTCGCGGGCGTCGAAGGCGCCATTGATCTCCTGGACCAGTTCGCGCAGGTTGCGCGCGCAGCCACCGCCGCGCTCTTTCGCGCCGGCCCTTGGCGCGACGGGCTCGGGCGGGCGCTCGACCGCGCCGACATCCGGGCAGGCGCGGTCGGTGTAGATGTCCATGCCTTCGGATGTCGTGCAGCGCCGCACCTGCGCGGCGACCGGCTGCCACGCCGCCGCGGCGAGCAGCACGGTCACGAGCAGGCATTTCGACATCGACATCGGCGCAGACTAGCTTCGGCAAGGGGTCCGCGACGATACGCCCATCGCAGTCCGATCAACACCGGCCGCGGACGTGCGCCTGGCGGGCCGTCGTTCAGAAGCGGACGAAATAGCAGCCCGAATACCGCTGCACGCCAAGTTCCAGCACCTGCTGCGGCTCGGAGAAGATCAACTGCATGGCGCCGCCGCTATCGCCCGCACTGGCCAGCGACGGCCAGTAGCTGGCGTCGACCAGCGGTTGCCGCGCCAGGCGCTGCAGGCGGTTCATGACCAGCTGCGCCTGCTGGTGCTGCAGGCCCGGCCAGTGAAAGCTTTCGGCGATGCGGTTGACATCGCCCATGGCGAACGCGCCCATCAGGTCGAGCGAGAGTTGTCCGACGTTGCGTGCGCAGCCGCTCGCTGGCGGACGGCGCAGGGGAACGGCGCCGTGCCTCGTCGTCCCGAGCAGGCCGAGGCTGGCCGACGAGGAAGAATCGAAGGTCAGGCGGTTCACCAGTTCGGCCGACATGGGCGCAGGCGCAGCGCCGAGCGCCGCGCAGGCAGTGTCGGTATAGACGGCCTGGCCGTCGTGGGCCTGGCAGCGGTTGAGGCTGCCGACGGCGTGGGCCGGGGCGGCCAGCAGCAGCACCCAGAGGCATACCCAGGCCGCCACCCGTCGTGGCTGCGTGTTCATGTTCGGCCCGCGGGGGAACGGGAGGTTTCATCCTCTACCCGCGGGCGTCAATGGCGTGTGCTTGCCTGGTTTGCGGACCGCCTTACAGGCGCGAGATCACCGACAGCGTCGGCTTGGACAGATTGAGCGTGTAGAAGTGCAGGCCCGGCGCGCCGCCTTCGACCAGGCGTTTGCACATGGCCGCGACCAGGTCGGCAGCGAATTCGCGGATCGAGTCGGCGTCGTCGCCGAAGGCATGCATGCGCTTGCCGATCCAGCGTGGGATCTCGGCGCCGCAGGTGTCGGAGAAGCGGCGCAGCTGGCTGAAATTGGAGATCGGCATGATGCCCGGCACGATCGGCACGGTGACGCCGAGCCGGCGGGCATCGTCGACAAACCGGAAGTAGGCGTCGGCGTTGTAGAAGTACTGGGTGATCGCACCATCGGCGCCGGCATCGATCTTGGCCTTGAAGTGGCGCAGGTCGGCGAGCGCGTCCTCGGCTTGCGGGTGGCACTCGGGGTAGCAGCCGACTTCGATGTGGAAATAGCCGTCATGCTCGCGGCGGATGAACTCGACCAGCTCGGTGGCGTAGCGGAAGTCGCCGGTGTGGCCCATGCCCGAAGGCAGGTCGCCGCGCAGGGCGACGATGCGATGGCAGCCCATCGTCTTGTAGCGCTCCAGCAGTTCGCCCAGTTCGGCGCGGGTGCCGCCGACGCAGGACAGATGCGGGGCGGCATCGAGGCCATGCTCCTGGTGCAGCCGCTCGACGGTTTCCGGCGTGTAGCTCAGCGTCGAGCCGCCAGCGCCGAACGTGCACGAGACGTACTCGGGGTTCTGCGACTTGAGCCGCGCGGCGGTCTTGTCCAGCTGCGCGCGCTGCTCGTCGGTCTTGGGCGGGTAGAACTCGAAGCTGATCGGGGTCATGCGTGGCCGCCGGTGCAGGGGGTGGGGCGTAGTCTATCTCTCTATCGCGATGGAGTGGAACCGTGATGTCGCAAAAAAAACGGGCGCCGAAGCGCCCGTCTTTCACCGCATCGCAGTGTCGCCGCGATCAGTAGCGGTAATGCTCCGGCTTGTACGGACCGTCGGCCGACACGCCCAGGTAGGCGGCCTGGTCGTCGGTGAGGCGGGTCAGCTTCACGCCGATCTTCTCCAGGTGCAGGCGCGCGACTTCCTCGTCGAGCTTCTTGGGCAGGATGTAGACCTTCGGCTCGTAGCTGTCCTTGTTCGCCCACAGGTCGATCTGCGCGAGCGTCTGGTTCGAGAACGAATTGGACATCACGAAGCTCGGGTGGCCGGTGGCGCAGCCCAGGTTCACCAGGCGGCCTTCGGCCAGCAGGAAGATGGAGTTACCCGGCTTTCCATCAGCGTGCTTGAAGGTGTACTTGTCGACCTGCGGCTTGATGTTCAGACGAACCGCGCCGGAAGCGTTGAGCTTGTCGACCTGGATCTCGTTGTCGAAGTGGCCGATGTTGCAGACGATCGCCTGATCCTTCATCTGCGACATGTGCTCGAGCGTCAGCACGTCCTTGTTGCCGGTGGTGGTGACGTAGATGTCGCCACGGCCCAGCGTGCTCTCGACGGTGTTGACCTCGAAGCCTTCCATCGCCGCCTGCAGGGCATTGATCGGATCGATCTCGGTGACGACCACGCGCGCGCCGTAGGCACGCAGCGAGTGCGCCGAACCCTTGCCGACGTCGCCGTAACCGCAGACCACGGCAACCTTGCCGGCCAGCATCACGTCCATCGCGCGCTTGAGGCCGTCGGCCAGCGACTCGCGGCAGCCGTAGAGGTTGTCGAACTTGGACTTGGTGACCGAGTCGTTGACGTTGATCGCCGGCACCAGCAACGAGCCGGCTTCGGCCAGCTGGTAGAGGCGGTGCACGCCGGTGGTGGTCTCTTCCGAGACGCCCTTCCAGTCGCGCACGACGGTGTGCCAGAAGCCCGGGCGCTCGGCGTGGACGCGCTTGAGCAGATCCTTGATCACCTGTTCCTCGTGGTTGCCCGAGGCGGTGTTGACCCAGTCGCTGCCGTTCTCGAGCTCGTAGCCCTTGTGGATCAGCAGGGTGACGTCGCCGCCGTCGTCGACGACGAGCTGCGGGCCGAGGTACTTGTCGGCGCCCGAACCCGGGAAGGTCAGTGCGGCCAGGGTGCAGTCCCAATACTCTTCCAGCGACTCGCCCTTCCAGGCGAACACCGGCGTACCGCTGGCGGCGATCGCGGCGGCGGCATGGTCCTGGGTCGAGAAGATGTTGCACGAGGCCCAGCGCACGTCGGCGCCGAGGTCGCGCAGGGTCTCGATCAGCACGGCGGTCTGGATGGTCATGTGCAGCGAGCCGGTCACGCGCACGCCCTTGAGCGTCGCGGTGGCGGCATACTTCTTGCGGATGGACATCAGGCCCGGCATTTCGTGCTCGGCGATGTCGATCTCCTTGCGACCCCAGTCGGCCAGGGAGATGTCGGCAACTTTGTAGTCGCCTTCGGTGGAGAAGGTCTTTGCTACGGCATTCATGGTGAAGCTCCGGTTTTGGGTGAGGGCAGGCATGAAACCTGCCAAACCGGGCGCCGTTGTGCGTGTTGCGTCCCGCCGAGCCTGATTCCGGATTGCCCGGACTTGCAGCGCCCCTCGGCGAGGCGGGCCATTTTAGCCGGTTGGGGTTGCGAATGGATGAACCCGTGCAGCGGCATGGGCGTAAGGCGTAGGGCCTTCGTAGGGGCGCCGTCCGCCGGGGCGGGGATTGCTCCGCCCCTTAATCGGACATCCTTGTCCGATGCGGGGCGCGGGACATCCATGTCCCGCTGCGGAGCAATCCCCGCCCCGGCGAACGACGCTCCAGCGCTTCGTTGCCCGGTCTTCGTCTTGGTCTGGAACCACCAGATCCTTTCGCGGGCGTCCGGGTCCGAGCTCACCGAGCAGCCGTGCGAATGAGTCGAGGGCACGGACACCGCCCTGTACCGCGCCAGCCCGAGTCCTAACGTTGCCGCCATGTCACGCGCACGTCGCAAGATCGCCGACACGCGAAGGCAATGAAGCGACAGAGGTATTGGGAAGGAGGGGGTGGGGTGTATTTCGCGAACAGTAAACGGAGCGAAGCGGAGGTTCGCGGAATGCACCCCACCTCCTCCCCCACTGACCACGCACGCAAAAAAAACGGGCCCAAAAGGCCCGTTCTCCTTCGAACCGCCCCCCTCCCGAAAGAGAGGGGCCAATCGACTTACTTCTTCAGACCGGCATCCTTGCGCAGGTCGTCGGCCCGGTCCGTCTTCTCCCAGGAGAAAGCGGTCGCGGTGTGCTTCTTGCCGGCGCCGTCGACGTAGGTCACCTCGTGCGGCTTGCGGCCGAAGTGGCCGTAGGCAGCGGTTTCCTGGTAGACCGGGTGGATCAGGTCGAGCATCTTCACGATGCCGTACGGGCGCAGATCGAAGTGCTTGCGGATCAGCTTCTCGATCTTCTCGTCCGGAATCTTGCCGGTGCCGAAGGTGGTGACCGAGATCGAAGTCGGCTCGGCCACGCCGATGGCGTAGGAAACCTGCACTTCGCAACGATCGGCCAGGCCGGCGGCAACGATGTTCTTGGCGACGTAGCGAGCCGCGTAGGCAGCCGAACGATCGACCTTCGACGGATCCTTGCCCGAGAAGGCACCACCGCCGTGACGGGCCATGCCGCCGTAGCTGTCGACGATGATCTTGCGACCGGTCAGGCCGCAATCGCCGACCGGACCGCCGATCACGAAGATGCCGGTCGGATTGATGTGGATCTTGTTTTTCGGCAGCGACTCGAGCCACTTCTTCGGCAGCACCGGCTTGAGCACGTGCTCGTACACGCCTTCCACCAGGTCCTTCTGCTTGATGCCCGGATCATGCTGCGTCGACAGCACCACCGCGTCGAGGCCGGCCACGTTGTGGTTGGCGTCGTAACGCAGGGTCACCTGCGACTTCGCATCCGGACGCAGCCACGGCAGCGGCGAGTTCTTCTTCTTGCGGATCTTGGCCTGCTGCTCGACCAGGCGGTGCGAGTAGTAGATCGGCGCCGGCATGAACTCCGGGGCTTCGTTGCAGGCATAGCCGAACATCAGACCCTGGTCGCCAGCGCCCTGTTCTTCCGGCTTCTTGCGGTCAACGCCGGCAGCGATGTCGGGCGACTGCTTGCCGAGCATGTTGATGATCGCGCAGGTGTGGCCGTCGAAGCCGACATCGGAATTGTTGTAGCCGATGTCGTTGATGACCTTGCGCGCGAGGGACTCGATGTCGACCCACGCATTGGTGGTGACCTCGCCGGCGACGATCGCCGCGCCGGTCTTCACCATCGTCTCGCAGGCAACGCGGGCGCGCTTGTCCTGGGCCAGGATGGCGTCGAGGACGGCATCGGAGATCTGGTCGGCAATCTTGTCCGGGTGGCCTTCGGAGACGGATTCGGAGGTAAACAGGTAGCTGGACATCGAGGCTTTATCCTCGTATTCGGATGAAAGGATGGCCGCGTATGATACAGGCTTGGCCGGGTTGGCGCATTGTGCGTCATTCAGGTGTTGGCTGAGGGTTAATTTCGCGGCCGCGGGCGCTGTCACCGGATTGACCCGAATCCGCCACGTTGCTGTCGCCGCGTCGCCGCAGGCTGCGCGGCGAGACGCCCCGTTGGGGTGGGACGTGACGCCCGATGCCGCTTGAGCGCCGCCTGCAAGAACGTTTCCCGCACTGGTTCGATGGCCGCCGGGCGTCGATCGCCCGCCCGCTGTTGCGCACGCTCGGGCGCTGGTCGCGGTTCGACCAGATCGAGGCTTTCCTCCAGGCCAACGGCCACCTGCGCGACTTCGATTTCGTCAGCGCCGGCCTCGATCACCTGCAGGTCCGCTACATGGCCGATCCGACCGAAGTGGCGCGCATTCCCGCCAGCGGCCGCCTGCTGGTGGTCGCCAACCATCCTTCCGGCGCGATCGATGCGCTGGCGCTGCTCGACCTGGTCGGGCGCGTGCGCCGTGATGTGAAGATCGTCGCCAATGACCTGCTGTCGGCGCTGGAGCCGCTGTCGGGCCTGCTGCTGCCGGTGCGCATCCTCGGCGGCCGGCCGAGCCCGCAGAGCCTGCAGGCCATCGACGACGCGCTGCGGGCCGGGCAGTGCGTGATCGTGTTCCCCGCCGGCGAGGTCGCACGGCTGGGCCTGAAGGGTGTCACCGACGGACGCTGGCGGCGCGGCTTCCTGCGCTTCGCCCGCGCCAGCGGCGCGCCGGTGCTGCCGGTGCGGATCGAGGCCCGCAACTCGGCGCTGTTCTATGGTGCCTCGGCCCTGTTCAAGCCGGTCGGCACGGCTTTGCTGGCGCGGGAAATGTTCGCCCGTCGCGCCCACCGCATCTCGATGCGGATCGGTACCTTGCTGAACCTGCCGGCCGACGGCGATCCGGAACGGCTGCTGCGCCAGGTCCGCCGCGAACTGTTCTCGCTCGGGGCCGGTCGCCGCCGCAGCGACATCGAGATGGCCACCGACATGGCCGCTCCCGGCCGCCCGGAACCGGTCATCGATGCCATCGCGCCGGACCTTGTGCGAGCCGGCGTCGAGACGCTCGCGCTGCTGGGCCGCACCCTCGACGGCAAGCAGATCCGCGCCGGGCGCCTGGCCGCGGGCTCGGCGCTGCTGCAGGAAATCGGGCGCCTGCGCGAGGTCACCTTCCGCGCGGTCGGCGAGGGCACCGGCCAGCGCCTCGATGTCGACCTCTACGACAGCTGGTACGAACACATCGTGCTGTGGGACGACCAGGCCACGCGCATCGCCGGCGCCTACCGCGTCGCCCGCGGCGCCAGCGTGCTGGCCGAGCGCGGGCTGGCCGGCCTCTACACCGCGTCGCTGTTCCGCTTCGGCGACGATGCCATCCCGCGGATCGCCCAGGGCATGGAGCTGGGCCGCAGCTTCGTTGCCCCCCATTACTGGGGCGGCCGCAGCATCGACTACCTGTGGCAGGGCATCGGCGCGTACCTGGCCCGCCATCGCAACGTGCGCTATCTGTTCGGGCCGGTGTCGATCAGCGCCGCGCTGCCGGAACAGGCGCGCGAGCAGATCGTCGCCTACTACGCGCGCTATTTCGGCGCCGGCCAGGTCGATGCCGTGTCGAGGCAGCCGTTCGCCTACCGCGCCGCGCCGCCGCAGTTCGACGCGGTCGATGCCGCCACCGCTTTCCGCGTGCTCAAGGCCAACCTCGATGCACTCGGGGCCAGCCTGCCGATGCTCTACAAGCAGTACACCGACCTGTGCGAGCCGGGCGGTGCGCGATTCCTCGCGTTCGGCGTGGATCCGGCTTTCAGCGACGCGGTCGACGGCCTGATCGAGGTCGACCTGCAGCTGATGCGGCCGAAGAAGCGCGAGCGCTACCTCGACGGCCATGACCTGACACACCCCGCCCTCACGGAACGCGCCCTCACGGAGCAGGGTGGATGACACAGCAACCGGCCGTGTTGCCTTTGCGCCGCCGCGCGGTCTTCGTGTCCGATGTCCATCTGGGTTCCAAACACTGCCATGCCGCCGAGTTCGCCGACTTCCTCGGCGGGTTGCGATGCGACCGGCTCTATCTGGTCGGCGACATTGTCGACCTGTGGTGGATGGCCCAGCGCCGGCCGAGCTGGGGCAGCGCCCACAACCGCGTCATCGAGGCCCTGCACGCGCTGCGCCGCGCGGGCACCGAGATCGTCTACGTGCCCGGCAACCACGATCGCCCGATCCGTCGCTTCTGCGGCCTGACCCTGCCGCGCATGACCGTGCGCCGGCGCGCGATCCATGTCACCGCCGATGGCCGCCGGCTGCTGGTCACGCACGGCGACGACTACGACGGCGTCACCCACTTCGGCGGACTGCAGGAGCAGTTCGGCGACTGGCTGTACTACCGCATCCTCACCGGCAACCAGTGGCTCAACCGGGTGCGCCGCCACTTCGGTCGGCGCTACTGGTCGCTGTCGGAGTTCCTCAAGCGCCAGAGCGGCGCGGCCGAGCGCTACATCGAGCGTTTCGTCCAGGCCGGGCTCGACGATGCGCGGCGCCGCGGCCTCGACGGGGTGATCTGCGGCCACATCCATCGCGCATCGCTGCTGGAACGCGATGGCCTGCTCTATGCCAACGACGGCGACTGGGTCGAGAGCCTGACCGCGCTGGCAGAGGATCCGGACGGCAGCTTCCGGCTTCTGTCGCACACCGGCGAGACGCTGGCGCTGTGCGCGCCCGTGCAACGGATGCTGGCCGAACCGGAACGATCGCACGCCGCCTAGTTGCACCGCTTAGCCACCCCGCCTGGCCACGCCGCCTGGTGCAGCCAGGCGCGCGCCGCGATGCCGGCGGACGCGCCAGGGTGAACGGCCCGCTGCTAGCATCGCGGCATGGACTCACTGACCCATGTCTTTCTCGGCGCCGCGATCGCGGCCGCCATCGTGCCGCCGCAACATCGTCGCGCCGCCATGCTGGCGGGCGCGGCGATGGGCTCATTGCCCGACCTGGACGTACTGCCGGTCAACCTGCTGACCGGCGACCCGATCGCGCGGATGACCTGGCATCGCAGTCTCAGCCACTCGCTGCTGGTGCTGCCCTTTGTCGCCTGGGCGATCTGGGCCTGGTTCCGCAGCCGCGGCGGTCGCGTCGCGCAGTCGCCGCGGCGCTGGTTCTGGGCGATCTTGCTGGCGGTGATCACACATCCACTGCTGGACGCATTCACCATCTACGGCACGCAGCTGCTGTGGCCGTTGCCGTTCAGGCCGGTGATGTGGTCGAGCGTGTTCATCATCGACCCGATGTACACGGTCTGGTTGCTGATCGCCTGCGTGATCGCATGGTGCTGGCGCGAAAGACGCTTCGTGCAGCCGGCGCTGCTCGCCGGTTTGACGCTCAGCACCCTGTATCTGGGGGCATCGCTGTGGGCCAAGCAGCAGGTAGAGCGCGAAGCCGAAAGCGCGCTGGCCGCCCACCACCTCGAAGACGCGCCGCGCTTCTCGGTGCCGATGCCGTTCAACATCCTGCTCTGGCGCGTGGTGGCCATGACGCCGGAGGGGTTCGTCGAAGGCGAGCGTTCGCTGGTCGCCGATCGTGGGCCCATGCGGCTGCGCGAGTATCCATCCGACGTGCAGTCGCTCACCCAGGTCTTCGACTATCCCGGCGTGCAGCGCCTGAACTGGTTCAATCGCGGATTCATGAAGGCAGAGCAACGCGATGGCCGCCTGGTGCTGTCGGACCTGCGCATGGGCGCCGAGCCCGATTACAGCTTCCGTTTTGCGGTGGCGCGGCGCGAGGGCGATGCCTGGCGGGAAATGCCGCCCGAACAGCTGAAGTGGCCATGGCAGGCCAGCCGCAGGCTCGGCGCGATGTGGAAGCGGATCTGGAACACGCCCGCCGGCGAGACCGACGTTGTCGGCGCGGCGATGGCGCGGCCCTCAGTGAGGGCGCAGGCGGGCGCTACCGCAGGACACTGAACAAACCACCAGGGCCGCATGTTGCACACACGGCCCTTGAGTGGAAGTTGATGTCATGGGAGTCCACCTCGGGACTTGCCAGCCTCGACTTCCCGTTCGACCAGGGGATCGACCACGGGCTGCCTTGATTGGGACTAGAGAGCGTCCTTGTTCTCGCGCTTGACCTGAACAAGGTATTGGTGGCCCTGCTTGTCGGTGATGGCAACCGATTCGCCATTCATCAGCTGCTGGTACTTCACTTCACCAACGGCGTCGACGAACTTGTCGAGCGCGCGATCGTAGGTGTAGGGGTACTCGGCGAAAGCGGTACGGTTGCCGAGGACCATCTGGACCTTGCGTTCGCTCAGCCCGGTGATCTGCGACAGGTCACCGATGGGATCCTTGCTCTGCTCGGCCCAAGCAGGCATCGATGCCGCGAGTGCCAACGCGATGAACGCAATCTTGGCTTTCATGTGGTGCCTCCTGATCGGATCGATCCACCGGGGCGTTGCGGCGGGGTCCGCAGAAGGGGACACCCCGGCATGGCATAGAGTCGAGCAATGCGCTCGAGTTCGCATCGGCCATAGGGGCCTGTGACTTTCGACCTGCACCACTTGTCGCAATCACAACAGCAGCACAATCGTCACGCAACGTGTGTATGCATGCACAAATGCAGGCGGCAATGGTTTCATCCGTAATCGATGAATGCCGCATCAATGGACTCGCACTAGTAGACGATCGCGCGCGCCTGCACGAAGGCATAGAAGAACACCGCGTTGGGATCGTTCTGCACCTGGTGCAGCTCGCGACGCATGCCTTCGACCACGTCAGGCGTGACGCATCCGGCGGCGAGCAGCTGGTCGGCCGCCGACAGCAGCAGTTCCTCCCAGAACCCGATCATCGTCTTGCGCCGTGCCGGCTCGCGATTGTCGAAGTAGAACGTCTTGACGTCGGTGGCGACGTCGCGGAATCCGCCGGCAAGCAGCAGGTTGCCGAGCTTGGCGCCGACGAAGGGATCGCCGCCGCTTTCGTACTGGAAATCGTTGAACGCCATCCAGTACCGCCAGACGTTGGGCGAGTACGGATCAAGCAGGAAGGACGAGTTCATCACCTCGGTGATGTAGACCGGCGATCCGGGCGCGAGCACGCGCCGAACTTCATTGAGCACGCGCGCCGGCGAGGGCACGTGTTCGAGCACCCAGCACAGGAAGGCGGCATCGAAACTGCGCGGCTCGAACGGCAGGTTGGTGGCATCGGCCAGATTGAGGTCGTAGCGACCCTGCAGCCATGACATCGCACCAAGGTTGGTGCGGGCGGCGCCGAGCTGGGCGTCGTTGAGATCGACGCAGGTGACGTGCAGGTCGGGGAAGCGCCGCAACAGGATCTCGGTCTGCGCACCCACGCCACTGCCGACCTCGAGCAGCCGGCGCGCGCTGCTGTAGTCGATGTCGTGGAAGATCGTCGATTCGGCCAGCCGCGCCTGTTTCATCAGGCGCGCCTGCTCGGTCAGGGAAAACCCGTGCAGGCAAGGGAACTCGGTGGCGCTGGAAGACTCGCTCATGTGGCCTCCTTGGCGGGGCCCTCGCCGTCACGCGGCGGCCGGGAGCTCCGGGGCGACGCCCGCGATCAGGGCGTCGAAATAGTCGGCAGTCAGTTGCAATTGTGCCTGCGCCGATTCCGCGCGGTTGACCACCGCCCGGAACGCCACGTTCTCTGGCCGGTCCTTGGCATACCAGCCCAGGTGCTTGCGGGCGATGCGCACGCCTGAAACCTCACCGTAGAACGCGTGCAGGTGGTTCAGGTGGCCGACCAGCACGTCGCGCACTTCCTGCAGGTCCGGCTCGGGCAGCTGCTCGCCCGTGGCCAAATAGTGCGCGATCTCGCGGAATATCCACGGCCGGCCCTGCGCCGCGCGGCCCACGAGCACGGCGTCGCAGCCGGTACGGGCGAGTACTTCGGCGGCCTTGTGCGGCGAATCGACGTCGCCGTTGGCGAACACCGGGATCGACAATGCCGCCTTCACTTCCGCGATCGTGTCGTACTCGGCGATGCCGGTGTACTGCTGGTCGCGCGTGCGGCCGTGCACGGCCAGTGCGGCGATGCCGGCGCTCTGCGCGACCTTTGCGATCGCCAGCGCGTTGCGCTGGTCGGCGGCCCAGCCGGTGCGGATCTTCAGCGTCACCGGCACATCGACCGCCCTGACCACGGCGTCGAGGATGCGTGCGACCAGCGCCTCGTCGCGCATCAGTGCCGAGCCGGCCCAGGCATTGCAGACCTTCTTCGCCGGGCAGCCCATGTTGATGTCGATGATCTGCGCGCCATGGTCGACGTTGTAGCGCGCCGCATCGGCCATCACCTCCGGCACGGTGCCGGCGATCTGCACGCTGATCGGCGCCGGCTCGCCGTCGTGGTCCATGCGATGGCGCGACTTGGCGGTGTTCCAGAAGCGGGGATCGGAAGTGGTCATCTCCGACACGCACAGACCTGCACCCAGGCGCTTGCTCAGCACCCGGAACGGTTTGTCGGTGACGCCGGCCATGGGCGCCAGGATGACCCTGGGCGCAATCTGGTAGGGGCCGATATGGAAGGACGTGTCCGCCATGGCGGGCATTGTACCGGTGGGGTCTCAGCGATGCCCGCGCCGGCGCCGCCAGAAGAGAAAGCCGGTGACCAGCAGGAACATCGGCAACACGCCTGTCGCGGCCATTGCCCACTTCAGCACCGGTCCGCCGACCGCGCCCACATGCACGGGAAAGATCGCCTGGCTCATGCGCATGCCCAGCTGGTTGGCCGTGGCGTCCTGGACCTGCAGCACCCGCGTGCCGTCTGCGGCGACGGCGATGGTGCTGCGACCGACCGGATGCCATTCGCCATCGGCGCGCGCGCGGAACGACACCACTGCGTCGCCGTGCCTGGGCACCGAGACCCGGCTGAGGCGCGCACCCGGCAACGCGGCGCGGGCCTCGCCGATGACCCGCGGCCAGTCGACAGGGCCGTCGCCCTTGAGCTTCGGCGGCTTGATCGACTGGCCACCGAACACGCCTACGAGCACCGTCTGGAATCCCTTGGAGTACACCATGCCGACGCCCGTGAGCGTCGCCAGAAGCAACAGCGGAAACAGCATCGCACCACTGCTGCGGTGCCAGCTCAGCCAGCGCCGCACCGGTGGGCCGGAATGCATCTTCAGGTGCGCCAGCCACTGCCCACGTCGCGGCCACCACAGATACAGCCCGGTCAGCACCAGGGCCAACGCGATCGATCCGACCACGCCCAGCACTTCCTCGCCGGTCTCGCCGCCGAGCAGCTTGGTGTGCCACGCGTGCAGCCACATCAGTACGTCGTCGTCTTCGCTGCGATAGAGCAGCAGGGCGCCATTTTCGGGAGCGAAATAGGCGCGATGACCGTCCTCGAAGAATCCCTGCCAGACCGGCAGGTCGTCCTGGGGAAGGTCGAGCGAGCGCAGGCCCTCGGGTTGCCAGCGTTCGATCAGGGCGGCCAGCACGCGCCCATCGGCGACCGCGGAATGCTGCGCCAGCTGCGGGTGCTGCAGGCGCAACAGATCGGTGTGGAAGACCAGCACGGTGCCGGTCAGCGCCACCAGCGCGAACACGGCACCGACGCTGAGGCCGACCCACAGGTGCAGCCACGACAGCACTGCCCGCAGGCGGCGCGAAGCCGGCCGGGGAGCGTGTCGTGGCGCGACGGCATTCATCAGAAGCGATTGGCCCAGCTCAGCGTGAGCACGCGGCCACGACCGGCGACGTAGGTGTCGTTGCGTGGCGTGCTCTGCGAATAGTAGGTGACGTACTGTTCGCCGAGGAGGTTCTCGATGCCGACGTTGATCTGGCCCAGCGGCAACTGGAAGCGTGTCTGCAGGTCGACGGTGGTGTAGCCGTCGAACTGCGCCACCTGCACACCGCGCAGGTCGAATTGGCGATCGAGCGACTGGCTGGCCTGCAGGCGCGTGGCGATGCCCGGCGTCCAGTCCTGGTCCCAGAACGCGGTGACGCGGTCGGGGCTGACGTTGATGCCCGGCAGGTCGCCGTCGACGCGGTCGTCGCCATTGCTGTCGTAGCGGCCGTCGGCCTGCGCATAGCCCAGGCCGATGCGGGTCGACTCGCTGAACTGCCAGGCCACGTTGGCTTCGATGCCTTCGATCTCCGTCCGCTCGCGCACGACGTTGTAGCTCTGGCTGCCGGGATCAAAGGCAAGGCGCGAACCCAGGTCGGAATCGGACTGGTAGATGGCCAGGTGGGCAAGCCAGCGACCGTCGTCGTAATCGACGCCGATCTCCTGGTTGTCGGCGATCACCGGCGACAGATCGACCAGGGTGTCCACGCGCTGGCCCGGCGCGCTGATGCCGCGCAGGACACGGCCGATGTCGGCGACGCTGTATCCCTCCGAATACGAGGCGTAGAGCTTCAGCGCGTCGGTCACTTCCCACACCGCGCCGAAGTTGGGCAGCACTTCGCTCGTCGTTGGCGAACCGCCTTCGACGAACTGGCCACCGTTGTTGGACGGAATGGTGGTGAAGTCGTCGACCTTGAGCTTGCCGCGCTCGTAGCGCAGGCCACCGCTGAGCATGACCCGGTCGGCCACCCACCACTCGGCCTGCACGAACGGCGACACCGATTCGTAGCTGGTCTTGGGCACCCAGTCGAGGCCGCTGACGACCAGTTCCTGGTGGGTGGTGTCGCGGGCGAGGTCGAGGCCGGTGGTCACGCGCAGGCGCAGGCCGAACAGGTCGCCGCGCGACCAGCTGAACTTGCCGCCGAGCTTCTCCGAGACGTTCTGCGACTGGTCGAACCAGTGCAGGTCGCGGCCGTCGCCCCAGAAGTCGCCCCAGTCGGTGCCACCGTAGAGCGCTTCGAAGTCGACCCAGTACAGCTGCGCCTGGAAGTAGCCGCCGGCCATCGCCTTGTCGGTGTAGTCGAGGTTGAGCGAGGTCGAGCGGTTGCGCGTGCCTTCGCCTTCCTTCTCGCCGCGGATCGAAGTCGCCAGCTGGCCGGTGGCGATATTGCCGTTGACCGTGGCGTAGTCGTTGTTGCCTTGCAGCTCGTAGTGATTGACGGTCAGCTGCAGGCGCTGTTCGTCGTTGAGGTTCCAGCCACCCTTGGCGAACAGGTTCCAGGACTGCGAGTCCATCAGGTCGCCCTGGACGTCGTTGACCGCGATGGCATCGCCGTCGCCGTCGTAGTACAGGCCTTCGCTCGCGTACGACGCGCCAGCAACGAGATCAAACGCACCGCTACGCGTGCCGAACACGTAGGAGGCGCGGTATCCGCTGCTGTCGCTCTCGTGCGGCAGCGCGCTGCTGGCGGCGACGTTGACGTCCTGGAAGCTTTCGCCGTCCTGGCGCGGCGCGCGTTTGGTGATGATGTTGATGATGCCGCCGGAAGCGCCAAGCCCCTGCAGCGCGTTGGCGCCGTGGATGACCTCGATGCGCTCGATCATCGCCGGGTCGATGGTGTGGCCGTCACGGCCGCCTTCGCGCAGCGGCGTCGATTGCGGCACGCCGTCGACCAGGTACAGCGGCTTGCGCCCGCGCAACGTCTCGCCGCCGTTGGTGAGCTTCTGCCGCGAGGGCGAGAACGACGGAATCAGGTTGGCCAGCACCTGCGAGATGTCCTGGGTCAGCGCCAGCTGCTGTTGCAACTGCTTCTGGTCGATCACGGTGATGGTGTTGGGCAGCGCGGCATCGGAATCGGGGATGCGGCTGGTGCTGGCCGAAACGGTGACGCGGTCGATGTCGACGGCGCGGTCGGCAGGGGCGTCGGCGGCGTGGGCGACAGGCGCGACAAGCGCAACAAGCGCAGCCAGCACGGCGCTGGCAAGGAGGTGGCGACGGAGCATGGGGGGAGGGGGGTCCGGACGGCGAATCAGCCCCGTATGGTAATGCGAACCATTCGCGTTTTACAGGGCTCCGGCGAATCGTGCCCGCAGCCGCCCCTTCAGGCGCCGAATCGTGCCTGCAGTTCTGCCTCGTGCGGCATCGCCGCCGCAGCCCCTTCGCGTTCGGTCGACAGACCGGCATAGCGATTGGCGAAGTGGACATGGTCGGCGAACGCGGCCTCGCCGCGGCGGGCCAGCGAGGCGGCGAGGGCGCCGTTGAAGGCGTCGCCCGCGCCGGTGGTGTCGACCGGCCGCACGCTGGCGGCGGCAACCCGGTAATGCATGCGTGCGTCGTTGCGCAGGTTCTGGCTTGCGTGCGAGACGAAGCAGCCGGCAGCACCGAGCGTGATCACCACGGTTCCATGCGGCAGCAGGCGCCGGCACAGTGCGTGCAGCGACTCGTCTTCCATTGCGGCGAGCTTGCCGGGATCGACCTGTTCGCCGAGGTGGCGGCCGAGCTGCGCGCAGAATTCGGTTTCGTTCGGGGTGACCACGTCCGCCAGCGCCCACAACGACGCCGGTGCCTGCGCATCGGCCGGTGCGGGATTGAGCAGCGTCGGCACGCCCGCCGCGCGCGCCGCGACGAATGCCGCCTCGATCGCCGTCACCGGCGATTCCAGCTGCGCCAGCACCACCCGCGCAGCGCCGATCGCGGCCGCCTGCTGCTCGACGAACTGCGCCGAAAGCTCGGCATTCGCGCCGGGCCCGATCACGATCGAATTGCGCCCCGAGGCATCGACGTAGATGCCGGCGGTGCCGGTGGGAGCGTGGCTGGGCAGGTCGTGCAGGTCGATGTCGTCGGCCACGGCCAGCGCATGCGCCAGCTGGCCGCCGAGATCGTCGCCGAGCGCGCAGATGAAACTGGTCGCCGCGCCGGCGCGCGCGGCGGCAGTGGCCTGGTTGAAGCCCTTGCCGCCGGGACCGGTGCGGTAGTGCCCGCTGAGGGTCTCGCCCGGCCGCGGCAGCGTCGCCACCGTCCACACGTGATCGACGTTGAACGAGCCGACCACCACCACGCGCGCGCTGCCAGCCATGGGATCAGCTGAAATAGGTGAGCACGCCGGCGATGGTCGCGGTCATGAACGTCGCGATCGAGCCGCCGAGCACCGCGCGCAGGCCGAAGCGGGCCAGGTCCTGGCGCCGTTCCGGAGCGAGACCGCCGATGCCGCCGATCTGGATCGCGATCGAGCTGAAGTTGGCGAAGCCGCACAGCGCGTAGGTCGCGACCAGGCGGCCCTGTTCGCTGAGGGCAACGCCGGCGACCTTGCCGTTGACGATGTCGGCCAGCTGCAGGTAGGCGACGAATTCGTTGATCACCACTTTCTGCCCGATCAGGCTGCCGACGATCGGCGCATCCGACCACGGCACGCCGATGACCCAGGCCAGCGGTGCCAGCAGGTAGCCGAAGATCGCTGCCAGGTCGGTCGGCTTGCCGATCGCCGCGGCAATGCCGGTGACGTCGCCAAACCAGGTCAGCGGCCAGTTGATCAGCGCGATCAGGGCGATGAAGGCGAGCAGCATCGCGCCGATGTTCAGCGCCAGGCGCAGGCCGTCGCCGGCACCGGCGGCGGCCGCGTCGATGATGTTGGCGGTGGTCTTCTCGACTTCCATCTTGACCGTGCCGCGGGTCAGCGGCTCACCGGTCTCGGGCACCAGGATCTTGGCGATCACCAGCGTCGCCGGCGCGGCCATGATCGAAGCGGCGAGCAGGTGCTTGGCGTAGAACGCCTGCTGTTCCGGATCGCCACCGCCGAGCATGCCGACGTAGGCGGCGAGCACGCCGCCGGCGATGTGGGCCATGCCGCCGATCATCATCGTGATCAGCTCCGACTCGGTCATCTTCGGAATGTACGGGCGCACGGTCAGCGGCGCCTCGGTCTGGCCGATGAAGACGCTGGCGCAGACGCTGGTGGTCTCCGCGCCCGACACGCGCATGACCTTGGTGATCGCCCACGCCATCGCCCGCACCACCGCCTGCATCACGCCCAGGTGATAGAGCACGCCCATCAACGCGGCGAAGAAGATGATCGTCGGCAGCACCTGGAAGGCGAAGATGAAGCCATACGTAGAAACGTCCATCAGGCTGCCGAAAATGAACTTCGAGCCTTCGCCGACGAAACTGAGCACTTTGACGAAGCCGTGGCCGATGGCGTCGAACGCCTCGCGCCCGCCCGGCATCAACAGCACCACCGCGGCAAAGGCGATCTGCAGCGACACGCCAGTGGCGACCAGCTTCCAGTCGACCCGGCGTCGGTTGGTGGAGAACAGCCAGGCGATGCCTACCAGTACCGACAGGCCAAACAGGCCAAATGCCACCCGCGCAATTGCTTCCACTCAGTTCTCCCCAGGCGACCGGCAGTCGGCAGCGCGTCGTTGTTGTTGTAGGTCGGCCGCGACGGCGGCGGCGCGTAGTTTACCCCGCCGGCCGTCACACTCCGCTCTCTCCCCTTGTGAGAGGGGGACGGCCGCCGCGGGCGGCCAGGGAGAGGCGGCCAGGGAGCGGGGGAGTGGTCAGCCGTCCCTCGCCACCACCTTGTTCCGCCCCTGCAGCTTGGCCTGCTGCAGCCGGCTGTCGGCCCGGCGCAGCAGGCGCGACAGGTCCGAGCCCTCGTGCGGGAAGCCCGCCAGGCCGGCACTGAAGCTCAGCGGCATCGCGTCGGCGCCGCGCTCGGGCTCGAACGGGCGCTCGCCCAGGGCCCGGCGGATCGCATCCACCCGCTCCCAGGCCGTGCCGATCGGTTTGCGCAGCAGCAGCACGAATTCCTCGCCGCCGATCCGCACCAGCCATTCGCCCGGCTCGGCCAGTTCGCGCAGGACGGCGACGACGTGGCGCAGGGCGCGATCGCCGGCGTGGTGGCCGTGGGCGTCGTTGATGCGCTTGAAGTGGTCCAGGTCGATCAACGCCAGGGTCAGGCTGTCGCCGTCGTGGCGGACGCTGTCGAACAGGCGCGGCACCCGGTGCAGCAGCCAGGTGCGGTTGGGCAGCCGGGTCAGGCCGTCGGTGCCTGACAGCTCGACCAGGCGCTGCATGCGGTAGACCACCATCGCGGTGATCAGGGTGAACATCATCAGCAGCACCACGCGCTGGGCCTGGCTGCCCAGGGTCACCGAGCCGTAGTCGCTCGACAGCAGGTCCTCGGGTGAGGTCGCCATGGCGAACACCACCAGCACCAGCAGGCTGTACTCGGCAATGGCCAGCGCACCGGCAAACAGGGCGATGCGGCCATCGCTGCGCAGGGCGGTCAGCAGGATCGACAGGACATAGCCGCACCACACGATCAGGCTGTTCAGACCGGCCGGCAGGTGGTTGGCCGCCAGGGCGGCCAGCACGAGCGTGGTGGCGGTGACATCGAACGCCGACGAGGCGAACGGCAGCCAGCGGAACAGGCGGCGGCGTCGCGCCAGCGTCAGCCATAGCTGGGCGAAGATGTTGACGACCAGCGCGCCGCCCAGGCCGATCATCGTTTCCTTGATGCCACCACCGCCCAGCGCATTGGCCAGCGGCAGCAACAGCAGCATGGCGGCGAGTGCGGCGCGCAGTCGCGCCACCAGCAGTTCGCCGCCGGCGCCGATCTCGAGCATGATTTCGTCGGGCCGCGCCAACAGCTTGGCGACGACCTCGCGGATCCTCCCGCCCGTCACGTGCACCGCCGCCCCCCTTGATGCCCGCGCCGAGCATAGCGCGGCGCGGGCGGGTTTACAGGGGAACGGACAAGGAGCCGGAGATTACCCCAGCCCGCGCACCGCGACCCACGCTGCCAGTGCCAGGAACACCACCGCCGCGACGATCCGCGCCGTCTTCAGCGGCAAGCGGTCGGCCAGTCGGCTGCCGAGCAGCACCACGGGCACGTTCGCCAGCAGCATGCCGGCCGTGGTGCCGGCGACGACTTCCCAGAACGGGTGGTACTTCGCCGCCAGCAGTACGGTCGCGACCTGGGTCTTGTCGCCGATCTCGGCCAGGAAGAAGGCGATGGTGGTGGCGACGAAGGCGCTGCGTGCCGGAAGCGCGCTGTCTTCCTCGTCGAGCTTGTCGGGCTTGAGCGTCCAGATCGCGACCGCGAGGAAGCTGATGGCCACCACCCAGCGCAGGACTTCAGGGCTCAGCCACTGCGCGACCAGGGTGCCGAACCAGGCCGCCAGTGCGTGGTTGAGCAGCGTGGCGACCAGGATGCCGGCGACGATTGGCCAGGGCTTGCGGAAGCGCGCTGCCAGCAGCAGCGCCAGCAGTTGCGTCTTGTCGCCGATTTCGGCGAGCGCGACGGTGCCGGTCGAGACGGCAGCAGTCATCAGCGGGAAGTGATCCGGCGTGAGGTTATCCAGCGCGAAGAAGTTCATGGAGACTCCGGGGGTCGGGCTTCCGCGTGGACGCGAAAGGCAAACGCCACACGGCCCGACCCGGCATATGCCAGTTGCTCGCGCGACGCCTGCCTTCGGTCTTGCCCGTGGTCGCTCGCCGGCATGTCTGCCGGCTGGCTGCCGCTCCTGCGCCATGGCCTGTGGGCCAAGTGTGTTGACGCAGGTCCCCGCTGATCGTCGTTGCACGACGCAGCGGGTGGGCTACTCCCCGGAGGAGGGAATGGCGCGCATTGTACAGGCCCGTGACGGCAGCTGGCTAAACTGAACGCCGAACTCCAGGAGTCTCCCCATGCAATACCGCCGCCTTGGTTCCTCCGGCCTGCAACTGTCGGCCCTGTCCTTCGGTGCCTGGCTCACCTTCGGCTCGCAGATCGGCCGCTCGACCGCGCGCGACCTGATCGCCGCCGCCTGGGACAACGGCATCAACTTCTTCGACAACGCCGAGACCTATGCCAACGGTGAGGCCGAGAAGGTCATGGGCGACGTGATTGCCGACCTGCGCCTGCCGCGCGACGGTTTCTGCGTGTCGAGCAAGGTCTTCTTCGGTTCCGCTGCCGAGCCGCGGCCGACCCAGAAGGGCCTGTCGCGCAAGCACGTGACCGACGCCTGCCACGCCGCGCTCAAGCGCCTTCGCGTGGACTACCTGGATCTTTTCTACTGCCACCGTCCCGATCCCGAGACGCCGATCGAGGAGACCGTGCGCGCGATGGACGCGCTGGTCGGGCAGGGCAAGGTCCTGTACTGGGGCACTTCGGAATGGACCGCGGCGCAGATCCGCGAGGCGCACAAGATCGCGCGCGCCCAGCACCTGACCGCGCCGACGATGGAGCAGCCGCAATACAACCTGCTGCACCGCGAGCGCGTCGAACTCGAATATGCGCCGCTGTTCGCGGAGTTCGGCCTGGGCACCACGATCTGGTCGCCGTTGGCCTCGGGCCTGCTCACCGGCAAGTACAACGCCGGCGTGCCGACCGAAGCCCGCCTCGGCCGGGAGGGTCTTGGCTGGCTGCAGCGCAGCGTGCTGGGCAACGAGGGCGATGGCCGGGTCGACCGCGCCCGCCGCTTCGTGGAGTTGGCCAGGGACCTGGGCGTCGCCCCGGCGCCGCTGGCGATCGCCTGGTGCCTGCGCAACCCGCACGTGTCGAGCGTGATCCTCGGCGCCAGCCGACCGGAGCAGCTGCTGCAGAACCTCGAGGCGCTGGAGCTGGTGGAGCGCGTGCAGGAAGGCGACTGGCAGCGGGTCGAGGCGGCCGTGGGTTGAGGTGGCAGTGGGTTGAGGCGGCAGTGGGTTGAGCAGGCGGGCCGAACGGTGGCGACGGAGGTGTTGACGAAGTAATGAGAATCATTATCATTCAAGTCGCCAACCCGAACGAGCCACGAACATGTCTCTGCGCCAACCGCTGCTGCAGCTCAAGCCACGTTCCGACCGTCCCGCTCCGCCCATCACCGCGGCGTTCGATGCGCTCAGCGCTTCGGGGCTGACCCTTGCCGCTTCGCTGGTAGAGAGCGACGACCTTCTTCGCGGCGGACGCGAAGTGCTGATCCGCCACGGCGACGAGGTCTATCGCCTGCGCCATACGCGCAACGACAAGCTGATCCTGACGAAGTGATCCTGACGAAGTGATCCTGACCAAGCGATCGTGACCAAGTAATTCCAGAAACCCACCGATCGGCGCGCACGGGAACCCGGACGCGCCGATCGGCCGCGTTGCCGCCCTGGGGAGGGTGGCTGCGCGAAGGCGGACTGCCAGGGAGGCGGCCGCTCTCCATTCAACGTCTCTCTCCAAGGCCCGCAAGCTCGCCGGTTCGAACGGCTGCCAGCAACGCCTCGACATTCACTTCGAGCCTGCTCATGCATCCCGTTCCCAGCACCCTCGCCGTTGCCCTGATGCTGGCGCTGCCAGCCCATGCCCGTGCCGCCGACAGCGCCGCCGCCGATTCGGAAGCCCTGACGGGCGCCGCTGCCGCCGCAGGCGCCACCAACGAGTTCGACCGCATCGTCGTCACCGCGACCCGAACCGAGCGCGCGCTCGACGACGTTCCGTCGGTGGTCACCGCCATCGACCGCGAGCAGATGGACCGCGAACTGGTCCGCAACATCAAGGACCTGTTCCGCTACGAGCCGGGCATCACCGTCACCACCGGCACCGGTCGCTTCGGCCTGGGCGACATCCGCATCCGCGGACTGGGCGGCAATCGCGTGCGCATCGAGACCGACGGCATCGCCGTGCCGGATGCGTTCTCGATCGGCTCGTTCTCCACCGCCAACCGCAACTTCGTCGACCTCGACACGCTCAAGCGCGTCGAAGTCGTACGCGGCCCGGGGAGCGCCCTGTATGGCTCCGATGCACTGGGCGGCGTGGTCGCCTTCCAGACCAAGGATCCCTCCGACTATCTGGAGGCGGGCGGGCTGGAGGATGGCACGGACGCCTACTTCGGTTTCAAGCTCGGCTACGAGGGCGCGGACAACGGCCTGTTCGGCGCCGCCACCGCCGCCTTCGGTGGCGATCGCTGGTCCGGCCTGGTCTCGCTCAACCACCACCAGGGCCAGGAAACGGAAAACATGGGCGAGGACCGCAGCAGCGGTCCCAACCGCACCGCCGCCAATCCGCAGGACTACGACGGCCGCAGCCTGCTGACCAAACTGGTCTACGCGCCGAGCGAAAACCAGCGCTTCAAGCTCACCGTCGAAGGCAACGAGGACCAGGTCGACACCGACGTGCTGACCGCGCGCGTGCTGGCCGCCCTGCCGCCCGGCGCGCCGCCGACCACGCCGCGCACGCGCACCACTGCGCTGCTTGGCGACGACCGGCAGACCCGCGCCCGCGTCTCGTTCGCGCACGAGGTCGACCAGATCGATTCGGTCCTCGTCGATTCGCTGCAGTGGCAGGTCTACCGCCAGGACAGCGAGACCACGCAGTACACCAACGAACTGCGCGAGACCCTCAGCAACGGCCGCGTGATCAACCCGACCCGGCGCGAGCGCGAGTTCAACTTCGACCAGCGCCTGCTCGGCGCCGAGGCCGTGCTGCACAAGGACGTCGTCACCGGCAGCGTCGACCACGCCCTGACCTACGGATTCGAATACGCCTACACCGACTTCAAGCAGAAGCGCGATGGCCGCTCGACCAACCTGACCACCGGTGCGGTGACGAGCACGATCCTCCCCGACGTGTTCCCGGTCCGCGACTTCCCGACCAGCGCCACGACCTCGGCCGCGCTCTACGTGCAGGACGAGATCTCGTTTGCCGATGGCGCCTTCCGCCTGATCCCGGCCGTGCGCGTTGACCACTACAAGCTCGACTCCAAGAGCGACGCGATCTACGAAGGCGACAACCCGGGCCTGCCGATCGTCGACATGACCGAAACCAGTGTCTCGCCCAAGCTCGGCGCGGTCTGGCACTTCACCCGGGACTGGTCGCTGTTTGGTGGTTACCAGCACGGCTTCCGCGCGCCGCCGTACAACGACGTCAACCTGGGCTTCACCAACTTCCAGTTCGGCTACACCGCGATCCCCAACCCTGACCTCAAGCCGGAAACCAGCGATGGCGTCGAGTTCGGCGTGCGCTTCTCCAATCAAGCCGTGTATGCCGAGTTCACCACCTACTACAACCGCTACGACGACTTCATCGAGTCGCTGCGCGACATCGGTTTCAACGAACAGGGACTGACGGTCTTCCAGTCGCAGAACATCGCCAACGCCGAGATCTACGGCGCCGAGGCCCGGGCCGGCATCGACCTGGGGGCACTGTCGGAAGCCATGGCAGGCTGGTCGCTGCGCGGATCGGCGGCATGGTCGAAGGGCGAGGACCGCGACACCGGCACGCCATTGGAGTCGATCGATCCGCTGCGCGCGTCGCTGGGCGTGGCCTACGACCGCGAAACCTGGGGCGTGGAACTCGCCGGCCGCTTCGCCGGCCGCGACGACGAGTTGCCGGTGGCCGGCCGCTTCGAGACGCCGGGCTACGGCGTGTTCGACCTGCTTGGCCACTGGACCTTTGCACCCGGTGCGGAGCTCAACGCCGGCGTGTTCAACCTGGCCGATCGCAAGTACTGGGAGGCCGGCACGATCGCCAGCCAGCAGCCGGCGACCAGCACCGTGCTCGACCGCTACACCAGCCCCGGTCGCAACGTCGGCGTCAGCCTGAGCGTGAGCTGGTGATGCAGCTCGCCCACGAAGCATCTCCTTTCAACGTCACCAAGAGCCAGCCATGAACATGCGCCCGCATCTGCTCCTGCTTTCCCTGCTTGCCGCCGTGCCGATGCACGCCATCGCTGCGCCGTCCGCTGCGTCGTCCACCCCCGACCCGGCGCGGGACCACGACTCGATCCTGGCGATGAAGGGCGAATACATCGTCGACTTCGCCTTCGACGAGACCGTGCTGCTGCAGCCGGGCTACGAACGCCATCCGGCGATGCGCAGCGGCGGCAACGAGGTGGTGATCGTTGTCGAGGACACGCCGACCCGGATAGTCCTGCAGCACATCCTGGTCGACGAGAAGAGCGGCCACGTCACCAAGCACTGGCGCCAGGACTGGACCTACGAAGCGGCCACGCGCTTCGAGTTCAGCGCCGACCAGACCTGGCAGGTGCGGCCGATCGCGGCCGGACTGACCCGCGGCGCCTGGACCCAGTGCGTGTACGAAGTCAGTGACGCACCGCGTTACTGCGGCACCGGTGCGTGGACCTACGACAACAACGTCGCCACCTGGACGAGCGACCTGAGCTGGCGTCCGCTGCCGCGTCGCGAGTACACCAAGCGCAGCGACTACAACGCCATCAGCGCGATCAACCGCCACACCTTGACGCCGAGCGGCTGGACCCACGAGCAGTTCAATACCAAGGTGCTGCGCAAGCCCGATGGCAGCCAGGTCGAGCTGGCCCGCGAATTCGGCTTCAACGATTACCAGAAGACCACCGAGGTCGACTTCAAGCCGGCCTACAAGTACTGGGACGCGACCAACGGCTACTGGGCGCGGGTGCGCGCGCGCTGGGACGGCTTCCTCGGCAAGGCGCCGGGCCTGCACCTGAAGACGAAGATCGACGGCATGGCGATGATCATGCCGCTGTTCGAGCAGGCCTCGCAGCTGGAGGAGGGCAGGAAGGTCAGCGACGCGAAGATCGATGCGGTCTTCAAGAAGTGGGTCGAGCCGGCTCCACGTTGATGCGGTAAAGAGACGGCGCCCTGGGGCGCCGTCTCTTTATATGGTCAAAGCAGAACCGAGAACGTTGGCGGTTCCGGCGGCGCTGGCGCAGCCGGAGGTGCGGGCGGCGCCGGCATCTCCAGGGCCTGCGGCGGTGCCGGCGGCGCGGGAAGGTTCGATGGCGCCTTCGGCGGTGCCGGCGCTGCAGGCGGTGCGAGCAGTGCGGGTGGTGCCGGTGGTGCGGGGGGTGCAGGCGGCACTGGCGGCAGGCGCAGCATTGCGGTCTTTGGCACGGTGATCTGGGCGGTCGCGCTCTTGCGGTCGCGCAGGTAGGTCACGCCGACCTTGCTGTCGGCCGGCTTGTCGCGCAATGCCATCATCGCTTCACGCGGCGATTTCACTTCCTTGCCATCGATGCGCTGGATGACGTCGCCCGCCTGCAGGCCGGCCAACTCCGCGCCGGTGCTGAGCACAAGCACGCCGCGGTCGGTGCCGAAGTAACGGCCGAGCTGGCCGTCGATGGTGGCCAGGTTCAGGCCGCTCCAGCGAAAGGTCTCGGAGAGCAGCGGCAGGCGGCAGTCGCCGTCCTTGCAGTCGCCCATCGGGCCCATCCGCACGATCTCGGTACGCACTTCCGGCGAGACCAGCGGCAACGGCATCGGCCGCGGATGCCCGCCTTTGCCATCGGGCGTCCACATCAGCTGGCCATTCATTGCTTCGCCGCGGCCGGCGAACACGGCGCCGTTGTCGTCGCTCATCATCCAGAAGCGATCACCGATCTGCGGCGTGACCTTTGCCGATGCCGCCTTGCCCTCGCGCAGGTAGCCCAGCGCGACCGCCGACTCCGTATCCAGATCGCCCAGCTGGGCGCGAGCGGACGTCAATCGCTGCTCGCTGTCCTTGCCCGCCAGCGGCTTGCCGTTGATGGTGGTGAGCAGGTCGCCGCTGCGCAGGCCGGCCTTGGCCGCTGCGCTGTCGGGTGTCACCGCCGCGATGCGCACGCCGGCCTTCTCCTCTGGCGCCAGTACCACGCCAATCACCGGGCGCTGCTCGAAGCGACGTTCGAAAAGCATCTGCCGGGTGATGTCGCTCTCGCCGGAGAGTTCGGCCACGCGCTTGGCGGCGGCACTGAGCTGTTCGCGCGCGGCGGCCAGTTCGCGGGCCTTCTGCGCGTCGGTGGCGGTGCTGGTGGTTGCCGTCTGCGCGGTGGCGACGAAGGTGAGCAGCAGGCCGACAGAGGCTGCCAGCAAGGCGGGTTTCAACAATGCCTTCCCGCGCGCGGCGGGCGTGCGCTTGCCGGACCTGGGTGTTGCGGAGTGGATCGACGTCATGGCGGAGGGTCCTGCAGTGGAAGGGAAAGATCAGTCGACGTTGACCAGGGCGCCGTCGTAGCGCTCGCCGTGGGTAACGAGCCAGCGTTGGGTGGTTTCTATGCCGGCCAGCTCGCGCATGGCAGCGACGCGTTGACGCCACAGTTCAGCGCGGTCGCCGTCGGCAAGGCCGGGTTGCGACAGCGACGCATCGATGCGGCCGATGCGTGCGTCCAGTTCGACACCAACGGCGGCGCCGCTGGCCGAGGAAACACGCTCGTCGCGGGCGAGTGCGACGATGGCTTCCAGCTGCGCCGATTCGGCCTGCAGCGACTGGATCGCCAGGGCGCGGTCGGCGAGCGCGGCTGCCGACGAATCCGTCGTCGTCGCGGCCGACGCGGAGCCCTGCTTCGGCAAACCAGTTGCCGGCGCGGCGTCGGCGACGCGGGTGCCGTTGTCGCCGCGCGCACGCAGCGGCGACGCCACCGGTGCCGGCGCCGGCTTTCGCGTCGGCGTGCCGACCGGCTTGCGCCGCGCCACGACGCGATCGGCTGGTGAGGTCGATGCGACGACCGCAGCTGGCGCGGAACCAGAAGTACTCGCAGGCGGCGTGTGCTCGTTCGGCGCCGGTGTTGCAGCAGCAGCGGGCAGTGACGGCGATGGCGAAGTCACCGGTGCAGCGGTGTTGGCGACGCGCGCCGGGTCGTCCTGCACCGGCGCCTGGCCTCGATGCAGCAGCGGCAGCAGGGCCAGTGCCGAGACCGCGGCGGCGCTGGCCAGCAGCAGCGGCCAGCGAGCGCGCCGATGCGATGCCGCTCCCGCCTTCGGGTGCTGCGTCGAGCGCTGCGTCGAGCCGGCCAAGGTTGCGTCGAGCGCGCGCGTCAAACGCCGCCAGCCGTCGTTGCCCGGCGAGTCCATCGGCAGGGCGGCAAATGCTTCGTTCCAGTCGCCGGGTGCCTGGCGCGCGCTGGTCTGGAGCTCGCGGTTGTTGTCGGTATCAGGCACGTGCCTTCTCCTGATTCATGCCAGTCTGATTGGGATCGAGCAGCTCGCGCAGGCGGCGGCCGCCGCGCGCCAGCTGCGATTTGGAGAAGCTCGGCGTGCGCTGCATCAGCGCGGCGATCTCCTCGTGGGTGTAGCCCTCGGCGTGGTAGAGCCAGAGCACGCTGCGGGTGGTGGTGGGCAACTGGGCCAGGGCGCGGCCCAGGGCGGCGGCGTCGGCGGCCGCGGTTGGCAGCGGACCCGGATCCATCACCAGGTCGTCACCGTCGAGCGGCACGTCGTGCGCGTGCCGGCGCTGGCTGCGCAGGCGCATCAGCGCCTCGTTCACCGCGATCTGGCGCAGCCAGCCCCAGAACGGACTGCCGTTGCCGCGGAACTCGCCGAGCTTGCCGTAGACCTTGAGCATGGTTTCCTGCAGCACTTCGGCTGCCTCGTCGCGGTCGCCCGCATACGCGCCGCCGAGGATGCGCAGCGCCAGGTTGAACACCGGGCGCTCGAACCAGCGGTAGATCTGCTCGAACGCCGACCGGTCGCCAGCCCGCGCCCGCGCCAGCACCGCGTCGGGCACGTCGATGGCGAAACTGCTGCGCGGGGCGCTCGTCGCCGAGGACGCAGGGGCGGTGGCGACCGCGCTGGCAGGGATGGGGTTCAGTGGCATGTCACTGGTCTGGATGCGGCGACCGGCCAAACCGTCGCAGGCGGCCGGGCGGTTGACCTCGGGGTTCGGGCACTGGGCCTATACTCGGCCCATAGACAGGGAGGGGAAAGCATGGGATCGATTCTGGCCTTGGTGCTGTTGCTGGCAGGCGTGGTGGTGCTGTTCAAGACCGTGCGGATGGTGCCGCAGGGATACGAATGGACGGTGGAGCGCTTCGGCAAGTACACCCACACCATGGACCCCGGCCTGCACTTCCTGATCCCGATCGTCTACGGCGTCGGCCGCAAGATAAACATGATGGAACAGGTGATGGACGTCCCCAGCCAGGACGTGATCACCAAGGACAACGCGGTCGTGAAGGTCGACGGCGTGGTCTATTTCCAGGTGCTCGACGCCGCCAAGGCCGCCTATGAAGTGGCGACCCTGGAGATCGCCATCCTCAACCTGGTGATGACCAACATCCGCACCGCGATCGGTTCGATGGACCTGGACGAGTCGCTGTCCAAGCGCGACGAGATCAACACGAAGGTGCTGGTCGCGGTGGACGCGGCAACCCATCCGTGGGGACTGAAGGTCAACCGCATCGAGCTCAAGGACATCCAGCCGCCGCGCGACCTGGTCGACTCGATGGCGCGGCAGATGAAGGCCGAGCGCGAGAAGCGCGCCAACATCCTCGAGGCAGAAGGCTTCCGCCAGGCGGCGATCCTCAAGGCCGAGGGCGAGAAGCAGTCGGTGATCCTCGAGGCCGAGGGCAACAAGGAAGCGGCATTCCGTGAAGCCGAGGCGCGCGAGCGCCTGGCCCAGGCCGAAGCCAAGGCGACCGAGATGGTGTCGACCGCGATCGCGCAGGGCAACGTGCAGGCGATCAACTACTTCGTCGCGCAGAAATACATCGAAGCGTTCAAGGCGCTGGCCGAAGCGCCGAACCAGAAGTTCGTGATGATGCCGATGGAGTCGGCCGGCGTGATCGGCTCGCTGGCCGGCATCGCCGAGCTGGCCAAGGAAGCCCTCGGCCGCCAGCAAGATCGTCCGCAAGATCGCCAACCGGTGCGCCCGCCGGTGGCGCCGCCGCCGCGCGCCGGAGGTTGATCGCATGGAGTGGGGGATTCCCATGAACTGGCACGTGGTGGCCTGGGCTGTGGTGGCGCTGCTGCTGTTTGCCGCCGAGGCGCTGGCGCCGGGCGCTTTCATGTTGTGGCTGGGCCTGGCCGCGACCGTCGTGTTCGCGATGGTGCTGCTGGTGCCGGACATGCCGGTGCTGGCCCAGGTGGCGGCGTTCGTCGTGCTCAGCTTCGCCTCGATCCAGGTCTACCGTGCCTGGTTCCGCGGCCGCGAGCCGGGGAGCGACCAGCCCAACCTCAACCGCCGCGCGGAAACGCTGGTGGGCCGCGTCGTGCCGCTCGAGCAGGGCATCGTCAACGGCCACGGCCGCGTGCAGATTGCCGACGCCTTCTGGGAAGTGACCGGCCCCGACCTGCCGGCCGGCGCCGCCGTCCGCATCGTCGCCAGCCGTGGCATGAGCCTGCAGGTCGAGCCTGCGGGCTGAGCGACGACATGCGCCGATCGCACCTGCTCGCGTTGTCGTGCATGACCGCAGCGGCGATTGCGGCGTCGGTCGCGATCGCGGCGTCCGCCGGTCAGCCCAGCCTCGTCGGCAAGGTCGTGCCGCCGTACCCGGAAGGGCTGAAGTCCAACACCGGCAGTTGCGTCGGCTCGGGCAGCGAGCCTGGCCAGGTGTGCGCCCGCAGCATCGCCACGCTGGACGACAGCGAGGACCGCACGCTGCAGTTGCTGGCCGCCGAGTTCGTCGACCGCGTCGGCGATGAGCCGCGCTGGCGGATCACCGACGCGGTGCCGTACCCGGTCCTGCACCGCGACGAACTGGTGGTGATCGCCACCTGCCAGCGCGACGGTGTCGACGACGCCGGCCTGATCGCGATCATCGACACCGGCACCGCCCACGCCGCCGAACTGGAGATGCTTCCGGCCACGCGCTGGGCGCTGCGGCTGGACCGGGCCACGGGCAAGTTCGTCCGCGTCCCTCCCAGCCGCGTGCGCTGCTACAACGAAGGCACGAGCGAATAGCCCGTCCGGGCGCGTCGGCAGGGCGTTGATCGCGGGCCGCGCACCATGCTCCACAGCATGGTCTGCAGGCACACAGCCGCAATGTGATAATTGCCGGCTCGCCCCCAGACAGATCCCCCGAGCCATGACCCAGAAGACGATCCTCAACGACACCCACCGCGCCCTCGGCGCCAAGATGGTCGACTTCGGCGGCTGGGACATGCCGATCCACTACGGCTCGCAGATCGAGGAGCACCACCTGGTGCGCAGCGACGCCGGCATGTTCGACGTCAGCCACATGACGGTGGTCGACCTCAACGGTGCGCGCGTGCGCGAGTTCCTGCGCCGCCTGGTCGCCAATTCGGTCGACAAGCTCAAGGTGCCGGGCAAGGCGCTGTACACCTGCATGCTCAACCCGCGCGGCGGCGTCATCGACGACCTCATCATTTACTTTCGTGACGAGGACTTCTTCCGCCTGGTGGTCAACGCCGCCACGCGCGAGAAGGACCTGGCGTGGATCAGCGAGCAGGCCCGGGCGTTCGACGTGAAGGTCACCGAGCGTCCCGACTTCGGCATGATCGCCGTGCAGGGCCCGACCGCACGCGACAAGGTGCTTGGCCTGCTGCGCGAGGAAGACCGCGCCGGCGTCGCCAAGCTCGGCAAGTTCGCCGCCGCGCAGGCGCGCACCCAGGGCGGCACCGACGTGTTCGTCGCCCGCACCGGCTACACCGGCGAGGATGGCTTCGAGGTCGTCGTACCGGAAGACCAGACCGTCGCCTTCTGGAATGAACTGCTTGCCGCGGGCGTGAAGCCCGCTGGCCTGGGCGCGCGCGACACGCTGCGCCTGGAAGCGGGCATGAACCTCTACGGCCAGGACATGGACGACGAGGTGACGCCGTACGAAGCGGCGCTGGCGTGGACCGTCGCGCTCGACGAAGGCCGCGACTTCATCGGTCGTGACGTGCTGCAGGCACAGAAGGCCGCCGGTGCACCGCGCCAGATGATCGGCCTGGTGATGGACGAGAAGGGCGTGCTGCGCCACGGCCAGAAGGTGCTCACCGATAACGGCGAGGGCGAGATCCTGTCGGGTACGTTCTCGCCGACGCTGGGCAAGGCGATCGCGTTCGCGCGCGTGCCGGCCGGCGACATCCCGCTGGGCACCGCCGGCAACGTCCGCGTCGACATCCGCGGCAAGGAAGTGCCGGTGCGCGTGGTCAAGTTCCCGTTCGTGCGCGACGGCAAGGCCCAGGACGGCGTGCTCGGCTGAGCCGCCGGACGGAGACTGCGATGAGCGCGACCGTCACCTATTACTACAGCCTGATCTCGCCGTATGCCTGGTTCGGGCATGCGGCGCTGCGGCAGACGGCGCGCGATACCGGCGCCACGCTGCTGCATCGGCCGGTCAGGATCTTCGAACTGTTCGACGCCAACGGTGGACTGCCCTTGGGCAAGCGCGCACCGGCGCGCCAGCGCTACCGCCTGGTCGAGCTGCAACGCTGGCGTGCGCGTCGCGGCCTGCCGCTCAACCTCAAGCCAAAGTTCTGGCCGGTCGACATCGCCCTGGCCGACTGTTGCCTGATCGCGATGGTCGAAGCCGGCCACGATCCTTTCGACTACGCCGATGCCGCCTTGCGCGCGTTGTGGGCGCAGGACCAGGACCTGGCCGATCCGCAGGTGGTCGCCGGGCTGCTCGCCGCGCAGGGCGTCGATGCGCAGCGGGTCATGGCGCGGGCGGCGGAAGACGCCGTCGAGGCGATCTACGCGCGCAACACCGCCGAGGCGATCGCCGCCGACCTGCCGGGTCTGCCCGGCTACGTGCTCAACGGCGAACCGTTCTGGGGGCAGGACCGCATCGACGACCTGCGTGATGCGCTGCTGAGCGGCCGCGCGCCGTACCGGGTCGACCCGGCATGATTCTGGCCGAGCCGATCCGTTCGTCCCCCACCTCTCGCATGTTCCTTCCGCGTCGGTAAACTAGGCGCCGTCCCCAAGCAGCCCCCGCAAAGTTCGAGGCCAGTCATGAGTGAAATTCCCGGCGATCTGAAGTTCATGAAGTCCCACGAGTGGGCACGCGTCGAAGGCGACGGCAAAGTCACGATCGGCATTTCCGACCACGCGCAGGGCCTGCTCGGCGACCTGGTGTATGTCGAGCTGCCGAACGTCGGCGACCGCGTCGAGGCCGGCACCGCCTGCGCCGTGGTGGAGTCGGTCAAGGCCGCCTCCGACGTCTACTCGCCGGTGACCGGCAAGGTGACCTCCGTCAACGCGGCGCTGGCCGACAAGCCCGAGACGATCAACGAGGACGCCTACGGCGAAGGCTGGATCTTCACCGTCGCGATCGAGGAGCCCGAGCAGCTCAACGAACTGCTGGCGCCCGACGATTACGCCGAGCTGCTCGAAGAAGAAGACAACTGAGTCACCCGGCTCGCCACGCCGCACGGTGTGGCGGGCACAGGCGGTCGTGCCATGCACGACCGATCCCGCGACCGGCCGCCATGTGCGGCCGGTTTGCATTTGGGCGCCGCTGACGGCGTCAGCGCCTGGGCAATGCGGTCAGCGCGGTCAGCGCCGCGATCGAGTTCGGAAAGTGACGGCGAGGTGATTCGCCGCAGCGGCCGGATGCCGCTTCGCGGCGAACGGTCCGGCGCTCGGTGCGCACGTCGAAGCGCTCGCGAGCGGCGATCGCGGACCGTCGAGCGCACCCTCGACGCCGACGTCGGAAGGGTGCGTCGATGTCGCATGCGAACTACGACGACACCTGGTCGACGACGTCGAGCAGCACCGAGCGATGCCGAAGCGAGGTCCGCAGCTGCCGGAAAAGTTCGCGCACTTTCGCGCAAATCGGCTTGTGCGACGCGAAACCGGAGCGCCTCATTGCACCCGCCGACAGGGGGCGTTCGGGCGACCAGTCCGAGCATCTCGAACGCCATGCAGCACTCATGCGAACGCGTCGCGAATTGCACGCGCGCCAGTTTCTGTTTTCGCAAACCCCTTAAATAAAGCAGTTTCAGAAAAACATATTGGCGAGCGCGGCAATCGATGCGCCGCTTCCGTGCGCCGCGACGAGTCGGCGGCGGCGGCGGCGGGTCGGCCCGGACGCCACGGCGGTCCAAAAAAAAATCGGCCAATGTGTTGACAGTATGAAAAAGCGTGATTAGGTTTCGCCCAGCAGACGTCTCCTGCGGAAGCGAGTGAGTACGAACAAAGAAACAACTCGCGGTACAAAACGAACCTCCGACCGGGCAGTCGACACGGTGGAAGCAGGGATCGTTTCCTTCGCGAAACGGGTTTTCGCAAAGGCGCAGGTATCGAGTCACATCCAACCCGGCTCGCTTTTGGCGGTCCGGGTTTTTGTTTGCCCGCCGTCTGGCGGGCGCCTCATCCGTACCGGCGCGCGTTGCGTGTCGGCGGCTGCATGCGGGTCCGACTCCCGCGGCCCGGGCTCTTCCAGGCAGGCTTCACGCACCTGGCCATACCCGGACAGTTCTACTAGTTCTACTGGGCTTTATAGACCTGCAAGACCACTGATCATCAACTGATCAACCACTGACGAGGAGCCATCCCATGGCCATGAAGAAAGCTGCGAAGAAGAAGCCCGCTGCCAAGAAAGCCGCCAAGAAGGTAGCCAAGAAGGCTGTCAAGAAGGTAGCCGCCCGCAAGAAGGCAGTGAAGAAGGCCGTCAAGAAGGCCGTCAAGAAGGTCGCTGCCCGCAAGAAGGCAGTGAAGAAGGCCGTCAAGAAGGTCGCCAAGAAGGCAGCAGCCAAGAAGACCGCTCGCAAGAAGGTCGCCAAGAAGGTTGCCAAGAAGGCCGTAGCCAAGAAGACCGCTCGCAAGAAGGTCGCCAAGAAGGCCGTCAAGAAGGTTGCCAAGAAGGCCGCCAAGAAGGCCGGCGCCCGCAAGTCGGCCGCCAAGAAGGCCGTGAAGAAGGTTGCCAAGAAGAAGGCGGCCCGTCGCAAGTCGGCCAAGAAGGCTGTTGCTTCCGCGATGCCGGCCACCCCGGCGCCGATGATCTAATAAGAAAGTCCCGATTGCCGTAATCCAGCTCTCTCCCCGCAGCCCAGGCGGGGGGAGAGTTTTTTTTTGGGGCGGCGTCAGGCAGTCAGCCTGGATCCCGGCGCGCGCCGGGATGACGATCGGTCCGGCAATGGCCGGACGACGCGGGAATCAACGCGGAGCTGAGCTGGCCGTTTGTGCCTGGCTGCCCGGAGCGTTCGGCGTGCCCGGTTGTGCGGCGTCGGCATAGAGCGTCTCGTCGATCTCGTCGTCGAGCCACTGCTGCGCCGGCAGGCCGAGCGCGCGGTCGAGGATCGTCGGCAGCAGGCCCGACGGCAGCGAGCTCTCGCTGTTCCACAGCACGGCCACGCCGAAGTCGCGGTCGGGCACCATCGCGATCATGCCGCGGTAGCCTTGCACCGCGCCGCCGTGGAAGACGATGCGATGGCCGCCGTAGTCGTACACGCGCCAGCCCAGTGCATAGCCGGCGGATGTGACGCGCTGGCGGCGCCAGGACGAGCCGCGCATCTCGCTGGGGGTATCGACCAGCGGCTGGTGCAGCGTCGCCAGCAGCGGCGCAGGCAGCACGTCAGGGCGATGGCCGGTGTGGGCGAGCAGGTACTGCGCCATGTCGCTGGCGCTGGCGTTGACGCCGGCGGCCGGCAGCACCTGGTAGTAGGTCGACTTGGGCATCGTCGACACCCAGCCGCCACGACCGCGCACGTGCGGACGTGCCCAGCTCGGGCTGGCCTGGATGCCTTCCAGGCCGAGGCTGGCGTCGTTCATGCCCAGCGGCTTGAAGATGCGGCGCTGCACTTCCTGCGGATAGAAGTCGCCGCTGGCGGCGAACACCACGTCGCCGATCAGGCTGAAGGCGATGTTCTGGTAGCTGTAGCACGTGCCCGGCGCGCACTTGAGCGGCGCGTAGGCCAGGCGCTGGGTCAGCGTGCGGTAGTCGACGAAGTGCTCGAGGTCGCGGTCGAAGGCGTTGTGGGTCAGGCCGACGCGATGGCTGAGCAGGTCGGCCACGGTCAGTTGCTGCGAAGCGACCGGATTGCTGAGCTGGAAGTTCGGCAGGTAGCGCACCAGCTTGCTGTCCCAGCGCAGCGAGCCGTCGTTGACGAGCAGGCCGGTCATGGTGCCGGCGAAGCTCTTGGACAACGATGCCAGGCGGAACACGGTATGGGAATCAACCGGGGTGGCGTGGCTGACGTCGGTGATGCCATAGCCGCGCGCGCTGATGATCTGGCCGTTGTGGACCAGCGCCATCGCCAGGCCGGGAACACGCTGGCCGGCAACCAGCTGCTGCGCCATCGATTCGAACTGGCGCACATCGAAGCCCGGCGCCAGCGGCGCGGCAGGCGGAAGCTGGGTGTCGCGCGTGGTGACGGTGACGTTGCCCTGGGCCGCGACGGTGGCGGTCGAAGGTTGCGGATTCCAGTGCAACGGCGTCTGCGCGGTCGAGCCGAGGGTCAGCGGCAGCAGGAGCGCGATGGCCCCGAGACGCGGGAGGGCGCGGGAGCGCTTTTTCTTGTTCTTGTTCATGGCTCTGAGCGCCTGCTCGTGCTGCGATCCGGCCCGATTCTAGCTCCGATCTCAGGGGTTGTGGCAGCTATCAGACTCACCGGACTGATTTGGCAGGGATAAGTGCCGGGCATCCCGATTTCGCGACGCGCGCACAGGCCTGTTCAGGATTTTTGACGCGCCGCGCGTGCGCAAACTGAATCACATCAGCGGCCCGAGCTGTCGCGGATGAGGTCGGCCGCGCGCTCGGCGATCATGATCGTCGGGGCGTTGGTGTTGCCACCGATCAGCGTCGGCATCACCGAGGCATCGACCACGCGCAGGCCTTCGACACCGCGCACGCGCAACTGCGGATCCACCACCGACGCGTCGTCGTGACCCATGCGGCAGGTGCCGACCGGGTGATAGATGGTCTCGGCCTTGGCGCGGATGAACTCCCTCAGCTGGGCATCGTCGAGATCGTTGCGCGCGGGGAAGATCGGCGCGCCGCGATAGTCATCGAAGGCCGGCTGTGCGAGCAGCTCGCGCGACAGCCTGGCGCACTCGACCATCATCTTCATGTCGAAGCCCTCGCCGTCGCTTAGGTAGTTCGCCTCGATCCGCGGCTTGTCGCCGGCGCGACCGCTGGCCAGGGCGATGCGGCCGCGACTGCGCGGGCGCAGGAAGCAAGCGTGGACGGTGTAGCCGATGCCCTTGAGGCGGTGGCGGCCGTGGTCGTCGAGCATCGCCGGGACGAAATGCAGCTGGATGTCGGGGCGCTCGTCGCTCGCCAGATGCGAACGCACGAAGCCACCGGCCTCGGCGATGTTGCTGCTGCCGATGCCGCGATGGCCGCGCAGGTAATAGTCGAAGGCGACCTTGGCGTCGTTGAGGCGGTCGTAGGTCACGTTCTGCGTGGCGTGCTGCAGCGTGCAGATATCGAGGTGGTCCTGCAGGTTCTCGCCGACCTGCGGGACGTCGGCGAGCACGTCGATGCCGTTGCGGCGCAGCTGCGCGGCCGGGCCGATGCCCGATAGCATCAGCAACTGCGGCGAGTTGATCGCACCCCCGCACAGGAGCACCTCGCGCGCTGCCGGCTGATGGAAGGCGCGGCCCCGGGACGTATAGGTGACGCCATTGGCGCGGCCACGCTCGAACGTGATGCGGTTGACCTGGGCGCCGGTGACGACGGTCAGGTTGCGACGCTCGCGCACCGGGTCGAGATAGGCCACGGCACTGGAGCAGCGCGCCCCATCCTTCTGGGTCACCTGGAACAGGCCGAAGCCCTGCTGCCTGGGACCGTTGAAGTCGCGGTTGAGCGCGTGACCAGCCTGGCGGCCGGCTTCGATGAACGCCTGCGACAGCCGGTTGCTGTAGCGCAGGTCGGACACGTACAGCGGACCTTCGTCGCCATGCAGCGCGTCGGCGCCGCGCTGGTTGCGTTCGCTGCGGCGGAAGTAGGGCAGCACCGACTTCCAGTCCCAGCCGTCGGCGCCGAGCGCGGCCCATTCCTCGTAGTCGCCGGGCACGCCGCGGGTGTAGCACATGGCGTTGATCGAACTGGAGCCGCCCAGCACCTTGCCGCGCGGCCACCACAGCACGCGGCCGTCGAGCTGCGCTTCGGCCATGGTGTGGTAGTCCCAGTTGACGCGCTTGTTGCTGACCAGCTTGGCGAGGCCAGCGGGCATGTGGATGAAGGGATGGCTGTCGCGCGGGCCGGCCTCGACCAGCAGCACGCTGACGTCGGGATCGGCGGACAGGCGGTTGGCCAGCACGCAGCCAGCGGAGCCGGCACCGATGATGATGTAATCGAACACGTTGCCTGCGCCCTGCCAGTGGAGACTGCCCTACAGCCGACGGACCGTAAGGGGGGCCATTAGAGCAAATGCTCCCAAAGGCGGGGGCGGCCCGGTCGCGCTGGCTCCGCCGCCCCTGTCGCGGCTCCCGCACGCCCCCTATCATCCGCCCAACCCACAGCGCGCCGGCCGGCCGCGAGGAATCGGACCATGGCGACAGGGCACGGCGACGGCGCGGGCAGGAGCGGTGCGGGCAGCAGCGGCGAGGGCATCGGAGGCGGGGGCATCGGCGGCCACCTGCGTGGATTCCAGTCGGCGTTGCGCGAGTCGCCGCCACTGTGGTGGTCGCTGCTCTACTTCTTCTGCCTGCTGTGCGGGTACTACGTGCTTCGACCGGTGCGCGACGCCATGGGCGCTTCCGGCGACGTCGCCACGGTGTTCCCGCAGGCCAGCATCGACTGGGCCAAGGCGCACGGCTTCGAGCTGAAGGACTTCACGCTGCAGGTGCTGTTCACCGGCACCTTCCTGGCGATGCTGCTGCTGCAGCCGGTGTACGGGGCGCTGGTGTCGCGCTTCCCGCGCCGGGTGTTCCTGCCGGTGGTGTATCTGGTTTTCATCGCCTGCCTGCTCGGCTTCTACTGGGTGTTCGCGCACGACGTGCCCGGGCGCGGCGCGGTGTTCTTCATCTGGGTGGCGGTGTTCAACCTGTTCGCCGTGGCCGTGTTCTGGAGCTTCATGGCCGACGTCTTCGACAACGACCACGCCAAGCGCCTGTACGGCTACATCGGCGCCGGCGGCACGATCGGCGCACTGGTCGGTCCGCTGCTGACCAGCAGCCTGGTCGGGCCCCTGGGCGTGGCCAACCTGCTGCTGGTGTCGGCCGGCTTCCTGGCGGTGTGCCTGCTGTGCATCCTGCGCCTGCGCAAGTGGGCGATCCGGCGCGAGCGGCTCAGTGGCGCCGTCGACGGCGAGGCGGCGATGGGCGGTTCGATCGTGGCCGGCCTGCGCCTGGTCTGGCAGCGGCCGCTGCTGCGCGCGCTGGCGATCACGATGTTCTTCGGCGTCGGCGTCGGCACGCTGCTCTACAACGAGCAGGCGGCGATCGTGAAGCACTTCTACCCGGACGCACGCGAGGCGACCCGTTACTACTCGCTTATCGACGGTGCGGTGAACACCGTGACGATCCTGGTGCAGTTGCTGCTGACCCGGTTCCTGCTGCGCCGCTACGGCGTCGGGCCGACCTTGCTGATCCCGGCATTCGCCATCCTCGGCGGCTACGCGCTGCTGGCGCTGTCGCCGGTGCCGCTGCTGGTGGCGATGGTGCAGGTGGCCACGCGCGCCGGCGAGTTCTCGCTGGCCAAGCCAGGCCGCGAGACTATCTATACCCGTGTCGACCGCGAGTCACGCTACAAGGCCAAGGCGGTCATCGACACGGTGGTCTATCGCGGCGGCGACCTCACCTTCGTCTGGTTGCACAAGGCGTTGTCGGCATTCGGCTCACGGCTGGTGTTCGTGGCTGGCATGTTCGTCGCCCTGGGACTGACCGTGGGCGCGTGGAAGGTGATCCGGGCGCAGCGCCTGTTGCCGGACGACTCGACGCCGTCGTGAATGCCCGCGCCAGAGGTAAGCTCTCGGCAACCGTCATGGAGGAAGCGGCATGTCCGTGCTTGCAGTGGTGTTGATCGCGCTGGTGGCGCTGCTGCACCTGGGCTTCCTGGTGCTGGAGATGTTCCTGTGGACGAAACCTTACGGCCTGAAGGTCTTCCGCCAGTCGCGCGAGAAGGCCGAGCAGTCGAAAGTGCTTGCCGCCAATCAGGGCCTGTACAACGGCTTCCTGGCCGCCGGCCTGATGTGGGCGCTGACCGGTCAGCGCAGCGACGTGGCCCTGTTCTTCCTTGGCTGCGTGGTGGTGGCCGGCGCGTACGGCGCGGCCACGGTCAATCGCCGGATTTTCTTCGTGCAGGCGCTGCCGGCGCTGGCGTCGATCGCGGCGCTGTGGCTGGGCTGAGACGACGCGGCCCACCCCACCGTTCGTCCTGAGCGTAGCCCGCAGGCCGAAGTCGAAGGCACCACCGTTCGTCCTGAGCGTAGGCCGCAGGCCGAAGGCGAAGGGACTGTCGAATCCCGCCACCCCCGGACGACCAGATTGTGAAGGCGAGCCACCGCTCGCCCATCCCGCGCCACCGCGCACCCCATTCCAGGAGCCCACCATGAAATATGCCTGCCTGATCTACGACGACGAGAAGCTCTTCGACGCCATGCCCAAGACCGAGGTCGATGCCATCGTCGGCGAGTACTTTGCCCTCAGCAACGAGTTGGGCGAGAGCGGCCACCTGCTCGGAGGACAGGCCCTGCAGCCGGTCAGCACCGCCACGGTGGTGCGCGTCCGCAATGGCCGCATATCAACCACCGACGGCCCGTACGTGGAGACCAAGGAGCAGCTGGGCGGCTTCTTCCTGATCGAGGCACGCGACCTCGACGAAGCCATCCGCATCGCCGCCCGCATCCCGTCCGCGCGCCTGGGCAGCATCGAAGTGCGACCGGTGATGGAGTTCGATCGGTAGCGTCCAATGAACCAGGGCACGGTCGATCCGATCCGCAGCCAGCTCGACGCCGTCTACCGGCGCGAATCGCGGCGCGTGCTGGCCACGCTGATCCGCCTCCTCGGCGACTTCGATCTCGCCGAGGAGGCATTGCACGAGGCCTTTCGTGCCGCCATCGAACAGTGGCCGGAGCAGGGTGTCCCGGAGCAGCCGCGCGCCTGGCTGGTATCGGCCGGACGCTTCAAGGCGATCGACAGCCTGCGCCGGCGCGCGCGCTTCGATGCCTCGCTGACGCAGATCGCCGACCGTCTCTATAGCGAGGCAAGCGACGACGCTGGCGACGATGAGCACGTCGTGGACGACCGCCTGCGCCTGGTGTTCACCTGCTGCCACCCGGCGCTGTCGGCCGATGCGCAGATCGCCCTGACGCTGCGTGAAGTCTGCGACCTGACCACCGAGGAGATCGCGCGCGCCTTCCTGATCACCGCGCCGACCGTGGCCCAGCGCATCGTTCGCGCCAAGTCGAAGATCCGCCAGGCGCGCATTCCCTACCAGGTGCCGGCACGCGACGAATTGCCGCAGCGTCTGGACGTCGTGCTGCAGGTCGTCTACCTGGTCTTCAACGAGGGCTACGCCGCCACTTCGGGCCAGTCGCTGACGCGCCACGATCTCTGCAGCGAGGCGATCCGCCTTGCACGATTGCTGGTTGAGCTGCTGCCCGATCCGGAGACGCTGGGCCTGCTGGCGCTGATGCTGCTGCACGAATCGCGGCGACCGGCGCGCGCGACCGCGGACGGCGACGTGGTGCTGCTCGACGATCAGGACCGAAGCCTCTGGGACCGCCAGCTGATCGCCGAAGGCCTGGCGCTGGTGCAGCGGATCTGGGTGTCGCGCCGGTTTGGACCTTACGGCCTGCAGGCATCGATCGCGGCGGTGCACGCAGGCGCCGCCCGCGCCGAAGCGACCGACTGGGGACAGATCGTCGCCCTGTACGACCTGCTGCTGCGCGCCGACCCCTCGCCGGTGGTCGAGCTCAACCGCGCTGCAGCAGTGGCGATGCGCGATGGACCGGCCGCCGGACTGGCCCTCGTGGAGACGCTGCTGGAACGTGGTGAGCTGCAGCGGTATCCGCTGGCGCACTCGGCCCACGCCGACCTGTGCCGCCGGCTCGGGCGAACCGATGAGGCGCGGGCCTCGTACAACCGCGCGCTGGAGCTGACGCAGCAGGCGCCGCAGCGGCGGTTTCTCGAGCGCCGGTTGCGGGAGCTGACGGAGTGAGGCGGCGGGGACTCCCCACGCATGTGCGGAGACTTCCATTACCCTTGGGAGCATCCAGACGATTGGCGGACTTCTGACCCATGCGGCAACTTGCCATGCTCATCCGGTACCTGGGCCTGCTCGCGGGCCTGTTTCTCGTCACAACTACCGTCGCTGACATTGCCGGGCTGATCCCGCACTCCGACGCGATGCCGTCCCTTGGTGCCCGGGTCGCTTCCAGCCTGCCGCCATTCCTGTTCGGCGCCGTGCTGCTGCTGCCGCATCGATGGTTCCCGGCAGGCCCGCGGCTCTACGTCCTCCTGTGCACATACCAGCTGCTTGCCGGTGTCGCTGGCTACAGGGCCGCGCAGACGTTCTTCCTGGTCCGCGGAGGCGAGTTGGAACCGGTGGCTTTGCTGGTTGGCCTGCTCGCGGTCGCCATTCCACTATCGAACGCAGCAGTGCTCTGGCGCCGGCGGTCGATTGCCCGGCAGTCGATCGGGCCGAAGCCGATTCCCGGCTCGGCTTAGCACCCACAGGGAGATAAATGCATGACAGCAGATCTGAAGGTGAAAGGCCCGGCGTCGTACTTTCCGTCGATTGAGAAGACCTACGGCAAGCCCGTCAGCTACTGGCTGAAGCTGCTGGATCCGATGAAGGACAAGAAGCACATGGAGGCCGTGGCGTTCCTCAAGTCCGAGCACAAGATCGGGCATGGGCACGCGAATGCGCTGGTGGCCTACCATCGAGCCCAGGGCACGGCCTGACCACGCGCGCGTTCAACGAGCGCCGCTCTCGCGTGCCGGCATCAGCAGTGCCCGCGAGACGGCGAGCGCGACCCCCATCCCCGCCAGTTGCGCAAGAATGAATCCCGGGGCGTCCGCGAGTCGGATGCCCGCGAACGTATCGGTCAGTGCGCGCGCCACCGTGACAGCCGGGTTGGCGAATGACGTGCTGGCGGTGAACCAGTACGCGGCGAAAATGTAGCTGGCCACCAGTGCCGGCAGCGCAGCCGGGCGATGTCGCGCTCCGACCAGGATGGTCAGCAGCAGGCCGAACGTGGCAACCGCTTCGCTGCCCCATTGCGGCGGGCCACTGCGCACGTGCGTACCAGACTGCAGCAGCGGCAGGCCAAACATCGCATGCGCCAGCAACACGCCTGCTACCGCTGCCAGCACCTGCGCCATTACGTAACCGACAGCGTCCCGTGTGCCGAGCTCTCCGCGCAGGCGCATGGCCAGTGTGACGACCGGGTTGAAGTGGGCGCCGGAGATCGGCGCGAACAGGACGATCAGGACGTACAACGCGCCCGCCGTCGCAGCGGCGTTGGCCAGCAGCGCAACCGCGTCGTTTCCGCCGGCGAGCTTGTCGCCCATGATGCCGGAGCCGACCACGGCCGCCAGCAGCAGCGTGGTTCCGACGAATTCGGCCAGGAGCCTGCGCGACAACGGAATCACAACTGCGCCAGCAATGCTTTCACCCGCGCGGAGATCTCGTCGCGCACGCCGCGATAGCCCTCATCGTCCATGTGTTTCGGGTCGGCCAGCCCCCAGTCTTCCCGACGCCGTGCCGGCACCCAGGGGCAGTTGTCGCCGCACCCCATGGTGATGACGGCATCGAACTCGCCGCTGATGTCGTCGAGCGACTTCGAGGCGTGCGTGGTCAGGTCGTAGCCCAGCTCCGACATGAAGCGGATCGCCTTCGGGTTGATTTGCCCGGACGGTTTCGAACCGGCGCTGAGCGCCTCGACCCGGGTGCCGCCGTGGATGTGGGCGAAGGCCTCGGCCATCTGGCTGCGGTTGGAGTTTTCGACACAGACGAACAGGACGCGTTTCATCGCGCGCGCCCCCGGGTCTTTACCAGCGGCGCGCATGCGGTGGCAGGTTCGCAGCTGGTGAGTCCGCCGCAGCAGTTCTCGGTGAGATACGCGACCAGGGCATTCATCTGCAGATAGTTCGCGCGGACGCGGATGACGCGGCCTTCGCGCTGGTCGTGGACCAGTGCGGCATTCCTGAGGATGTTGAGCTGGGCCGTCAGTGTTGCGGCCGGAAGACCGAGCCGGTCGCGCAATTCGCCGACGGGCAGGCCAACCGGCCCGGCCTGGACCAGTTCACGGAACGCGGCAAGTCGGGACTCATGGCTCAAGGCGCCAAGGACGCTGAGTGCAGTGTCGGTCTTCATATTTCCATAATCATGGAAATATCGAAATGTGTCAATTCCGGAGCCCGGCGGCCACGCGCGGTGCCCCAGGTCAGCGCGACAGGCGAGCCATGGGTTGGGTCAGGGGTGGGCGAGAAGGGGACTCAACCAGAAACCATTGCGTGGCACCCTGACTTCCGGGGCTTACCCGCAACGGCCGCCGCACACACGATAGTCACTCCTCAGGGGATGCCACCATGCCGATTGTCTGCCAGACGCTGCGCGCCATCGCCGGCGTCGCACTCATGCTCGTAGGGACCACTGCTGCCGCGCAGGACCTGGCCGTGGTGGGTGCGCGGGTGTATCCCACGCCGGAGGCGGCGCCGATCGAGGATGGGACGGTATGGATCCGCGATGGCCGGGTCGCCGCGATAGGCCCGCGCAGCAGCGTGAAGCTCCCTGCCGGTGTGCGCGTCATCGATGCTCGCGGTCGCATCGTCACAGCCGGATTCTGGAACAGCCACATCCATCTGATACAGCCGCCTTTCCATGCACCCGACGAGCAGGCCGCAGCGGCCCTGACGGATGCATTGCGCGAACGCTTCAGCCGCTGGGGCTTCACCACGCTGTTCGATACCGGATCGTTGCCAGGCGACGTGCGCGCCCTTCGCGCGCGCATGGTCCGCGGCCAAGTCGTTGGCCCACAGCTGCTGACGGTCGACATGCCCTTCTTCCCCGAGCACGGCACGCCGATCTATGTGCGCGAGCTGTGGCAGCAGACGAAGACTCCCAGTGGCGAGGTGGCCTCCGTCGCGCAAGCGCGCGCGCGTGCTGCCGCGCAGATCGAGGCAGGCGCCGATGGCGTGAAACTGTTCACCGGCGCCATCGTCGGCCCGCCGCAGGGCGTGGTGCCGATGTCGAAGGACATCGCCGCCGCCACGGTCGCCGAGGCGCATGCGCACGGCAAACCCGCCTTCGCCCATCCGACCGACAAGGCGGGCCTGGACGTGGCAATCGAAAGTGGCGTCGACGTGCTGGCGCACCCGGCGCCGGAGTCGGGCGAGTGGTCACCGGAATTCGTTGCGCGCCTGAAGGCCGACGACGTGGCCCTGGTGCCGACGCTGACGTTGTTCGATTCGGAGCTGCGCCACGAAGGCGTGCCCGAGGCAGTCGTGCAACGCTTCGTCAGCAACGCGCAGCAGCAGGTCAGGGCGATGGTCCAGGGCGGTGGCCAGGTCCTGTTCGGAACCGACGCCGGCTTCACCGATGTCTACGACACGCACCTTGAGTACAAGTTGATGAGCGCGGCGGGAATGGACTGGCGGCAGATTCTCGCCAGCCTGACCACGGCGCCGGCACAGCGCTTCGGTCAATCCTCGCAGCGCGGTCGGCTGGCAGTAGGCTACGCCGGCGACCTGGTGGTGCTCGGTTCGGATCCGCAGCGAACGGCCGATGCCTACGGCGACGTGCGCATGACGGTTCGCGATGGACGGGTGATCTACGACGCCACGGCGCCTGCCGCGTCTGCGGGATCATCGGCAGGCCACTGAGCCGCAGTCCGGCACGGCGCGCGCCTTTGCAATCGCGCCGATGCCGCCCCAGCGTTCCGGCCGTGAGGCTGGTGGCTGTAGCCGCGGCAGGCGTAACCTCCACGCTCGGCTTCGCCCCCGGAAGCCGCTGGAACCTGCCATGCGCGCTGCCGCTTATTCCCGCACCGGTCCCGCAAGGGACGTGCTCGCCATCATCGAAAAAGACCGGCCCGAACCCGGCGCGGGCGAAGTCCGTGTCCGCATCGCCTGGTCCGGCGTCAACCCGTCGGATGTGAAGGCGCGAGCCGGTGCGCGTTCGAGCGCGCTCGCTTATCCGCAGGTCATTCCGCACAGCGATGGCGCCGGGATCGTCGACGCCATCGGCGATGGCGTGCCCGCCCATCGACTGGGCGAGCGCGTATGGATCTGGAACGGAGCATGGGGCCGTGCCGACGGCACCGCTGCCGAATGGATCGTGGTGCCGGCAGCGCAAGCCGTGAAATTGCCCGACGGCATCGCGCTCGATGTCGGCGCCTGCTTCGGGATTCCCGCACTCACTGCCTGCCACGCCATCGGCGTCGATGGCGGTGTTGCCGGCAAGCGCGTGCTGGTTGCAGGCGGTGCCGGCGCGGTTGGCCACTACGCCGTGCAGATGGCGCGCCTGGCAGGCGCCAGCCAGGTCATCGCCACGGTCAGCTCCGCCGCGAAGGCCGAACATGCGCGCGCGGCAGGCGCGCACGCGGTGATCGACTATCGCAACGAGGACCTGGTGGCGCGCGTTGCCGAGGAGACCCGCGGACACGGCGTCGATTGCATCATCGAGGTCGACTTTGCCGCCAACGTCGAACGCGACTTCGCCATGCTGGCGCCCGAAGGGCGGATCGTGGTCTATGGTAGCGGTGCGGGCGAGATCGCGGTGCCGTTCGTACCTGCGATCCTGAAGAACGTGCGCTTGTCGTTCTTCATCGTCTACAACCTGTCGGATGCCGATCGCGCCGGTGCCATCAAACGGTTGCACCAGTGGGCAGGAACCGATGCCCTGCAACACGCCATCGCCCTGCGCCTGCCGCTCGAGGAGATCGCGCAGGCGCATGAGGCAGTGGAATCGGGCCGCGTGATGGGCAACATCGTGCTCGCCATTGGCGGGCAGGCCTGAGCGCGAGCCGGGTCAAGCCGGCGCGAGCACGCGACGCGAGCGACGGATGCGGATGGCCTGCACCGCAGCTCCAGCCAGGTACACCAGGAGGCCGACGCCCACCAGCATTTTCAGCGTGGCGTCCTCCGGCCCGGTGAAGGCCGGGTTGCCGATCGGCACGCGCGTACCGGTTTCGGTGAGCCCCGGAATGAGATGGAAGAACAGCGTCAGCGAGTAGCCCAGCACCGCCACGTAGCGCGGCAGGCCGGCATGGCCGGGGCGACGCTCGGCCCAATAGGCAATGGCCAGCACGACCAGCGTGATGATCGACAGCACATGCGGAGGCCCGAAGCCGCCGTGGTGGAAGATGAAAAGCCCGGTGATGCAGGTCGCCACGGTGAAGAGCGCGTAGGTCAGCCCCGAACGCGTGCCGGTACCGATCTCCCGGTAGCGAACGATCGCGATGATGCCGGCCACCACCGCCACCAGGGCGATGGCCGTGTGGAACATTCCGAAAGCACTCATGTTCAGCATGGCGACCTCCCGCCGATTGGTAGGGTCAGGCTTTCACGAATGCCATCAGGTCGGCATTGAGCCGTTCCTTGTGGGTGTCGGTGATGCCGTGCGGCGCACCCTCGTAGACGATCAGTTTGCTGTCCTTGATCAACTTGGCCGAAGCGCGTCCGGCGGCGTCGATGGGAACGATCTGGTCGTCGGAGCCGTGGATGATCAGGGTCGGCACGTCGAACTTCTTCAGGTCGTCACGGAAGTCCGTCTCGGAGAAGGCCTTGATCGAGTCGTAGGTGTTCTTGTGCCCGCCCATCATGCCCTGCATCCACCAGGCGTTGATGACGCCTTGCGACGGCGTCGCGCCAGGGCGGTTGTAGCCGAAGAACGGGCCGCTGGGGATGTCGAGGAACAACTGAGAACGGTTGGCGATCATGCCCGCGCGGATGCCGTCGAACACCGAGATCGGCAGTCCGCCGGGGTTGGTGTCGGTCTTGAGCATCAACGGTGGCACCGCCGAGATCAGACCCGCCTTCTTCAGGCGCTTGGTGCCGTGCCGGCCGATATAGCGCGCCACTTCGCCACCGCCCGTGGAGAAGCCGAACAGCGTTGCGTCCTTCACATCGAGGTGGTCGAGCAACTGCGCCAGGTCGTCGGCGTAGTGGTCCATGTCGTTGCCGTCCCAAGGCTGGCTGGAACGGCCATGGCCGCGGCGATCATGGGCAATGCAGCGGCAGCCGTTGGCGGCCAGGTGGTACATCTGCGATTCCCAGCTGTCGGCATTGAGTGGCCAGCCGTGGCTGAAGACGACCGCCGGGCCAGTGCCCCAGTCCTTGTAGTAGATCTCGACGCCGTCTTTGGTCGTGAAGGTGCTCATGGTCCTGGTCACTCCGGAGGGGGCGGTGGGGGTGGAGCAGCTGCGGCGCATGCCCCGCCGCATGACTGTGACATTGCCTCGTGAGGCTAAGGCACCCGACCGGCTGGCCGCAACTTGCCCGGGCCTGGGCCCGGGGCGGCAGAAGTCATTCCCAGGTGCGGCGACCGAAGCTCAGTCCAACCGGCTCACAGTGCGGACGCGTACCTGCGCCGGTTTCACGTCATGGGCACCGGCGGCCTGCCTGCGGATCGCGGTCAGCACGTCCGCCGGGTCGAGCTCACCACCCGGTGCAACCGTGTGCACCAGCGTGGCCTGTCCCCACACGCGCAGGTGATCGCCCAGCTGGATCTCATAGTCGGCGAAGTAGCAGTAGCGCATGTCGCATCAGGTGCCGACGTGGATGTCGTTCTCGCACTCGGCGCAACCCAGTCGCTCCAGTGCGATGGACAGCGCGAGCACGTAGCCCTGCGCGCCGTAACCGTCGATCACGCTGACCGGGCTGCCCGCAGTGGACAGGGACGAGCGGGCGTCGGCATGGACTTCGATGAAGGGAACCCCGGCCCGGAGCAGTGCCGCGTCGAGATCGCCATTGGCGTTCGCGCGCACACCCGGATCGAGCAGCAGGAATTCGGTGTTGTTGCCGTTGATGTGGCGAAGGCGCTCGACAACGTCAGAGGCGTTCCTGCAACCGCATACCGCAACCGCCTTGCCGGCGAGCGACGCACGCTCAACCAGCTGCAGTACGACCGCGCTGGGCAGACCGTGCGCGCCGACGCGTGCACCTTGCGGCGCGGATATGATGGCGATGGACATCGTGTGCTCCGTTGTGACCAGCCAGCAGTCTCCATCGGATGCACGTAAACCCTCTATGTCTGCCAGGGTTGCATGCGTAATCGTCGCGTAAATTCTTCCGCGGCCAGGTGCTATCGGCTGCTTGTCATCGGGTTCGGATGATGGACGTGCGGTATCTCGACGCCGCCGTTGAGGTAGCCATCGAGCCAGTCCCTGAAATGCAGTGACGCCAGCAGCGCCCCGGGTCCGGGGGTGAGCGTGTGGTCATCCAGGATTGCGTCGTAGTAGCGCGTCTGGGGGTCTGCCACCACCGGCCGGTCGTCCTGGTAGCTGTACATGACCCATTGCACGAGTTCGCACAGCCGGTAGGTTTCCGGGCCGGCGATCTCGATGACGGTGCTGGATGGCGGCTCCGCCACCAGTTCGGCCAGGCGTTCGGCGACATCATCGGCGGCGGCAGGCTGCACCAGCGCCGGCGAAAGATGGACGATGTCCCTGCCGCTGCCCGGTGGAATGATGTTGGCCATGAACTCGAAGAACTGCGTCGCCTGTACCAGTGTGTGCGGGACATCGGAGGACTGCACCAGCTGTTCCTGCGTGTCTTTTGCGCGGAAGTAAGGACTGCTCTGCAGTCGCTGCGTTCCCACGACGGAGAGCGCGATGTGGTGGGAGACGCCGGCGCGCGCGCCAGCCGCAAGCAATTGCCCGGTGGAGCGACGGAAGAATTCGCCCACGTCCGGTTCGTCGAACGAGGGCGAGTTGGTCACATCGATCACGGTATGCGCGCCGTCCAGCGCCGCCTGCAGGCCCACGCCGGTCACGGTATCCACGCCGGATCTTCGCGAGGCAGCGAACACGTCGTGGCCGCGCTGCTTCAATCTGGCGACCAGCTTCGATCCGACCAGGCCGTGCCCGCCTGCTACCACGATCTTCATTGTCCGGTTTCCTGTCGTGTGCGCGTGATCCCGGACCATAGTGCGGCAGCCGCAGTGAAGGAAGGCGCGGTCCCGGACACCCGGTGTTGTCCATCGCGCAACAAAGCCCGGGGCGGCATGACGCTCCGCGAGTTCCGTATTCCGCTGGTACAAAGCGTTGGATGACACGACAAGCCGGCAAGAATCACGCCAGTGCCGGAAGTTTCGCGCGGGCCGGATATTGTTGCCGTCTGTCGGACAGGTATCGGCCTGAACAGCAACCGATCGCATCGCGATCGACCTGCTGCGCCCGTGTTTCTGCCGAAACCGTGTCTCCGCATTCAAGTGCAATAGCGAACGGCCGCAATGACTTGCATCGCATTGCTTCGCCCGATGCTGTCGAAATCGCCTCATCACCGCTCGCTTTCGAATCGCGCGGCGCTTCACTGCTGCTGAACGGCACCGGTTCCACTGTCCCAGACCTTGCGGGCGCGGCCCGCGGTGTGGAGAAGGGCAATGAAACGCACGTCGATAGTCTTGACCGGGGCCATGGTGGGGATTCTCGGCGGCATCATTGCACCGAGTCTTTTTGCCGTGGAGATCATCACGAAAGAAGACATCGTCAACAACGTGGTCAAGAAGGATCAGCTGGAGAAGGTGGCCGACAACGCCGTCTTCCTGCTCGACACGTCGTCCTCCACCAACCGCAAGTTCGGCGACACCGGCAAGCCGGTGGTGCAGGTCGTCAAGAGTGAACTCAGGAACCGCAATTCCTATTTCCCGGACCTTGGCTTCAATGTCGGCATCTATACCTACACCGGCTGGCAGGACAACTACCCCATGCAGCCCTACGACCGCGAAAAGGTCGATGCAGCGCTGGCCGGGGTACGCGACAAGGGCAGTGGCATCACGCCGCTCAACACCGGCCTGGAAAAGCTCGAGGGCATCCTCAAGCCGCTGACGGGCAGGACGGCGGCATTCGTGTTCTGGGATGGGGAGTACACCGGACAGAATCCGGCCGAGATCGCCAAGCGGCTGGCCAAGGAATACGACGTCTGCTTCTATGTGGTCAGCAGCGCAAAGCCGGCAAGGGAGGCCACGCTGACAACGGATGTGGAAAGTCTCAACGCCTGCTCGCGGGTGATACCGCTGGCCGACTTCTTCAACCATCCCGAGTACACCAGCGGCGCACTCTATGACGTCAAGGTCACCGAGCAGGTCGTCACCACGACAGACACCAAGGTGGTCGGCCTCAAGGTCGACAACATCAACTTCGCCTTCAACGAGACCGCGCTCGCCGACAAGGACAAGGTCGAACTGGACAAGGTCGCCGCGTTCATGAAGGACAAGCCCACGGCCTACGCCGTCATCGCCGGATACACCGACAACGTCGGAACCCGGGACTACAACGAGCGCCTTTCCCGCGACCGCGCGAAGATGGTCGGCAATTACCTGACGGAAAAGCATGGCATCGACCACGGCCGCATGGTGCTGTTCTGGTACGGGCCGAAGAATCCGCTCGTCGCCAATGACACCAAGGAAAACCAGGCGAAGAATCGCCGAGTCGAGATGAACGTTGGGCTGAAGAGCTAGCGCTCTGGTCCCTGCGCCCTCCAGGCCGATGCCGTTCGCGGTCCGGCCTGGTCGTGCGCGTTTGACAGTGCGCCGCTAGGCGGACGCCCGGCGCGGCGACACCCACATCATGATGCGCGCCCGGAACACGACCTCGCCTGCATCGTCCTTGACCGCGACGCTCACCGGCAGCTCATAGCCGCTGGCCGATTCGACCACTGGCATGTCCGGCGTGGCCACGCCGTGCATCGTGCCGGTCGCCTTCTTCAGGTACTCGACGCTCATGCCCTTGGGGATCCAGCGCATGCTGGCGGGGATGGTCGCGTCGGTCATCACCCCGGCGCTGAGTTCGGCCAGGTTGCACAACGCGATCGCATGCACCGTGCCGATGTGGTTGTGGACCCGGCGCCGGTCGCGGATGCGCACCTCGCAGCGGCCGGGCTCCAGCGCGACGAAACGCGGCGCGATGGTGGCGAAGTAGGGCGCCTTGAAGCAGATGGCACGCGAGAACAGCCAGTGGCCGGCGGGCCAACCGGTGATGCGGCGGTACAGCGCGAGGATGGGCGTGGCCATGGTCGTTGCGTTCCTTGTGGCGAAAAAGACAACGGCGGGTCATGCCCGCCGTGGTCTTCACTCGTTGCCGCTGCGATGGTTTCAGGCGGCGGCGCGATTGTCGTGCTGCAGGTTGCGGTAGCCGGCCGAGCGCAGCTCTTCGCTGTCGAAGTCGTCGACACTGATGGTATCGATGGTCATCTCGCGCAGCTCTTCCAGCTGGCGGCGCTCGTCGGCGGTGATCCAGCCTTCGCGCACACCCTCGTCCAGCTGCGAGACGAAATCGTGCGCCTCGATGTCGCTGTTCTTGAGCGCCTTGAGGAACTTTCGCTCCACCGGTTCGGCCAGGATCGCCTTCTGCAGGTAGCTGTTGATGCGGCCAGCCGGGTTGTTCTCGCCGGGCGTGGTGAAGATGCCTTCGGCGAGGCGATCGCGTGCTTCGTTCGGCGACATCAGCAAGGATGCGGTCTTGTGGCCAAGGCGGTCGCTCGGCGCCTGCGCGCGGCGGCCCCACGGGAACACCAGCAGCCACAGCAGCCAGCCGACCGGACGGATCGGGAAGTTGCGCAGCGCCGCGGAGAAGGCGATCTCGATCTTGTGCACGCTGTTGTGCACCGACCAGGCCAGCAGCGGCTGGTCGGACACCGGACGGCCCTGGTCCTCGTAGCGCTTGAGCATCGCGCTGACGATGTACAGGTGGCTGAGCACGTCACCCAGTCGGCCGGACAGCGATTCCTTGAACTTGAGCTTGCCGCCCAGCAGCAGCATCGAGGTATCGGCCATCAACGCCAGCGCTGCCGAGTAGCGGTTGAGCTTGCGGTAGTAGCGGCGCGTGTAGGTGTCGCCCGGGGCCGCGCCGAACCGCGCATTGATCAGGCCGTACCACCAGCTGCGCACGGCGTTGGAGATGGCGAAGCCGATGTGGCCGAACAGGTTCTTGTCGAACTCGCGCAGGCGCTCCTCGGGATCGGGCAGCGTGGCGGCCTTCATTTCCTTGAGCACCCACGGATGGCACAGGATCGCGCCCTGGCCGAAGATCATCAGCGAGCGCGTCATGATGTTGGCGCCCTCCACCGTGATCGCGATGGGCGAGGCCTGCCAGCCGCGGCCCAGGTAGTTCTTCGGTCCCAGGATGATGCCCTTGCCGCCGTGGATGTCCATGGCGTCCTGTGCCGCCTGGCGGCCCATCTCGGTGCAGTGGTACTTGGAGATCGTCGAAGGCACGGCCGGCAGTTCGCCGCGTGCGACCGCCGCGGCCGAGGCCTCGGCCAGTGCGCTGGCAGCGAATGCGTTGCCGGCCAGGCGCGCCAGCGCTTCCTCGACGCCCTCGAAGCGGCCGACCGAGAGGCCGAACTGCTTGCGGATGCGCGCGTAGGCGCCAGTCACCACCGCGGCCATCTTGGCGCCGCCGCTGGCGGTGGAGGGCAGGGTGATCGAGCGTCCGATCGACAGGCACTCCACCAGCATCTGCCAGCCCTTGCCGGCATAGGCTTCGCCACCGATCAACTGGCTGAGCGGGATGAATACTTCGCGGCCGTGGATGGGGCCGTTCTGGAACGGTGAGTTGAGCGGGAAGTGGCGGCGCCCGATCTCGACACCGTCGGTGTCGCGCGGCAGCAGCGCCAGGGTGATGCCGATGTCCTTCTTGTCGCCGATCAACCCTTCCGGGTCGTACATGCGGAAGGCAAGACCAATGAGCGTGGCCACCGGCGCCAGGGTGATGTAGCGCTTGTCGAAGGTCAGCTTGACGCCGACCACGCGCGCGCCGTTCCACTCACCCATCGCGACGATGCCGTAGTCCGGGATCGAGGTCGCATCCGAGCCGGCCCACGGACCGGTCAGTCCGAAGCACGGCACTTCACGGCCATCGGCCAGGCGGGGCAGGTAATGGTCCTTCTGTTCCTGCGTGCCGTAATGCATCAGCAGCTCGGCCGGGCCGAGCGAGTTGGGCACGCCCACGGTGGAGCTGACCACCGAGGAGATCGAGGCCAGCTTCTGGATGACCTTGTGGTTGCCCAGCGCCGAGAAGCCCAGGCCGCCGTACTCCTTCGGCACGATCATGCCGAAGAACTTGTTCTTCTTGATGAAATCCCACACCGGCGGCGGCAGGTCCGCGTGGACGTGGGTGATCTCCCAGTCGTTGATCATCCGGCACAACTCTTCCGTCGGGCCGTCGACGAAGGCCTGCTCGTCGGCGCTGAGGGTCGGCTTGGCCTGGCTGAGCAGCACGTTCCAGTCGGGCTTGCCGGAGAACAGCTCACCTTCGAAGCCGACCGTGCCGGCTTCCAGCGCCACGCGCTCGGTTTCCGACAGCGGCGGCAGGATCTTGGTGTAGAAGCCCAGCAGCGGCTTGGTGATGAACGGCAGGCGGAACTGCGGCAGCAGCAGCGGCACCGCGATCAGGGCGGTGATGAAGGCGGCCACCAGCGTGGCGGTTGCATTGGCGCCCAGCAGCCAGCAGGCCACCAGCGCTGTGGCGGTCAAGGCCGCCCACACCGGCAGGCGCAGCCGGTGATAAGCGGCGATGGCCCCGACCAGCAGGAAGGCAATGAAAGGAATCGCAATACTCATGACAACGCTCCAGCGGCGATGCGGCTAATTGAAGGTCTGCAAGCAGGCCAACCATCGGGGTGTGGGCGCAGCGGCCATTCAAGCAACCGCATCAAACGCTCAACATACGGCCGAGTATGGTAAGGTTGCCGGGCCGCTGTCAAGGAAGCCGGGGCCGGAAGGGACGATCAGCGGTACAGGTCCGGTTTTGCCGTTTACCAGAGCGTAACCCGCCCGTCGCGGCCCGGCGGCACCCGCGCGGTCACCTCGGTGTTTCCCGCCGCGCCCTTGCCGTCCCGGTGTCTTTACAGAATGCATACTGTTCCCGGCGGTGCCGTATGGATAAACTTGTCGCCATGAGCTCGACCGCGAACCCCAAGCAGGACCGTCCCGGACAAGCCCGCAATGGCGGCTCCGGCAGTGAACGAACCGGCCGCCTCAGCGCAGACGATTGGGCGCAGGCCGCGCTCGACCTGATTGCCGAACAGGGCGTGGCCGCGGTCGCGGTCGAACCGCTGGCGCGCCGGCTGGGGGTGACCAAGGGCAGCTTCTACTGGCACTTCCCCTCGCGCGACGCCCTGCTGGTCGCGGCGCTGGAGCGCTGGGAGAAGGTCGAGCAGGAGACCGTCTTCGGCCAGCTCGAACCCATTTCCGATCCGCGTGAACGCCTGCGTGCGCTGTTCACCCTGGTCGCGCACGAGTTCAAGTCGCACGTCATCTATTCCGAGCTGCTCAAGGCGCTCGACCACCCGGCCGTGCAGCCGGTGATCGGGCGCGTCTCCGAGCGCCGCCTCGACTACCTGACCGCATCGTTCCGCCAGGCCGGCCTGGCCCGCACCGATGCCCAGCATCGCGCCCGTCTGCTCTACGCCGCCTATGTCGGCTTCCTGCAGTTGAACCTGCAGTTGCACCAGGCACGCATGCAGCACGACGAATTCGAGGCCTATGTCGAGCACATGATGGCCACGCTGATCCCTTCTTCTTGATAGCCCAGCCCCCGCTGGAGGATGTTTGCAAATGAATGCGATTTCACACGACGTCTCGAAACCTGTCATTGCACCGGGGAGCGAAGGCGGCAAGCTGGCGGCGCTGAACGCCTGGGTCGCCCAGGTCGCCGCGCTGACCCGGCCCGACGCGATTGTCTGGTGCGACGGCAGCGACGCCGAGAATGCCGCGCTGATCAAGCAGATGCAGGCCGACGGCACGCTGGTCAAGCTCAACGAGCAGACCCATCCCAACAGCTGGCTGCACCGCTCGCACCCGGACGACGTCGCCCGCGTCGAGCACCTGACCTTCGTCTGCACGAGCGAGCAGGAAGACGCCGGCCCGAACAACCACTGGATGTCGCCGGCCGACGGCCACCAGCAGATGGACGCGCTGTTCGACGGCTGCATGCAGGGCCGTACGATGTACGTGATCCCGTACTGCATGGGTCCGATCGAATCGCCGCTGTCGCGTTGCGGCGTGGAGATCACCGACAGCCCGTACGTGGTCGCCAACATGCGCATCATGACCCGCATGGGTGCGCCGGCACTGGCGCGCATCGAGAAGGAAGGCGCGTTCGTCCGTGGCCTGCACTCGATCGGCGAACTCGACCCCGAGCGCCGCTTCATCATGCATTTCCCGGAAGAACTGACGATCAAGTCGTTCGGCTCCGGCTACGGCGGCAACGCACTGCTCGGCAAGAAATGCCACGCCCTGCGCATCGCATCGCACCAGGCCCGTTCGGAAGGCTGGCTGGCCGAGCACATGCTGATCCTCGGCCTGGAGAATCCGCAGGGCGAGACGCACTACGTGGCGGCTGCATTCCCGTCGGCCTGCGGTAAGACCAACCTGGCCATGCTGATCCCGCCGGAGGGCTACCGCGCCCAGGGCTGGAAGGTGTGGACGGTCGGCGACGACATCTGCTGGATGCGTCCCGGCGCCGATGGCCGCCTGTACGCGATCAACCCGGAAGCCGGCTTCTTCGGCGTTGCTCCGGGCACCTCGGACAAGTCGAACCCGAACGCGCTGGCCTCGATCCAGCACGACACCATCTTCACCAACGTTGGCGTCACCGCCGACAACCAGCCGTGGTGGGAAGGCCTCGACAACGGCCAGACCCCGGTCACCGACTGGCGCGGCAATCCGTATGACGCCGCCAAGGGTCCGGCCGCGCATCCGAACTCGCGCTTCACCGTGTCCGCCAGGCAGTGCCCGAGCTACTCGGAGCAGGCCGAGAATCCGGCCGGCGTGCCGATCAGCGCGATTGTCTTTGGCGGCCGCCGTGCATCGCTCGTGCCGCTGGTGTTCGAAGCACGCGACTGGGCGCACGGCGTCCTCGTCGGTGCCGCGATGGGTTCGGAGACCACCGCTGCCGCCACTGGCGCGGTCGGCGTGATGCGCCGCGACCCGATGGCGATGAAGCCGTTCTGCGGCTACAACTTCGCCGACTACTTCAGCCACTGGCTGTCGTTCGACAAGGCCGACGCGAAGCTGCCGAAGATCTTCCACGTCAACTGGTTCCGCAAGGGCGACGACGGCAAGTTCCTGTGGCCGGGTTTCGGCGACAACCTGCGCGTGCTGGAGTGGATGATCCAGCGCGTGAAGGGCGAGGCCGGTTCGGTCGAAACGCCGATTGGCCACCTGCCGGCCGACGGCGACCTCAACCTCGATGGCATCAGCCTCAACGATGAGGCCCGCGCCAAGCTGTTCGGCTTCGACCATGCCGGTTGGCAGGCCGAGTTCGACAGCATCGGCGAGTACCTGGACGAGTACGGCCCGCGCATGCCGCAGGCCCTCAAGGACGAGCACAAGCGCATCGCCCGGGACCTGGCTGGCTGAGGACTCCATGATCGATAATCCCGCCGCGCTCGCGGCCAGTCGTGAACTGCTGATCGACGGCCGCCCGCTGCGGGTGTTCGACGGGCACCTGCCCAACGTCGGCGACTACGTGCGTGGCCTCTCGCGGGCCGCGTACACGCGCACCGAAATTGCCCGGCCGGAGACGGCCGAGCACAAGCACTGGGCCACCGAGGTGAAGCTCGAAGCCCTGTTGCAGCAGCCGATCTTCGACATCACCCGGCGCGCCGTGCTCGGCTTCACCACGGCGACGTTCGGCTATCGGCCGTATCGCGCATACACCAACGTCGCGTCGTTCGGCGACATGCTTTTCACCCATACCGATTGCCTGCCCGACCAGCACGACCTGACCGCACTGTGGTACCTGTGCGAGAACTGGGACCTGGAATGGGGCGGCGAAACGATGTTCTTCGACGCCCAGGACGAAGTCGCCGCGGCGATCCAGCCGCGCCCGGGCCGGCTGGTGATCTTCGACGGTGCCATCAAGCACGTGGGTCGCCCGCCGAACCGCATCTGCTATGCGCCGCGCTACACGTTCGCGATCAAGTTCGAGCGCCAGGCCGCGGGTCGCTGAGCGGGCATGACGGCGTGGCGTCGATGATCGACTCCGCAGCTACGGCGCTGCAGCGCGCTGCGGATGCCAGCTGGTTTCCGCTCGACCTCGACGTACCGGCACGCAGCTTCAGCTTCGCCCGGCTCGATGTCGAAGCGCTCGAGCGTTCCACGTTCATGGACACGCGCCTGGATGCGGCAATCGCGCAGGTCGAAGCCGTGCAGGCTGACGCGCTCGCGGCGATGCCGGCGCCAGCGGCGCCACCGGCCTGGCTGTTGCACACCTCGTTCTGCGGCTCGACCCTGCTGGCACGCGCGCTGCACGTACCGCCGCACCAGGTCGCGCTGAAGGAGCCGCTCGTATTGCGCCGCCTCGGTGATGCGCGTCATGCGGGCCGCTCGCTGGGAGATCTTTGCGAATTGTCGGCGCGGCTGCTGTCGCGACCGTGGTCCCCCGGTGGCGGTGTCCTGGTCAAGGCCACGCATGCGGCGCTCAACGTGGCCCCCGACCTGCTGGCGGCGATACCGGCCAGTCGCGCGGTGGTGCTGACCTCGTCGCTGGATGACTTCCTCGTCTCCAACCTCAAGAAGAGCGCCGAGACCCAGGCCAAGATTCCCGCCCTGGCCGAACGCGCGCTGCAAGCCGGGACGCTGCACCTGCGGTTGCCGTCGCAAGCGATGCAACCGCCCGACCTGCTGTGCGCCGCGGCGCTGCAATGGGCAGGCCAGCGCGATCTCGTCATGGCGCTGGCCACCCGCTTCGGCGAGGCGCGGGTGCGCGTGGTCGATTTCGACGCATTGCTTGCGTCGCCGGTGGAAGTGGCGGTCGCATGTTCGCGCTGGTTGCAGCTGCCGGCGTCGGAAGCCGACATCACCGCACGCGCCAGCGAGGTATCAAGCCGCAACGCCAAGGCGGTGTCGGTGTCCTACGGCGCCGGCCAGCGTGCACAGGAAGCGCAACTGGTGCTCGACCGTTACGCTGATGCGATATCCCGCGCCCGCGACTGGGCCAATCGTTACCTGCAGCCTGCACTGGAAACCCGTTTGCCGATGACCGCAGTGGAACACTGGACATGAGCGCTACCCTGGCTTCGCTGTGGCAGCAAGGCGAAACCTACGCCCGGCAGGGGCAGTGGGCCGCTGCGCTCAAGGCCTACGATGGCGTGCTCGGCCACGATCCGGGCCACGTCATGGCGATGTTGCGCGCCTCGCGCATGGCGCTGTCGCTGGGCCGCTACCGCGACTCGCGCGAATACGCGATGGGCGCGCTGGCAGCGCGCCCAAGCGGCGACGAGCCGGTGCTGACGCTGGCGCGCGCGCTGCGGATGTTCAATGAACCGCTGGCGCTGCTGGAGTGTGTCGAGAATTCGCGCTGGCGCGAGCGCAAGTCGGCGCAGTGGCTGACCGAGATCGCGATGCTGGTCAGCACCATCGGCGAGAACAAGCTGGCGATGGAGCTGCTCGACCTGGCCGTGCAGCGCGATCCAAGGAACCCGCCGACGCGCTATTTCCGTGGCGTGGTGCGGATGTTCTTTGGCGAGATGGACGCCGCCGAGCAGGAGCTGGAGCTTTGCATCGCCCAGCTGCCGACCTACGCCCAGGCGCACTGGGTCCTGTCGCGACTGCGCAAACAGACGCCCGACAAGAACCACGTCGAACGCATGCAGGCGCTGATCCCGCGCGTCGCTCCCGGCACCGAGAGCCGCGTCTACCTGGCCTATGCGGTGCACAACGAGCTGCACGATCTGGGCCGCCATGAAGATTCCTGGCAGGCGCTCGACCACGCCTGCAAGGTGAAGCGGCAGCTGTCCCCGCACGATCGCGACGACGCCCGCCGCATGTACGAAGGGCTGATGAAGCTGTGCGATGCGGGCTTCGTCACGCCCTCGGCGCAGTCCGCGGCGACGCAGCCGCCGTACGTGCCGGTGTTCATCGTCGGCATGCACCGCTCCGGCAGCACACTGCTCGAGCAGCTGCTGGCCGGACACCCGGATGTGGCCGACGGCGGCGAGACCTATTCGTTCACCTCGCAGATGCGCTACTTCGGCGACCACCGCAACAAAGGCGTCGCCGACGCCGAACTGGTGCGCCGTGCCGCCGCCATCGACTACGAGCAGGTCGGCCAGCGCTTCTACGAGCACACCGCCTGGCGCGCGCAGGGCAAGCCGGTGCTGACGGAAAAGCTGCCGTCGAATTTCCTCAACCTGGGTTTCATGGCCCGGGCGCTGCCGCACGCGCGCATCCTGCACATGGTCCGCGATCCGCTCGACACGTGCTTCTCCAACCTGCGCACGATGTTCTCCGACGTCAACACGTTCTCCTACGACCAGCGCGAGCTGGCGCAGTGGTACGGCCAGTACCACCGCCTGATGGCGCACTGGCATCAGGTCATGCCGGGCAGGGTGCTCGACGTCCATTACGACAAACTGGTCGCCGACCCCGAGGGCGTGATGCGCGGCGTGCTCGACTTCTGCGGCCTGCCCTGGGACGCGGCCGCTACCCGCCTGGACCGTGAGCAGGGCGGGGCCGTGGCCACGGCCAGCAGCCCGCAGATGCGGGGCGGCATCATCAAGAACCGCAGCGCCGCCTGGGCTCCCTACGAGGACAAGCTGGCGACCCTGATCGAGGGCCTGGCGCCGTACCGCAACGTCACGCCGGGCCATGCCGGCCCGGACGCCGCCTCCGGCTGACCTCCCGCAGTCGGCGCGCCTGGGGCCGGGTCGGGTACTTAAACCGGCGGCTCGTTCGGCGCATCACAAGGACCATGCTGACCGTCGTGACCGAATTTCTGACCGATGCCCCTGCCGCCAGCGATGACGGCGCCGACGAACGTGGCCTGGTGGCCGCGGCCGCGCGCGGCGAAGTGCGGGCCTTCGAGTCCCTGTATCGGCGACATGCCGGTCGCGTTCATGGCGTCATCGCCCGCCTGGTCGGCAACCAGGGGGCGCGGGCCGAGGACCTGACGCAGGAAGCGTTCGTGCGGGCGTGGCAGGCACTGCCGGCGTTCCGATTCGAATCGGCGTTCTCGACCTGGCTGCACCGGCTGGCGGTCAACACCGCGCTGATGGAACTGCGCAGCCGCCGCAGCCGCCCGCAGGACGACGGCGATTCCGACGAGGAGGTCTTCGACCTGCTCGGCAGCACCGACTCGGCCGGTCACACGACCGCGCTGACCATGGACCTGGAACGCGCGGTGGCGACATTGCCGCCCCGCGCCCGCGCCGTCCTCGTCCTGTACGACGTGGAAGGTTGGAAGCACGAAGAGATCGCCGCCGAACTGGGCATGGCGGTCGGCAGTTCGAAAGCGCAATTGCACCGCGCGCGTGGCTTGCTGCGCGAGCGGCTGGGAGGACAGGCATGAACAGCAACGACAAGAATATCCATACCCCCGAAGACGAGCTGCCCGACGCACTGCGCTGGCAGTTGCGGGCGATGCGCCGCGACGTCGAGCCCGGCAGCGACCTGTGGCCCGGCATCGCCGGACGCCTGCAGGCGCAGCGACCGAAAGCGGCAACGCGTCCACGCTGGCTGGCGCCGGTGGCGATGGCGGCGACGCTGGTGCTGGCGGTGGGCATGGTCGGTGTGTGGCGCGGCGGCGACGTCGGCGACGCGCCGGTCGGCGCTCCGCCCAGGGCCACGCTCGTCCAGCGCGAAGCCGAGGGCATGACCCTGCAATACCAGGCCGCCTTGCGCGAGGTCGATGTCGGCCAGCCGCCGATGGAGCTGCAGCCGGTCTTCGATGATCTCGACCGCAGCGCCGGGCTGATCCTGCAGGCACTCACGCGCGATCCTGATTCGCGCCTGCTGCTGGAGCAACTGCGCCGCACCTATGCACGCCGCCTGGCCCTGGCACAGCGCCTTGTCTATGCGTGATCCGTACCGCACCACCTCGATTTCCCGTCTTGAACCGCGAACCACGCCCGCTTTCCGGAGAAACTCCATGACCCGCGCCAATTTCCAACGTCTCGCACTCGGCCTGGCTGTGCTGGTGGCGAACTCCGCCATGGCGGCCACGCCGATCAATGAGACCCGGCCGCTGGATCCGCGAGGAACGGTCGAGGTCGAAAACGTCAAAGGTCGCGTCGACGTGCGCACCTGGGACCGGCCCGAGGTCAAGATCGAGGGCAGCCTCGGCCAGGGCGTCGAGAAGCTCGAGATCGAGGGCGACAGCGGCCACCTGACGGTGCGGGTGAAATACCCCAATCGCGGCGGCGGCGGCCTGTTCGGCAGCAACGACAAGAGCGAACCGACCGACCTGCGCCTGACCGTGCCGGTCCGCGCCGACCTCGATGTCGATGTGGTCTCGGCCGACGTTTCGGTCGAAGGCATCGCGTCGAGCCAGCTCTCGATCGACAGCGTCAGCGGCGACGTCACCGTCGCCGGCGCACCGAACGAAGCCAGTGTCGACAGCGTCAGCGGCGACCTGATGCTGACCCTCAACAGCAACCGCGTGCGTGCCGAATCGGTCAGCGGCGATCTCACCCTGCGCGGCCGCATGAGCGGCGAAGTGGATGTCGAAACGGTGTCCGGCCGGGTCGATGTCTCGGTGCTGCAGAACCGCCTGCAGCGGCTGTCGGGCTCGTCGGTGTCGGGCGACATCCGCGTCGCCACCGGTCTTGCCAGGAACGGCCGCATCACGCTGGAAACCGTCAGCGGCGACCTCATCCTGGTGATGCCGGGCGACCTGTCGGCCAACGTCCGCGGCGAGAGCTTCAGCGGTGACCTGACCGCGCCGGGCGCGCAGGTGATCCGTCCCAAGCACGGTCCGGGATCTTCCTTCGAGCACCGCTATGGCAGCGGCGACGGCGACATCAGTATCGACACTTTCTCCGGCGATGCAACGCTGCAGCTCGATTGAGCGACAAGCACAAATAGCAAAAAAGCCCGGGTTTTCCGGGCTTTTTTCGTAATGGCGCTGCCGGTGCCCGGCAACCGCGCTGGCGAAATGAACTACGCGTCCTTCATCCCGAACCAGCAATTGAACGCAACCGTGATGCGCTCGTCGTTGCCGAAGAAAGGCATCACTTCGTGCTGCAGCCAGGACGGGAACAGCACCAGCTGGCCCGGCTGGAAACGCACGTTCCAGGTGCCATGGTGGTACGGCTCGCGCAGGTGCGCGTTGCCCGGATCCAGGAACAGATTGCTGTAGTGGTGCGGATTGTGGAAACGCAGGACGCCCGATTCCGGGCGGTCGTCGGGCGTCTGGCCCGGGTCGACGCAGTACACGCCGGACCACGACGCCATCGGATGCGTATGCAGGATCGTGAAGCCGCCATTGCGGGTCACATGGAACCAGGTGTGCGAGAAGATCTGCAGGCGCTGCATTTCCTGCGGGCTGTAGCCATTGAGCTCGGCGATCGTGCGCCCCAGCGTGCTCCAGCAGAACTGGCGCAGTTGCTGGACACAGGCCTCCGGCCACGCAAACAGGTTGAAATTGCTCTCGAACACCCCGGTCTGCTGCTTCAGGGACGGGTTCGGGTTGGCGTATCGCGCACCTTCGCCCTCGCGCTCCAGCAGCAGCGCCTTGAGCTGGGCATTGATGGCATCGGCATCGGGCAGCGTGTCCTGGGCGAAGGGCACCGCGAAGAGCGGATTGAGCTGGTAGGGCATCGCTTCCTGATCGCTGCGGGATGGATGGCGGCAAGTGTAGCGCGCCGGCCCGGACCGGCGGCGGCCCTGCAAACGCCTCCCGCGGATAGCACTACGGCCCCTCGCGGGGCCGTAGCGGTGGTCGGCTGCAATCGGACCGTCAGAACTTCTGCGAGTAGCGCATGTAGAAGAACTGGCCCGGGATCTCGTACTGCGGATCGAACGAATTGGCGAACGCGGTGAAGGCGATCGGTGGGTTCTTGTCGAAGATGTTGTTGATGCCGAGGGTGACCTTGGCATTCCACGGCGCGTTCCAGTAAACGCTCACGTCGTGGTAGGTCGTGGCGCCGATGTGGTGCTCGTTGGCAGCCACCTGAGTGACCGAATCGCCACCGGCCTCGCCGTCCCAGACGCCATTGCCGTTGGTGTCGGTGGGCACGCCGACGAAGCGATCGGTCGTCGTGCACAGCCAGCCATAGCCGTAGTCCTCGAAGGTCTGGCAGGGCTCGGTCTGGTCGGAGAAGTAGCGGACGTTCCAGGTCGCGCCCCAGTCGCCATGCTCCCAGCGCGTGGCCAGGTTGCTGCGGATGCGCCAGTAGTTGAGCAGGTTCGGGCCGTCGTACTCGCCGACCAGGTTGCCGCCTTCGTTGAACTCCATTGGCGCGCCGATAGCCGGCGTGCGCAGGATGTCCTCACCGAAGCGACCGTCACCGTTGGAGTCATTGAGGAATTCCGACAGATAGGTCGTGTCCCAGGTGAAGCTGACCTTGCCCCAGGAATACTCCGGCAGGCGGTAGCTGACGGTCATGTCGTAGCCTTCGACCTTGGTGCCACCAATGTTCGTGGTGGTGTTGAGCAGCGAGAGGATTTCACCGTCGGAGCGTCGGCTGTAGAGGCTGCACGTTGCGCTGGTGCCGCCCGAATCGATGCACTGCTGGATGATCTGCGCGCCACCGATGGTGGTGATCGCATCCTCGATCTTGATCTTCCACCAGTCCAGCGAGATATCCAGGCCCTCGACGAAGCTGGGGCTGTAGACCACGCCGAACGTGGTCGACTCGGCCTTCTCGGGCTGCAGGTTCGGATTGCCGCCCACGGTGATGCGGATCTGCGTATTGCTCTGTGCATATCCGCCCGGCGCCACGCCCTCGGCGACGCAGCGTGCCTGTGCCGGCGCGGTCTGGTTGCCGAAGTTGGCCTGGTTGCAGGGATCGCTCAACTGCGGGAACGAGTCGGCCTGGCCGGCGAACAGTTCGGCGATGGACGGAGCGCGGAAGCCCTCCGACCAGTTGCCGCGCACCAGCAGGTCCTCGAACGGCTTCCAGCGGAAACCAAACTTGCTGTTGAGCGTGTCGCCGAAGTTGCTGTAGTCGGAGTAGCGCGTGGCGAGGCTGAAATCGAGCAGCTTGGCGCCGGGCACGTCCGCCAGCACCGGAATCGCCAGCTCGAGATACGCCTCGTCGACGTCATAGCCGCCGTTGGTGGCGGTGCGCGCGTTGCCGGTGGTGTTGCCCGAATTGATCAGCGCATCGGGGGAGTCATACCCTTCCTCGGTGCGGTGTTCCAGGCCGATCGAGAAGCCCAGCGGGCCGCCGGGCAGGTCGAACAGGTCGCCGCCGATGTTGGCGTAGTAGGTCTTCTGCGTGTAGCTGTACTCGTCGTGCGCGGTGAACGTGCTGTAGTCGAGCATGGCCTGGGTGGCCGAGCCGGCGCCACCGAGCAGGTTCAGCGGTACGCATCCTGCGACGACGGTGCTTAGGTCACCTGCCGTGCCCACGCAGACCGGATTACCCGTGGCATCGAGCATCGACGGGCCCAGTGCCGCGTCGAGCGAGATTACGTTGAACAGGCCGCGCGTGGTGTTGTTGGCCTTGTTGCGGCCGTAGAAATAGCCCGCTTCCCAGTCGTAGTACTTGTCGCCGAAGGTCAGCGTTCCTTCCAGGCCGGCGTTCATCGCGAACGTGCGAACGTCCTGGTTGAACGAACGGCCTCCGGTCTCGACCATGCGCCGCTGCACCCAGTCGATGTCGGTGCCGAACGGGTTGTAGAGGCTGTCGGCGCTGATGACGACGTTGCCGGCGTTGGTGCCTTCGACCGGTACGCCCAGCGTGACCGGCATCGAGGCGAGCAACTGCTCTGACTGGCGCTCGTTGTAGGTCAGCGTGGTCTTGAAGCGGATGTCGTCGGTGATGTCGATCGAGGCATTGCCGAAGACCGAGCGACGCTCCTGCGGCGTGATCAGGTAGTTGTCGGGCGCGAAGTTGTAGATGTCGTCGCCGGTGAACGGACGCCAGGCATTCGGGTCGCCTGCGCCGCGGTTGTAGGTGAAGCTGCCGGTGCTGCCATCGGGGCGGCAACGCGACGGCGCGCCACTGGCGGTGAAGCATTCGCCGAAGCGGACGCTGAAGTTGCCGTCAGGCGTGGTGGAGCTGCCGCCGAGCGCGGCGCCAGTGGTGTAGATCGGCTCCTTGGAAATGTAGCGGTCACCGGCCATGACCGGATCTTCCTTGACGTAACCAAAGCCCAGCATCACCGCGAAGCGGTCGGATGTGGTGCCGATGGTGAAGTCATACGACTGGCGCATGCCGTCGCCCTTGTCGAACATGCCAAGGTAGGCGTTGGCTTCGGCGCCTTCGAAGTTCTGGCGCAGGATCACGTTGACCACGCCGGCGATCGCGTCGGAACCGTAGATCGTGGAGGCGCCGTCCTTGAGGACTTCGATGCGCTCCACCGCCGCGGTCGGGATGGAGTTCAGGTCGACCTGGCCGCCCAGGCCGGTGCCGCTGGCGCCGCCGACCCAGCGACGACCGTTGACCAGCACGAGCGTGCGGTTGGCGCCGAGGTTGCGCAGGCTGACGCCGGTATCGCCGTTGCCGCCGTTGTTGAAGGTCGAGTTGAGCGTGGAGCCGTTGGCCGTGATGTTCTGGATCACGTCGCCGACGGAGGTCAGGCCCTGCGCGGTGATGTCATCGCGACTGAGCGAGAAGATCGGCTGCGACGTTTCGATGTCGGCGCGCTTGATGCGCGAACCAGTGACTTCGATGCGGTCGAGGGTGGTGGCTTCTGCTGGCTGGGCGGGAGGAGTCTCCTGCGCCTGCGCTGCGCCAGTGCCGGCAAGTGCGGTGGTGCCCAAGGCGAGGGAAACACTAATGGCATCCCGGAGCTTTGTTGTGTGCAAGATCATCGCTCTCTCCAAAGTCGGTCTCAGGTGGGGAACCTACCGGGTGGAGTACAAACCAACGCCAAGTCCGGCAAGGTCGGGGCCGATGGTATGCCCGTCTCGCCAATACTTAAAGTGTTGTTAATCTTCATTATTCTGAATGCGAATTGTGCTGTTTTTGGCACAACGGCGATCCGCTCTACGCAGCATTCAGGGATGTGACGCGTTAAGAATTCGCGTGGTCGGCGCTTCGTTCATCACAAAAAACTACGGCCCCTTTCGGGGCCGTAGAGGTACATCAGGACAACAGGTCGATCAGAACTTCTGCGAGTAGCGCATGTAGAAGAACTGGCCCGGGACCTCGTACTGCGGATCGAACGTGTTGGCAAACGCGTTCAGCACGATCGGCGGGTTCTTGTCGAAGATGTTGTTGATACCCAACGTGACCTTCGCGTTCCACGGTGCATTCCAGTAGACGCTGGCATCGTGGTACGTGGTGGCGCCGATGTGGTGCTGCGAAGCCTTGCGCGACTGGATCGTGTCGCCGCCAGCCGTACCGTCCCACACGCCGTTGCTGTTGGTGTCGCTCGGGATACCAACGAAACGGTCGGCGTCGGTGCACAGGTAACCGAAGCCGTACTCTTCGAAGCCCGGATCGCAGGGTTCATCCTGCTCCGAGTAGAAGCGCACGTTCCAGGTCGCACCCCAGTCGGCCTTGTCCCAACGAGCGGTCAGGTTGGAGCGGATGCGCCACCTGTTGTCGTTCTGGAAGTACTCGCCAACCTGGTTGCCGCTCTCGTCGGCATTCAGCGGCTGGCCAATGGCCGGGGCCTGCTGGATGTCCTCACCGAACTTGCCGTCGCCGTCGATATCATCTTCCTGGTCAGCCAGGTAGGTGGTATCCCAGGTGAAGCTGAAGTTGCCCCACGCGGTTTCCGGCAGGCGGTAGCCGACGGTCAGGTCGTAACCTTCGACCTTGGTGCCACCGATGTTGGTGGTGGTGTTGAGCAGGGTGTTGATGTCGCCAGCTGCGTTACGGTCGTACAGCGAGCAGGTCGGACCGGTGCCGCCGGAATCAAGGCACTGCTGGATGATGTTCGCGCCGCCGATCGTGGTGATCGCGTCGGTCAGCTTGATCTTCCACCAGTCCAGCGAGACGTCGAGGCCTTCAGCGTAGCTCGGGCTGTAGACGAAGCCGAAGGTGTACGACTCGGACTTCTCAGGCTGCAGGTCCGGGTTGCCGCCGACGGTGATGCGGATCTGCGCGCTGTCCTGACGGTAACCACCGGCCGGAACGCCCTCGGCACGGCACTGGGCCTGAGCGATGGTGGTCTGGGTGCCGTAGTTGGCCGTGTTGCAGGGGTCAGCCAGGCTCGGGAACGAGTCAGCCTGACCAGCGAACAGCTCGGCGATCGACGGAGCGCGGAAGCCTTCCGACCAGTTGCCGCGGACCAGCAGGTCTTCGATCGGCTTCCAGCGGAAACCGAACTTGCTGTTGAGCGTGTCACCGAAGTTGCTGTAATCCGAGTAGCGCGTGGCCACCGAGAAGTCGAGCAGCTTGGCGAACGGCACGTCCGACAGCACCGGCACGGCCAGTTCGAGGTAAGCCTCGTCCAGGCTGTAACCACCGGCCGTGGCGGTACGGGCGTTGCCCGTGGTGTTGCCCGAGTTGATCAGCGCGTCCGGCGAGTCGTAGCCGTCTTCGTCGCGGTGTTCCAGGCCGAACGAGAAGCCCAGCGGGCCGCCCGGCAGGTCGAACACTTCGCCGGAGATGTTGGCGTAGTAGGTTTCCTGCGTGTAGCTGTACTCGTCGTGCGCGGTGAAGCTGACGAAGTCCAGCATGTCGCGGGTGATGCCGCCGACGCCGCCGAGGACGTTGAGCGGAACGCAACCGGCGATCGGCAGGGCAGCCGTGCCGCAGCGGGCGACGCCCGTTGCATCACGGAACGACGGGCCGAGGGCCTGGCCCAGGGCGATCAGGTTGAACAGGCCCTGGGTGGTGTTGTTGGCCTTGTTCTCGCCGCGGAAGTAACCGCCTTCCCAGTCGAAGTACTTCTCACCGAAGTTCAGCGTGCCTTCCAGGCCGGCGCTCATCGCGAACGTGCGGACGTCCTGGTTGAACGAACGACCACCGGTCTCGGTGATGCGGCGGTTGATGCGCGAGACATCTGCACCGAACGGGTTGTAGATGCTGTTGCGGCTGATGAAGACGCCCTGCGCCAGCGGGGTGGAACCCGGGGCCAGGCCCAGCGTGACCGGCATCGCCGCGAGCAGCTGCTCGGAGACGCGCTCGTTGTAGGTCATCGTGGTCTTGAAGCGGACGTCGTCGGTGATGTCGACCGAGGCGTTACCGAAGACCGAGCGACGCTCCTGCGGGGTCAGCAGGTAGTTTTCCGGAGCGAAGTTGTAAGCATCCACGCCCGGAACGTACGGACGGGCCGGGGTGCCAGCGCCATCGTAGGTCCAGGTGCCAGCGCCGCCGTTGAAGTTGGTCTGACCGCCGGTGCACACGTGCGTGGCCGGGTTGTAACCACCCGGGCACAGCGCGAAGCGACCGTTCGGGCTGGTGCCGCTACCGAAGAAGTTGCCGGTGGTGTAGGTCGGCTCCTTCGAGATGTAGCGGTCGCCGGCCATGACCGGCTCTTCCTTCACGTAACCGTAGCCGAGCATCGCGGAGAAGCGATCGCCGGAGGTGCCGATGATGAAGTCGTAGGCCTGACGCGAACCGTCGCCCTTGTCGAACTGGCCGAGGTAGGCGTTGGCTTCAGCGCCCTCGAAGTTCTGACGCAGGATGACGTTGACAACGCCGGCGATTGCGTCCGAACCGTAGATGGTCGAGGCGCCGTCCTTCAGGACTTCGATGCGCTCGACTGCTGCGGTCGGGATGGTGTTGAGGTCGACCGAGCCGCCGAGGCCGGTGCCGCCAACCCAACGACGGCCGTTGACCAGCACCAGGGTGCGGTCCGAACCGAGGTTGCGCAGGTTGACGCGGGTTTCGCCGTTGCCGCCGTTGTTGAAGGTGCTGTTGAGCGTGGAACCGTTGGCGGTGATGTTCTGGATCACGTCGCCGACGGAGGTCAGGCCCTGCGCGGTGATGTCGTCGCGGCTCAGCGAGAAGATCGGCTGCGAGGTTTCGATATCGGCGCGCTTGATGCGCGAACCAGTCACCTCGATGCGATCAAGGGTGGTGGCTTGCTGTTTCTCGCCTTCCTGGGCGTTCGCTACGCCGGTACCGGCGACAGCAGTGGTGCCCACTGCGAGCGCGAAGGTAATCGCGTCGCGGAGCTGGGTGGTCTTCAGGGTCATCTCTCTCTCCAAAGCAGGGTCGGTACTTCCCAATGGGTGGGCCAGGCCGGCGGAGTCAAGAAAGACGCCAAATGCGGCAAGGCTTAACCCGATCCTAACCCCATGCTTGGAAAAGTGAAAGTAGCGTTAACGCCCGGTTATCGGGTCGTGAGCCCCTGAATAGGGCGGTCCCGGCCGAAGCCAGGCCGGATGGGCGGGTTTGCAAGGTGGCGCAGCGCTATTGCCCGCGGCATCGGCGCCAGCGCTGGCTGGAGGGGCTGGCTGTTCAGGCGCAAACCGCGCAAAGGGCCGCGGCCCGGAGCGGGTCTCACGGCGGCGACAGCCGGGGGAATGGCGAGCAGTTCGTCAACCCGCCAGATTCGGCAAAGTTGCCCCTTCGGAGTCGAGGTTTGCGCGAGGCGTGGATGGCCGCTGAAAGCATGCGGTGATGCGCGTGGATGCGAGCGTCGAACACACGCAGACGCAGGCCCCGGCGCGGCCTGTGGATGAAGATGAGTGATCAGCCACCGCGCGTTGCGGGGCAGGTCAGCAGGTCAGAGATCCTGCTCGTAACGGACGTAGGGCACGGTGCCTTCGTCCTTCTCGTCGCTGCCGGGTGCGAACGGATTCTTGCCGCGGGTGACGACGTTCTCGGCGCCCACCGTCAGCTGTCCGCTCCACGGCGTACGCCAGGTCAGGCCGACGCCGAGGCCTTCCCATTGCCCCGGTTCGCCCGGGATGTCGACGACGCGTCCGACGACGTTGGCGCTGAAATTACCCAGGCCGGCACCGATCGTGACGCTCTTGCTGCTCCAGCGGTCGGCCAGTGCGGGAACTTCGCCAGCCGGGATCAGCCTGGCCCGTGCCCACGTACCGCCGATGGAGACCGTGGCCTCGCGACCGATGTTCTTCTGGCCGTAGACGGTGAGGGTGTTCTGGTCGACCTTGCTGGCCTTGTTGTTCGGACTCAGCCAGGCCGGCATCGCGTCGCGGCCGCTGCCCAGGGTCAGGCCGACCTTGCCGGCGGGGCGGCTCAGGCTGGCGCCGACGGTCGCGGTGCGACTGCCGGAGTAGTCGCCATCGTCGTCGAGGGTGGCCAGCATGCAGTGGTTGGCGAGGTTGCCGATGGCGCCGGCCAGGCCGGTCTGGCGATCGCAGACCAGGCCGAGGGTGTCTCCGGCCTCCAGGCCGAAGGCGGCGCCGAGCGTGTTGCTGCCGACCTGCCAGCGGGCGCCGGCAATCGGGGTGCTCGCCGGCTCCAGTTGCAGCAGGTATTCGAGCTTGCCGCTGGTCTGGTTCCAGACCGGGAGATAGGTCGTATCGCTGGCGACGTGCTTGCCGCTGCTCTGCGCATGGACGCCCGCAGCCACGCCCAGGGCGAGCAGCAGGGTCAACGGCAGTCGAAGCAGGCGCGCGTGCATGGTCTGGTTACGACCGGGTAAACCCGGTGGAGTTCCCCTCTCCTTAGGACCGCGACTATAGACCGTTTATGTTTATTTAACAATTTCAGATGAAACTGAGACTGCACCCGCAACGCCTGCTGGAGACGGCTACTGGAGCCGCTCCGGGGCGGCCAGTTCGGCAGCCGCCACCGAAAACAAGCTAGCGATTTCCTGTTTATCGAATTGATAACTGTGTCCGCAAAACTCGCAACGGATCCTCGCCTCGCCACCGGCCGCGTCGGCCGCCGCCTCCGCCTCGTCCGGTCCGAGCGAGACCAGCATGGCCTCGACCCGCTCGCGTGAGCATGAACAGGCAAACCGCAGCGGTTTGCGGCCCAGCAACTGCACCCCGTCCTCGTGGAACAACCGGGTCAGAAGATCGTCGGCGCTCCAGTCCAGGAGCTCGCGCGGGCTGAGGGTGTCGAAGAGGGCGCAGGCGCGGGCCCAGCCGTCGTCGTCGCCATCATCCCCCGGAAGCTTCTGCAGCATCAGTCCCGCGGCATGCCGTTCGTCGGTTGCCAGCAGGAGCCTCGTCGGCAGCTGTTCGGACTGGCGGAAATAGCCCTCGAAAGCCCCGGCCAGCGAGTCCGATTCCAGCGCCACCAGGCCCTGGTAGCGGGTCGGCTCGCGGCCATCGCCGGAGGGGTTCTCGATGGTGATCGCCAGCACCGCGTCCGGGCCGAGCTCGGTCAGGTCACGCGAGACTTCGCCGCTGTCGGCAAGCTGGGCGATGCCGCGCAGGGTGCCGGCGGCGGTGCATTCGGCGAACAGGGTGCGCAGGGCGCCATCGCCGCGCAGCTGCACCGACAGGCGCCCGTCGACCTTGGCATGGCCGGTGAAGAGGGCGGCAGCGGCGGCGGCTTCGCCCAGCAGTTCGGCGGCGGCCTGGGGATACTCGGCGCGTTCGCGGATCTGGTTCCAGGTGTCCTGCAGGTGCACACGCACGCCGCGCACGCCGGCGCCTTCGATCAGGAATCGGGTCAGCTGGTCGCGGTCGTTGCCTGCGTCGCTGCCGGGTTTTGTGGTGCTGGATGCGGTCATCATCGTGCTCGTGCTGCCGGCGCGTGGCATTGGCGGGATAATGCACGCGACCGTGTGAAGGGTGACGAGACAAGATGGGGATGGAGATGGCGCAGTGCAAGGCATGACCGGGACCGAAGCGGCAACCGTATCCGTGGCCGTTCCGGTCCGGCGCCGCCGTCGATGGCTGCGATGGGTGTTGGCGTTGCCGTTGCTGTTGCTGGTCGCCAGCGTGGTGCAGGTGGCGACGCTGCGGTTCGTCAACCCGGCCTTCAGCGCTTTCATGCTGTCGCGGCAACTGGAGGCCTGGGGGGCGGGTGAGTGGTCGTTCCGCATTGCCTACGATTGGCGCAATCTGGACGAGATCTCTCCGAACCTGCCGCTGGCGCTGGTGGCGTCGGAAGATCAAAACTTCGCCGAGCACTTCGGTTTCGATCTCAAGGCGATTGAAAAGGCGCGCAAGAACAATGCGCGTGGTCGCAAGGTTCGCGGTGGCAGCACGATCAGTCAGCAGACTGCCAAGAATCTGTTCCTGTGGAGTGGGCGCAGCTACGTGCGCAAGGGCATCGAGGCCTGGTACACGCTGTTGATCGAGGCGCTTTGGCCCAAGCATCGGATCATCGAGGTCTACGCCAACATCGCCGAGTTCGGCGACGGTGTGTACGGTGCGCAGGCGGCGGCGCGGACGTTCTTCCGCAAGGACGCCAGTCAGTTGGCCGCGGCGGAGGCCGCGCGCATGGCGGCGGTGCTGCCCAGCCCGCGCCACTACAGTGTGGTCCGGCCGGGGCCCTACGTGCAGCGCCGTTCGCAGGCGATCCAGCGGCAGATGCGCTACATCGGCGGGGCGGAGTATCTGAAGCGTCTGGAGTAGCGGCGGCTGGTGCGTTGCGGGACTTCGTGGCGGCTTCCTTCGGAGTGGCGCCTTCCTTCGGCACCTTCCTTCGGAGTGGCGCCGTCCGCCGGGCCGGGGATTGCTCCGCCCCTTAGTCGGACATCCTTGTCCGATGCGGGGCGCGGGCCATCCATGGCCCGCTGCTACGCAATCCCCGGCCCGGCGGACGACGCTCCGGCCCTTCATTGCCCGGTCTTCGTCTGCAAGCCGTCACGTGACCTTGGCCGGTCATCCCCGCGAAGGCGGGGATCCACGGACGCTGTTCGTTCGTCGGGCTACTATTCGCGGCATGAGCGACCGTCTGACCATCGTCATTGCCGCCTTCAACGAGGCCGACAATCTGCCGCTGCTGCATCCGCGCATCGCCGCCGCGCTCGATCCGCTGGCGCAAGAGCTCGATGCGCAGGTGCTGTATGTCGACGATGGCAGCAGGGACGACACCTGGCAGGTGATGCAGCAGTTGGCCGCGGCCGATCGGCGCGTTGCGGTGCTGCGGCTGTCGCGCAATTTCGGCAAGGAACTGGCGTTGACGGCCGGGCTGGACCGGATCGAGGAGGGTGGTGCGCTCATCCTCGATGCCGACGGTCAGGACCCGCCGGAGTTGATCCCGCAATTCGTGGCCAAGTGGCGCGAGGGGTACGACGACGTCCATGGCACGCGCCTGGAGCGCGAGGGGGAAGGCTGGATCAAGCGCAGCACCGCGCATGCCTTTTATCGTGTGATCGGGCGGCTGTCGCGGACGCCGATTCCCGCCGATACCGGGGACTTCCGCCTTCTGTCGCCACGGGCGCTGGCGGCGCTGCGCCAGTTGCGTGAGCGGCACCGCTTCATGAAGGGTCTGTTCGGCTGGGTCGGGTTCAACAGCGTCGCCATCGCCTACCACCGTGAGCCGCGCGCGGCCGGCCACAGCAAGTTCAATTTCTGGCGCCTGTGGAACCTGGCGCTGGAAGGGATCACCAGCTTTTCGACCGCTCCGCTGCGATTGGCTACCTATCTGGGCCTGCTCACCGCGCTGTCCGCCTTCGGCTATGGCATCGCGGTGATAGTGAAGGCGCTGTTGTGGGGCGATCCGGTCGCGGGCTGGCCGACGATGATGGTGGTCATCCTGTTCCTGGGCGGGGTCCAGCTGATTGCCCTGGGCGTGATCGGTGAATACCTGGGCCGCCTCTACGACGAGGCCAAGCAGCGGCCGCTGTACCTCGTCGACACCTGGCAGCCGGCGGCAGGAGTATCCTCCGGGCAAGCCCCGCTTGCGGAAGGAGACGGCCATGCGCACCGTGCGACAACTGCTAGAAGCCAAAGCGCCTGAGATTTTCGCGATCGGTCCGGATGCGCCGGTGATCGAGGCGATCCGGCTGATGGCCGAGAAGCGGATCGGCGCGGTACTGGTGCTAGAAGGCGGGCAACTGGTGGGGATACTTTCCGAGCGCGACTACGCGCGCAAGATCGTGCTGCAGGGGCGCTCGTCTGCCGACACGCCGGTGCGCACGATCATGACCGCGCAGGTGCTCACGGTCGGCCTGGACGACAGCACCGATCACTGCATGCAGATGGTGACCGACCGCCGCATCCGCCACCTTCCCGTGCTGCACAACGGCCAGGTGCTCGGCGTGGTGTCGATCGGCGACCTGGTCAAGGCGGTGATCGAGGACCAGCAGATCGAACTCGACCAGCTGCAGCGGTACATCGCCAGCTGAGCCGCGCCAGCTGAGCCGCGCACTACTTGGCGTAGCGCCCGCCACAGCCGGAATCCTCGCCCGGGCCCGTTTCCAGTGTCGCCAGCAGTGCTGCTGGCGGCGTGATCATGCCCAGGGTCAACGCGATCGCACCGCGCAGTCCGACCCCGGCCAGGTCCGGGTGGATCTCTGGCTGGCGGAAGCTTCCGTCGACCAGCAAAGGCGTGCGGAAGACCAGCAGGCTGCGGTCCTTGGGGCGCGGCTTGATGGTCAGGTCCAGGGTTTCCTTGCCCAGATCGATGGTGCCCGAGCCGATCAGGATGGTGTCGGTGGTGTCGAACGCAAACGAGCGTGCGGTCATCACGCCGTCGGCAACGGCGAAGTCGGCGAAGCCGCATCGCACCGGGATCAGGCGGTCGCCGGAGAGCTTGAACTTGATCATCTCGGCCAGGTCGATGCCGGCCATCTCCATCAGCATGTTGCTGATCTTGCCGCGGCCCATGCCCAGCAGCATCGTGCCGTCGCTGCTGCCAAGCATGTGCGCCACCGAGTTGCCGGTGCCGGCGATGTTGATCTTGCCGCCCACCTTGCCGATGGCGTTCTGCGCCAGTTTCACGTCCGGTAGCAGCTTGGCCAGGCTCAGGCCGGCCGCGTCGATGTCGGCGCGCGTGGTGATGGTGCTGGTGCGCGCGTCCATGCGGATCGTCGAGCGGATGTCGCCGTCGGCGACGCCGAAGTTGAGTGGCTGCATGCGAAGCAGGCCGCCTTCGAGCAGCAGGTGCGCGTCCATGTCGTCCAGTGGCAGGCGCGGCGCGTTGATGTGGGTGGCGCGCAGGCGCACGTCGGCGTCCATGGCGCGCAGTTTCTCCAGTTCATAGGGCTTGTCCGGAATCAGGCGCGGGCTGGTCTGGCGCGCGGCCGCCTTGGCCTGTTGCTCGGGGTTGGCCGTCTCGCCACTGCCGGCCTGCGGCGAACCGCCGACGAACCCGGCGAGGTCATCGAAATCCAGGCGCTGCGAGCGCAGGTCGGCGCGCAGATAAGGGCGCTTGCGGCCGGTTTCCACGCTGGCGTCGCCATGCATGTCGCTGTCGCCGATCCGGCCGGTGAAATCGCGGTAGTGCCAGACATTGCCTTCGCGGCTGAAGCGGCCGTCGAGCGAGTACGGCGGCGTGGTCGGGATGGCCAGGCCCAGCAGCGGGTACAGGTCGGCCATGTCGCGCCCCGACAGCGCCATGCGCAGGTCGAATCCGCGCAGGCGCAGCGGGTCGAGCAGGGTGCCGCGCGCATGGGCGTGAGTGGCGCCGGCAGAAGCGCGCACGTCGATGCGATAGGGCGCGTCGCGGTCGCGCAGCAGCAGCGGCGAAGCGGCGTTGCCGCGCAGGCGGAAGTCGCTGCCGCGCCACTGCCCGCCGCCGACCACGGCCACCGGCGCGGCCTGGGCGTCGGCAGGCAACGCGTAGCTGCTGACGCCAATGCGGATATCGGTGCGCTTGGGGCGGTCGAGGAAACGGATCTGCCCCTGGTCGATGCTGACGCGACGGAACTGCATGTCGGTCTCGCCCGGTTGGCCGAAGACCCAGTTGCCTTCGCCGCCGCGCGGGTTGGTTTCCAGCAGCAGGCGTGGGCGCTCCAGCGTGATCTGCGGCAGCAGCACCTGGCCGTGCAGCAGCGGGCGCAGGGCGATGTCGAGTTCAGCGCGGCTGGCGTCGGCCATCACCGGCTGCCGCGACCAGGCGGCGTTGCCGAAACTCACCTGCTCGGCGGTGATCCGCGGCGTCCAGGCCAGGTCGACATCGAGGTTGCCGCGGATGTGGAATTCACGACCGGTGCGCGCCTGCACCTGGCGTTCGATTGGGCCCCGGAACCAGTTCCAGTCCCAGATCGCGATGAGGACGACGATTGCCAGCGCCAGCAGTGCCAGCGCGGTCCACAACGGATGCCGCCTAGGCCAGGACGCTCCCGAACCATGCACGCGGTGTCTCCCTGCAATGAGCCGTCGACCACCTTCAGTGGCAGTCGGTCAAGCGGGGGTGAATACGTTGTGAGCAGTTCAGCTGGGAATCACCGCGCCGGGCGTCAGGACCTGTGCCATCACGGCGACGTAATGGCAGACGCTGCCGGCGACCACGAACAGGTGCCAGATCGCATGCGAGTACGGCAGCGACGGCCGGTGATAGAACACGGTGCCGAGCGTGTAGAAGATGCCGCCGGCGAACAGCCAGCCGATGGTCCAGGCATCGAGCGCACCGAGCAGCGGCTCGATCGCGACGACCACCAGCCAGCCCATGGCGATGTAGATGCCGGTCGACAACAGCTTGAAGCGGCCGGTATAGAACAGCTTGAAGATCACGCCGGCGACCGCCAGCGTCCAGATCGCCGCGAACAGGCCCCAGCCCCAGGGGCCGCGCAGTCCGATCAGCGTGAAGGGCGTGTACGTGCCGGCGATCAGCAGGTAGATCGCGCAGTGGTCGAACACCTTCAGCCGCGCCTTGGCGACCGGATTCTGGATCGCGTGGTACAGCGTCGAGGCCAGGTAGAGCAGCAGCAGGCAGATGCCGAAGACGATCGCGCCGGCGAGCTGCCAGCCGTCGCCGAACAGCGCGGCCAGGGTGATCAGTACTGTCCCGCCCGCCAGTGCCGCGGTCGCGCCGAGGCCGTGGGTGAGTGCGCTGAGGAATTCCTCGCGCAGCGACGGCGCGGCGCTGGTCGCCGGGCGCGATGCGGGGATGGAACCGTCGTTGACGGAGCGTGCGGTGGGCATGGCCACAGCATCCTAGCGCAGGTTGGAGCAAATGCTCTGGAGAGACCGCCGCCGCTGTGACCAGGTCGGCAAATGCCCTGTGCGCGGTGCGGCCTGGCAAACCGCGCCAGCGGGCCGGGAGGCTGGCGAAGATCGCCGCAGGCGACCCTGCCCGGGCCGCGGAAGCCACTATCATGCGGGGACCAACGCACCGGCCCTTCCATGATCATTTCCCATCAGCACCGCTTCGTTTTCGCCGCGATCCCCAAGACCGGGACCCACTCGGTCCGCCAGGCGCTGCGCGAGCACATGAGCGAGGAGGACCTGGAACAGGTCGGCCTGTTCGTGAACAAGCGGTTCCCGTTCGAAGAGCTGGCGGCGATCAAGCACGGCCACATCACCCTCGACCAGATCCGGCCATTCCTGGGCGATGACGCGTTCGCCGACTATTTCAAGTTCGCCTTCGTGCGCAATCCGTTCGACCGCTTCGTTTCCTATTGCGCGTTCATGACCCGCGCCGACGGCGCCTTCCTGAAGAATCCGCAGCAGGTGATGCGCTACCTCCTGTTCCAGGCGCGGCCGGTGCAGCACATCCTGTTCCAGCCGCAGCACACCTTCGTCACCGATGGCGAGGGCAAGGTGCTGGCCGACGAGGTCGGCCGTGTCGAGGACATGCAGGCGTCGTACGACGCCATCTGCGCGCGCATCGGCATCGCGTCGGCGCAGCTGGGCCAGGTCAACAGCTCGCGCCGCGGCAGTTACCGGGACTACTATGACCAGGCGCTGATCGATGGCGTCGCCGACTACTACCGGCGCGACCTGGAACTGTTCGGATACGAGTTCTGACCATGCAGTCTCCCGCCATTTCTCCGCTGGATATCCACCCCAACCCGCGCAAGACGACCTCGATGCGCGCGCTGGGCCAGGTCGACATCGGCCGCCTGCGCGAAGCGGTGCTGGCCATCGAAGACGCGCTATGGGATGCCGAGAACGCCGACAAGCCCAACCGTTTCGAGGCGCTCGACCGCACCCGGCATATCGTTTTCCGCTTCGTCAGCGATTTCCAGGATTGGCGCAAGTCCTACGACCGGCCGCTGTGGGCGCAGTGGCGCGAACTGCTGGAGCCGGTGATGGCGCAGGCGGTGGCGCCCTACGGTTATGCGCGCGCGGAATTCCCGCGGGTGATGCTGGCGCGGATGGCGCCGGGCGGCGTGATCAAGCCGCATCGCGACGCCAATCCGGCGGCGAAGTGGCCGCACAAGATCCATGTGCCGCTGATGACCAGCGAGCAGGTGACGTTCTTCATCGACGGCGTCGGATACCACTTCGCCGAGGGCGAAGCGGTCGAGGTCAGCAACATGGCCGTGCATGCGGTGGAGAACAACGGTGCGAGCGATCGCATCCACCTGATCTTCGAGTACTTCGACCTGGACCAGCCGGCACCGGACTGGGTGGGGAAGTTGCCGGCGCGCTCTTGACCGGCGTTCGCGCGAAGGGGGGCGGCGGTACAGCAAGGTGGGTCCCGGCGTTCGCCGGGATGACGCCATAGCAGCGTTCGCCGGGATGACGGCGAGTCAGCGGGTGAGGGCAAGCAGCGCGATGGCGGCGATGACCTGCACTGCGGCCCCCAGTGCGATCGCGTTGCGAAAGCTTGGCTTGGCGGTCTTGTGGCGGAAGGTCCACATCGCCAGCAGGGCGCCGGGCATACCGCCACACAGGGCCAGACCGAGCAGGGTGCGCTCGGGAACGCGCCGGCGGCGACCGCCGGCGATGGCCTTGTCATAGCCGTAGACGAGCACGGTCACCGCGTTGAACGCGAGCAACCACATGGCCCACGCCGGCACCGTGCGGCCTCAGTCGATCGGCGTGGCGTGCGCGTGCTCGCGCGTGGCCATGAAGGTCACGTCCGGCGCGCGTTCCTGGGCCAGCTGCAGGTTGACCCGCGTCGGCGCCAGGTAGACCAGCTCGCCGGCGGCATCGATGGCGAGGTTCATCGCGTTCTTGTCGCGGAACTCTTCCAGCTTCTTGTCGTTGTCGCAGCGGATCCAGCGCGCCGTGGAGACGGCGACCTGTTCGAAGCTGGCATCGACGCCGTACTCGTCCTTGAGGCGGTAGGCGACCACGTCGAACTGCAGCACGCCGACCGCGCCGAGGATGAGGTCGTTGCTCATCAGCGGGCGGAAGAACTGGGTGGCGCCTTCTTCCGACAGCTGCGCCAGGCCCTTCTGCAGCTGCTTGAGCTTGAGCGGGTCGCGCAGGCGCGCGCGGCGGAACAGTTCCGGCGCAAAGTTGGGGATGCCGGTGAAGCCCAGCACCTCGCCCTCGGTGAAGCTGTCGCCGATGGAGATGGTGCCGTGGTTGTGGATGCCGATGACATCGCCCGGCCAGGCGCTTTCGGCGATCTCGCGGTCGGAGGCCATGAAGGTCAGCGCGTTGGCGAGCTTGACCTCCTTGCCGGTACGCACGTGGAAGGCCTTCATGCCGGCGGCGAACGAACCCGAGCAGACGCGCATGAACGCGACGCGGTCGCGGTGCTGCGGGTCCATGTTGGCCTGGATCTTGAAGACGAAGCCGGTGAGCTTGGGCTCGTACGCGCCGACTTCGCGCGTGGTGGTGCCGCGCGGGCGCGGCGACGGCGCGTGTTCGACGAAGAAGTCGAGCAGCAGCTGCACGCCGAAGTTGTTGACCGCCGAGCCGAAGAACACCGGTGTCTGTTCGCCGGACAGGTACCGGGCCGGATCGAACGGATGCGAAGCGCCTTCGACCAGCTCCAGCTCGTCGCGCAGTTCCTTGAGCATGTTCTCGCCGATGCGTTCGGCCAGGGCCGGATCGTCGATCGAGGTGAAGATGGTGGAGTCCTGGCGGGTGAAGTTGCGGCCCTGTTCGTACAGGTGCACCTCGCCCGTGACCAGGTGGACCACGCCCTTCAGGCGCTGGCCCATGCCGATCGGCCAGGTGATCGGCGCGCACTGGATGCCCAGCACCGACTCGACTTCATCGAGCAGGTCGATCGGGTTCTTGCCCTCGCGGTCGAGCTTGTTGATGAAGGTCATGATCGGCGTGTCGCGCAGGCGGCACACCTCCATCAGCTTGATCGTGCGCTCTTCGACACCCTTGGCGACGTCGATGACCATCAACGCCGAGTCGACCGCGGTCAGCACGCGGTAGGTGTCCTCGCCGAAGTCGGCGTGGCCGGGAGTGTCGAGCAGGTTGACGATGCGGCCCTCGTAGGGGAACTGCATCACCGAACTGGTTACCGAGATGCCGCGCTCCTTTTCCAGCGCCATCCAGTCCGAGGTGGCGTGGCGCGCGGCCTTGCGGCCCTTGACCGAGCCGGCCATCTGGATGGCGCCGCCGAACAGCAGCAGCTTTTCGGTGAGCGTGGTCTTGCCGGCGTCGGGGTGCGAAATGATCGCGAACGTGCGGCGGCGGGCGGCTTCGAGGGAAACGTCGGACATGGCGGCGGCGGGCGGGTCCGGGGACCGGTCCGCGAATCGGGAAGCGGGTGAGGGGGGCGATTATACGCGGCCCGGCCACACTCCCCGCGGGGCTTCAGCCCCGGAGTTCATCCCCCCGAAATACGCAGCGGGCCGGCCGGGCCGAGCATCCTGAACGGAATCGACTCCAGCCGCATGCCCCGGTTCACCTGCACGGCGAAGTGCAGGTGCGGGCCGGTGGTGAAGCCGGTATTTCCAGACAGGCCGATCTGCTGGCCGGCGCGGACGCGCTGGCCCACCCGCACCAGCACGCCGTCGTCGGCCTTCAGATGCCCGTAGAGGGTCATGCTGCCGTCGTCGTGGAGGATGCGGACGAAATTGGCGCGGCCGCCGTACTTCTCGCGGTTGAGGCCTGCCTTGTCGAAGTCCGACTCGACCTGCATCACCACACCGTCGCGCGCGGCCAGCACCGGTGTGCCGATGGCGGCGGCGAAATCGACCGCGTAGCGGCTCTGCGCGTCGTTGTGGCTGAAATGCCCGCCGTAGCCCTGGTCGATGCGGAACGTCGCCTGCTGCAGAGGCAGCACATAGTCGACGTTGCGCGGGTGTGCGTCGGGGTCGCCGGGCAGGCTTTCCATCTGCAACTCGAAATCGAAGCCGCGCTCCGGGTCGGCCGACTCCAGCACCGCCACCAGGGCGCTGCCGCGGGCGGCGACGGTGGCGCGGGCCGGCAGCAGCGGCCGCCCGACCACGTTGTCGCTGCGGCTGAAATCCAGCTGGACTTCGATCGGACCTGACAGCCGGTTGTCGGCAAAGGCCAGGTAGCGGTCGCCATCGTTCTCGATGCGCAGCTGCGCGATCGCGCTGGGCTCGGCATAGACCGGAATCGTGCGGACCTGCGCCGGCGGCGCATCGGGCACGTGGTCGCCGTAGTGGGTGATGCCGCTGCCGTCGGTCCAGCGATAGAGCTTGGCCGCACCGGCGGCAAACGCCAGCAGCAGCGAGGCGCTGCCGAGGGTGACTGCCGCCAGGTGGCGCCTGGTTGCCATCGCGCTAGCGGGTGCAGTCTGCCGACAGACCCAGCACGCGCACGACCTCGGCCAGGTCGAACGCGGTGACCGACTTGTCGTCGTGCACGGCGAACAGCGCGCCATTGGGGAATGCCGGCGTGGAGGCCGCATGCAGGGCGACGCCGTCGGTGTGGGCCGTGGTTTCGCCTTCGAAACTGCCACGCGGTGCGAGTGTGGCGCGGTCGAAAAGATGGAACACGGTCAGCGGCGCCAGCTGGTCTACGGCGATCCAGTAGCCGCCGCCATTGGGGCACGTCCACAGCGCCACGCCTTCGGCTTCGGCGGCGAAGCTGTCCTGCGGCAGGCTGCGGCCGCTGTACTTGCCGCTGAAGCTGTACTCGCGCAGCGTCGATTCGTGGCGGCGGTCTTCGTCGGCGACCAGCAGGCGGTCGTTGTCCGGATCGCCGGCGATCGACTCGACCATGCGCAGGCCGCCGGCCTCGCTGGTGTCGCCGAACGAGCCGCCGTAGCTGCTGCGCAGCCGGCCGTTCTGGTCGAACTGGACGCGGAAGCGGCGCACGCGCTGGTCGAGCTCCGCCAGCGGCGGCACCTGGTCGAACTTCTTGCCGTACATGAAGCTGTCGGTGACGTAGACCTCCAGTTCGCCCGGCTCGGTTTCCGTCAGCCACAGCCCGTAGGGGCTGCGCAGTTCCTTGTCGCCGAAGCTGCCAAGCGGCGTCAGTCCGGGCAGGTTGAACACCTGCACGCGGTGGTTGTCGCGCTCGACCACGAACAGGTAGTCGCCGTAGACGGCCACGCCGTTGGGGCGGTTGAACTGGCCCAGGGCCTGGCCTTCGCCGCCGACTTCGCGCAGGCGCTTGCCGGTGTCGGCATCGAACACCACCAGGCGATGGGTCGACTTGGCCGAGGCGATCAGCCAGGTGCGGCCGTCCTCGCTGGTCCAGGTGGCGAGCGAGTCCAGTTCGTCCTGGGGCGTTTCGGCCGAGACGTAGCTCTCCAGCACGGTGCGGACATCCGGGGCGCCGGCCGGAGGCGTCGCTGGTGCCGGGGCCGTGGTGGCGGTGGGGCCGGTGGTGGAGCAGGCGGACAACAGCAGGCTCGCCAACATGACTGCGGTGGCGGCGGGGGAAAGGAGGCGTGGGGTCATGTACGGAAGTGTATTCGCGTGGCCTTAACAATGTGGCTTCAAGACGTGACCGAAATAATAAATCGCTATATGCGGATAGAGCGATTGACACACCTCGGCGGACGGTGGCAGACTGCGGCCATCCATCGAGACCGGCAGAGGGACAGGCCCTTTGAAGCCGGGGCAACCCAACCCACCACCCAGCCATTGCGGCGGGGCAGTGAGGTGAAGGTGCCAATTCCTGCGACAGGCGCCCGCGCCGGTCGGAAGATGGTTGTGAGTGCACCCTGCCGATCGATGGCCGGGTGCACCGCGACTCGCAGGCTCGATGGCCCCGTCACTTCGGATGCCCGCCATGAGTCTCGCCAACGCCCCCGCCACCACCCACGACCACAGTGGCCATAGCGCCCACGACGCAGCCGCGACGCTGGATGCCATCGCCCATGCCGCCGCCTGGGTGAAAGGCACGGGTGTCCCCGCCATCGACGCAGTGCGCGGCCAGTGCACGGTTGAACTGCCGTTGCGCCATGCCGGCCGCCAGCGCCTGGAGCTTCGCTACGAAATCCTTGGCGATCGCACGCTGCCGGTGGTGTTCGTGGCCGGGGGCATCTCCGCGCATCGCCATGTCAGCGCGTCTGCCGCCTTCGGCGAAGCGGGCTGGTGGCAGGGCCAGGTTGGTGAAGGCCGCACGATCGACCCGCGCCAGCACTGCGTGGTCGCATTCGACTGGCTCGGCGCCGATGGCAACCTCGATGCGCCGATCGACCCGGCCGACCAGGCCGACGCGATTGCGGCGCTGCTCGACGTTCTCGACATCGATCGCCTGCACGCCTTCGTCGGCTGTTCCTATGGCGCAATGGTCGGCCTGCAGTTCGCGGCGCGCCATGGCGCCCGCCTGCAGCAACTGGTCGCGATCAGCGGCGTGCACCGCGCCCATCCCTACGCCAGTGCATGGCGCGCGCTGCAGCGCCGCGCGGTTGCACTGGGCGCGTTGCAGTGCGACGAAACCCATGGCCTTGCGCTGGCGCGTCAGCTGGCGATCCTGAGCTATCGCACGCCGGAGGAATTCGCGGCGCGCTTCGCTGCTGCCCAGGTCAGCGACGGCCGAGTCCGCGTTGGCGCCGAGGACTACCTCGACCATTGCGGCGCCACCTATGTCGAGCGCACTTCGCCGACCGCTTACCTGCGCCTGTCGGAGTCGATCGACCTGCAGGCGGTCGACCCCGGTGCGATCCGGTTGCCGGTGACCGTCATCGCTGTCGCCGAAGACCGCCTGGTGCCGCTCTCGGACGCCTACGACCTGGTCGAGCGCCTGCGCGGCGAGACCCGCCTGCGCGTGCTGCGCTCGCTCTATGGTCACGACGCCTTCCTCAAAGAGGAAGCCGAAGTCGCCGCGGTGCTGCGCGAGGCACTCGAAGACTGCGTCGCCGATGCACGCACGCAGGTGCTGGCATGAGCACGCGCAAGCGCTGTACCGCCGCCGTCCGTGCCGGCATCGACCGCGATCCCGCCTTCGGCGCGGTCACTCCCCCGATCGTGCTGTCGTCGAACTTCAGCTTCGCCGGTTTCAACGAGAAGCGGCAGTACGACTACACCCGCAGTGGCAACCCCACCCGCGACCTGCTTGCCGAAGCACTGAGCGAACTGGAGGGCGGCGCCGGCGGCGTCATCACCGCCACCGGCATGGGCGCGATCACGTTGCTGCTGCACGCTCTGCTCAAGCCCGGCGACCGACTGGTGGTGCCGCACGACGGTTACGGCGGCAGCTGGCGCCTGTTCAACGCGCTGGCCGCCAAGGGCGCGTTCGAACTGATCACCGCCGATCTCACCGATCCACGTTCGCTGACCGACGCACTGGCCTGCGACCCGACCGTGGTGTGGATCGAGACCCCGTCCAACCCGCTGCTGCGCATCACCGATCTGCGCTTCGTGATCGAGGCCGCGCAGGCCAAGGGCGCGCTGACCGTGGTCGACAACACCTTCCTGTCGCCGGCGCTGCAGCAGCCGCTGGCGTTCGGCGCCGACTTCGTACTGCATTCCACCACCAAGTACATCAATGGCCACAGTGACGTGGTCGGTGGCGCGGTGGTTGCGCGTGATGCGCAGCAGCACCAGCAGCTGGTCTGGTGGGCGAATGCGCTCGGCCTGACCGGCTCGCCGTTCGACAGCTTCCTGACCCTGCGCGGCCTGCGCACGCTCGATGCACGCCTGCGCGTGCACCAGGAGAACACTGAAGCGGTGGTCGCATTGCTCGATGGCCATCCGGCGGTGCGCACCGTGCATTACCCGGGGCTGGAATCGCACCCGGGCCATGCCCTCGCGGCGCGCCAGCAGCTGGGCTTCGGCGCGATGCTGAGTGTTGAACTTGAAGGCGGCGTGCATGGTGAGGAGGAGCGCGCCGTGCGCGCGTTCGTCGAAGGTCTTGAGTGCTTCACCCTGGCCGAATCGCTCGGCGGCGTCGAGAGCCTGATCGCGCATCCGGCGACGATGACGCACGCGGCGATGTCGGCCGAAGCGCGCGCTGCCGCCGGCATTGGCGACGGCCTGCTGCGTCTGTCGGTCGGCATCGAGCATGCCGACGACCTGGTCGCCGACCTCGAAGCCGCGCTGGCCCGCGCCCAAGTCGCAGTGGCCACCGCCGAGCGCGCGAAACGATGAGCGCGGCCGCGCTCGACGTCGCCCCAGCTGTCGTCGACCGCGCTGTCGTCGACCGCGCCGTCGTCGACCGCGCCGTCGTCGACCGCGCCGTCGTTGCGCAGCCGCGCCACGCGCCGGCCCGGGTCGCGCTGCTCGGCACCGGTACGGTCGGCAGCGCCGTACTTGAGCGACTGGCTGCATGGCATGGCAGCAGTTTCGGCCAGCGCCTGCAGCTGGTGCATGTCGCCAATTCACGGCAGTCCGCCAGCGACCGTTCGGGCCTGGCGCCGGCCGAGGCCGCGCAGCGTCTTGCCCTGGCGCCGCAGCGCAGTTCGCTGGAGACGATAGAGGCGGCGCTCAAGGGCGACGGTTCGCGCATCGTCATCGACGCAACCGCGAGTGAAGCCGTTGCCGAGCGCCACGCCCATTGGCTGCAGCAGGGCATCCACGTCGTCACCGCGTGCAAGATCGGGCAGGGCACCTCGCTGTCGCGCTGGCGGTCGATCCGGACTGGCGCGGCGATCGGCAATGCCGGCTACGGCGACAGCGCCACGGTCGGCGCGGGCCTGCCGCTGTTGCGTTCGCTGCGTGAACTGCAGGCGGGCGGCGACCGCATCCATTCCATCGCCGGCGTGCTGTCGGGCTCGCTTGCCTGGCTGTTCAACCACTACGACGGCATGCGGCCGTTTTCGGCACTGGTGAGGCAGGCCCGCGATGCCGGTTACACCGAGCCGGATCCGCGAGACGATCTCTCCGGCGAAGACGTCCGACGCAAGCTGCTGATCCTCGCGCGCAGCGCAGGTGTCGAGCTGGACGCCGGCGATGTCGAAGTCACCTCGCTGGTCCCGCCGGAGCTGGCGATCCTGTCGCGTGATGCGCTCGACGCTGCATTGCCGGCGCTCGATACGCCGCTGCGCAACCGCTACGCCAGCGCCTACAAGCGCCACGAGAAGCTGCGCTTCATCGCCCGCCTGCAGGACGGCGTCGCCCGGGTGGGGCTGGAGTCGCTGCCGGCCGACCATCCGCTGGCCGGTGGCGCCGGCACCGACAACCGGGTGGCGATCTGGTCCGACCGCTACTGCAACCAGCCGCTGGTGATCCAGGGGCCTGGTGCGGGCGCCGGGGTCACCGCGGCCGGGCTGCTCGACGACGCGCTGCGCCTGGCGGGTCGGTGACCTTGTGAACCTTTGACGGCGCCGGGCCGGTCCGGTTGATCGCAGGCGACCCTTCTTGATCCGCGCATATTGATCCGCGCAGTCGTATCGTATGCCGCACCCGCCACCCGGACGCCCGCCATGAACTCCCTGCTCAAGCTCTCCGCCGCCGGCTTTGTCGCCGCCGCTGCTTTTGCCGCTCCGTCCTACGCCGCCCTCAAGGAAGGCGCCAAGGCCCCCGACTTCAGCGCCCCGGCCTACCTGGCCGGCGAGCCCTTCACCTTCAAGCTCGCCGACGCCCTGAAGAAGGGCCCGGTGGTCGTGTACTTCTTCCCGGCCGCGCACACCCCGGGTTGCAACCTCGAAGCGCACCTGTTCTCCGAGGCCGCCGACCAGTTCAAGAAGGAGGGCGCGACCCTGATCGGCGTCACCGCCGGCAACACCAGCGAGCTGGCCGCGTTCTCCAAGGAAACCGAACATTGCGGCGGCAAGTTCCCGGTCGCCGCCGACAACGGCGCCAAGATCGCCAAGCAGTACGACGCGATCCTGGCGCAGAAGCCGGAATGGTCGGACCGCACCTCGTACGTGATCTCGCAGCAGGGCACCATCGTTCACGCCTACTCGGAGCTCAAGCCGAACCAGCACGTCAAGGAAACCCTTGACGCGGTGAAGGCGCTCAAGAAGTAAGCGTCCCGACGCCTGCCCGGGGCTGACGAAACCGCCCCGGGCAGCGCGGTTCAGCGCAGTCAGAAGGCCTGGCAGTCAGAACGCTTTCTTCAGTTCCAGCTCCCACGACCGCGGTTCGCCGAGATAGACCATGTCGGTGTTCAGCGCATAGATGACGACGTCGCGGTCGGCGAGGTTGCGGCCGCGAACGGTCAAGCTGGTGCTGGGGTCCAGCTGCCAGCGCAGGTGCGCACCCAGCACGCCGTATCCCGCGGTCCTGGTCGTATTGGCGGTATCGGCATAACGCGATGAAAGTGCGCGCAGGTCCAGGCCCGCGCTCCACTGCGGCGCGAACAGATAATCCAGCCACAGGTTGGCCACGCGCGAAGGCGTGTTGGTCGGGCGATTGCCGGCGCGCGACACCGGCACGCCGCCGACGCTCTCGTAGAAGTCGTCGAGGGTGGCGTCGACCCAGGCGAGATTGCCGTCGATCGACAGCGCCTGCAGCGGCTTCACGCCGAAGGCCAGCTCCACACCGCGCGAGGACTGCTGGCCAACCGGCAGCGTCTGCCCAGGATTGGCGGGATCGGTGATGGCCAGGTTCTCGCGGACGATGTGGTACGCGGCCAGAGTGGCGTAATGGCGGCCATCGACGGACTGGAACTTGGTCCCGATCTCCTCCTGCCGTCCGGTGCTCAGGTCGAAGTCGCGCAGTGTGGCGAAGTTGGCGGTGGTGAGGATGCCCGCCGGCGGATCGGCCGAGGTCGCGACCTGGGCGTAGACGCTCGCGCGCGGCGTCCACGCGTAGTCGAGCGCGATGCGACCGGTGGTGGGTGCGTAGTCGTGCTGGAAGCGCACCGGGTTGGTCGCGCTGACCGCGCGGTGATTGACCACGTCCAGGTCGATCCAGTCGTGGCGCAGGCCGGTCAGCAGCGACAGCCGCGAGTTCAGATGCGTCAGGTTCTCGACGAACAGCGCCTGCGTGTGCAGGCAGTTGGTGCGGTCCGGGCGGTAGACCTGCTCGGCACCGGGCACGTCGAAGAAGCTGCCCGGGATGACAGAGTCAATAGGCACCGTGTCGACCACACCTGGCAGCGACAGCGGGAAGCGCGTCTGCCGGTTGTAGCTGACGTCGGCTCCGGCGCTCCATTGCGTCGGCAGCGTCGCCAGCGTGCCTTCGTGCGACCACTCGATGCGGTCGCCGAACAGCTGCTGGTCGTGGCGCTGCAGCAACGCAGCGGAGCGGATCACGCCCTGGTGGTCGGCCGTCAGCCGGTACGACTCGACATCGCGGTAGTCGCGCAGGGCGTCGTAGTGGTAGAGCGTGTTGCGCACCTGCGTCCGCGCGGACGGTTGCCATTCCAGCAACGAACGCGCCCATAGAACCTGCTGGCCGTAATGACCGTCAGCGACGTTGTAGTTGCGGGTGCGGGTGCCATCGACGATGCGCAGCGTGTCGCCATCGCGATAGGCAGGGGTGCCCCAGTACGGCCGCTCGCTGTCCTCGTCCTGGTATTCCAGCGCGAGCGTGTGGCTCAGGTCGTCGCCGATCCGGTCCAGCCACGACAGCGCCAGCGTCGTGGCTTCGCGCTTGTTGCGATCGGCCCAGCCGTCGCTATGCGACCAGGTTGCGTCGGCGCGGATCGCGTCATGGGCATCATCGCCGCCGATGCGCTGGTTGGTTCCCGCGGCGACCATGCCGCTGCCAAACGAGCCCACGGTGGCGAGCGCCTGGGTGTCGTCGCGATCGAGCTGCGCCAGGCGGGTGACGTAGTTGATGGAGCCGCCGACCGCACCGGCGCCGTGCAGGAAACTCGAAGGCCCGCCGATGGCTTCGACGCGCTCGTAGATCCAGCCGTCGACCGGCCGGGCGGCAATGGCGTCGTACTGCACGCCGATGCCGTTGAACAGCTGCGCGATCTGCGCGCCGGAGAAGCCGCGCCAGGTCACGGCATTGCCGTTGCCAGGCGGCGAGGCCACCGCCAGGCCGGGAATGCCGAACAGGGCCTCCTGGGTGTTGCGGACGCCGCGTTCGTCCATGGTCTGGCGATCGATCACGGTGATCGAGGCGGGGGTTTCCTGCACGCTCAGGTTCAGGCGCGTGCCGGCGGCGGCCGAGGCGTCGAGGGGGTTGGGGCTGGCCGCGACTTCGATCCGTTCGAGGGTCGTCGCATCGGCGGCGATGGCATCGGCGTTGGCTGCGAAAGGGCTGGCGCAGGCGAGCGCGGTCGAGATCGCCGCGCACAGGCGCGACGACGACCATAAAAGCTGGGATGACATGGAAACTCCAAAGCACAAGGGCACGCGGCGTCATCGCCGCATGCGGGTATCAGATAGCCGCGGGCAGCGGCGAGGTCTTGTGGTTCAGAGGGCGAGCGGTGGGCCGCGCGAGCCCAGGCCGCAGGGGTGCCAGCGTGTCCCTGACAATGGGGTGCGTCGCGGGGGAGCCTGCCGTGGCCGCGTCGCCGGGGCGAACGCGAACACCACGCACAGCACCAGCGCGACCAGCGAGTTGAGCACCGGGCAATAGGCGCAGTCCTGCATCGGCAGGTCGCCGCCGGGCTGGGGCTTGGGCAGCACAGGGTCGAGCGGATTGGCGTCGCCCGCGGACACCTTGACCAGCTTCAGGCCGGCCATGGTGCACATCTGCGTCCAGACCCCGCCGTCGCGCGCCCCGGACGCGCCGGCCAGCAGCCGGCCGACCGTCGGCATGAGCAGGAGCAGCAGCATGGCGGCAAGCGCCAGCAGGCTCATTCGACGGTGGAAGGGGGAGTGGCGCATGGGGTCGCGCATTGTAAAGGATGCAAAAAAAGAGCGCCGATCGGGGGATCGGCGCTGAGGGTCAAAACCCGGGAGGGTTCTGGAGAGGGGTTACTTGAGGCCGTTGCTCATCGTGTTCACCAGCGTGCCCTGGGCGTCGTCGCCGCTGAATTCCCAGAAGAACGCGCCGCCCAGGTTCTGCGCCTTCACGTAGCCCATCTTCTCGGTGACCATGGCCGGCGTGTCGTAGCTCCAGAACGTGTTGCCGTCGTACTTCCAGGTGGCGCGCGCGTTGGCGTCGGTGTAGATCGTGCCGGCGCGGTCCTTGAGCACCTTGTAGTCCTCGTTGCCGGCTTCATACGTGCCCGGCGCCGCGGTGCCACTCTGGTACAGGCCGTTGTTGACGTTGGGCACGTTGGTCCAGCCGCGACCGTAGAAGCCGATGCCGATGTTGAGCTTGGCGGCTGGCACGCCGCGGCCCAGGAACGCTTCGAGCGCGTCGTTGCTGTTGTAGAACTTCTGGTCGCCCGTGGATGGATCGCTGGGCGAGTCGAACAGCGCCGAGTGATGGTTGGTCTGCGGATCCCACGTGCCGTGGAAGTCGTAGGTCATCACGTTGATGTAATCCAGGTACTGCGAGTACGCCGCCGGATCGGTGACGCGGACCTTGTCGACACCGGCGCCGGCGGCGATGGTCAGCAGCAGCCCCGGACGCACCGCATCGAGCTGGCGGCGGAACTCGGCCAGCAGCGCGGTGAAGTTGGCGTTGTCGGCAGGCGTGCCGCAGCTCAGGCCACAGGCGACGGGGTATTCCCAGTCGATGTCGATGCCGTCGAACACGCCGGCCGCCGCACCCGGGCCGCCGGCGCTGTCGGTCACCGGCAGGTTGCCCTTGATGTAGGCATCCACGCAGGAGGCGACGAAGGCCTGGCGGTTGGCCGCGCTGGCGGCGCTGGAGAAGTTGCGCGAGTACGTCCAGCCGCCGAGCGAGATGAGCACCTTCAGGTTCGGGTACTTGGCCTTGAGCTGCTTGAGCTGGTTCCAGCTGCCACGCAGCGGCTGGTCCCACGTATCGGCGGTACCACTGACGCTCTCGCCCGCGCCGAACGACCTGGTGTAGTCGGCGAACGCGTCGCCACCCACGCCGGTGTTCGGATCGGAGGCCTGGGTGACGCCGACTTCGCAGCGGTTGTTGCGGACATTGCCGAAGGCGTAGTTGATGTGGGTGATCTTCGCCGCCGAACCGCTGGTGTCGATGTTCTTGACGCGGTAGTTGCGGCCGTAAATGCCCCATTGCGCGAAGTAGCCGATGACGCGCTTGTTGCCGCCGCCGCCGCCGGTGAGCGTGGTCGCATTGACCGCAGCGCTCTGTGCCGATGCATTGGCGGGGCTGGCGTTGTCGCGCGCACGCACGGTGAACGAGTACGTGGTGTTCGCCGCCAGGCCGCTGCTGGTGTAGCTGGTGGTGGTCGGCGAGGCGATCAGGCTGCCGTTGCGGTAGACGTCGTAGCCGGCCACGCCAGTGCCGCCGGTGTTGTCGGTGGAGGCGTTCCAGCTCAGGCCGATGCTGCTCGACGACAGCGCGCTGGCGGCCAGGCCGGTCGGCACGCCCGGTGGCGTGGTGTCGACGGGTGGCGTGCCGGTCACGGTGATCGTGTTGGTGGCCGAGGTGGCGGTGGCGCCCAGGTTGTCGGTGGCGACGGCCTTGAACGCGTGCGTGCCGGCGGTGGCGTTGGACCAGGTCACCGCGTAGGGCGCGCTGGTATCGACGCCGAGCGACACGGTGCCACGGAAGAACTCCACCTTGCTGACGCTGCCGTCGCTGTCGCCCGCATTGGCGGTGACCGCGATGCTGCTGCCGGCGCTGTAGCTGGCGCCGTTGGCGGGTGCGGTGAGGGTGACGGTCGGCGGCTGGTTGCTGCCACCGGCATCGCAGGTGCCCAGGTCGGTGTACCAGCCGCAGGTCGGACAGTGGGTCGGCGGCGCATTCCAGATCTGGATGTTGGCCTGGTAGAGGTGGTTCTGGTAGACGAGCTTGTCGCCCGGGTTGTAGATGGTGGATGCGGTCCAGGCCGGAATCGCCGCGCAGGACGCGGCCTGGGCCGCGGGCATGGCGACGAGTGCGAGCAGGCCTGACAGCAATGCAACGGCGGGTAATGCAGTGACGGGCAACGCCTTGACGGGCAACGCCTTGACGAAGCGAGCGACTTCCTTTGATGCGTATTTCACGAGCTTCCCTCCCTACGTGATGGACCACCACACATGCCGACCCGCCCGGGCCGGCTCCTTTTCGGAGAAGGTCGACGGCCCGTCATTGGCCGTGCATCTGTTGACAACGTTGTCAGCTCGGGTCAAGTCGAAATGTGCGTTTCAGCACATTTCGCATCCGAGGGAGGGGGCGAAGCGACGAACGGACGGAGCCGTCACGTCCTGGAGTGCAGGTTTGTCACAGAGTTAACAAATGTCTTGCGGACAAGCGACCGGGGGCCGGGACACGACCCCCGGACAATTGCCCACCCGGCCGGTTACTTGCGCATCTTCGCCACAGTCGCCGCATCGACTGCGGACTGCCCGCCATACCGCTGCCGCAACCAGCTGGCAAGCGCCGCCACCTGCGCATCGTCGAGGTCGCCGGCAAAGCCCGGCATGTCCTGCATCCGGGCCAGACCCGGGAAGTCGTGTTCGGGCAGGCCGTCGAGAATGGCGACGATGAGGTTGTGCGAGTCGCTGTCGTGCACGGCGGTATTGCGCTGCAGGCTGACCGCCACGTTGGGCACGCCCTCGCCATCGCGGCCGTGGCAGCCCGAACACAGGTCGAGGTAGTGGCGCTGCCCGGGGCCGGCCACGGCGGCTACCGGCGTCACCGGCTTGGCCTGTAGTGGCGAGTCGCCGAGCAGGTACACCGTGATCGCATGCACGTCGGCGCGGCTCAGACGGCTGGTCGACAGGCTCACCACGCGCAGCATTTCGTCCGAGGCAACCGCCTGCGCACTGACGCCACCGGCGAGGTACTGCTGCAACGACGCCGCGTCCCAACCGCGTGCGGCCAGACCTTGCGGCGTGATGTCGGGCGCGGCGAAGCGGCCCAGCTTGTTGTTGCCCGACAGCGGACGCTTGCGGTCGATCTGGCCGAGCATGCCGCGCGGGCTGTGGCATTCACCGCAATGGCCCAGTGTTTCCACCAGGTAGTGCCCGCGCTTCCAGTCCGCGCTGGAGCCCTGCGAAGCGGGGCGGACCTGCGGACGCGCAAACAGCAGGTTCCAGCCGTGCACCGCGGTGCGGATGTTGGCGGGGAAGTGCACGCCGTTCTTCTGGTTGGGCACGTTCACCGGCGGCTGGTTCATCACGAATGCATGGATCGCGTCGCTGTCCGCGCGCGAGATCGTGCGGTACGAGACATACGGCATCGCGGGATACAGCTGGTGGCCATCGCGCGCTTCGCCGTGGGTCAATGCATGGAAGAAATCGTCGGCGGTGTAGCGGCCGATGCCGTGCTCGCCATCGGGGGTGATGTTGGTGCCATGGATGGTGCCGAACGGCGAATGCAGCGGCACGCCGCCGGCCAACGGGGCGCCGCCATCGGCGGTGTGGCAGCCGGCGCAGTCGGCAGCGTCGGCCAGGTAGCGGCCGCGCGCGATCTGCTCGGGCGTGGCCTGCACCTTCTGCACGGGCCCGCGGTTGGACCACCAGCGCGAGAGCCAGCCGATCAGCAACACGGCCACGAAGACCAGCAGCAGCCAGGCCACGATGCGCTTCCAGCCGACGCGGGTCATGGCGCACGCTCCTTGCCGCCCTTCACCAGGCCGGGCGTGGCCAGCACCAGCTCCTTCACCGCCTGGTAGTAGCGCACGTAGCCGGTGCAGCGGCACAGATGCGGATTCAGCGCTTCAGTGATCGTGTCCTCGACCTCCTCGCTGCGGATCGGCGCCTTGTGCAGTCGCTCCAGCAACACCGTGGTCGCGTTGACGAAGCCCGGCGTGCAATAGCCGCACTGGAAGCTGAAGTGATCGAGGAAGGCCTGCTGCACCGGCGACAGCTCGACGATCCGGCCGGCGTCATCGCGTTTGGCGTGGCCCTCCACGGTGCGGATGTGCTTGCCGTTGAAATAGTGCGCGCCGGTGATGCAACTGCGCACTTCGCGCGGACCGCGCTCATCGTCGAGGATGACCGTGCAGGCGCGGCACACGCCCTGACCGCAGCCGAAGCGGGTGCCGGTGAGGCCCAGGTACTCGTGCAGCACGTCGACCAGCATCATGTCCTCCGGCACGTCGATCGGGCCGTGGGCGACGCCGTTGACCTGCAGCGACAGTGGGCGGGGCTTGGCGGGCATCGTGCTCATGCCGTCTGCTCCTGCACGCGGCCGGCCACCAGCGCGGCGCGAACCTTTTCCGCGGTTACCGGCAGCTCGCGGAAGCGCAGCCCGGTGGCATGGGCGATGGCGTTCACGATGGCCGGAACCACCGCGATCATCACTACTTCGGCCATGCCCTTGGGCGGGTCGCTGGCCGACAGCGCCGGCATCACTTCGCCGGTCTGCTTCCATACCGCAACATCAGCGGCGCGCGGCAGGGTGTAGCGGTTGAAATTCCAGGTGCCGTTGCCGGGCCCGTCCTCGTACAGCGGCAGGTACTCGTGCAAGGCGTGGCCAATGCCCATCGCAAGGCCGCCTTGCAGCTGCCCGGAGACCAGTTCGGGCACGATCGCGTTGCCGCATTCGAGAACCGAATGATGGTTGATCAGCTCGACCTGGCCGCTGGCGGTATCGACCGCAACCTCGGCAATGGTGCCGATCGCGCTGTAGTAGACGACGCCGGCGTTGTTGCGCTGGGTCGGCGGGTAATGCGCGCGGGTTCGTTCGATCATGCGATAGCCATTGGCGGTTGGCGTGCCCTTGCCGGTGCTGCCGTCGGCGCCCCAGCGCAGGGCGATGGCGTCCAGAGGCAGTCGAGCGTCGTCGCCGTCGAGCGGGAACTCGGCTTCCGCCCATTGCCAGCGATTGAAGGTGTGGACGATCGCGCCGGTGGCCAGGCCGAGTTCGTAGGCCTTGGCGATGATCACCGGCAATGGCAACCCGGCCAGGCCGCCGGCGGTGAGTTTGCCATCGACCCAGCGCGCGTCCTCGCGGCGAATGGCCAGCGGCGCCAGCTGCCCGCCGCCGAAGCCTTCGCCCCATATGGCCCTGGCTGCCGGCCACAGGCCCTGGGTGAACAACAGTCGCGCCGCCTCGCGCGTGGCGTGGCTGAAGAAGTAGGCCGAGTTGCTGGCACTGCTCGGGCTGCACAGGTTCGGCGTCCAGCGCGGATTGCCGACGTTGCGGTCCTGCTCGGCCTGCTGCATCAGCCACGGATCGCCAGTGGCGACCAGTGGCAGCTCCGGCCACTGCGTCTCGCCGGTGCGTATCTCGTCGGCCGGTTTGCCCAGCCACGGGATGCACAGTGCGGACTGGCTGGTGGCCATGCCGGTGCCCATGTCGATGCCGATGTGGCGCAGCAGCAGGCGGCCGTCGGGCGCGAGCGACACCTCGACGAACGCGGCCTCGGCGCCGGTGCCGAAATCCTTCTGCACGCAACCGAAGCCGGTGCCATGGCGCTTGCCCGGATGCGCGGCCTCGTACTCGCGCTTGCGCTTGTCGCGGTCGCGCCACAGCGGATGCGCGCGGCAGCGTTCCAGCACCTCGTCTGCGCGCTGCGCACCGCCGGGGATCGCACCCTGCGTGTTCTTCATGCCGGTGGTGAATACGTTGCGCTGACGCAGTTCGATCGGGTCGAGCCTGAGTTCGGCGGCGACCTCGTCGACCAGCATCTCGGTTGCGCCCATGCTCTGCAGCGTGCCGTAGCCGCGCGCGGAACCGGCGTCGAGCGCGCGCGAGGAGATCACCGTGCTGGCCAGGTCGCTCTGGGGGAAGTAGTAGATCGATTGCGCAGCCGTTGCCGCCACCAGGCATACCGACGGCGAGAAGTTCTGCCGCCCGCCGCCGTCGCCGATCATGTCGCCCTGGAAGATTCCGAACTTGCCGGTCTTGCGGTCGATGGAGATTCGATAGCGGATGCGGAAACTGTGGCGCTTCAGGCTCGACTGGAACTGCTCGTAGCGGTCGTTGGCCAGCCGCACCGGCCGGCCGTCGCCGTAGAGGCCTGCCATCAGCACGTAGAACGGCATCGGCGCGTGGTCCTTGGAGCCGTAGCCGACGGTGTAGCAGGGGTGCAGCACCAGGTTCTTCACGTTCAGCGCGCTCGCCGCGAGCATGAGTGGACCGGATTCGGCGATCTCCTGGGGAGACTGCGTCGCCACGACCACGTGCAGCGTGGCGGTGGCGGCGTCGAACCAGGCGTTGCCGTTGTCGGGTTCCAGCGCGGCGGTGTCGATCGACTGCGAAAAGTACTCGCGTTGCAGCACCAGCTGATCATTGCCGGGCGAATCGAGCGCAGTCGCGATTGCGGCGGCATGGGCCGCGCCCTGTGCGTCGAGGCCGCCGTGCGGATTGGCCTGCGGCCACTGCGGCCGCTTCTTGCTGTAGGCGGTGGGGAACAGCGGTGTGTCTTTCAGGCTGGAATAGGCATCGTCGTCGAAGGCTGTCGCGCCGCCGACGCGGACGTAACGGAACGCGGCCCAGGGATCGCGTTCCAGCGGGCCGGTGACCGCGCCATGGCGGACGATGTCGTCGCGGAACTTGAGCGCGGTCTTGCCGGCGCGGAAACGGGCGAAGTCGTGCCAGATCAGCAAGGCCACCGCGTGGCCGAGGTAGGCCGGCGTCTTGCCTTCCGGCAGCAGCATGTCCTCGCCGTAGAACTGCGGGAACTGCACGCCATCGCGCTGCAGGTCGGCGGCGGTGACGATGCGGTCCGGACGCAGGGCATCGCCGAGGATCGACAGATCGATGCCGGCATAGGCGCGGTCGGCGCGGGTCGCGCGTAGCAGCATCGCGTGCGCCTGCTCGCGCGGCCAGCCGGGGAGGTCGCGGCCGCGCATGTCGAAGCTGAAGATCTTCTCGCCGGTGACCTTGGCCGTAGCGTCGGTGCGGTAGCGGATCTTGCCGGTGCCCGGATCCCAGGGAAGCGGTCGCGAGCGTTGTTGTTCGAACAGCGCCGCCAGCGCGGCACTGCCGGGCGCTGCGATATAGACGCTGATGCCCGCGACCACGCTGCACTTGAGGAAGTCGCGACGACTGACGCGGGCTGGCATGGGCACGCTCCGGCTGGCCTGTGGTGGATGGTAACCACAGTGGCGGGAACGGCGTGTTGGCGGCGTGTGAGGGCCGCTAGCGGTCCGGGGTGGCGGGCTTCCTCAGCACTCGATCACGTTGACCGCCAGGCCACCGCGCGAGGTTTCCTTGTACTTGTCCTGCATGTCGCGGCCGGTGTCGCGCATGGTCTTGATGACCTTGTCCAGGCTGACCTTGTGCTTGCCGTCGCCGCGCATCGCCATGCGGCTGGCGTTGATCGCCTTGACCGCGCCCATCGCATTGCGCTCGATGCACGGGATCTGCACCAGTCCGCCGATGGGGTCGCAGGTCAGGCCGAGGTTGTGCTCCATGCCGATCTCGGCGGCGTTCTCGATCTGGCTGGAACTGCCACCGATGGCTGCGGTCAGGCCAGCGGCGGCCATCGAGCAGGCCACGCCGACTTCGCCCTGGCAGCCCACTTCCGCGCCCGAGATGCTGGCGTTTTCCTTGTAGAGGATGCCCACCGCCGCGGCGGTCAGCAGGAACGTGCGCACGCCCTGGATGTTCGCACCCGGGCAGAAGCGGTCGTAGTAGTGCAGCACCGACGGGATGATGCCGGCGGCGCCGTTGGTCGGCGCGGTGACGACGCGGCCACCGGCGGCGTTCTCTTCGTTCACGGCCAGTGCGTACAGGTTGACCCAGTCCAGCGTCGTCAGCGGATCGCGCATCGCCGCTTCCGGGCGATGCGACAGTTCGGCGTGCAGCGTCGGCGCACGGCGTGACACGTGCAGGCCACCGGGCAGGGTGCCGTGGGCGCGGATGCCGCGGCCGACGCAGGCCTGCATCGCCTCCCAGATTTCGTCGAGGCCGGCGTCGACCTCTTCCGGGGTGCGCCAGACCTGTTCGTTGGCGTACATCATCTGGGCGATGGTCATGCCGCTTTCGCGCGCACGCATGAGCAGCTCGTCGCCGGAGCCGAAGGGGTAGGGCTGTTCGGTCTCGTCGGCGACGATGCGGTCTTCGGCGGCCTCGTCCTGGTTGACGACGAATCCGCCGCCGACGGAGTAGTAGTCGCGCGTGGCGATGACGTTGCCGTCGGCGTCGAAGGCGGTGAAACGCATGCCGTTGGTATGGAACGGCAGCTTCTGGCGCTTGTTCATGATGAGGTCGTGCTTCTCGTCGAAGCCGATCTCGTGCTGGCCGTGCAGATTGATGCGCTTGCTGTTGCGGATGCGCTCGAGCGCCGGCGGGATGATGTCCGGGTCTATGCCATTGGGCAGGTGACCTTCCAGGCCCATCAGCACTGCCTTGTCGGTGCCGTGGCCACGGCCGGTCAGCGCCAGCGAACCGAACACCTCGGCGCGGATGCGCGCCGTGCGCTGCAGGTCGCTGCCGTCGCCGTCGCCGCCCTCGACCAGCCAGCGCTGGACGAAGCGTGCAGCGGCGCGCATCGGGCCGACGGTATGGGACGAACTCGGACCGATGCCGATCTTGAACAAGTCGAAACTGCTGACGGCCACGTGGGACTACTCCGGAAGGGCGGGCGGCGCGGGGGATTGCGCGCTGGCTGGACGGTCTGGCAGCGCGCGCCTGCGGCACACGCTGGTAATCGGGCTATTCTACGCGCCCCGGCAGGGTCGCCCTGCCATACCCTGCCGCATTGCCGATGCCCGGATCCGTGAGCGATTCCATGCCCCTTTCCCCGCATGACTCGGTGCCTGCCGCCGCTCCGGCGTTGACGCTGTTCCAGCGCGACGATTGCCACCTGTGCGATCTGGCCCTGGACATCCTGGCGACGGCGCGCGCACCGGAATTCGAGAGCGTCTTCATCGACGCCGACGACGGCCTGGAACAGCGCTACGGCGTGCGCGTGCCGGTGCTGCGCGATGAAGGCCGCGGCATCGAGCTGGACTGGCCGTTCGACCTGGATCGCCTGCGGGCGTTCCTGGCGGAGTCGCTGTAAGGCGTCACTTGGGCGGTGCGAATACGACCTTGGTGCTGATCGCCACTTCGTTGGGGATCAGTGCGGTGTCGGCCCAGTCGCCGCCGCCGACGCCGAAATCCAGGCGCTTGATCGTGGCCTTGCCGGTCAGCACCGGCTTGGCGCCCGGTGTCCAGGTGAAGGTGAGCGTCACCGGCTTGCTGATCCCGCGCAGGCTCAGCGAACCGTCGGCGGCGTATTGATTGCCGCCCAGGCTGCGGAATTTGGTCGCGGTGTAGCGCGCCTGCGGAAACTTGCCCGAAGCGAAGAAGTCGTTGCCCTTGAGCGCATCGTCGCGATCGGTGTTGGCCGTGCTTGCCGACGCCAGCTGGATGGTCACGTCGAGCTTGGCGGTCGCCAGCGCCTGCGGATCGAAGCTGAAGTTGGTGGCGAAGGTGGAGAAGCGACCGGTGAAGACTTCGCCTTCGTACTTGCTGGCGAACGTGAGGCTGGAGCCTGCGGCCTGCACGTAGTCGGCGGCGAATGCAGGCGCGGCCAGCAACAGCGAAGCGGCCAGGCTGGCGGCCAGGGTAAGGCGCTTGATCGACATCAGCGGATCTCCGAAATGGGGGAGGGGGCGCGGCGCCGGCCCGGCAGCATGCGGGACAGGGTGGCGTCGTGCTGGAACAGATGGTGGTACAGCGCCGCCGCGGCATGCACGGCGACCAGGGCGATGAGCGCCCAGAACAGCCATTCGTGCCAGTCGCGCACCAGCGGCTGCAGTTGCTGGCTGGGCGCGGCGATCTTGGGCATCTTGAACAGTCCGAACCAGCGCATCGGCCGCAGGCCGCTGACCGAGTCGTAGAGCCAGCCCGACAACGGAACGGCGAACGTCATCACGTACAGCAGCCCATGGGTGGCGGTGGCGATGCGATGCTGCCAGCCCGGTGTTCCGGCGATGGCCACCGGCGCACCGGCGAACAGACGCCAGACCAGCCGCAGCACCATCAGCGCCAGCACGGTGATGCCGAACGATTTGTGCAGGTCGTAGACCCAGAAATAGCGCGGCGATTTCGGCAGTTCGACCATCACCAGGCCGACCACGCCCAGGCCCAGGATCAGCAGCACGATCAGCCAGTGCAGCAACTGGCTGACGGCGCCCCAGCGGTCGGCGGTGTTCTTCAGCGTCATGGGGTCGTCGATTCCGGCGTCGTTTGCGGGGTCGTCTGCTGGGTCGTTTGCGGGTTGGCCGGGTCGGTGCCCGCAGGTTCAGTCGGTTCGGCTGCTGGCTCCGCCCCGGGTGGTGCGTCGGCAGGCGGCGCGGTGCCGTTGTCCGGTTCGCCGGCGCCGTTGCCGTGGATGGCCTCGGCCTCGATGCGCAGTTCGACGCTGTCGCCGATCACATTCTTCCATGCCGTCATGCCGAACTCGGCGCGACTGAGCGTGGCCGTGGCGGAGAAACCCGCGGTGCGACGGAACGGTGGCAGTGGATGGCGCTTGACCGCATTGAGCGTCACGTCCATGCACAGCGGCTTGCTCACGCCGCGCAGGGTCAGCTCGCCGCAGACCTTGGCATGGTCGCCATCGACCGGCTCCACCGACGAAGAGACGAAGTGGGCCTGCGGATAGCGATCGCCGTTGAGCAGGTTGGTTGCCAGCACGGCCTTGTTCCACTTCGCGTCGCCCAGGTCCAGGCGCTGCAGTGGCACCTGCACGTCAAGGTGCGCGGACGTCCAGTCGTCGCGGTCGAACACCAGCGTGCCCGTGCTGCCCGATACGGTGCCCATCGCATGCGAGAAGCCGGCGTGCTCGACGGCAAACAGCACGCGGGTGTGCACAGGGTCGAATGACCAGGTTTCCGGCGGCGCAGCCAGGGCCAGGCCCGGGGCGAGCGCCAGCAACGCGAGCATCCGCCCCACGCTGACTGGTATCCGGCAGATCCGTGGCATCGGGCGTGGGCTCATGGGTGGTCGGCGTCCGGGTCAATCCAGGCAGCGATTCTAGGCGCACACAGGTGAACGGGTCGGTGGATCCCTGCAACGGAACGTTGCAGCGTTCCGGCCGGGCGCAGCGGACTTGCGCCGCCCCGGCGCTTCGACCAGCCTAGGGGCGGGGACAGGACGCCGGAAAGGGGCAATGCCGACACGAACGAGCGCAAGGACGGTGGCAAGGATCGTCGCAAGGACCTCCCTGGCGCTATGGCTGGCATGTGCGGCGCTGGCCGCGGCCCACGCCGCCATTCCGGAAACCCCGCGGCCGCGCCAGATCACCGTCGCCGACGGCCTGCCATCCAATCGCATCAACGGCATCACCGAAGACCACAACGGCTACCTGTGGATCGCGACCAGCGACGGCCTGGCGCGTTACGACGGCATCGGCTTCCGCATCTGGCGCGCCGAGGACGGCCTGCGCGACAACTTCGTCTGGGCGGTCCACGTCGATGCGCGCAACCGGGTCTGGATCGGCACCAGCCAGGCGGGGCTGGCGGTGCTCGACGCCGACCGCAAGCAGCTCCGCTATTACAACCGCGCCAACACGCCCGAGATCGGCAGCGACACCGTTTGGGCCGTCACCTCCACGCCCGATGGTGCTATCTGGTTCGGCACGTCCTTCGGTGGCCTGCACCGGCTCGACACGGACGGCAAGGTCACGCGCTTCATGCCCGATCCCGCCGACCCGCGCAGCCTGCCCGATGCCGAGGTCGGGCAACTGGTGGTCGCTCCCGACGGCAGCCTGTGGGTCGGCACCAAGGGCGGTGTCGCGCGCTGGACCGGTCACGACTTCGAACGCCTGCCAACGACCGCGTTGAGTTCGCCGCTGGTCAACGGCATCACCGCCGAATCCGATGGCACGTTGTGGTTCGCCACGCCGCGCGGTGTCGGCGTGCGCCGTGCCGATGGCCACGTTTCGGCAACGCCGTGGGCGGAGGCGGGCATCAAGGACACGATCCTGCACGTGCTCCTGCGTGACCGCAGCGGCATCTACTGGTTCGACGTCCCGCAGGGCCTGGGCCGCGACGAGCGCGGCAAGCTCAGCGTAGTGCCGCTTTACAGCGGCACCGCGCAGGGGCTGGTGCGTCCGGGTTGGGTCGGTGCCTACCAGGATCGCGAAGGCGGCGTCTGGTTTGCCAGCAGCAGCAACGGACTGTGGTACCTGCCGCCGAACTGGCGCCAGTTCGCGGTGATGTCGCGCCGCATCGACGACACCCGGTCGATCGCCAACGCGCATGTGCGCGGCATCGCGCCGTCGGCCGATGGCGCGATGTGGCTGGTCGGCAGCGGCGGCGTGCTCGACCGCCTCGATCCCGACAGCGGCGCGGTCAGCCACGTCGCGCGCGACGTCGGCGACGGCTACGTCCTGTCCAGCGTGCTGGAAGATCGCGCCAGCAACGTGTGGGTCAGCTACGTCGGCGGCCTGGCGCGGATCGATGCGGGCACGCGGCGCTTGCGGCGCTGGACCGCCACGGACGCGAACGACCCGGCACCGTCGGGCGAAAGCAAGCTGGTGCAGACCGGCGACGGCATGATCTGGCTGATCACCGAAGACGGCGCGATCCAGGTGCGCACGCCCGATGGCCGCATCCACGAGACGATGGCCGCAGGCGCCACCATCGGACTGAGCAAAGGCGTGTTCATCGAGCAGGCCAGCCCCGGCCCCGATGGCGCGTTGTGGCTGGCCGGCAGCGATGGCCTGTCGCGCTGGAACGCCGTCGGCCACCGCTTTGAACCGGTCCCCGGCGCCGGCCACGGCCGCATCCACGGTTTTGCCACCGATGCGCATGGTCAAGTGTGGCTGGCGCGCCTGGGCGAACTGGAGTCCTACCGCTGGGGTGGCGCGACCCTGCATCGGCTCTGGCGCATGGACAGCGAAGACGGACTGCCGCTGGTGGCCTCCGGCGGCTTGACCGTGGATGCGACCGGCATCGTCTGGATTTCCAGCGTGCGCGGCCTCACCCGCGTCGATCCCGCACGGCGCGCGGTGCGCGTCTATGGCGTGCGCGACGGCCTGCCGAGCCAGGAGTTCGACAACGCCCCCGTGCCCAGCCGTCGTGACGGTCGCATCCTCGTCGGCAGCCCGGAGGGGCTGGTCCTGTTCGACCCGTCGACGGTGCGTCCCAACCTGCAGGCGCCGCATCTGGTGATCGAGAGCATCGATGCCCGCCGCAACGACAGGCGCGTCTCGTTCTTCCCGGCGCAGCCGTTCGAGATCCGCCACGACGACCGCGACCTGCGCATCGTCGCGCGGCTGTTGTCGTTCAACGACGCCGGCAACCACGCATACCGCTTCCGCCTGGCCGGCTACGACAACGGCTGGGTAGCGGTCGGCTCGGTCGGCGAGCGCGTTTTCTCCCAGCTCAAGCCGGGCCGCTACGAACTCAAGGTGGCCGCGCGTACCGCCGACAACGTCTGGTCGAGGGCGCAGACGATCATCTTCACCGTGGCCGCGCCGTGGTGGCAGACCTTGCCTGCAATCGCCGGTTTCGTCGGCCTGGCACTGCTGCTGGGGTGGTGGATGTTCGATGCCTATCGTCGCCGCCTCAAGCGCCGTCACGACTGGCAACTGGCACAGCAGGAACGCGAACTGGCCAAGCAGGCCTCGCTGGCCAAGACCCAGTTCCTGGCCACGCTCGGCCACGAAGTGCGCACGCCGATGACCGGCGTGCTGGGCATGAGCGAGCTGCTGCTCGACACGCCACTGGACCCGCGCCAGCGCGGCTACATTGAATCGATCCGCCGCGCCGGTCGCCACCTGTTGCGGCTGGTCAACGATGCGCTCGACCTGGCGCGGATCGAATCGGGCAAGCTCGAACTGTCCGACGCACCGTTCGCACTGCACGAGGTGGTCGACGAAGCCGCTTCGCTGATGGCGCCATTGGCGCGCCAGCGCGGCCTGGCCTTCAACGCCGACATCGGCGTCGACGCCCCGGCAGGACTGCGCGGCGACAGAAGCCGCGTCTGCCAGGTCCTGCTCAACCTGCTCGGCAACGCGATCAAGTTCACCGACAAGGGCTCGGTTTCGCTGCGCGTGTCGGCGTTGTCGCCGCAGGGCGTGCGCTTCGAAGTCGCCGATACCGGCCCGGGCATCAACGCCGAGCAGCAGGCGCGCCTGTTCCGCCGCTTCGAGCAGGCCGATGGCGCGCGCACCACGGCCCGTTACGGCGGCAGCGGACTGGGACTGGCGATCTGCCAGGAACTGGCCGAAGCAATGGGCGGCGGCATCCGCGTCGAAAGCACGCCCGGCGAAGGTGCGCGCTTCATCGTCGAGCTGCCGCTGGCAGAGGCGGAGGCCCCGGCCGCACACGACGGCGGTGGTGCACTGCTGGCGTCGCGTGGCGCGCCGTTGTCGTTGCTGCTGGTCGAGGACGATCCGATCGTCGCCGAGGTCATCACGGGTCTGCTGCGACTGCAGGGCCATCGCGTCACGCATGCCGCGCATGGCCTGTCCGCAATGACCGAGGCAGCGACCGCCTCTTTCGATGCGGCGCTGCTCGACCTCGACCTGCCGGGCATGGACGGCCTGGCGCTGGCCGAGCAGTTGCGCGCGCAGGGCTTCAGCCGGCCGCTGCTGGCCATCACCGCACGCGCCGACGCCGATGCCGAACCGCAGGCGACCGCGGCGGGGTTCCAGGGGTTCCTGCGCAAGCCGGTGACGGGGGCGATGCTGGCGGGTTTGCTGGAGGGTGTGCCGCGGCGGTAGCCGCGTGGGGCGTACGTCAAACCGGGCCAACAACGAGTCCGTGAACTACTAGCGCTGGCTATCAGCCAAGCGCCGTGCGAAGCCCTTGATCGCTTCGATGACCGGTGTCGTCTCGCCCAACCACCACCAATGCGCGGACCCGGGAAACTCGAGCCACTGGGCTCCGGAGATCGCAGTTGCGACATGACGGCCTGCGTCGATGCGCACGGCGCGGTCGCCCGTTCGATGCATGACCAGCGTCGGCACGCGCACGTGCGGCAGCAAAGCGCGTACGTCGGTCAGCGCGAGCGTGCGCAGGACGGCGTGCATGCAGCGCGGGCTGGAGCCCAGACGCAGCATGCGCGCCCACCAGCGCTGCACCAGCGGATCGCTCGCGTGGTCGGGCGCGAAGGTGTCGATTGCAGCCGGGCGGCCCCATTGCGCGACGAGTGCATCAAGCCAACGCTCATAGCGCTCGGCCGTCAGTGCCCACGGATAGTCGTGCGCCGCGGTACCTCGGGCAAGCGTGGCCCAAAGAGCCAGCCCCGCAACACGCTCTGGATACTCGACTGCGAGCCGAATCGCGATCGGCCCGCCTTCGGACACCGCGAACACCAGCGCGCGCCGGCTGCCTACCGCGTCGAGAACCGCCAGTGCGTCGGCGCTACTGACCGATGTGTCGGCGGGATCGACGGTGCGATCGGAGAGCCCGACACCGCGCCGGTCGTACAGGATGAGCCGAAAGTCGCGCGCGAGCTCGCGGAAGAAGGCCGCGGGCCCGCCAGGCTCCCAAGCCTGCTCCAGGTTCGAGATGAAGCCGCTGATAAGGAGCACATCGAGCGGGCCGGCGCCAAGTACCTGATAAGCGAGATGAACGTCGCCGCTGCGCGTGAACCGCACTGCCACCGCTGCGGGCGGATCGTCGGCAAGCGCGGTCGTGGCGGCGTCTCGCCCGCGGATCTCGTCGGCGACGCGGAGCGTTGCGGCTTCCGGCTCGACGCCGAGCTCGTCGTGCAGGATCTGCCGGCACCGCTCGAACTGCTGCAATGCTGCGCGGGGCTGTCCGACTGCGGCATACAGCCGGATGAGGCGGCGCTGCGCAGCCTCGTTCAGCGAATCGATCGCTACCAGCTCTTGCGCATGATGGAGCGAGCGCTCGTGCTGCTGTGCGTCTTCGAGCTGAGTGACGAGATGCGCCAGCGCCTGCGCGCGCGCCTGGTGCAGCGATTCGCGCTGTCGTTGAAGCCACGCCGACAGCTCGTCGCATTCGTCGAGCACCAGCCCCTCCGCGAACTCGGCGGCGGCCAGATCCGCCGCGTTCTCGAGGGCGGCGAGGCTCTCGTCGCTCGCGTCCTCGGCCGGTCGATACAGTCCTTGCGCAAGGGAACGGCGCAGCGAGGCGAGATCGGTAGCGGCGCACACATCGCTCGCGAGCGCGACGGTCTGGCGATCGGTCACAAGCGCGTTGCGCCCAACGTGGCTCGACATCTCGTGCAACAAGCGGCGCATGCGCCCGCGCGCGTCAACGTCGTCGGCATCGGGCCAGAGCATTGCAGCGAGGCGGGCGCGGCTCATCGGACGTGCCTCGGCGGCGAGCAGGGCGAGGAGCGCCTGCTCGCGCCGTGCGCCCGGCTCGAACGTCCCCGATTCCTGCTCGAGCCGCACCGGCCCGAGCACGCGAAGCGCGAGACGTGCCGGCACCTCAATGCTCATGCGACGGCCCGCTCGAGGCATTCGACGTTGGCTCGGTGCAATTGCGGGCGCAACCAAGCGACGATCTCAGCGACCACCTCGTCCGGATTCCGCGCCCAGGAAAAGTGACGCCGCCACGGCGCGTCTGCTGTGACGCCGCCGATCTGCCGGCGCTCGATCGCGCAGGACGCGAGCTTGGCGAGCAGTTCGGTCGTCGCGCCCGTCGGCGCCACGGGATCGGCGCGGATCTCGACCGACAGAACGGGCAGCACGATGTCATTCAGCGCCTCCTCGTAGTCGATTCTACTGCCTGCGCAGCGATAGCGACCGGTGCTGGCGTTGTAACTCCAATCGGCCATCAATCGACGCGGCTGGTCGCCGCCGAAGCCCAGCAGCCGGCCCGGGTACCAGGGCAGCAGTGCAGCCACGATTCGGACGGCCCGCACCGCAATGCCCGCGCGCCATCGCAATCCTTTTGGCCACACGCGATGGTGCGCGGTGCCGCTCGCCACCAGGATCAGGCCCGCGAGGCAGGGCGCCGTGTGCACTGTCGCGAGGCTGCCGAGCTGACCGCCCAGACTATGGCCGACCAGATAAATGGGCCGATCGGGAAACTGCGCGGCGATCGCGGCGGTCAACGACGGGATGTCTTGCGCGACGATTTCCTGATACCCGAATTGCGCGCCGCGTCGTGCGAGCGCCTCGCTCTGGCCCTGTCCACGCAGGTCAGTCAATACCGCCACGCCCCTGGTGGCTTGCGCAAGCGCTTCCGCGAACGGCGTATAGAAGCTCGCGGCGACACCCATCGCCGGCAGGCAGACGAACACCGGGGCGCGCGTATGCAGCCGGGAATGATTGAAGATGACGACGAGCGTTGCCTGATCGTCATCGGCGAACAATGTTCGGCTGGGATTGAAGATCGACATGAGCGGCTCCAGGTTCGCCAAGGAGCCGTGAGGGTAGCCAGCGAGCGTCCGCTGATCGTCCGCTGGAAGATCGGGTCGGGGCGTGAAACCGGTCGAATCGGCCCCGAGGATCAGGCAGTGCGGAACACGGCGTCATGGAAGTCGGCTTTGAAGGTTTCGGTGGCGTGGCGTGTCAAACCATGACCCGCCCACCAGCGACGTCGAGTACCACGCCGGTGATCCATGCGGAAGCGTCGCTGAGCAAAAACAGGGAAGCGGCAGCTACGTCCTCCGGCGTGCCAAGACGCCCCAGCGGAAATCCCTCCTGCATTCGAGCCTGCCGCTCCGGCGATAGCGTTGCACGCGTGCGTTCGGTCAACACGGCCGAGGGCGAAATGCAGTTGACGCGCAATCCCTGCGGACCTGCTTCCTGGGCCAGGTGGCGTGTGAGCATGATGACCCCCGCCTTTGCCGCGCCGTAGCCGGCCGGCGCCCCCGAGGCCACACGGGCGCCGGCCGAGGCCATGGTCAGGATGCCGCCGCTGCCTCGTGCGAGCATGCCGGGCAGGAAGCATTTCAGAGTGAAGAAGGTCGACGTGAGATTGTTGTCGATGCTTGAGCGCCAGTCCTCCTCGGTGATGTCCTGCACCGGCACGGGCCGCCCCGTGCCGCCTCCGGCGAAGGCCAGCACGAAGTCCGGTGCGCCGAAGTGCGCCTCCACCTGAGCCTGCATTCGCTGGACCTGGGCGAGATCCGAGCAGTCGGCTGCCAAGCCGATCGCTTCCCCGCCAACGGCTTGCACTGCGGCTACGCTTGTCTGCAAAGCGACCGGATCGCGGCCGTTGATGACCAGCCGCACGCCGTTGCGCGCGAGCGCAAGGCACGTTGCTGCACCGATGCCGCGCGAACCTCCCGTGACCATCGCGACCTTTCCGGACATGTCCGGGAACAGGGGCAGGGGGGCGCTCGAGGCAGGTGTGTGGGCATCAGCGCGGGTCATGGGTACGTACCTCGATGTTGTGACGATCAGGATCGAAGAAATAGATGGCCTCCGCCCAGCCCCGGGCGCCCGGTTGCAGGGCCGAGCGACCATCCCGGCTAAAGGGATCGCCACCGTAAGGAATGCCCAGTCCGCGCAGCCGTTCGCACACGTCCTGGAAAGCGCGCCGGTCCAGGCAGAAGGCCAGGTGCGTCGGGTCTTTCGGGGGTGCGGTCGACAGCTCGATCACGCTGTCGTCGTTCACGCGCAGCACCTCGAAGGGCGCGGCATTGCCGTCATGGAGCAGGCCCAGCGCCTGCTGATAGAACTGCACGGATGCCTTGGCATCGCGGACACGAAGAATGAGGTGGTCGATGTGCAGCATGCTCGCGATTCCCGGAGTTGGCGTCTGGCGCTGGATATCTGTCGTGGCTGGAACGTTGTCTGGCAGAGGACGCGTGTGACAGTCTAGGAAGCGTCGCGGGCTGATGCAGCCATCGATTTGGCATGCCCGTCATTCGAAAATGCATGGAGCAGGTGGGCCTGATGAGCATTGGCTGGGATGATCTGAAGATTGTGCTGGCCATCGCTCGCAATGGCAGCCTGAGCGCGGCTGCGCGAGCACTCGGTACGACCCAGCCCACCGTGAGCAGGCGGCTCGAAGCGCTGGAGCGCAGCCTGAACGCGAAACTGTTCGATCGCGATGCCGGCGGACTGCGATTGACCGCGTTGGCTCAATCCCTGGTCGGTGGCCTGGAGCAGATGGACGCGGGAGCGCTGGCTGTGCAACGGCAGGTCGCAGCACGCGATACAGGCTTGAGCGGTCAGATCCTGGTGACGAGCCTGGACTGGCTTGGCGATGAGGTGATCGCGCCGATGCTGGCGCGGTTTGGTGCCTTGCATCCCGGGCTGGTCATCGAACTGATCAACGACACCAAGGTGTTCAATCTGGCACGTCGCGAAGCGGACCTGGCGTTCCGTTTCGGATCGTTCTCTCAGGAGAATCTGGTGGAGCGACGCATCGGCGATATCGCGTACGGGTTGTACGCAGCGAGAAGCTATCTGGAGCGGCACGGGCATCCCGAGGCTGCCGACGGTTTCAATGGTCACTTCCTGGTGCTTCTTGACCGTGCGGCAGGGGAGGTTCCCCACGAGGCCTGGCTGCCTTTACTGGCACATCGTGCGCGCACCGTGCTTCGAGCCAACGGTCTGCGCGCCCACCTCGCTGCCATCCGCAGTGGCGCCGCCATGGCCGTGCTGCCGAGCTTCATCGCGGAGGCAGATCCAACACTGCTTCGCGTTGCGGTGGCGCACCCCATGCCGGTGCGAGCGGTGCGGGTCGGCTTTCACTCGGACATGCGCGATACGCCGCGCGTGCGTGCCCTGGTGGACTTCGTGGTGCAGGAGTTCTCGCAGTTGCGGGCGCGGCTCAATCCGCAGGAATGTACGGCGGGCCGCTCCACTTGTTAGCCAACCCCGGTTTGCCTAAGCTCAGGCCGAACGGGGGCAGGCGTCCGATTCGCCTCGCGTTTTCAAAAGGGGCCCATGGTTGCGCTCATGGGTAGTGGGATGACTGGCATGGCCGGAGGCGCAGGTGGGCAAGGCAATCGCGTACTTGATTCTCGTGGTCGTGGCGGTGTTTTTCGTTCGGCAAACAGGTCTCCTCGACGGAATGTTCAGTCGCGGAAACCTGGAGGAGCGCGCCAGGTTCTGGGAGGAAACCGTTGCGCGCGAGACGCCAAATGGAACTTCCAGGGAGACCGTGGATGCGCTGGCTGGGCGTCATGGCATGTCGCTCGAGTGTTTCCACTCTTCCGTCGCGCCCCCGGTCGCGGACTGCATCGCTGATGACCCGGACTCGAAGGGTGGAACCTCAGGCCATCCGGTAGCTCTCCAGCTTCGCTTCACGTTCCGGAGCGAGCAGTTGGAGAAGTTCGAGACGAACCCGCACGTCCTTCAATAGGCGCAGGCTGCAATAGGCGCAGCCCAGTGCCAGTCGCTTGACCAGGGAAAACCAATGACCGACCCATACAACTCCTCGTCAGTCCGTTCGACACAGCCATCCCTGAACGACTCGATGGTCACGACGGCGCTCGAACTCCCTGGCTATCGGATCGTGCGCAATCTTGGCCTCGTGCGCGGCATTACGGTCAGGTCCCGCTCGATCGTCGGCAACTTCCTAGGTGGGCTCCAGACACTGTTCGGCGGCAACATCACGATCTACACGGAACTGTGCGAGCAGGCTCGTCACGAGACCTATCGAGACATGGTGCAACACGCCAGGCAGCTGGGCGGCAACGCGATCATCGCCGTCCGTTATGACGCCACCGAACTCATGGCCGGTCTTACAGAGGTGCTGTGTTATGGCACGGCGGTTGTTGCCGAGCCGGACGGCAGCCGCTCAGGTCAGGGCTAGTTTCGTGGCGCGCCAGAGGTATAACCGCACCCACGGGTCCCTATCGGGTAGCTGGATGCCATGACCGACCGTCTAGCTTCATGCAGCTGTGGAAAGCTCACCGCCAGGACCCGGGGAGAGCCCACCCGGGTGTCCATCTGTCATTGCCTGGCTTGCCAGAGACGCACGGGTGGCGTGTTCGCCACCCAGGCCAGGTTCCCCGCCGAGGCGGTGACCATCGAGGGGGAGAGCACGCAGTACGTGCGCGTCGGCGACGAGGGAACCGCGGCCCGGTTTCACTTCTGCCCGGTGTGCGGCTGCACTGTCTACTATTTGCCGGAGGCGTTTCCGGACGTGGTGATCATTCCGGTCGGCGCCTTCGCCGACCCCGATTTCCCGCAGCCAGGCGTATCCGTCTATGGGGTTCGCAGACACCGTTGGGTTGGCCTTCCTGACGACATCGAGCACCTTGATTGAGCGGCGCGCGGTCCATCTGATCCTTGCAAGAACCCCTGGCATCTATCCGGAGTCTTCATGCGTCGTCGCGACTTCCTCACTGCGGCCGTAGCCGCCACCAGCGCCGCCTCCACCGGTCTACTGCTGCCCGGCCGGTCGGCCCAGGCGGCACCCGCCGCGCGGCCCGCCTTGACCTCCCTGACCGTCGGCGCCAAGCCGATTCCGGTGGAGGAGCGCGTGGCGCGGATTGCAAAGCTGCAACGGCTGATGGTCGACCAGAAGGTCGGCGCCCTGATCCTGGAGTCGGGTTCGAGCCTGGACTACTTCACCGGCATCCAGTGGCATCGCTCGGAGCGCACGACGGCCGCCGTGATCCCGGCCCGGGGCGACATCGTCGTCGTGACGCCGGCCTTCGAAGAACCCTCGATCCGCGAAACCCTGGCGGTCAGTGGCGACGTGCGTGCGTGGAACGAGCACGAAAGCCCGTTCGCGCGCCTGGTTGGCGCCCTGGTCGACCGCGGCGTCAGTTCCGGCCCGATCGCATTCGAATCCACGACGCGCATTTTCATCGTCGACGGGGTGCGCGAGGCCGGCGCCGGGGCTTACCGCGTGGTGTCCGGCGACGCCTTGGTCAAAGCCGTCCGGTTGATCAAGTCGCCGGCCGAACTGGCGCTGATGAAAGCGGCCAACGACGTCACCCTGGCGGCGCTGCGCCACGTCCACGGCAACGTCCGCCCCGGCATGCGCCCTGAAGAGATCGGCGCCATGACCGACGCCGCCACCGCGGCCCTGGGCGGGGAGCCGGGATTCGCGCTGGTGTTGCTCAACGAAGCCAGCGCCTATCCGCACGGCTCAAAGAAGCCGCAGACCGTGCGCGAAGGCTCGGTCATCCTGATGGATGTGGGCTGCAGCGTGCATGGATATCAATCGGATATCTCGCGCACGTGGGTGATGGGCCAGCCCACCGCGAAACAGCGAAAGGTCTGGGATACCGTCAAGCGGGGCCAGGAGCTTGCATTGGAGACTGCCAGGCCGGGCACTCCGGTGGGCGCCATCGACGACGTCGTGCGCGCCTATTACGAGAAGGAAGGCTGGGGCCCCGGCTACCGCCTGCCGGGTCTACCTCACCGCACTGGCCACGGCATCGGCCTGGACGGGCACGAGCCGCCCTACCTTGTTCACGGCGACGCCACACTGCTTGCGCCCGGCATGTGCTTCTCCGACGAGCCGGGACTCTACATTCCAGGCGAATTCGGAATCCGGCTGGAAGACTGCTGGCACATGACCGAGACCGGCCCGAAACTGTTCACCGAGCTGGCCAGGTCGATAGACGATCCGATCTGACCGCCAGGTTCTGACTACCAGCCGCCGATGCGCCGCAGGAATCCGTCCTCGTTCGCGAAGGCGGGCGGTGGGACGGTCGGCAGCGTGGGGTCGACTGCATCCAGCAGGTGCTCGCGCACTCGCCCCAGGATGCCGATCTTCCGTTCCTTGATGGCCAGGCGCACCGCACTGGTCACGCGCAGATCCGGGCGTGTGTTCAAGGCGCCGGACGTACGCAGGTTGTCGATGAGCTGGTTCTTGAGTTTCTCGACTTTCTCGCCGTAGGACTTTTCCACCGGCACCAGCTCCCGCTCGAGCTCGGCGGCGTACGTTCTGCGGACCTGCATGTTCTTCATGCGCGGCGCGTACCTGGTCCACAGCTTGTGGGCCTTGTCGTTCCAGAACGGGATCACGTCGCTGTTGAACCATGCGATCTCCAGGTCCGTCAGCTTCTTGTAGTTGACGACGTCGAACTGGAAGACCCTGGTGCCGGGCTTGTCCACGTCGGTGGCGAAGATGCGGGCGCCGCCCTTTGCGCCAGCCTGGTCGTAGACGCTGGCAATCTCCGACATCTTCGGCGGATCGGACACCTTGGCGATCTGCACGCGCACCAGCGGCAGATCGATCCCGCGCGCATACCACTGGACCGCGTAGTCCTCCATGAACTTCCTGCGCTTGTCGGCTTCAGGGTTCGGGTCGGGATTGGGATCGTCGGATGCGCCGTCCTCCCAATCCTTCCGCCAGATCTTCTCGTCATCCGGGGCGAGCCATTTGACCTGGTCGTTCTGGATGACCACAAACGGGAACTCGTCGAACTCGACGAGGAGGCCGACGTGGATGGGCAGGAACAGGAAGGCCGCGCGCGGTTCGGCTTGTGACTTATGCACGATATGCATCCCGAACTTGAGCAATATGTACGCCCCCTTCGCGGCATAGACGCCGCAGTCCCACAGCATCGCGCCGTGCAGCGTGCGCGGAAACGCCCGGCCCAGGTAGCTCGGCGATTCGGCCAGGTTCTGCTGGCTGTGGATCGCCAGGGTGTGGTGGTGCAGTCGCAGGATCTCGATGCACTCCTCCCAGGCGTCCTGGCGCGGTTGCTTCGCCTTCGGGTGGGCCGCGACATGCGCATCGAAGAAGGCGCCCATGAAGTCCGCCAGCCCGTCCTCCGTCCTCACATCGAACGACTTGGCCTGCTTCGCGACGCGATCCACCAGCGCACGACGTTCGGCGAACGCCGCCTTGCGCGCCGCCGCAGCGTCCTTGTCGGCCTTGGTTACCGCGGGCGCTGCGGTGGGGTCCTCGAAGAACTCGCCGAACAGGTTGAGGTAGTAGTGCAGCTGCGTCGTGCGGTACTGGACCAGCTCGAAGATGTTCACTTCCGCCGGCTTGGGCAGGTCCTTGGCATTGCGGTCAAAGTCGTTGAACTCGAACCTGCGGGCGGTGTGCGGCACGAATGCGTCGAAGTAGAAGTGCCTGCCGGCGACATCCTGGTTCACCGTGAGGGGCACGGCCGTCAATCCGGGATTATTGCTCTTCTTGCCTGGCTTCTGGTCTTCCTCGATCCAGCCGCCGGTGAACGCCTTGCGGGTCAGCGATGTCCACCAGGTGTAGAGCTGCAGGAAAGGTTTGCCGCGATCCTTGCCGCGCTTGGCCATGCTGTCGAGGGCGCGATCGAGCGCAATCTCGAACAGCGCCATCAACCGCGTCGAAAGTCGGATGAGCATCTGGCGGATCGATTCCCACTGCGTGGGGATCGGCGTCGGCGTGCGCGAGGGTTGCGTGCGCAGATGGATGTTGACGATCGTGACAAAGTCATTGGCCAGGTCCTGGAAGGCTTGCTGAAGCTCGCTTTCCTTGAGGGCCCTGGTGATATCCGGAACAGGCACCAGCGCAATCAACTTGTCCCACCACGCACTGCGCACCGTTTCCGCCGACGAGGCCAGGTTCGTGGCAACGATCCACTCGAGCACGATCAGGAACTCCAGGTCCATCGCCATGTGCATCAGGCGCAGCAGGGCCTGCTCGTACACCTTCTCGTCGATCTGGGCGACGTAGTGGTTCTCCCAGCGCACCTTGCGGAACGTCTGCGCCGCGATCATCACCTTCGCGCCGCTCCGGGCCTCGATGGCCTCCATGAACTCCAGCACCCGCTGGATATCACCGGAGTTGCCTGCCTCCCTGGCGAGGTTGACGACCTGCTGGTAGAACAACGGTCCGGCCATGGACGCCCCCGGCGTGCGTCAACCGGGGAGCCAGGTGCCGTCGGCCTGCTTGATCCAGGTCGGCAGCTTGTCGTCCGGGCGCAGCTTCACCAGCGAGGTCGGCACGCGCACTTCCCACGGATCGCCCACCGGCACCTCATCGCCGGGACGTCCGAGCTTCTCGGCGATCTCGGTGGCGATGGGCAGGTAGAGGTCATCGGAGATGGCCGGCAATGCGCCGCCGTTCCACAGGTCGCCGGTCTTGCGGAAGTGATCGAGCGCTTCCGGGAAACCCGGACGCACCGGGATCTGCACGCGCAGGTAGCCGGCCTTGAGGAAGGCTTGGAAGTCGGCGTCGTCGTCTTCGATGGCGATGCGGTCCAGCCAGGTCGACTTGCGTCCCCAGAAGTAACCGTAGGGCACCCACGACAGGTTCTCCCACTCGAAGGCCTGCTCGAAGAAGCGAGCGTAGGAACCTTCCTTGCGCGCTTCGACGAAGTCCAGCGTGGGCAAGGAGTTGGCGTCCGACCCGATCGCGCCGAACAGGTCGAAGTGTTGCTCGGTGAGGATCGAGATGCAGGTGCGCTTGACCTCGTCCACCATCAGCGCGTGGTTGCGCGGGCTGGGCCCGCTGATGATCTCGGCAGGTGCCTGTGCTTCGAGTTCGGCGAGCTTGGCCTCGTACTCGGACAGCCGCGCGGTGTAGGCGTTGTAGAGCTTGGCATGGGTGTCGGCGCGCCACAGGTCGACGGCGCGCTCGGTCGATTCGCAGATGACCTCGACGGCGACGGCAATGTCGCCGACCTTGTCGGTCACCAGTGCGAAGGGCACCGCGGCGGTTTCTTCGTCCAGCGCGGTCGGCCACACCCAGGCGCCGCTGACGAAGCGATGCGAACGCTGGCCGATGACGACATCGACGCACCAGTCGTCCCAGACGGCCGACACCTGGCCGACGGTCGCACGCACGGCGCGGTAGCCATCTGGGATCTTGATGCGCGTGGAGTTGGTGAACTCCTGGTCCACGTCCTCGCCGCCGGTGTTGAAGTCGTAGGACTCCATCACGTACGGCTCGGGCGGCGGCTTGACGTCGGTGGCGCCGTACAGCGCGATCCAGGTCTGGTAGTTGGATTGGTTGAGGTCGGACGGGCGTAGGTTGAAGTCCGCCGGCTTGTCCAGTTCCACCGCGGCGGTGCGGCGACGGCGGAACGCCTCCAGCAGCAGCGCGCCGGGCTCGGGAACCATGATGTCGTAGACGGTGCGTGGGCCGTAGTTGAACACCTGCGCTTCATAGACCTTGGTCACCCACTGGTACACGCCGGAAACGTGCGCCGCGGCGCCAACGCTGTTGTCGAAGCTGTGCAGGTTCGACTCTTCGACCTGCCGGTTGACGCGCAGGGTCTCCCGGCGCAGCACACGCTCGGTGACTTTCTCCGACGCTTTCTGGGTGACTTCGCGCGCCACTTCGCTTGCGGCACGCTCGGACTCCTGCGATTTGCGATTCCACGACGCCTCGCCCGACGCCTGGAACTCCACCGACGGTCCGTACTTGCCCTTCACCGACAGCGATCCCTTGACCGCGGTTTCTTCCTGCAGGGCAATCTCCGATTCGCGGCGGATCTCGAAACGGTCGGTGGTCTCCAGTTCCGTCAGCGTTTCGACGGTGCGCTCGGATTCGGTGAACGTGATGGTCTCGGTTTCCAGGCGGGTGCGATGAACGCGTTCGCTCTTCTCGCCTTTGAGGACGTTGGCGATGTGCGAGACCTCGGCGGCCTCGTAGCCCTTGAGCTGCTGGCGCACCAGCAGCAGGTCCATGATGCCGGACGGTTTGATGTCGGCGTGGGTGTTGGGGACGCTGGCGGGAACGCTGCCCAGGCCGCCAAACAGATCCACCAGCGCGCCGGGGGCGAGGCAGTACATCGCCGCATCGGGGGTCGAGGTGACAGCGATCGAGGTGCTGCCGATGCGGCGGAAGGTCTTCTGGGCCACCGGGCGCATCAGCGCCTGGGCGGCTTCATGGGCGATTCGCTGTTCCTGCGAGAGGCGGTCGAGGGTACGGGCGAGGGGATCGGCCGAGTTCATGCCGAATTCGGCGAGCACCTTGCGCGTGGGATCGCTCAGGGCCTGTTGCGTCGCTTCGTTCAGGCGCAGGCCGAGCAGGCCGGGCAGGACGGGTTGGAAGTCGGGGCGGCCCGTCAGCGCAATGCGCGCTCCACGCCCCACGCCGACGCCGGGCTTGTCCCACAGCAGCGCTTCGGATTTCAGGAACGGCGCCGCGGCCGTCGCAGACATCAACAGCGACATGCCGGGCGGTGTGGTGTCGCGCGCCGCCGTTTCGAGGCCGGTCACGGCCACGCCGGACGAGAACACCGTCGCCTTCAGTGCGGCGTTGCGGATGGCGAACTCCTGCTCGAACAACTGGGTCGGGCGGAACTTCTCCGGCGGCAGGCGGCCGGGCATTTCATGTTGCGTCACGGTGGCAAAGCCGTCTGGCCGCACCTGGCGCAGCTCGCCTATCGCCGCGGTCAGCCGGTCATGGCGCTCAGCCAGTTCCTTGAGTCTGTCGCCGACGCTTGGCGGTGTCGGCGGTGTTTGCGGTGGCCCTCGCGACGGCAGCACCGCGTCGGGAAGGCGCAGGCCGCTGCTTCGCGCCGCGCGCAACGCGTCGGCGTCAGCCGGGAAGGCGGTGTCGTCGACGAAGCGTTTGACGAGCGCATATGCGCGCAGGGCGGATGCGAGCTTGAGGATCGGCCTGGAATGATCCGCAGGCGACAGCTTGATGGCGACGATGCTGTCCTTCAGCGATGCGATCTCGGCGTCCAGACCCGAGGTGCCGAGGTAGGCGGCCGGCGCCTGGCCCAATGCGGTTTCCAGTGCATCTGCCACCTTGGCGCGCGTGTATTTGCCTGATGCCAGCAAGCCGTCGATCGCCGCATCGACCGACAGCAGGGGCGCCAGCTTTGGCGAATCCGACGGGTCGCGGAATGCGTCCGATGCGACAAAGGCGTGGGCGAGGTCGTGCAGTGCCTTGCGCCGTGCATCGCCAGCGGGGATGGCCGCTGCGTCGGTCTGGAATTGCGATCGCGTCGCGAGATCGATCGGGGCGACGTCGTCTGCGTTGGGCGCTGCCTCGCGCACGATGTTGAAACGGAATAGGACTTCCATGGCGCCATCCTGGGGGAGGGATGTTCGCGGGGCCGCGTGTCCCACGGCGCCGCTACAGAAACAACGCCCTGCCTGCGCGATGGCGGCCACTTCCGGCGCCGGCCCCAGGGCCGCGCGCCGTCGCCAGACGCCCATCGCCGCTTCCTACGTCGAGCGGTGCCTCGACTTCCGACCCGTGAAATCCAGATTGAAGTGAACTATCGTCAACGCCGGGCCGTCACGGCCACCAGCGCACTGCAGGAGGACCCAATGCGACCCCTCAGGTATTCCATCAACGTCACCGTGGACGGGTGCTGCGACCATCGTGCAGTGATCGCCACCGAGGAACTGCATCACTTCCATGCCAGGAACCTGGCCGAAGCCGACGCCCTCCTCTTCGGTCGGGTGACCTACGAGATGATGGAATCGGCGTGGCGGGAGCCGGCGGAGACGGGCGTGGTTCCCGATTGGGCCGAACCCTGGGTGATGCCGTTCGCCCATACGATCCACGCGGCGAAGAAGTACGTCGTCTCCAGAACCCTGGATCGCGTGGACTGGAACGCGGAGCTCGTGCGCGGAGATCTGCAGCAGGCCGTGGAAGCGCTGAAGCGGGAACCGGGCAAGGGAATCGCCGTGGCGGGCATGAGGCTGGGGCTGGCGCTGGCGGAGCTGGGATTGATCGACGAGTACGAGTTCGTGGTGCATCCAAGGCTGGCCGGCCACGGGCCGATGGTGTTCGCCGGCCTGTCCAGGTACGTCGACTTGAAGCTGATGGGTACGCTGGAGTTGGACTGGGGTGCGGTGGTGATGCGATATGAGCCACGAAGGTAGCCAGCGCTACTGACGGCCTCGCCTTGGGTTTCTACTTTCAGAAGAACCCATGGCGCCGCCAGAGCACCAGAAGGCCCGCGCCGACGATCACGTCGATGACCACGCACCACGGCACGTACCAGCCAGGTATCGCCACCAGCGGCAGGCGCGAACGGTTGTGGTGCGCGAAGTCTCAGGCGGCGTGGCCGAAGTAGGCGAGCGCGAGCACGAGCGGCCAATGGAGCAGCCCGAGCAGTCCGGCGACGGCGAACATCCCGCTCACGGTGAACTCCACGAACTGGTCGCGGGGCGAGCCGTTGACGACGGCGAAGCCGAAGTAGATCCCGCCAATCAGCGCGATCAGCACCGCGGCAAAGCCCAGCGACGCTTCCGGCGACAGGAACAGGTGCGGCAGCAGCGAGGCGATGCCGACCGCCACGCCAGTGGTGACCGGATGGCGCGCGAAGACCGACGCCTGCGCGTGCTCGTGGGGAATCGAATGGGCAGAGGGCATGGCGTCACTCCGGGATGACGAGGCGCCCATTCGGCATCCGGGCGGCGGGCGGTGGTCCTGTCTGGCTGAACGCGGCAGTCGGAGGCAGTCGGCCACCAGATGAACCTGATTCGGGATTCGCGTGCTTTCATCGCCACGCATCGTTGCGCGCAATGACCGTCTGCCGCCCCCGACCAGTCAGGACTTCTGGGACGGGTCCGCGGCCAGCCTGCGGCTATAGTGGCGGGCACCAAATCCAGCAAGGGGCGTTGCCGTGATCAGGTCCAGCCTTCCGCTCGTCGTTTTGTTGGCAGCCGCCACCACCGGCTCGGCCGGTGCGGTGCACGGCATCCATCCCGAGGACATCAACCGCAAGGGCGATGCCTGCACGGATTTCTTCGGCTACGCCAACGGCGCATGGCGGCAGCAGAACCCGATCCCCAACTACATGGACCGCTGGAGCCGGCGCTGGCAATCGGGCGAGGTCAACAAGGAACATGTGCGCGACATCCTGACTGAACTGTCCGCGCGCAACGACTGGCCCAAGGGCAGCGCCGGCCAGCTCGCCGGCGACTACTACGCTGCGTGCATGGATGAGTCGCGCGTCGATGCGCTCGGCGCCAAGCCGGTGCAGCCGTGGCTTGCCGAGGTCGGCTCGATCAAGGACAAGGCCGGCCTGCAGCGCATGATCGGCAAGCTGCAGGACGTGGGCGTGTCCGTCCCGTTCGTCGTCTTCGCAGGCGAAGACCTGCACGAACCGTCCAGGACCGTCGCGCACATCTACGCCGGCGGCCTGGGCATGCCCGACCGCGACTATTACCTCAAGACCGAGCCGCGCTTCGTCGAAGCGCGTGCGCACTACCTGATCCACGTGGCGAAGATGTTCGAGCTCGCCGGCGTCCCGGCGGCGCAGGCGAAGCAGGATGCCAACACCGTGTTCGCCTTCGAGAAGCGCCTGGCGCAGGCCTCGTTCGACAACGTGCAGTTGCGCGACCCGAAGCTGCTCGACAACCCGACCGCGTTCGCCGACCTGGCCAAGCTCACGCCCGCCTTCGACTGGACGAAGTACTTCGACGCCGCCGGCATGCCGCGCTATGCGGTGAACGTGACCCAGCCGAAGTTCCTGCAGCAGGTCCAGACGGAACTGGCGACGACCCCGCTGCCGCAGTGGAAGGTCTACCTGCAGTGGCACGTGCTCAACACCGCCGCCGACTCGCTGTCGCAGCCCTTCGTCGAGGAGAACTTCGCCTTCAACGGCAAGTTCCTGACCGGCGCCACCGAGATCAAGCCGCGCTGGAAGCGCTGCGCCGAATCCACCGACAACCAGCTCGGCGAGGCGCTCGGCCAGAAGTACGTGGAGAAGTACTTCCCGCCCGAAGCCAAGGCGCGCATGCAGGACATGGTGAAGAACATCCTGGCGGCCATGGACGACACCATCGGCGGCCTGGACTGGATGGACGAGGCAACCAAGAAGAAGGCCCTGGAAAAGCGCTCGACCTTCTTCCCCAAGCTGGGCTACCCGGACAAGTTCAAGGACTACAAGGGCGTTGAGGTCTCGCGTGATTCGGCCTGGGACAACCTGGTCGCGGCCTCGCGCTGGAACGTCGCCGACAACCGCAGCCAGGTCGGCAAGCCGACCGATCGCAGCCGCTGGGGCATGACGCCGCCGACGTCCAACGCGTACTACAACCCGTCGCAGAACGAGATCGTGTTCCCGGCCGGCATCCTGCAGCCGCCCGCGTTCGACGTGAACGCCACCGACGCGGTCAACTACGGCGCGATCGGCGTGGTCATCGGCCACGAGATCAGCCACGGTTTCGACGACCAGGGCGCGCAGTTCGATGCGCAGGGCAGGCTGTCCAACTGGTGGACGCCGGAGGACAACAAGCAGTTCCAGGCCAAGGGCCAGTGCGTGGTCGACCAGTTCGAGGGCTACTTCATCGAGCCGGGCGTGCATCACAACGGCAAGCTGGTGCTGGGCGAATCCATCGGCGACCTGGCCGGCGCCAAGCTCGCCTACCGCGGCTATCTGAAGTCGCGCGAGGACAAGGGCCCGGAACCGACCATCGACGGGTTCACCCCCGAGCAGCAGTTCTTCATCGCCTGGGGCCAGTGGCGAGGCGATGAAACGCGCATGGAGACGCAGCGCACCATGGTCCAGGGCGACCCGCATCCCATCGCCAAGTACCGCGTCAACGGCCCGCTATCGAACCTGCCCGAGTTCGGCGAGGCGTTCCAGTGCAAGGCGGGTGCGCCGATGGTGCGACCGCAGGCCGATCGCTGCGAGGTCTGGTGAAGAGAAGGGCGGTGAACCTCAGCGCTTGCTGAGCTCGTGCACCGCCGCCACCAGCGCGGCGACGTGGTCGGGACTCATGTCCGGCGACATGCCGTGGCCGAGGTTGAAGACGTGGCCTTCGCGCGAGCCGCCATTGCCGGCGGCGTAGTCGTCGAGGGCGCGGCCGACTTCGCGGCGGATCGCATCGGGCTGCGCGTACAGCGTGACCGGGTCGAGGTTGCCCTGCAGCGCGACCTTGCCGCCGGTACGGCGGGCGGCTTCGCCCAGCTCCACCGTCCAGTCGACGCCGACGGCTTCGGTGCCGCTGGCCGCGAGCTCCTCGAGATAGGCGCCATTGCCCTTGCCGAACAGGATCAGCGGAGTCTTGACTTCCCGATCGCCCTGAGCGTCGCCCGAAGGGCGAAGTCGACGGGCGCCGCGCGGCAGCGCCTCGGCGATGCGCTTGAGGTAGCGCAGCGAGAACTCGCGGTACATCGACGGCGACAGCACGCCACCCCAGGTGTCGAACACCTGCAGTGCCTGCGCACCGGCCTGGCGCTGCGCGTCGAGGTAGGCGATGACCGAGTCGGTGACCACATCGAGCAGCTTGTGCATCGCCGCCGGATCGTTGAGCGCCAGCGACTTCACCTTGGAGTAGTTGTCGCTGCCGCCGCCTTCGATCATGTAGCAGGCCAGCGTCCAGGGGCTGCCGGAGAAGCCGATCAGCGGAACCGAGTTGTCCAGCTCGCGACGGATCGTGCGCACCGCGTCGGTGACGTAGCGCAGCTCGCGGTCCATGTCGGGCACGGCAAGGCGGGCGATGTCCTCGTGGCTGCGGATCGGGCGCTCGAACTTCGGGCCCTCGCCCTCGACGAAATACAGGCCCAGGCCCATGGCGTCGGGCACGGTCAGGATGTCGGAGAACAGGATGGCGGCGTCCAGCGGGAAGCGGCGCAGCGGCTGCAGGGTGACCTCGCAGGCCAGTTCCGGGTTCTTGGCCATCGCCAGGAAGCTGCCGGCGGCGGCGCGGGTGGCGCGGTACTCCGGCAGGTAGCGGCCGGCTTGGCGCATCAGCCACACCGGGGTCGCGTCGACCGGCTCGCGGCGCAGGGCGCGCAGGAAACGGTCGTTCTTGAGGGGCGTGGCTGCAGTCATTGCGGATCCTTGGGTACTGAACGCGGACGCGAGGGCGCACGGTTCGGTCAAACGGTGGGGGGCGACATTATCGCTGCTGGCGGCCGCCGCCGCAGGCCGGGCCGGTGCTGCCAGCGCACCGGACTGTTGCGGCAAAGGGCTACCTGGGTGCGTCGGCACCCTGTACGAACATCAGCTGGAAGCCGCGCTTGAGCTGCTGGTCGCGTGCCGCCTCCAGCGCTTCCAGGGCACTGGCCTGGTCGAGGAACTGCTCCCGGCGCAGGGTGCTCTTGCCGCCGATCTGCCCCGATTCGCGCACCAGCGTCCAGCCGCCGAGAAGGTCGGGCTGCAGCATCAGTTGCACGAAGCGCGGCGCTTCGCGGCCATCGGGCCGTTGTTGCAGTAGCAGGCGCATGGCCGGGATTGTACGGGAGCTCAGCCCGCGCGCAGCACCTCAAGCACGCGCTCGTCCGGCACGCCGCGGACCAGGGTGGCCAGGCCGGCGCGATCCCAGAGGATGAAACGCAGGCCGCCAGCGTCCGCCTTCTTGTCCAGGCGCATGCGCGCCAGCAGGGCCTGCGGGTCGAGCCCGGCAGGAATCGCGGTCGGCAGCCCGAAGCGCTGCAACAACGCCTGCAGCCGCTGCGCGTCGGCCGCCGGCGCGCGCCCGAGCGACGTCGACAGCCGCGCCGCCAGCACCATCCCGACCGCAACCGCCTCACCGTGGTTGAGCGCGTCACTGCCGGCGCCGGCGTAACCCTGCTCGGCCTCGATGGCGTGGGCGAAGGTGTGGCCGAAATTGAGCAGCGCCCGCTCGCCATGCTCGTACGGATCGCGCGAGACCACTTCGGCCTTGTACAGGCACGAACGCGCGATCGCCTCCGTCAGCGCGACATCGTCGCCGTCCAGCAGCGCGGCAGCGTGCGACTCGAGCCAGCCGAGGAAATCGGCGCCGAAGATCGCCCCGTACTTGACCACCTCGGCCAGGCCAGCGCGCAACTCGCGTGCCGGCAGCGAACGCAGCACCGTGGTGTCGGCGATCACCGCGCGTGGCGCATGGAATGCACCGGCGAGATTCTTGCCCGCCGCCAGGTCGACGCCGGTCTTGCCGCCTACCGACGAATCGACCATCGCCAGCAGCGTGGTCGGCAACTGCACCACGTCCACCCCGCGCATCCAGCAGGCCGCGGCGAACCCGGCGAGGTCGCCGATCACGCCGCCGCCGAGGGCGACCACCGTGGCATCGCGGGTCGCGCCCATCCTGGCCAGCGCGTCCAGGCATTCGCAGAAACGCGACAGGGTCTTCTCCTGCTCGCCGGCCGGCATCACGAAGCGTGCGACCTCCAGGCCCGGCCGCGCCACGTGCAGCGTCTCCTCGACGCGGTTGGCATACAGCGGGGCGACGTTGCTGTCGCTGACGATCAGGGCATGGCGTCCGCGCAGGACGTGGCTGATGCGCACCGACTCGGTCAGCAGCCCGGGCCCGATGCTGATGTCGTAGAGCGATTGGCCTTCGACCCGGACGGTGCGCATCGTGCTCATGACGTTTCCTTGCTGTGCGCGCGCTGCAAGCCGGCGCCAGCCCGCGCCGCTGCATCGCGCTGCCAAAGCGACTGCAGTTCCTGCGTGAGACGCGAGGCGACTTCGGTTGCGGTGTACTGGTTGGTGTCGAAGCGAAGGTCGGCGACCTGGGCGTAGAGCGGCTCGCGTTGTGCGGCCAGTGCCCGCAGCACCTGCTCGCGATCGCCTTGCGCGAGCAGTGGTCGGCTGCGGTCGCGGGCCAGGCGCTCGATCTGCTGCTCGACGCTGACGTGCAGGTGGACGACGAAGCCACGCTCGCGCAATCGGCGACGGTTGCCGTCATCGAGCACCGCGCCACCGCCGGTCGACAACACCACGCCGTCATCGGCGAGCAGTTCGGCCAGCGCGTCACGCTCGCGCGCGCGGAATCCGGCCTCGCCCTCGAACTCGAAAATGGCGTTGATGCTGGCGCCCGCGCGCTGCTCGATCTCGCGATCGACGTCGGCCAGGCGCAAGCCGAAGTGCTCGGCGAGGACTCGGCCGATGCACGTCTTGCCGGCGCCCATCGGGCCGACCAGGACCAGGTTGGTGGCGGGGTTCATCCGCCGATTGTAGCCAGCCACGACCCGGATCGTGCTCGCGTCATCTTGACGGGGCGCGGCGTACCGTCGGCTCCACAGTCAGCGCTGTCCAGTGCGCGGCCGCCGCTGATCGTCCATCGGCAACGTCCACTGCGCAATATCGGGCAGCCGCAGCAGCGCCTGCCGGCTGACCCGCTCGAACAATTGCACGAAGCGTTGCACCGCGGCCGCATTCATTGCCCGCGGCGCGGGCGCGGCCGCCACGCGCGCCTGCAGCGCCTGCTCCTGTTGCCAGCGCCATTGCGGCACCGTCTCGAAACCCGGTGGCTGCAGGAAAAGCAGCCGGTCCAGCCGCGACCACAGCGATGGATAGTCGCGCGCGAGCGCCTCGTTGCAGTAGTGGCGCCAGCGTCCGTCGGGATCTTCGTCACGCTCGACCGCGTTGATGGGAGCGCTCAACGCCTGCGGCGACTGCGCCGGCGTCTTCAGGAACCAGCCTTCGAACAGCACCAGATCCACGGCGCGCGCCAGCGGCCACCGTGACGGCGGCCGGCGTGTGTCGGTGAGCTTGTCGAACCGCGGCAGTCGCACTGACTGGCCTTGCCGCAGCGCATCCAGGGTGGCGCAGGCCAGTGCCAGGTCGTGCGTCCCGGGCGGGCCGCGAGTGGCCAGCAGCGGATGGACGTCGCGGCCCAGGCGTTGCCGCTCGCGCCGGCCGAGATAGAAATCATCGATCGACAACACCGCCACGTGCAGGCCACGGCCGCGTGCGAGCGTGGCCACCTGCGCCGCCAGCGTCGACTTGCCCGATCCCTGCAGCCCCGCGATGGCGTGGATGCGGCTGCCGTGCGCCAGGGCGTCGTCGAGCACCCGTTGCACAAGGTCACTGGCGAAGCCGGGGGCGGAGGGATGCAGCCGTGGCGACATCGGCCCACAATAGCGCAATGGACACCCCCGACCTGCTCAACGAAGCCCTCACCACGTTCGCGCAACTGTTCGGCGAGGCCGGCCAGGCCGGCGAGCCCGACCCGACCGCGATGTACCTCGCGACCGCCGGCCTGGACGCGCGACCTTCGGTCCGCACCGTGCTGCTCAAGGCGCACGACGCACGCGGATTCGTCTTCTACACGCACCTGGACGGACGCAAGGGCCGCGAGCTGCAGGCCAATCCGCATGCCGCGCTCCTGTTCCACTGGCCGCGCGTCCGCGAGGGCGTGCAGGTGCGCATCGAGGGCCCGGTCGAGATCGTCAACGACGACGAAGCTGACGCCTACTTTGCACTGCGCCCACGCGGCAGCCAGCTCGGCGCCTGGGCATCGAAGCAATCGGAGACGCTGGATTCGCGCGAGACGTTCGAGCAGCGCCTGGCCGAAGCCGAACAGCGCTTCGAAGGCCGCGACGTACCGCGCCCACCGCGCTGGACCGGATTGCGCGTGCGGCCGTCGCTGATCGAGTACTGGTACGGCGCCAATTTCCGCCTGCACGAGCGCCAGTCCTACGAGCTCGATCGCGCCGGCGAATGGCACAAGCGGATGCTGTATCCGTGAAGCGGGCAGGGCCGCAACGGATCGTCTGCCTCACCGAAGAGCCGACCGAAACCCTGTATGCCCTCGGCGAGCAGGACCGCATCGTCGGCATCAGCGGCTTCACCGTGCGCCCGTCGATCGCGCGCAAGGAGAAGCCCAAAGTCAGCGCTTTCACCAGCGCCAAGATCGGCGAGATCCTGAAACTGCAGCCGGATTTCGTCGTCGGCTTCTCCGACATCCAGGCCGGGATCGCCGGCGAACTGATCCGCCACGGCGTCGAGGTCTGGATCAGCAACCACCGCAGCGTCGACGGCATCCTCGACTACATCCGCAGGCTCGGCGCCCTGGTCGGTGCATCCGACCGGGCCAACGCCTACGCCGACGAACTGCAGCGCGGGCTGGACGCGATCGCGGCGGAGGCGGCACAGCTGCCGCGCCGGCCAAAGGTGTACTTCGAAGAATGGGACGAGCCCCCGATCACGGGCATCCGCTGGGTCGCCGAGCTGGTGCGCATCGCCGGCGGCGACGACGTCTTCCCGGAGCGTGCGGCCGAGTCGCTGGCCAAGCAGCGCATCCTCGAGGACGCGAGCGAAGTGGTGCGGCGCGCACCGGACATCATCCTGGGCTCGTGGTGCGGCAAGAAGTTCCGCCCGGAGAAAGTATCGGCGCGTCCAGGCTGGGACGCGATTCCGGCAGTGCGCGATGGCGAACTGCACGAGATCAAATCCCCGAACATCCTGCAGCCCGGCCCGGCGGCATTGACCGATGGCGTACGCGAGATCGCAGCGATCGTCAGGGCCTGGTCAAAGCGTTCGCCGGGATGACGGGTGCCCTGACACGAGGCGCTGACAGGGCGCGCTTCAGCGCGGATAGAAATCCCGGCTGAACTGCATCGTCGACGTCGCCCCGTTCTCGCGCACGATCGTCACGTCGAAGCGCAGCGTGTCCGGCGCCGTTACCTCGGCCGTGCCGATGTAGTCGAGCAGATCGCCGCTGCGCAACTCGCGCATCTCGATGTTCTGGCGGCGGCCACGCAGATCGGTCGCGCTGGCCGTGATCCGGGCCGGCAGCGCGACCTCCTGCGCCTCCGGCCCCTGGCGCACGGCGACCAGCAGCATCACCAGATTGTCGGCGCGGCTGATGCCGTACTGGCCGGCCACCGGTGCCGACAACGCCGAAGTCTGCATTGCGTTGGCACGGATGCTGACATCACCGACCCGACTGACCGACTCGCCCTGCGCGGCGGTCGCGGCCGGCGCAGCCGGGGGCGGAGCACTGCCGCTGCAAGCCGAAAGACCGGCGATCAGCAACACAAGAAAGGGAGCGACACAACGCATGGGGAACTCCTCAGACCATCAATCGTTGGCGGCCGACAACTGCCGGCCGCGCTCGGTCGCGGCCGCGATCGCGCGCGCGACCAGCTCGCGGAAACCGCCAGCCTCGAACGTTTCGATCGCCGCCTGCGTGGTGCCGCCCGGCGAGGTCACGCGTGCGCGCAGCACGTCGGCCGGCTCGTCCAGTCGGGTCAGCATCGTCGCCGCGCCCAGCAATGTCTGCTGCACCAGCGCCCGCGCCGCCTCGGGCTTCAGGCCTTCGGCGACCCCGGCTGCCTGCATCGCCTCGGCCAGCAGGAAGACATACGCCGGGCCACTGCCCGACACCGCGGTCACCGCATCCATCCGGCTTTCATCGTCGATCCACACCGTGGGGCCGACCGCGTCGAGCAGGCCCGCGGCATGGTCGCGCTGGTGGCCATCGGCGTGGTCGTTGGCATACAGGCCGGTAATGCCCACGCCGAGCAGGGCCGGCGTATTGGGCATCGCCCGGACCACGGCCAGGCCACCGCCCAGCCAGCCATCGAGCTGCGCGGCGGTGATGCCGGCGGCGATCGAGATCACCAGCGGCCGCTGCGACTGGGCGATGTCGGCCAGTTCGGCGCAGACGCCGGCCATCACCTGCGGCTTGACTGCCAGCAGCCAGACGCCGGCACCCGTCGCCGCGGCGGCGGCACCGTCGAAGCCGCGGATGTGGAAGTCGCGCTCCAGCGCGGCGCGCAACACCTCGGCCGGTTCGGCCACATGGATCGTCCTGGCCGACTGGCCGCGGGCGACGAGGCCACCGATCAGGCTGCGCGCCATGTTGCCGCCGCCTATGAAGGCGATGGCATGGGAGAAGTCCGGAGGGGAATCGATCTGGGGCATGGGCGGTGGCAGCGGGGCAGGCCAACGAGGATAGCAAGGGGTCAGGCCGGCCTCGGCCGCGCCCCGAACAGGGCGGTGCCGATCCGTACCATCGTCGCCCCTTCGGCGATCGCGATGGCGTGGTCGTCGCTCATGCCCATCGACAGCGTGTCTGCACCGGGGTGCGAAGCGCGCAGCGCCTCGAACAGCGCTCGCGTGCGCCGGAATGCACCCCGGCGCTGCTCGGGATCGGGGTGGGGCGTCGGGATGACCATCAGCCCACGCAGGCGCAGCCGTGGCTGCGCGGCGATGGCGTCGGCCAGGGCCGGCACGTCTTCGGGCTGGCAGCCATGCTTGCTGGCTTCATCGTCGATATTGACCTGGATCAGCACGTTCAGCGGCGGCCGGTCGGAGGCCCGATGCTGGGCCAGGGCGGCCACCAGCTTGGCCCGGTCGACGGTCTGGACCCAGTCGAACAGGACCGCCGCCTCCCTGGCCTTGTTGGACTGCAAGTGGCCAATAAGGTGCCATTCCAGTCCCAGCCCGGCCAGCGCCGGCTGCTTGCCGGCGGTCTCCTGCACGTAGTTCTCGCCGAAGGCGCGCTGCCCGGCGGCGGCCAGTTCCGCGACGGCCGTCGCATCCTGGGTCTTGCTGACGGCGAGCAGCCGCGGTACTGGCCGTCCAGCCGCCTCCGCCGCGTTCTCAAGCTTGAGTTGCATGTCCTGCAGGGCGCTGGCGCGCACGTCTCAATTCCTGTCTAAAGTGCTGGAAAAGTGGCAAGGTTAGGGGGCTATACTGCGGCTCAGGGGTAGTGTGGTTCCAGTTTGAGTTTCTTGAAAGTCTTGTACTTCAAGTCCTGTTTTTCCAGTGGCAGTGCAGGGGAGCACGCATGGATATCGCCGAACTTCTGGCGTTTTCGGTAAAGAACAAAGCATCCGACCTGCACCTGTCTGCGGGCCTGCCGCCCATGATCCGGGTCGATGGCGACGTCCGCCGCATCAACATCCCGGCCCTGGACCACAAGCAGGTGCACGCGCTGGTCTACGACATCATGTCGGACAAGCAGCGTCGCGACTTCGAAGAGTTCCTCGAGGTCGACTTCTCCTTCGAGATTCCCGGCCTGGCGCGTTTCCGCGTCAACGCCTTCAACCAGAACCGTGGCGCCGGTGCGGTGTTCCGTACCATTCCCTCGGAAGTGCTGACCCTGGACGACCTGGGTTGCCCGCCGATCTTCCGCGAGCTGATCGACCAGCCGCAGGGCCTGATCCTGGTGACCGGCCCCACCGGCTCGGGCAAGTCGACCACGCTGGCGGCGATGATCGACCACATCAACAAGAACGAATACGGCCACATCCTCTCCGTCGAGGACCCGATCGAATTCGTCCACACCTCGCAGAAGTGCCTAATCAACCAGCGCGAGGTGCACCGCGACACCCACGGCTTCAACGAGGCGCTGCGTTCGGCCCTGCGTGAAGACCCCGACTACATCCTGGTCGGCGAGTTGCGCGACCTGGAAACCATCCGCCTGGCGCTGACCGCCGCGGAAACCGGCCACCTGGTGTTCGGCACCCTGCACACCTCCTCGGCGGCCAAGACCGTCGACCGAATCATCGACGTGTTCCCCGCCGGCGAGAAGCCGATGGTGCGCTCGATGCTGTCGGAGTCGCTGCGCGCGGTGATCTCGCAGGCGCTGCTGAAGAAGGTCGGCGGCGGTCGTACCGCCGCCTGGGAAATCATGGTCGGCATCCCGGCGATCCGCAACCTGATCCGCGAGGACAAGGTCGCGCAGATGTACTCGTCGATCCAGACCGGCCAGCAGTACGGAATGATGACGCTCGACCAGCACCTGCAAGACCTGGTCAAGCGTGGCCTGATCCTGCGTCCGCAGGCACGCGAGTACGCCAAGGACAAGCGTCTGTTCGAATGATCGAGCATCCACTTCTCCCGCCCGCGGGAGAGGGACGGCCGCCGCGGCGGCCAGGGTGAGGGCAGTTCCATCAGTCACACGCCGCACCGGCTGGGGAGCCTGGCGGCACTGGAGTAACGCATGAGCAGCAGCACCGGCGGCAGCATCGATTTCACCTCGTTCCTCAAGCTGATGGCGCATCAGAAGGCGTCGGACCTGTTCATCACCGCCGGCATGCCGCCGTCGATGAAGGTCCACGGCAAGATCTCGCCGATCACGCAGAACCCGCTGACGCCTCAGCAGAGCCGCGACCTCGTCCTCAACGTGATGACGCCGCAGCAGCGCGAGGAGTTCGAAAAGACCCACGAGTGCAACTTCGCGATCGGCGTGGCCGGCGTCGGCCGCTTCCGCGTCAGCTGCTTCTACCAGCGCAACCAGGTCGGCATGGTGCTGCGCCGGATCGAGACCAAGATCCCGACCGTCGAAGAGCTCAACCTGCCGCCGGTGATCAAGACGCTGGCGATGACCAAGCGCGGCATCATCATCTTCGTCGGTGCGACCGGTACGGGTAAGTCGACGTCGCTGGCGGCCATGATCGGCTACCGCAACCTCAACTCGACCGGCCACATCATCACCATCGAGGACCCGATCGAGTTCGTGCACAAGCACGAGGGCTGCATCATCACCCAGCGCGAAGTCGGCATCGACACCGACAGTTGGGACGCGGCGCTGAAGAACACGCTGCGCCAGGCGCCGGACGTGATCATGATCGGCGAGGTGCGTACCCGCGAGGGCATGGACCATGCCATCGCCTTCGCCGAAACCGGCCACCTTGTGCTGTGCACGCTGCACGCCAACAACGCCAACCAGGCGATGGACCGCATCATCAACTTCTTCCCGGAAGACCGCCGCCATCAGTTGTTGATGGACCTGTCGCTGAACCTCAAGGGCGTGGTCGCGCAGCAGCTGATTCCGACGCCGGACGGCAAGGGTCGGCGCGTGGCGATGGAAATCCTGCTCGGCACGCCGCTGGTGCAGGACTACATCCGCGACGGCGAGATCCACAAGATCAAGGAAGTGATGAAGGAGTCCGTGCAACTGGGCATGAAGACCTTCGACCAGAGCCTGTTCGAGCTGTACCAGGCCGGCGAGATCAGCTACGAGGACGCGCTGCGTTACGCCGATTCGCAGAACGAGGTGCGCCTGCGCATCAAGCTGGCCCAGGGCGGCGACGCCAAGACGCTGGCGGCGGGCATGGACGGCATCGAGGTCGCGGAAGTGCGCTGATCGCGGCGATCAATCTTTCCGCCGCCACGGCGGATCCAGCGGCGGCTTGAGCTTGACGATCCGTGCCTGCACCGGACAGCTGTCGCGATGCGCACCGGGCAGGTACCCCAGGCTCATCAGGAACTCGCCGGTGATCTCGCCACCGGTAAACCGGAAGGTCTTCTTGAACAGCTTCACCCAGTCGGCCTTGTCGCGGCGCTTGCCATCGACATGCCGGTTGGCGTCGAGCCACTGCGCGAAGCTTCCGTGCGCCTGGCGCAGTTGCTGGATGACCTTGGCGTTATGGATCGCCGCGTCCACCTTCAGGCGGTTGCGGATGATGCCGGCGTCGTTGAGCAGGCGCGTGCGGTCGGCTTCGCCATAGGCGGCGACTTTGTCGACTTCGAAGCCGTCATAGGCGCTGCGGAAGCCCTCGCGCTTTCGCAGCATCGTTTCCCAGCTCAGGCCGGCCTGGTTGATCTCCAGCACCAGCCGTTCGAACAGGACCGCATCTTCGCGCTGCGGAAAGCCGTACTCGCGGTCGTGGTACGGCCCGTGCAGCGGATGGCCGGGGGCGTGGTCGCAATAGGTGGACATGGTTCTGCGATCAAAGGTCAAGTGGCGCCGTTCGTCCTGAGCGTTGGCGCGAAGCGCCGAAGGCGAAGGATGAGCGGGCGGAAGTGCATCGGATCAACACATCCTTCGACTTCGCGCCCACGGCGCTACGCTCAGGACGAACGGTGAGGGGGGCGGTTATTGCTTCTGCACGTACTGTTCCAGTCCCAGCACGCCGAGCCCCTGCTCGAAGCGGATATCCACCGGAATCTTCGCGTCCTTCAGCCGTCCCAGGTCTGCGGCCAGCTCCGGCTTGATCATGCCCAGCGTCTCGGTCATGCGCTTGGCCTCGGCATAGTCGCCATCGCCCTGCACCTTGAGCAGCTTGGCGCTGAGCGCGTTCATGGCGGCGCGCATCTTCTCGAAATCGACGCGGTAGCGGCCATCCGGGTCGCGGCTGAAGGCGCCCTGCTCGGCGAAGAAATTGAAGCGCACCATGTTGGCCTTGCCGTGCGCGTCGCTGGCGCCAAAGCGCACCGAGCGCAGGATGCCGGCGAGGAAGGTCACATAGCCGTCCTGGAGCTTGCTTTCTTCCAGTTCGCCCTTGCGGCTGAGCGCATCGATCATGTACAGGCCGAGGATGTCTGCCTTGCCTTCCTCGAAGCTCGACGAGTATTCCTTCAGCGCCTCGTCGACCGTGCCCTTGCCGTCGAGGGTCTTCTTGATGCCCAGGCCGTGCGCGACCTCATGGAACATCACGTCCTCGAAGAAGGCGTCGAAGGTGACGTGCTGGAGCTGGTCGGAGGCGATCAGTTCCTTCGCGATCGGGGTGAGGATGGCGTCGAACTTCGCCTTCATCACGTTCTCCAGCTGCAGCCTGCGCGTGCCCTTGGCCAGCTGCACCTCTTCGTCGTTGGGCAGGTTGATGGCGATGGTCTTGGCGGCGACGTTGGCGTTGCCGCCGTAGTAGACGATCTGGTACGCGTTGAGGTCCGCTGCCGAGCCCGGCACTTCGGCCTTGTACTTGCCCTCCACCGGCAGGCCCTTCTGCAGCGCCGGCAGGAAACTGGCGAAGCGGGCGAGCTTGCGGCTCCACTCGATGTCCTTGACCAGCACCAGCCCCTCGTAGGCGGCCTTGTAGCCGAACAGCTGGTCCTCGTAGGTTTCGATCGGCCCGATGACGATGTCGACCGGGTTGGTCTTCATGTCCATCCATGCCATGTCGCTGGGACGGAAGTCGTCGTCCAGCAGCGCCTTGGCGCGCATGCCCAGGTAGTCGGCGAAGCCCTTGTCGGCGCTCAGCGCGGCCGCCTCGCGCAGCAGTGCGGCGGCGCGTTCGAGATCGGCCTGGTAGGCCTGGTGGTAGGGCACCGTCACCAGCTTGCCGTTCTCGCGGCGCAGCAGCGTGTAGTTGGACGTCTTGTCGGGCAACGACGCCGCTTCGAACTCGGCCTTGCTCATGTCGGCCGGATAGAACGGACCGCCCGGCGGGCGCGGACCGATGCCGTCGATCATCGGCGTGTCTTCGTTGAGGCGGTCCCAGGGGCCGAAGTTGATCTCGACCAGTTCACGCGTGGCCGGGTCCGTCGCGCGCGCCAGCAGGGCGGCGCGGTCGCCATCCCAGGACTGCTTCCAGAAGATGTCGTTCATCACTTCGCTGGCCTGAACGAGCTTGGCGATCATGCGCTTGCCGGCATCGTCGAAGGCCGACAGGTCGGCCTTGAGCGGCACCACCGCATAGTCGCCGGCGTGCGCGGCGGCGTAGCCCGCGGCAGGCGTGGCCGCGGCCTGCGCAGCCGGTTTGGCCGGCTCCTGCGGGGCTTGCGGCTTGCAGGCGACGAGGGCCAGGGTGGCCAGGCAGGCGACGGCGAGGCCGCGCAGGCGGAAGGCGTGAAGGGAAGATGCGGTCAGGTTCGAAGCTGTCATGGCGGCGGCCGGCGAGACAGGGAAAGTCGCCATCCTACGCCCGAGCCGGGGCGGCACGCATCGGGAGGCACGCATAAGGAATCGCGGGCTAGAATGTTGGCCATGTCAGTGACTCCCACGCCACTTGCCAACCAGCTGCTGATCGCGCTGCCGGCCCTGGCCGATTCGAACTTCGCGCGCAGCGTCGCGCTGATCTGCCAGCACGATTCCGACGGTGCGATGGGCCTGGTGGTCAATCGTCCCTCCGAGTACACCCTGGGCGAGGTCTTCGGCCAGATGGGCCTGGAAGGCGGCGACCCGTCGCTGCTGTCGCAGATCGTCCTGGCCGGCGGCCCGGTCCACCCCGAACGCGGCTTCGTCCTGCACGACGGCGGCTCGCAGTGGGACTCCACCCTGGCGATCACCGAACGCCTGTTCCTGACCACGTCGCGCGACATCCTCGAAGCGATGGCGCGCGGCGACGGCCCCGACAACGCCATCGTTGCGCTTGGCTGCGCCGGCTGGGGTTCGGGCCAGCTCGAGCAGGAACTGACCGAGAACGACTGGCTGACCGCGCCGGCCGATGCCGAACTGCTGTTCAAGTTGCCGCTGGATGCGCGCTGGCAGGCTGCGGCAGGACGCATCGGCGTCGATTTCGCGTACCTGGCCGACTACTCCGGGCACGCCTGATGGTAGGCGCCGCGGACAAGCCGTCACCGATCCGGCGCGACGGCACCGTGCTCGGCTTCGATGTCGGCGCACGTCGCATTGGTGTCGCCGTCGCCAGCGCGTTCGGTCACGGCGCACGCGCGCTGGCGGTGATCGATGTGCACGGCCACGGCCCCGACTGGGCCGCGATCGACCGGCTGCGCAGCGAGTGGCGGCCCGATGGCCTGATCGTCGGCGACCCGATGAGCCTGGACGGTGGCGATCAGCCCATCCGCCTGCGCGCCCATGCCTTCGCCCGCGAACTGCACGCGCGCTACAAACTGCCGGTGGTGCTGGTGGACGAGCGCATGAGTTCGATCGAGGCCGCACAGCGCTTCGCCTCCGACCGCGCCGAGGGCCGCAAGCGCCGCCGCGACGCCGAGGCACTCGATGCAGTGGCCGCGGCGGTCATCATCGAGCGCTGGCTGGCCGCGCCGGACGACGCCCTCGATCTTTCCCAATTGCACAGCGACCCATGAACGCACCACACACGCACCTGCCGCGCCATCTGCTGACCCTGCACGACCTCGAACGCGGCACGCTCGATGCACTGCTGGTGCGCGCGCAGGCCTTCGCCGAAGGCCATTACGACCGCCGCGCGCTCGACGGCATCGCCGTGTGCACGCTGTTCTTCGAGCCGTCCACGCGCACGCGCATGAGCTTCACGCTGGCGGCGCAGCGGCTGGGCGCGGACGTCATCAACTTCGATGCCTCGACCTCGTCGACGCGCAAGGGCGAGACCGCGCTCGACACGCTCAAGAACCTCGAGGCGATGGGCGTGCGCGGCTTCGTCGTGCGCCACCACGAGGACGGTGCTGTCGCGGGCCTGTCGGCGCACGTCAATGACGGCACCGTGCTGGTCAACGCCGGCGACGGCCGCAGCGCGCACCCGACCCAGGGCCTGCTCGACATGCTGACGCTGCGCCAGGCCAAGGGCGCCGATTTCTCGAAGCTGAAAGTGCTCGTCGTCGGCGACGTGAAGCATTCGCGCGTTGCCCGCTCCGACCTGCAGGCACTGCGCGCGCTGGGCACCGACGACATCCGCGTCTGCGGCCCGGCCTCGCTGCTGCCCGACGACGGCACGCTGCAGGGCTGCAACGTTTCGCATGATCTCGATGCCGCGCTGGAAGGCGTCGACGCCGTGATGATGCTTCGCCTGCAACGCGAGCGAATGGAAGAAGGTCTGATCGCCTCGCTCGACGATTACCATCGCGCCTACGGCCTGACTGCCTCGCGCCTCAAGCGTGCGGCGGGCGACGCCGTGGTGATGCATCCGGGCCCGATCAACCGCGGCGTCGAGATCACCGACGAAGTCGCCGACGGCCCGCAGTCGCTGATCCTGCGCCAGGTGAGCAACGGCGTGGCGGTGCGGATGGCGGTGCTGGAGGCGTTGCTGCGCGGCTGACGGTCCTTCGACTTCGGCGCTGTGCGCCTGCGCTCAGGACGAACGGCGTGTGGTGGTCGCGTGCGCTCAGGACGAACGGTGTGTGGTAACGGTGTGCGGTAGCCGCCGTTGTGACCGTTCGTCCTGAGCGTAGCGCAGCGAAGTCGAAGGAAGCGCCTAACGCCGCCGCTGCGCAAACACCCAAGCCCACAGCTCCGGCATCGCATACGCCCGATCCCACACGTCGTGCCCCACGCCGGCCAGCTCGCTGTAGCGCACATTCGCGCCGACCCGGCGCAGCGCCTCGGCCATGTGCCGTGACTGGTCCGGAGTGACCGCGGCGTCCTCTGCGCCGTGGAAAAGCCACATCGGCAGGTGCTGCAATCGCTGCGCAGCGGCCACGAACGGATCCGGCGCCTGCGCCACGCCCTCGACCTGCAGCCGTTCTGGCACGCCCGGCGGCTGGGTGATGCCGCCGCAGACCGGCACCAGCGCGGCGAATCGCAGCGGCTCCATCAACGCCAGCTCATACACGCCGTAGCCGCCGCGCGACAAGCCGGTCAGGACGATTCGGTCCTTGTCGCCATCGAATTCGCGCACGCTCGCATCGAGCGCGGCCAACGCCATGCGTGCATTGGCGCCGTCCCACGACTGGCCCTCGGGCGACTGCGGCATCACCACGATCGCCGGGAAGTCGGGCAGATGCTTGCGCAGGTACGGCCCCAGGCCCACCTCGGTCTGCTTCCGGTTGTCGCTGCCGCGCTCGCCGGAGCCGTGCAGGAACAGGATCACCGGCGGATGGCGGCCGCCGGCCTGCGCCGAGGGCACGAACACCTGGTAGCGGTGCGTGGCGCCTCCCATCTGCAGCTCGCGCTCGACAAAGCGCCCACCGGCTTCGCGCGCTGGCCGGTGCGCGCAGGCGGTGGTCAGGGCCAGACACAGCAGCACGAACAGTCGGGACACGTTCGACATCGACAAGCCTCCGGATGCGAAGACGCAGCAACGTCAGCAGGGCAGGGCTACCGCAGCAGCGCTAGCGCAGCAGGATGAGCGTCGCCAGGCCGAGGAAGGTGAAGAACCCCATGACGTCGGTAACGGTGGTCAGGAAGATGCCGCTGGCCAGCGCCGGGTCGAAGCCCGCGCGTCGCAGCGTCACCGGCACCAGGACGCCCGCCACTGCCGCGAACAGCAGGTTGAGGGTCAAGGCGACGCCGATCACCAGCGACAGTCCGACACTGTGGAACCAAAGCAGCACGATCAGCGCCAGCAGCGTCCCCAGCACCAGGCCGTTGAGCAGGGCCACGCGCGCTTCCTTCCACAGCAGCGTGCGCACGTTCGCCGCGCCGACCTGGCCCAGGGCAAGCCCGCGCACCATCAGCGCCAGCACCTGGGTGCCGGCGTTGCCGCCCATGCCGGCCACGATCGGCATCAGCACCGCCAGCGCCACCAGCCTGTCGATGGTGTCGGCGAACTCGCCGACCACGCTCGCGGCCAGGAAGGCCGTGCCGAGGTTGATCGACAGCCAGATCAGGCGCCGGCGCATAGCGCGCCAGACCGGGCTGAAGAGGTCTTCGTCCTCGTCCAGGCCGGCCGCGCTAAGGGCCTGATGCTCGGCCTGGTTGCGGATGATGTCGACGACGTCGTCGATGGTGATGCGGCCGAGCAGGATGTTGTTGTCGTCGACCACCGGCGCGCTGAGCCAGTCATGGTCGGAGAACTTGCGCGCGACTTCGTTCGCCGATTCCTCGACGTCGATGGCGCCCTGTTCGTCGTCGATCAGCTTGTTGATCGGCGTGCCCGGTTCGTGCGTCAGCAACGCCGCCAGCGCCAGCCGGCCCAGGTACTGGTGGCGGCGGCTGACCACGTACAGGTGGTCGGTGTGCTCGGGCAGCTCGCCGCGCAGGCGCAGGTAGCGCAGCACGACATCGACCGTGGTGTCGGTGCGAACCGTCACCACGTCGGGGTTCATCAGGCGGCCGGCGGTGTCCTCCGGGTACGACAGCACCTGCTCCAGGCGCTCGCGGTTCTCGCGGTCCATCGACTTGAGGACTTCATCGATGACCGTGTCGGGCAGGTCCTCGACCAGGTCGGCAAGGTCGTCGATTTCCAGGTCGGAGGCCGCGGCGATGATCTCGTCCGGGTCCATCTCCGCCAGCAGGCTCTCGCGCACTTCGTCGCCGACGTGGACCAGCACCTCGCCGTCGTCCTCGGCATCGACCAGGCCCCACACGATCGTGCGCTTGGCCGGCGGCAGCGATTCGAGCAGGTTGCCGATCTCGGCGGGGGAGAGCGTATTGACCAGCCGCCGCACCGGACCCAGGCGACCGCTGTCGAGCGCATCGGAAAGCAGGCGCAGCTGTCGTGCGGTCTTGTCGTGGCGGACGGCTTCGGCCATGCGGGGCTTCCGGTGGCGCATCGCACCACGATGGCGCGACAGGGCTAGGCGTTCATGGCGCGCATTATCGCCCCTGGCGGCCGATAAGCCCACCCCTGCGAATGCGGAGCAGGCGACGCGCCAGCGTCTACACCGCTGGCGCGTTGGCGTGGATCCATTCCTCGATCGCCGTGCGGTCGCGCGCGCGCAGCAGCGCCGCCGCATTGGCCTTCAACTGGCCCAGGTCGCAGTGGCGAATCGTGCGGCGCAGTTCCAGCAGCGTCGCCGGGTGCAGGCTGAACTCGGTCAGGCCCAGCGCCAGCAGCATCGGCGCGAAATGCGGATCGCCGGCCATTTCGCCGCACACCGCGACCGGCTTGCCCTTGGACTCGCCCAGGCGGATCACGTCGCGGACCAGGCGGATCACTGCCGGATGCAACGGCGTGTAGAGATTGACCAGCGCTTCGTTGTTGCGGTCGGCGGCGAGCAGGTACTGGACCAGGTCGTTGGTGCCGATCGACAGGAAGTCGACCGCGCCGATGAAGGTGGGCAGGGCGATGGCTGCCGCCGGCACTTCGATCATCGCGCCCAGCGGCACCTGCTCGGCCACTTCGTGGCCTTCCTCGCGCAGCCGGGCGGTGACGCGCTTGAGCATGCTGCGCACCGCGCGCACCTCTTCGCGGCTGCTGATCATCGGCAGCAGGATGCGCAGCGGACCGTAGCCGGAGGCACGCACCAGCGCACGCAGCTGCGACTCCAGCAGCCCCGCGCGCGCCAGCGACAGGCGAATGCCACGCAGGCCCAGCGCCGGGTTGGGTTCGTCGCGCAGGGCCAGTCCGGTGCGGTCGGCCTTGTCGGCGCCCAGGTCGAGCGTGCGGATGGTCACCGTGCGCCCGGTCATGCCCAGGACGACATCGCGGTAGACGCGGAACTGCTCGTCCTCGTCGGGCAGCTCGTTGCGCTGCAGGAACAGGAACTCGGTGCGGTACAGGCCGACGCCGGCGGCGCCGAGCGCGTGCGCTTCGGCGACATCGTCGCGGGACTCGGCGTTGGCGAACAGCTTGATGTCGACGCCATCGGTGGTCCGCGTCGGCTCGCGCCGCAGGCGGTGCAGCTGCTTGCGCTCGCGGGCGAGCTCGCGGACGCGGCCGCGGTGCGAGCGCAGGTCGTTGGCGTCCGGTTCCAGCACCACCCGGCCACTGGCGCCGTCGACGGCCAGCACGTCGCCATCGTTGATCCGCTGCAGTGCCTGCGCGGCGCCGACCACGTACGGCAGGTGCAGGCTGCGCGCGAGGATCGCGCTGTGCGACAGCACGCTGCCGGCGGTGGTCACGATCGCCATCACGCCCTGTGCCTGCAGCTGCACCAGTTCGGCGGGGGCGACGTTGTCGGTGACCAGGATTTCCCCGGCGACACCGGAGATGCTGCTGTCGTGGCGGTGCAGGGCCGCGTGGACGCGGCCGATGACCTGGTCGATGTCGTCGACGCGGCTGCGGAAATAGGCATCGTCCATGGTCTGGAAGACCGAGGCGATGCGGTCGCGCTGCAGGCGCAAAGCGTAGTCGGCGGAGTAGCGGCCGGTGCGGATCAGCTCGTCCAGGCCGTTGAGCAGTTCCGGGTCGTCGAGCAGCAGGCTGTGCAGGTCGAGGAACTCGCCGACCTCATGCACCAGTGCGCCATGCAGGCGCTCGCGCAGGGCGAACATCTCGTTGCGGACGGTGGCGATGGCGGCGTGCAGACGCGCGACCTCGCCTTCGACGGCCTTGGCGGGAATGTGCTCCTCGAGTACTTCGAGCACGTGCGGCAGGCGGACACGGGCGCGGCCGAGGGCGCTTCCGCGCGATGCACCGTGTCCGTTGAACTCCTGCCTCATTGCGTTGCTCCAGTGGGTGCGGCGATCCAGTCCTCACGCTGGTGAAGCGGGAATACGGCAAGGGCCGCGTCCTCAGTTCCTCATTCCGGTGCCCCGGTCCAGCCTTGCTCAGCTATCTTCGTCGAAGCGCCGCTCGAACAGCGAGATCACAGCTTCCGCGGCGCTGGCCTCGTCCTCGCCCTCGACCCGCAGCTTGACCAGGGTGCCTTGTCCGGCCGCCAGCAACATCACGCCCATGATGCTCTTGGCGTTGACCTCACGACCCTTGGCGGTCAGCGTGGCGCTGCTGCGGAATCCCGACAGTGCCTGCACGAGCTTGGCGGTCGCGCGCGCGTGCAGGCCCAGGCGGTTGGAGACGGTCAGTTCGTGTTCGATCATCGCCGGTTCCTCGCCTCACGCCTCATCCACGATGACGCCGTTGCGCGCACCGGCGGCGGCCACGGCGGGCAGCTCGTCCAGGGTCAGGTCGGCGTAGTTCATCACACGCAGCAGCATTGGCAGGCTCAGCGCGGACACGCGGCGAACCGGAGTGCCCAGGCGGGCGACCTTGGCTGCGAGGTTGCTCGGGGTCGCGCCATACAGGTCGGTCAGCACCAGCACGCCTTCGCCCCCATCGACCCGGCGCAGTGCGGCGCTGGCCAGTGGCAGCAGTGCATCGGGGTCGCCGTCGAACGGGACCTCCAGGGCTTCGGTCTTCAGCGGCAATGGACGCATCAGGCGCCCGGCCACCGCGAGCAGCGCGTTGCCAATGCCTTCATGGGTGATCAGGAGGATGCCGACGGCCATGCGATCAAATTAGCAGAGCCGGGTGACGGGCCGGAAGCGTTGTGCGCAAAAAGAAGCGGCCCGCATTGCTGCGGGCCGCGGTTGGCGGTCGGGGCGACCGCGGGGGCCGTCGCTGGAGCTGGGGGATCAGTGCGACGGCGGGGTGGTGTCGTCCTTCGGCGGGGTCTCCGAGCCTTCCGCGGGCGGGGGTGTCGGCGCGCCGGATTCGGGTGTCGTCGCCGGTGGCGTGGTCGTATCGGCAGGTGGCGCCTCGGCCGGAGGCGGCGTCTCGGGCGGTGGTGTCTCCACGGGTGCCGGCGTAGTGGTTTCGGTCTTCTGGCAGCCACTCATGGCCAGTGCCGTGGACATCAGCACCAGCGCGAGGGCGCCGATTGTCGGATGGGACGGTTTCGATCTCATGAGGGTTGTCTCCGTTTCACGGTGCCGCGCACCGCAACCCGACCGTACCGCCATCGGTGGGAGATGGATGCAAGCAACTCGCAAAATTTTCGTGATGCGCCGTTGCGACGCGATACGAAGTCAGCGGGGATTCACTGGAAGATTCACTGGGGGATTCGCAGGAGGATTCACTGCGCGATCCAGACGCGCCGATGCGCTTGCGGCAGCGTCAGTCGAGTTCGCGGTGGTGCACCGCGACTTCTTCCCAGCCCTGTTTGCGCGCGTGTTCGGCAAGGCGCTCGGCCAGGTATACCGAGCGATGCCGGCCACCGGTGCAGCCGAATGCGATGGTGGCGTAGCTTCGCGTGCTGTCGACATGCAGGCGCGGCAACCAGGTGTCGAGGAACTGGCTGATCTGGTTGGCGAACAGGTTCACATCCGGCTGCGCTTCCAGGTAGTCGCCGATCGCGGCATCGCGGCCCGACAGCGGGCGCAGCACCGGATCCCAATGCGGGTTGGGCAGGGCCCGCGCATCGAACACGAAGTCGGCATCGGCCGGCACGCCGCGCCGGTACGCAAACGATTCGAACAACAACGACATGCCGGTGTCGCCACCGATGCCGAACTCGGTGATGACCTGCCGGCGCAGCTGGTGGACGTTGAGCTCGCTGGTGTCGACGACGGCATCGGCAATCGAGCGCAGCGGCTTGAGCACCTGGCGTTCCAGCGAGATCGCATCGGCCAGCGACAAACCCAGGTGGCTGAGCGGATGGCGACGGCGCGTATCGGCATAGCGCTTGAGCACGACCGCGTCGCAGGCATCGAAGAACACCAGCTTCGGATCCAGGCCGAGCGCACCCACCGCCGACAGCCATTCGGGGATGTTGCTCAGGTCGTTGTGGCGGTTGCGAACATCGATGCTCACCGCGAGCTTGGCCGGCGCGCCCTCGTCGGCGCGCTGCACGCTGGCGACGAACTGCGGCAGCAGGTCTGCCGGCAGGTTGTCGACGCAGAAGTAGCCCAGGTCCTCGAAGGTCTTCAGCGCCACCGACTTGCCCGAACCGGACATGCCGCTGACGATGACCAGGGAAGAGGTGGGTGTTTCGCTCATGGGCCGGAGTCTTTGGTGGTGGCGCGTTGATGGTGGCGTCGCGCGACGTCAGGAGTCGCCGCGTTCGAGGAAATTGCTGTGGCGCGCGATGAACGCCGCCGCCGGGTCCAGGCCTTTCATGCGCAGGCTGTGCAGGCGCGTCGCCGCTTCGGTCAGCACGGCCAGGTTGCGGCCGGGCATGACCGGCAAGGTGATCATCGGAACGTCCAGGTCGAGCACGCGGCGCACGCCGCTGTCGCCGGTGAGGCGCTCGATGCCCATCGGCTTGGGCTCGGTCATCGGCTTGGCCAGGTGCACGATCAGGCGCAGGTACTTGTTGTTCTTCACCGCGGTGTCGCCGAACATCTGGCGGATATTGAGCACGCCCAGGCCGCGCACTTCGAGCAGGTCCTGGAGCATGTCCGGGCACGTGCCGTCGAGCACGTCCGGTGCGATCTGGGTGAACTCCGGCGCGTCATCGGCGACCAGGCGATGGCCGCGCGTGACCAGTTCCAGCGCCAGTTCGCTCTTGCCCGAACCCGACTCGCCGGTGATCAGCACGCCGATCGAATAGATCTCCATGAACACACCGTGCAGCGTCACCCGCGGCGCCAGCGTGCGCGCGAGGTGGTACTGCAGGTGGTTGAGCAGTTCGTGCCCGCGCCGCGGCGACACCCATAGCGGCGTCTGGCTTTCCTGCGCGGCGATGCGCAGGTCTTCCGGGCAGGTCTGGTCCTTGCTGATCACCAGCGCCAGCGGCCGGAACTGGATGATCTTCTCGATCGTCTCCCAGCGCAGGCGCGAATCGAGCGCATCCAGCCAGGCCAGTTCCTCGGTGCCCAGGATCTGCACCTTGTTCGGGTAGATGGCGTTGAGATAGCCGGCGAGCGAGGGCCGCCGCGCCACGGTGTTGACCGACTCCAGCACGCGCCGCTCGCCCTGCTGCCCGGCAAGCCAGCGCAGGCTGAGGCGATCGCGTTGTTGTTCGAACAGTTCCCCTGCGCTGATGCTCGTGCTCATGCGGGCCTCAGGCGAGGTCGTCCGGCGGGCGCAATGCGCCCGCACGAACGGATGTACTGGACAAGGTGCGCGACCGCGGTCGCACTCAACGATTCATCCAGGGGCATGGAGTGGGAAGGGTCAGCCGAAGCTGTCGCTGCGTGCGGCGCTCTCGCCGCGGTGGTGATCGACGACCTTGCTGCGGTGTTCCTTGAGCAGGCGGTCGAGCTTGTCGGAAAGCAGGTCGATCGCGGCATACATGTCGATGGCAGCGGCGTCGGCGTGAAGGGTGCGGCCAGCAATGTTGACGGTGGCCTTGGCGCGGTGATTGGGCTTGTCCAGGCTGAGCTGTGTGCGGACGTCGAAAGCCTGTTCGCAATGCCGTTCCAGTCGGGCCAGCTTGGATTCAACGTAGTCACGCAGAGCCGGTGTGACTTCGATTTGCTGGCCGTAGGTTTCGATACGCATCGGAGACCTCCTTTACGTCGCAACGGGAAGACAGGATGGCACGACCGGTGCGATGTGCAAGTGGCCACCGTTCGCAGTTTGGCCAATGTGGGCCGGAAGGCCTTGATCCGTCGATGGTTTTGGCTGAAACCATCAAACACCCAGCGAATCTTTAACGCGCGCTGCGCAATTCAGCCGATGCGCACGCGGTCCTGCGACGAGGGGATGCTCATGGCCTCGCGGTACTTGGCGACGGTGCGTCGCGCCACTGGCACGCCCGTTGCCTTGAGCGTTTCGGCCAGGCGCGCATCGGACAGGGGCTTGCGCGGGTTCTCGGCCTCGATCAGGCGCCGGATCATCGACTGGATCGCGGTGCTGGACGCTTCGCCGCCCGCGCCCGTATCGATCCCCGAGGCGAAGAAGGCGCGCAATGGCACCGTGCCGCGTGGCGTGCGTGCGTACTTGCGTGCGATTGCGCGCGAGACGGTGGATTCGTGCAGCCCGACTTCGGCCGCGACTTCGCGCAGCGTCAGCGGCCTCAGCGCGCTGTCGCCAAATTCCAGGAACGCCGCCTGTTGCTTGAGCAGGCAACGGGCGACCTTGATCAATGTCTCGCCACGCGCTTCCAGGCTCTTGAGCAGCCAGCGCGCTTCCTGCAGGTGTCCACGCAGATAGCTGGCATCGGTGCCGCTGGCATGGCGCACCATGCTCTCGTAGCCGCGATGGATCGCGATGCGCGGACGCATGCCGTCGGCCAGCGCGACCCGCCACAGGCCGTGCTGGCGCCAGATGACCAGGTCCGGGGCGATGTAGGTGTCGCTGGCGATGGCGCCGATCTGCGCGCCGGGCCGCGGATCGAGCGAGCGCAGCAGGTGCACCGCGGTCTCGACCTCGCCCAGCTCCAGGCGCATCTCGCTGGCGAGGCCGGCGACACCGACTTTCGGCAGCCGCTCCAGCGGGCCGTTGGCCAGCTGGTGGGCCAGGGCCTTGCCCGGGGTTTCGATGGCGAACTGCGCCAGCTGCAGGCGCAGGCATTCGCCCAGGCTGCGCGCACCGACCCCGACCGGGTCGAACTGCTGCACCTGGTGCAGCACGGTGGTGATCTCTTCCTCGCTGGCCTCCACGGCCGGCGCCAGCGATTCGGCGATCGAATCCAGCGGCTCGCGCAGGTAGCCGTCGTCGTCGATGGCTTCGATCAGGGCCACGCCGATCAGGCGGTCGCGCGGCGACAGCGGGCTCAGGTGCAACTGCCACAGCAAATGGTCGTGCAGCGTGTCGGACTCGGCGACCTGTTCGGCAACCGGGGCATCGTCATCGCTGTCGGCCGGGCCGATGCGCTCGTACCAGGGCTCGCCGTCGTTGCTGCCCCATTCGGCCTCGGGCGGCAGGTGCTCGCTGCTGTCTTCGTGCGACGACGAATCGCTTGCGCCATTGCCATTGGTGACGCTGATCGCGACTTCGGTCCAGTCCAGCAGCGGATTGCTCTCCACCGCAGCCGCCAGTTCAGCTTCAAGCTCGACTGCCGACAATTGCAGCAGGCGGATCGCCTGACGCAACTGCGGTGTCATCACCAGCTGTTGTCCTAGTGCGGCTTGGAGGCGGGGCTTCATTGTCTGAGACTAACGCGACCGGGGGAGGTCGACGGCCGTGCCGCGTTCGTCGTGGTGCGCGTGCTGCGCACCACATCCTTCATCGGCTTGAAATCAAAGCCGGAAGGTTTCACCCAGATAAACGCGTCGGACGTCGGGATTTGCAAGCAGCGCGTCGGGTGCTCCCTGCGCGAGCACGCCACCTTCGTTGAGAATATACGCCCGATCGCAAATACCCAAGGTTTCGCGAACGTTGTGGTCGGTGATCAGCACACCGATGCCGCGATTCTTGAGGTGGCGCACGATTCGCTGGATCTCGCCGACCGAAATCGGGTCGACGCCGGCGAAGGGCTCGTCGAGCAGCATCAGCCTGGGCTTGGCCGCGAGCGCGCGGGCGATCTCGACGCGGCGGCGTTCGCCGCCCGAGAGGCTCGCGCCGATCTGGCCGGAGACGTGGGTGACCTGCAGTTCGTCCATCAGGCTGGCCAGTTCGCGCTCGCGCCCGGCCTTGTCGAGGTCCTCGCGCAGTTCCAGCACCAGGCGGATGTTGTCGGCGACGCTGAGCTTGCGGAAGACCGACGGCTCCTGCGGCAGGTAGCCGACACCGTACTTGGCGCGGGCGTACATCGGCTCGGAGGTGATGTCCTTGCCGTCGAGCACGATCTGCCCGGCATCGGCCGGGACCAGGCCGACGATCATGTAGAAGCAGGTGGTCTTGCCGGCGCCATTGGGGCCGAGCAGGCCGACAACCTCGCCGGCATCCAGGGTCAGGGCGAAATCCTTGACGACCTCGCGGGAACGATAGGCCTTGCGCAACCCCTGGGCGACCAGCATCAGCCGCCTCCCTGCGCGTTCTTGGGCATGATCCGGATCTTGACCCGGCCGGCATCCTGGCCGCCGCCCTGCACCTGGCCGGTCTTCATGTTGTAGATCACCCGCTCGCCGGCGATGGAGCCGCTGGGCTGCTGGATGTTGACGCCGCCGGTGAACACGACGATCTCGCTCTTGAGGTCGTAATCGACCTTGCTGGCGACCGCGTTCATGGCCTTGCCGTCGTCGAGCTCCTGCTTGAGCGTGACCGGCGAGCCGGTCAGCACCGCCCGTACCGGGTCGCCGCCGGCGGAATGGATCACGGCCTGGGTGGAGCGGATGTCGAGGGTGCCCTGGGTGATGATCACCCCGCCGCTGAGGGTGGTCGGCTTGCTGTCGTCCATCGAGTAGTCGCTGCGACCGGCATCGATGTCCATCGGCTTGTTGCGATCGCTGGTGCGGGCCAGCACGCAGGCCGGAGCCAGCGCCAGCACGGTCGCCAGCACGGTGGCCAGGCGCAGCATCGGCAGGCTAGCGGACTGAACGGTCATAGCGGGCCTTGACGTCGGATTGAAGGATGATGCGCTTGGCATCGAGGTCGGCTTCCAGCCCTTGGCCGTTCAGTATAAAGCCCGGCTGGGTCACGGTTACCTTCGCGGTCGAAGTGGCGCGCTTGTCGTCCGGGAAAACGTTCAGGTGGTCGGTGGCGATGCTCACCGGCTTGCCGTCGGCATTGTTGCTGAGCGCCTTGACGTCGCCGCGCAGGCGTACCTCGTCGCCTTTTTCGCTGACCCAGCCGGTCTGCGAGCGCACCTCCCACGGGGTCGCCTTGCTTCCGGCCTTGGGCGGGATCACGAACAGCGGCGTGGCGATATCCAGCGTCTTCGCCCGCGGGTCGCGGTCCATCCTCGGGGCCTTCAGGGTAAACGCTTCCTGGCCCTGCTCGTCGAGCACGGTCAGCTCGAAGTCGTGAAGGGTGTAGTCGGGCCGGTTGCTGGCGGCGCTGGAGCGCGTGTCGCGATCGCGCTGCGACCACAGGGCCCAGGTGCTGAGTACCGCGCCGACGAGCAGCAGCAGGAATATCACCAGGCCGCGGCGGGTCATGCGTTGCCCTCGACGCGGACGCCTTCGACCTTGCTGACCTGCGTCAGTAGCGTTTCCGCGTGGCCCTGGGCGGCCAGCAGCAGGTCGCACAGTTCGCGCGCCGCGCCGTGCCCGGCACGGCTGCTGGTGCGCCAGTGCACACGGCCGGCGACCCACGGATGGGCGTTGGCTGGCGCCACCGCCAGGCCGGTCTGCAGCATGACGCGCAGGTCCGGCAGGTCGTCGCCCATGAACGAGACCTGGTCCATGGCGATGCCCAGCCGCGCGGCGATGTCGCGCACGCAGGCGAGCTTGTCCGCCACGGCCGTATGCACTTCGGCGATGCCCAGGTCGGCCGCGCGGCGCTGCGCCACTTCGCTGGCGCGTGCCGTGACGAAGGCGACCGTGATCCCGAACTTCCGCAGCAGCACCAGGCCCTGCCCGTCATGGACGTGGAAGGCCTTGAGCTCGCGACCCTCGCCGTCGAAGTAGAGACGACCGTCGGTGAGCGTGCCGTCGACGTCGAAGCAGGCCAGGCGGATGCGCGTCGCGCGCTCGCGGATGTCGGCCGGATAGTCGTTGAGGTGGCTGTAGGTCATGGGTCCTTAGACCACCCGGGCGCGCAACAGGTCATGAATATTCAGCGCGCCCACGACCCGCCGCGACTCGTCGACCACGAGCAGGCCGCTGATCTTGTGTGCCTCCATCAATTGCGCCGCCTCGACCGCGAGCGAATCGGAATCGATCGTCTTGGGCGAGCGCGTCATGACTTCGGCGATGCGGGTGTGGCGCAGGTCGACGCCGACGTCGTCGAGCGTGCGGCGCAGGTCGCCGTCGGTATAGAGGCCGAGCAGGCGCCCCTCATCGTCGACCACGGCCGTCATGCCCAGGCGCTTGCGGCTCATCTCGATCAGGGCCTCGCTGACGCTGGCGTCTGCGCTGACCTTGGGCACGTCGTCGCCGGCATGCATGATGTCGGCGATGTGCAGCAGCAGCCGTCGGCCAAGCGCGCCGGCCGGGTGCGAGCGGGCGAAATCGTCGGCGGTGAAGCCGCGCGCATCCAGCAATGCCACCGCCAGTGCGTCGCCCAGCGCCAGCGAGGCGGTGGTGCTGGAGGTCGGCGCCAGCGCCAGCGGGCAGGCTTCGGCCGGGACGCTGACGTCCAGGTGCACGTCGGCCTCGCGCGCCAGCGAGGACTGCGGACGGCCGGTCATGGTGATCAGCTTGTTGCCTTGGCGCTTGAGCACCGGCAGCAGCATCAGCACTTCGTCGCTCTCGCCCGAGTAGGACAGCGCCAGGACCACGTCGACGTCGGTGATCATGCCCAGGTCGCCGTGGCCGGCCTCGCCCGGGTGGACGTAGAAGGCCGGGGTGCCGGTCGAGGCCAGGGTGGCGGCGATCTTGCGGGCGATGTGGCCGGACTTGCCCATGCCGGTGCAGACCACGCGGCCGCTGGAGGCCAGGATCAGCTTGCAGGCCGCGCTGAAGTCGCCATCGATTCGCTCGGCCACGGCGGCGAGCGCCTGCGCCTCGATCTCGAACACGCGGCGGCCGCTGGCGGCGAGCTGCGCCGGATCATCGGCATACGGCTGGATGGGGTGGGGCTGGGCAGGGGTCGGGACGCTTGCCATTTCGGACCGGGGGCCTTTCCGCTAGGCTAATCCATCAATTCTATGCGGTTCATCCGCCAAAAGCCCGTCAAGCCCGGGCTCCCGCCCACCGCGAGACCGCGCGCAGCCCCGCTGCCGCAGGCCGCATGCACTCCGAGGCCCTGCTACGTGAATCCCGAGACCATCCGCCAGCTGATCGAACAGGGCCTGCCGGGCTCGCGCGCCGACGTGCGCGGCGACGACGGCGTCCATTTCGAGGCCACCGTAGTGGCCGAGGCGTTCCGCGGCAAGCTTCCGCTGGCCCGCCATCGACTGGTCTACGCGACCCTGGGCGAGCGCATGGGCGGCGAGATCCACGCGCTGGCGCTGAAGACGGTTACACCCGAAGAGGCCGGCCAACAATCCAGTTGATCGGCTGATCGGCTGCCTCTCCAGAATCCACACATCCAGACCTAGACCCAGACCCAGACCATGCAGAAGATCGTAGTAGAAGGCGGCGCCGCGCTGAACGGCGAGGTGCAGATCTCCGGCGCCAAGAATGCGGTGCTGCCGATCCTGTGCGCGACGCTGCTGGCCGACGGCCCGGTGTCGATCAGCAACGTGCCGCACCTGCATGACGTGGTCACCACGGCCAAGCTGCTGGGCGAGCTCGGCGCCGGCATCACCGTCGACGAGGGCACCATCAGCGTCAACGGCAAGCCCGGCCGCGGCCGCGGGATCGTGGTTGATCCGACCACGGTGCACAGCCACGTCGCCCCGTACGAGCTGGTCAAGACCATGCGCGCTTCGGTGCTCGTGCTCGGCCCGCTGCTGGCCAAGTTCGGCGCCGCCGAAGTCTCGCTGCCCGGCGGTTGCGCGATCGGTTCGCGTCCGGTCGACCAGCACATCAAGGGCCTGCAGGCACTGGGTGCGGAGATCACCGTCGAGAACGGCTACATCAAGGCCCACCGCAACGGTCGCCTGAAGGGCGCGCGCTTCGTCTTCGACGTGGTCACCGTCACCGGCACCGAGAACGTGCTGATGGCAGCGGTGCTCGCCGAAGGCACCAGCGTGCTCGAGAACGCGGCGATGGAGCCGGAGATCGTCGACCTCGCCGACTGCCTCAATGCGCTGGGCGCGAACATCGAGCATGCCGGCAGCGGCCGCATCGTCGTCCACGGCGTCGAGCGCCTGCACGGCGGCAGCCACGACGTGCTTCCCGACCGCATCGAGACCGGCACCTTCCTGGTGGCCGCAGCGATGACCGGCGGCCGCGTCACCGTTCGCCGCGCGCGTCCGGACACGCTCGATGCCGTCATCGACAAGCTCAAGCAGGCCGGCGCGCAGATCGACATCGAAGGCGACCGCATCACGCTGGACATGCAGGGCAAGCGCCCGCGCGCTGTCGACCTGACCACGGCGCCGCATCCGGCGTTCCCGACCGACATGCAGGCGCAGTTCATGGCGATGAACTGCATCGCCGATGGCGTCGGCGTGATCAACGAGACGATCTTCGAAAACCGCTTCATGCACGTCTCGGAACTGCAGCGCCTGGGCGCGGACATCCGCGTCGAAGGCCACACCGCGATCATCCGCGGCGTCGAGCGCCTCACCGCGGCGCCGGTGATGGCGACCGACCTGCGCGCGTCGGCGTCGCTGGTGCTGGCCGGCCTGGTGGCCGAAGGCTCCACGACCATCGATCGCATCTATCACCTCGACCGCGGTTACGAAAACCTCGAAGAGAAGTTCTCCGGGCTGGGTGCAACCATCCGCCGCATCGCCGGTTGATGGCGCCGTGATCCTCGCGCGCGGAAAGTTCTCGACCCGTCGCAAGGCCCTGCTGGGCCTGGTGCTGGTGCTGCTGGGCGTCGTGGCCTGGTTGCACTTCACCGGCTCTGCGGCCACCCGCGGGCTCGAGCGCAAGCAGATGGACTGGAACAACGACGGCCAGGTCACGATGGGCGAGATGCTGCAGTCGTTCTATGCGGTGACGGTTGAGGTCACCCACGAAGGCCCGCGCGAATGCCGTGCCTATTCGTGGCGCGGCTCGACCGAAACGCTGCGCGTGGACTGCCGCACGACGATGCAGCCGGCAGCGCCCAAACCCTGAGGCGTTGCCGCCCTGGCGATGCTGCGCGTCGCCGGGGTCCATGCTGTCGCCCATGCCGCATCGCACATGCAATCCGTTGCCGATGTGCTAAGAATTCCGGCGACTCGCCAGGAATGTCCGCATGACCACCACCCGTCGTGACCTGCTCAAGTTCGGTGCACTCGCCGCGGCCTCTGCCGCGCTGCCGCAGTGGGCACGGGCCAGCACATCAAAACCGATCGGGCGCGCAGCCAGGCCGCTCAATATCCTGATCCTTGGCGGCACCGGTTTTACCGGTCCGTTCCAGGTCAATTACGCGCTTGCGCGCGGGCACAAGGTGACCTTGTTCAACCGCGGCAAGCGTCCGTCGCCGGAATGGCCGGGCCAGGTCGAGCAGTTGTTCGGCGATCGCAACACCGGCGATCTCAAGTCGCTGCAGGGGCGCAAGTGGGACGTCTGCCTCGACAACCCCACCAGCCTGCCGTTCTGGGTGCGCGATGCCGGCAACGTGCTCAAGGGCAACGTCGGCCATTACCTCTTCATTTCCAGCATCTCGGCCTATGCCGACGGCAGCCATCCGGGCATCACCGAGGATGCGCCGCTGGCGGTGTACGAGGGCAAGGACGCGATGGCCGAGACGCAGGAGTCGCTGCGCGCCGATCTCGAACATCTGTACGGTCCGCTCAAGGCATTGAGCGAGGCCGAGGCGCGCAAGCAGTTCGGTGAGCGCGTCACCATCGTCCGCCCGGGTTACATCGTCGGGCCGCGCGACGAAACCGATCGCTTCACTTATTGGCCGCACCGGGTGGCGCAGGGCGGCGAGATGCTGGTGCCCGGCGACGGTTCCGATCCGGTGCAGATCATCGACGGCCGCGATCTGGGCGAGTGGATGATTCGCCTGGCCGAGGCGGGCACGTTCGGCACGTTCAATGCGGTCGGGCCGAAGGATCCGCTGAGCATGGCGGCGATGCTCAAGGGCTGCGAACGCGTCACCGGCAAGAAGCCCACATACACGCACGTGTCGGCGGAATTCCTCGACGAGCAGAAGATCGAGTTGCCGATCTGGGTGTCGTCGAAGAGTGGCCCGTATGCGGGCTACGGTGCGGTCAGCAATGCGCGCGCCGTGGCGGCCGGGCTTACCTATCGGCCGTTCGATACCACGGTTGCACAGTTGCTTGAGTGGTTCCGCAGTCAGCCTGCCGAACGCCAGGCGACCCTGCGCGCAGGTATCTCGCGGGAGCAGGAAACTGCGCTGCTGAAGGCTTGGCACGCTAAGGCGTGATGGCGTGATGGCGTGATGGCTTGAGGTGCGCGGCGTGGCGGGCTTCGGGAGGGCGTCGTCCGCCGGGCCGGGGATCGCTACGCCCCGCAGACGACATCCTGTCTTTATGCGGGGCGTGGGCCATCCATGGCCCACTGCTCCGCAATCCCCGGCCCGACGGACGACGCTCGGGCGCTGCGGGGCAGGGTCTTCGTGCGACGGTCAAACGGTGCCCTTGTCCGCACCGGGTACTCGTCTTCCCTATCGGGATCAGCGCACTGCCTGGACTAGCAGGTCGATTGCGTCCTGGCCCTTGTCGCGCTGCAGGATGCGCGCGGGCACCGGCATGCCGTCGACGATCCAGGCGATGGTCTGCTTGTCGCCATGCGTGGAGACAACCTTGGTGGCCTGCTGCGGCTTGCCGGCGACGGTGATCTGTTCCTTGCCGGCGACCGTGTAGGTGAGGTCGCGGACCTTGCCGTCTTCGACCATCCGGTAGCTCATCGGCTTGCCGGCGGCCAGGTCGCGCACGATCGCCAGGTTGATCAGCAGGGCATCCAGGTCGCCGCTTTGCAGCTTGATCGGGCCGGCGCGGTCGGGCTTGACGTCACCGGTCCAGGTGGCGACGCCGCGGCCCCAGTCGTAGGTCGCGTTCTTGGTCTTGCCCTTGGCCAGCACCTTGGCGGTGTCGACGCCGGACAGAGGACGCCATTGCCCGCCCTTGTCCTCGAACACCGTGGTCTGGCGCAGGTCGGCCAGCGGCGCGGTGACGGTGAGGCTGTATTTCCAGCGGTTGGCGCCGTCGGCAACGAGCGTCATGCGGCCATTGCCGACCACGCCCATGTAGCTGGCCTGGTAGTCAGCGGTGAACGGCTTGATCGCCAGCGCCGGGGCACTGGTCACTGCCAGCAGCGCGGCGGCGAACAGGCCGTGCAGGCGCGCGCGTGACGTGCGGGTTGTGGTGGTGGTCTTGCTGGGGGCCATCATTGGGCTCCTTTGTAGTCGACCAGGCGCAGGTCGAAGGTGTCTTCGCCATTTTCACGCTGCAGTATGCGCACCGGCGTGGGCACGCCATCGACCACCCACACCACCGTTTCCTCGTTGCCGCCCTGTACGCGCTGGACGCGCATGGCGTTGAAGCTCATGCCATCGACGGCGACGCTTTCCAGATCGGCGGCGACCGCATAGCGCTGATCGCGGGCGCGGCCGTTGTCGACGAAGCGGTAGTCGAGTGTGCGACCGGGTTGTGCGTCGCGGATGATCGCCAGGTTGATCAGCAATCCGCTCATGTCGCCATCGCGCAGCGGCACCGGCTCCCGCCGGTTCTTCTTGACGTCGCCTGTCCAGCGCGCCGAGTGGCTGGCCCAGTCGTAGGTGCCGGTCATCTGCTTGCCGACGAACAATGCCTTGCGCACCGTGCTCTGGCTGAGCGGGCGGTACACGTCGCCAACCATCTCGAATACGGTGCTCTGCTGCGCGTTGACGCCGGCCAGGCCCATCAGGCCACGGGTGCCGCGCATGTTGAGGTCGATGCGCCAGCGCCCGGCGCTGTCGCCGGGCACCACCTGCATCGTCGCCTCACCCAGCGCCTTGCCGGCGTTGAACACCTGGTAATTGGCGACGAACGACTCCAGCGCCAGCGCCGGAGCGGAAACCGCGGTGCACAGCAGCAGAGTCAGGACGCGGAGTATCGGCTTCATCGAACCTTGGATCGGGGACGCGCGGAGGCGTCAGACTGGCACAGAAGGCGAGGCGCCGGGAACGTGGTGAGCGTGCAAAACACCGGCGGAATCTAAGCGCAGCGCTGTAAACAGGGGATGACCGTCAACGCTGATGGTTGTCCCCTGTTCAGCCAGGCGGCCGGAAACGGCCAGGCGCAGGACTGCCACAAGCAGCGGGTGCTCCACCGCCAGTACACGCGCCGACAAGGAGTCGACGTCGTCGCCAGCCAATACCGGCACTACCGCCTGGGCGATGACATTGCCTGCGTCCAGTTCGGGGATGACGAAATGGACGCTGGCGCCATGCTCGCGCTCGCCATCGGCAATGGCGCGCGCATGCGTGCGCAGTCCCGGGTACTTCGGCAGCAGGGAGGGGTGGATGTTCAGCAGGCGGTCGCGGAAACGCTCGACAAAGGCATCGCCGAGGATGCGCAGGTAGCCGGCGCAGACCACCCAGTCCGGCCGGCAGGCGGCGACCGCATCGGCGAGGTCGGCATCGAAGTCCTCCCGCGACGGATAGGCCCTGGCGTCGGCGCTCCAGCGCAGCTCCGGGGCGACCCGCTGCAGCGCGGCGGCCGCCGGTTTGTCGGAGAACACACCGACGATCCCGGCGGCCAGATCGCCCGCCGAGATCGCATCGATGATGGCCTGCAGGTTGCTGCCCCGGCCCGAGGCCAGCACCGCGATGCGTTGCATGCCTGGATCAGCCGATGTGCACGCGCTCGCCGTCGCCGGCCTTGACCACCTGGCCGATCGGGCGATGGCTCAGGCCCAGGCGGTCCAGGTCGGCGCTGACCGCGGCGACGTCGCCCGGCGCGACCACCAGCACAAAGCCCACGCCGCAGTTGAAGGTGCGCCACATGTCGTCGTTGGGCACCGCGCCTTCGCGCTGCAGCCAGTCGAACACCGGCGGCAGGACGATGCTCGATGCTTCGATCTGCAGGCCCAGGCCGTCGGGGATCACGCGGATGATGTTCTCGGTCAGGCCGCCACCTGTGATGTGCGCCATCGCGCTGATCCCACCTTCTGCGCCGTCGTGCTTGCCGAGCAGTTCCAGGATCGGCTTGACGTACAGCGCGGTCGGCGCCATCAGCGCGTCGATCAGCTTGACGCCGCCGACATCGAGGTCTGCCGGGCGGCCGGCGCGATCGTAGATCCTGCGCACCAGCGAGTAACCGTTGGAGTGCGGGCCGCTGGAGGCGATGCCGAGCAGCACGTCGCCCTGGCGCACCTTGGCGCCGTCGAGCAACTTCGACTTTTCCACCGCGGCGACGCAGAAGCCGGCCAGGTCGTACTCGCCCGGCGGATACATGTCGGGCATCTCCGCGGTCTCGCCGCCGATCAGCGCGCAGCCGGACATCTCGCAGCCCTTGGCGATGCCGCCGACCACGGCCACCGTGGTGTCGACGTCAAGCTTGCCGGTGGCGAAGTAGTCGAGGAAGAACAGCGGCTCGGCGCCCTGCACCAGCACATCGTTGACGCACATGCCGACCAGGTCGATGCCGATCGTGTCGTGGCGGTTCAGCTGCTGGGCGAGCTTGAGCTTGGTGCCGACGCCGTCGGTGCCCGAGACCAGCACCGGCTCCTTGTACTTGCCCGACAGATCGAACAGGGCCCCGAAGCCACCCAGGCCTCCCATCACCTCGGGACGGAAGCTGCGCTTGACCAGCGGCTTGATGCGTTCGACGACCTCGTTGCCCGCATCGATGTCGACGCCGGCGTCGCGGTAGGTGAGGGTGGTGGGGCTGGGGGGAGTGCTGGACACGGGCGGCCTCGGCGGTCGCGGGATATGAAGGGGCGATTTTACCAGTCGTGACGCCTTCGAATGGACGTGCCGACGCCACTGCGGCACCATTTCCGCTCATTACGCACCACCAGGGATAGCGATGGTTCGGGCAATTGGCACGGGAACACGCTCTGCGAGCGGCGCAACAGGCATGCTGGGCCGCATGAAGATCCATTCGAAAGTCCTGGGCAAGGTGGTGGCCGCAGCGATGACGGCAGGGCTGGCACTGAGCCTGCAGCTGGCCAGTTTCAGCGCCGCCGCGCAGCGCGTGGAGGGCGACCGGGCCCGCGCCGAGGGCATCTACGCCACCGAGGTGCAGGTCAACGGCCAGGGCGAGGGGGAGCGCAATTCCGCTTTCGCCCGTGGCCTGGCCCTGGTGCTGGGCAAGCTCTCCGGCGACCGTGGCGCGGCCTCGCGACCCGGCGTGGGGCAGGAGCTGCGCCAGGCCAAGACCTATGTCGACAACTACGACTACCGCCAGGACGAGGGCCTGGGCCCGACCGGCGCGCCGAGCTTCCGCACCACCCTGGTGATCAACTACAACGAGGAGGCGGTCAACGAGCTCGCCACCACGCTTGGCATCCCGGTCTGGCCGCAGCCGCGGCCCAAGCCGGTGCTGTGGCTGGCGATCGATGACGGCAGCGGCCCGCGCCTGGTCGGGTTGCCGCAGGTGAATGCGGCCCGTCCGGCCCTCAACCGCGCCACCGAGCGCGGCTACAAGCTCGGCCTGCCGACCGGCAACGCCGCCGAACTGGCCGCCGTCGGCGCGATCTGGCGCGGTGACAGCGCCGCGGTCGCGCGCGCATCGGCCCGCTACAGTCCGCCGATGCAGCTCATCGGCAAGCTCTACCGCGACACCACCGCTGGCTGGAAGGCCGACTGGACCTTTGTCGACGGCGGCAAGGTGCTGTCGAGCTGGTCGCAGACCGGCACCGACCCGCGCCAGCTGATGGCCAACGGTGCCGACGGCGCCGCCGATGCGCTGATGAAGCGCTACGCCAAGCGCGCCGACTCCGGCCAGGCCGGCAGCTACCGCGTGACCTTCACCGGCATCGACAGCAGCGACGACTTCATCCGCCTCGCCGGCTATCTGCAGAAGGTGTCGGTGGTACGCCGCATGACCCCGATGCGGGCAACGCCGCTGGGGCTGGAGTACGAGCTGGAACTGGTCAGTGGCATGCCGGGCTTCAACCGCATGCTGGCGCGCGATGACGTGATCGAGGTGATGGAAGGCCTCGAAGGACAGCCGCCGGTCTACCGGCTGCGTTGACGACAGGGAACCCCATGCAAACGCAATCACTGGACGAGATCGCGCTGTTCCTGCGCCGGCTGCAATGGACTGCGCTCGGCCTGGGCGTGTGCTGGCTGCTGTGGCTGCTGGCGCCGATTCTTTCACCGTTCGCCTTCGCCCTGATCCTGGCCTGGCTGGGCGATCCGCTGGTCGACCGGCTCGAGCGCGCCGGCCGTTCGCGCAACACCGCGGTCGCGATGGTGTTCACGATGATGGCGCTGATCGTGCTGGCAGCGCTGCTGATCCTGTTGCCATTGATGGAACGGCAGATCACCACCCTGGTCACGTCGCTGCCGCGCTATCGCGAGTGGCTGATGACGACCGCACTGCCGTGGGTCGAGCGCCGCACCGGCTTCGAGATCACCGACTCGCTCGATTTCACCCATTTCGCCCAGCTCGTCCGCGAGAACTGGGACCAGGCCGGCGGCATCGCGACGACGATGCTGGGCTATCTCTCGCGCTCGGGTTCGGCGGTACTGGCCATGGTCGCCAACATCGCGCTGCTGCCGGTGATCGCCTTCTTCTTCCTGCGTGACTGGGATCTGCTGGTCGAACGCGTCGCATCCTTGATCCCACGCAATCACCTGCCCACCGCCGGCCGGCTGGCGCGCGAATCGAGCGACGTGCTCGGTGCGTTCCTGCGCGGCCAGTTCCTGGTGATGCTGGTGCTCGGGGTGATGTACGGCCTGGGCCTGTGGGCGGTCGGCCTGGACCTGGGCATCCTGATCGGCCTGATCGCCGGCCTGCTGACCTTCGTTCCCTACCTTGGCCCGGCCAGCGGCATCCTCCTGGGCGTGATCGCGGCGCTGGTGCAGTTCGGCGACTGGCAACATGTTGCCGGCGTGCTGGTGGTGTTCGGCATCGGCCAGGTGATCGAAAGCTACGTGCTGACGCCCAAGCTGGTCGGCGACCGCATCGGCCTGCATCCGGTCGCGGTGATCTTCGCCGTGCTCGCCGGTGGTCAGCTGTTCGGCTTCCTCGGCATGCTGCTGGCGCTGCCGGTGGCGGCGGTGGTCAACGTGCTGCTGCGCTATGCGCAGGAACGTTACCGTCACAGCCGCCTGTATGTCGGCGAAACGGTTCCGGATCCGTTGACCGACCCGCACCTGGCGCCGCCGCTGGACGACAGGCAAGAGTGAGCGATCGGTTCAATGGCGAGAGGCCCGCAGTGAGCATTCCGCAGTTGCCGCTGGCGTTGCGTTATCCGCCCGACCAGCGCCTTGATACGTTTGTCCATGCGCCCGCCGGGACCGTGGAGCACTTGCTTGCGCTGGCAGCGGGCACCGCTGAGGTGCGCACCGACAACGTCTACCTGGCCGGGCCGTCGGGCGTCGGAAAGACCCACTTGCTGCTGGCGACCTGCGCGGCCACCGAAGCCGCCGGCCGTCGCGCCGCCTACCTGCCGCTGCTGGCCGCGGCCGGCCGCCTGCGCGACGCGCTTGAGGCGCTGGAAGGCAACGACCTGATCGCGATCGATGGCCTCGATGTCATCGCCGGCAACCGCGAGGACGAGGTCGCGATGTTCGACGCGCACAACCGCGCGCGCGCCGCCGGCGTGGCGCTGGTCTATGCCGCGCGCGACATTCCCGATGCAATCGGCCTGGGTTTGCCCGATCTGCGCTCGCGGCTGGGCCAATGCACGCGCATCACGCTGGCGCCGCTGGACGACGACGGTCGCCGCGAAGTGCTGCGGCAACGCGCGCAGCGCCGTGGACTGGTGCTGGAGGAAGCCGCATTGGACTGGCTGCTCAAGCGCGTTGGCCGCGACCTTGGCGGATTGACCGCATTGCTCGACCGCCTCGATCGCGCATCGCTGGCGGCACAGCGTCGGATCACCGTGCCGTTCCTGCGGCAGACGCTGGGAAGCTGAGACCTAGCCGCGCAGTTCCGCATCCAGCGTGGCCAGGCGCTCCGGCGTACCCACATCCGTCCAGCGGCCACGGTGGTGCTCGCCAGTCACGCGGCCCTTGGCCATGGCCGCCTGCAACAGCGGTGGCAGCTTGAAACGCGGCGGATGCTCATCGGCGCCCGCGACGTTGCCGACGATCCCGCGCCAGCCGTCGAGCACCGAAGGCCGATAGAGGGCGATGCCGGCGTAGGTCTTGCGCAACGCGTGCGCGCCCGCCGGCGGAACCTTGCCGTGCAGCCCGTCACCGAACGTGACCCGCCCCGATTGCTCATCGAGGATGAAATCGCCACCCGGGTGCTGTGGCGGATTGTCGACCAGGACCAGATGCGCGTCGCCGTCGATCTGGCGCGGAAGGCGGGCGAAGTCGAAGTCGGTCCAGACGTCGCCATTGACCAGCACGAACGCGCGGTTGTCGTCCTCGCTCTCGCGCAACAAGGGCAGCGCGTGCAGCATGCCGCCACCGGTCTCCAGCGGCGTCGGACCTTCGTAGGAGTAGTGCAGGCGCATTCCCCAGCGCGAGCCGTCTCCGAGCGTGTCCGGGAACTGGCCGGCGAGCCAGCTGGTGTTGATCACCACCTCGCGAACGCCTGCCGCGGCCAGCTTTTCCAGGTGCCACACGATCAGCGGCTTGCCACCGGCGACCAGCAACGGCTTGGGCGTGTGGTTGGTCAGCGGGCGCATGCGCTCGCCCAGGCCCGCGGCGAAGACAAGCGCCTTCATGCGTCCACTCCCGTCATCGCCGGACGGATGCGCGAGTCGAGCAGGTCGCGCAGCGGCGACAGTTCCGGATAACGCGGCAACACTTCATCGAGATAGGCAATGAAGCGCGGCGCATCGGCGATGTAGTGCGACTTGCCGTCGCGATGGTGCAGGCGGGCAAAGATGCCGAGGATCTTCAGGTGCCGCTGGATGCCGAGCCAGTCGGCATCGCGGCGGAACTGCGCCAGCGGCGGCACCGGCACGCCGGCGGCGAGCGCGCGCGCGTGGTACTGCGCCAGCCATTCGTCGACGCGCGCGAGCGGCCAACTCAGGAAAGCGTCCTTGAACAGGCTGACGGCGTCGTAGGCGACCGGTCCGCTGACGCAGTCCTGGAAGTCCAGCACGGCCGGGCCGTCGGCCACCGGCATCAGGTTGCGCGGCATGAAGTCGCGATGGGTCAGCACGCGCGCCTGCGACAGGGCGTTGTCCATCAACCGCCGCTGCACCAGCTGCAGGTGCTCGGCATCGCCGCAGCCGAGCGCGATGCCGAGATGACGGCGCAGGAACCATTCCTCGAACAGGCCGGCATCGCGCTGCAGCAGCGCCTCGCCGAACTCGCCCATGCCCGGCGGCGGCACGATCGCCTGCAGCTTCAGCAGTTGCGTGATCGCGGCGGCGAAGTGGGCGTCGGCGTTGGCGTCGTCGATGACCTTGGCCAGGGTCGGGCCGCCCAGGTCCTCCATCAGCAGGAAGCCGGATTCGACATCCTCGACCAGCACCTGCGGCACGCGCACGCCGCCGCCTTCGAGCAGCTCGCGCATGCGCAGCCACGGACGCACGTCCTCGAGCGCGGGCGGCGAATCCATCACGATGTGCGAGCCCGCGGCGCCGCTGGCGCGCCAGTAACTGCGGAAGCCGGCGTCGACCGAGGCGCGCTGCAGGGACAGCTCGGGGTTGCCGCTGGCGGCACGCGCCCAGGCAAGGCGCGCGGTCTCGCGGTCGATTGACTCGCGGTCGGGTGAATCGCAATGGGGTGACTGGGGTACTGCGGTCATGCATTCTCCGGGCGGCGACAGCCGCACACGCACAGCGTAGCGGGGCGCTGCGCGCGGGGGAATGCGAAATCAGGGGCGGCCCTCATCCGGCCCGGGCCAACTTCTCCCGTGAACGGGAGAAGGGCCTGGCGGGAGAGGGGTTGGGGTGAGGGTGAGGGTGAGGGGTTGGGGTGAGGGCCCAGGCGCAGCCGCCTCAGGCCGCCACGGCCGCCTTGCCCTCCAGCGACTCCAGCCACTCGTCATCCGACCCTTCAGCCACGCCCTCGAACAGGAACGTCGACAGATAGCGCTCGCCGGTATCGGGCAGCACCGCCAGCAGCACCGACCCTTCCGGCGCGCGCTCGGCCACCTTCAGCGCCGCGGCGACAGTGGCGCCGGCGGAGATGCCGACGAACACGCCTTCTTCCGCAGCCAGGCGGCGCGCCGTGTCGCGCGCCACAACGTCGTCCACCGGCAGCACTTCGTCGGCGATCGTGCGGCTCAGTACCGCCGGCAGGAAGTCCGGCGTCCAGCCCTGGATCTTGTGCGGCTGCCATGCATTGCCCGACAGCAGCGCCGCGCCGGCCGGTTCGCTGGCGACGATCTTCAGGTCAGGACGCGCAAGCTTGAGCACTTCACCGGCTCCGGTAATCGTGCCGCCGGTGCCCCAGCCGCTGACGAAATAGTCCAGGCGCTTGCCGGCGAAATCGCGCAGGATTTCCGGGCCGGTGGTGCTGCGGTGGTACGCCGGATTGGCCTCGTTCTCGAACTGGCGGGCGAGGAACCAGCCATGTTTTTCCGCCAGCTCGGCGGCCTTGCGCACCATGCCGCTGCCGCGTTCCGCGGCAGGGGTCAGGATCACCTTTGCGCCGTATGCGCGCATCAGCTTGCGCCGTTCGACCGAGAAGGTCTCCGTCATCACCGCAACGAACGGGTAGCCACGCGCGGCCGCGACCAGCGCCAGGGCGATGCCGGTGTTGCCCGAGGTCGCTTCGACTATCGTCTGCCCGGGTTTGAGCAGGCCCTTGCGCTCTGCATCGAGCACGATTGCGAGCGCGAGGCGATCCTTGACCGAACCGCCCGGATTGAACGATTCGACCTTGGCATAGAGGGTGACGTGCGCAGGGGCGATGCGGTGCAGGCGCACGATCGGCGTGCTGCCGATGGTGTCGAGGATGCTGTCGTACAGGGCCATGGGTTTGCTCCGGGCGTATCTGTGGGGAGGAGGGCGAAACGGGTCTCAGGCAGCCAGCGCCAGCGGCGCTTCGCCCAGCGGCGCGGTACCGAACCAGTGCAGCGTCTGCGCCAGCGCCGCCACTTCGCCGACGATCAGCAGTGCCGGCGACTGCACCTCGTGGTGGCGCGCACGCTCGGCCAGGTCCGCCAGCGTGCCGACCACCACCCGCTGTTCGGGGCGCGAACCGTTCTCGACCAGGGCGAACGGTGTCGAAGGTGCGCGGCCGTGCGCGATCAGCCGATCGCGCAGCGCATCCAGTCCGGCCACGCCCATGTAGACGGCAAGCGTCTGCCGTTCGAGCGCCAGCGACGGCCAGTCGAGCGTGTCTAACGAATCCTTGCAGTGCGCCGTGACCAGCCGCACCGATTGCGCGTGGTCGCGATGGGTCAGTGGCACGCCCGCATAGGCCGCGCAGGCCAGTGCCGCCGTGATGCCCGGCACGACCTCGAACTCAATGCCGTCGGCGCGGAGCACTTCGAGCTCTTCGCCGCCGCGACCGAACACGAACGGATCGCCGCCCTTGAGTCTCACCACGCGCTTGCCGGCGCGGGCATGCTCGAGCATCAGCGCATGGATCTGTTGCTGGGTGGTGTGGTGGTTGCCGGCCTGCTTGCCGACCTCGATCCGCTGCGCATCGCGCCGCACCAGTTGCAGCACGTCCTTGCTGACCAGGCGGTCGTGCAGGATCACGTCGGCTTCGTTGAGCACGCGCAGGGCGCGCAGGGTCAGCAGGCCCGGATCGCCCGGGCCGGCTCCCACCAGCGCGACATAACCGCGCGTGCCGGTATCGCTGGACTCGCCCAGTGCCGCGCTGAACTCGCGCTCGGCGGCCAGTGGCTGGCGCTGGCGCAACAGGTTCGGCACCGGACCTGCCAGCAGGCGATCGAAGAAGCGGCGACGCTGGCCGGTCTGCGGGAATCGTGCGCGGATACGTGGTCGTTCGCGTGCCAGCAGTTCGGCCAGCGCGCCGATCGATTCGTCGAGTTCCGATTCGAGCTTCTCGCGCAGGTGGCGCGCCAGCATTGGTGCGCCGCCGCCGCTGGAGATCGCGACCTGCAGCGGTCCGCGTTCGATCCGCGCCGGGATCTGCACGCTCGATGCCTGCGCATCGTCGACCACGTTGACCCAGATGCGCCGCGCTTCGCCGGCGTCGGCGACGGCCTGGTTGACGGCCTGGTCATCGGTCGCGGCGATCGCGAGCCAGGCGCCGTCGAGCCAGTGCGCCTGGAACGGACCCTGCAGATGCTGGATCCGGCCCTCGCCGGCATGGTGCGACAGCGCGGCGCTGATCTCCGGCGCGCCCAGGCGGACCCGCGCGCCCGCTTCGAGCAACGCCTCCGCCTTGCGCTGGGCCACCGCGCCGCCGCCGACCACCAGCACGTCACGGCCGCGCAGGTCGGCGAATACGGGAAACAGTGGACTGGCCATGGTGTCGATCGAGGGAGGGGGCGGCGATACCGTGAACCTACCCAGGCCGCCTCGTCGGCGGAAATGACGCGGACGCCTGGCGGTATGTCGTTTCGGAATGACCGCCACAGCTCTGGACAGCCGCCCGCGGGCGCGGTAGTTTTCGTTTCATCCCTTTATTCGTATTGAGCGATAGATAACCCGGTTCGCTCCCCCATGACCCTCACCCAGCTCCGCTACCTCGTCGCCATTGCCGACTCCGGCCTCAACATCACGCTGGCCGCCGAGCGCGTGCATGCCACCCAGCCCGGCCTGTCCAAGCAGCTCAAGCAGCTCGAGGACGAGCTCGGTTTCCAGCTGTTCACCCGCAAGGGGCGCAGCCTGGAAGCGATCGCGCCGGCGGGTGAGCGCGTGCTGATGCACGCCCGTCGCATCCTCGAGGAAGCCAGCAACATCCGCGCCTATGCCGCCAACGAGCGCGGCCAGCACAGCGGCCGGCTGGTCCTGGCGACCACCCACACCCAGGCCCGTTTCGTCCTGCCGGAAGTGATCGCCGCGGTGAAGCGCGAGTTTCCGCAGGTCAGCGTGCACCTGCAGGCGGCGGCCGATGGCGAAGTGCTCGAGCAGCTCGCACGCGGCGAAGCCGACCTTGCCGTGATCAGCACGGCCGGCAGCGAGCCCGAGGGCGGAGTCGCCGTGCCGCTGTACCGCTGGCGCCGCGTGGTGCTGGTGCCGCTCACCCATCCGCTGGCCAAGCTTGAGCGCGCGCCGACGCTGGCGGAACTGGCCGCGCATCCACTGATCAGCTACGAATCCTCGACCAGGCACGAGTCCTCGCTGCACCGCACGTTCGCCGCTGCCGGGCTGGAACCGCAGCTGGCGATGACTGCGCGCGATGCCGACCTGATCAAGACCTACGTGCGCGCCGGTCTCGGCGTGGGCGTGCTGGCGGAGATGGCGGTCGGCGTTCGCGACACCGACCTCAAGGCGTTGCCGGCGCCGGAGGCATTGCCCGAGTGCATCACCTGGGCGGTGATCCCGCGTGCGCGCGTGCTGCGCGAGTACGCATTGGCATTGATGCATGGCATCGCGCCGCAGCTCGACCGGCGCGACCTGCGCCGCATTCTTGAAGGCAACCTGGAGCCACGCTGGCCGGATGCGCCGTCGTGGCGCGAGCTGAGCCAGCCGATCACGACCTGAGGGCTGTTCGGCGCGCCCGCGCTTACCTATGCTGCGGGCGGGGAAAGGCAATCGATCAGCGACCGCGGCACGAACGTGGCCGTCGCCGGCTGCCTGCGCGCAACGCTCATCGTTCATTCGACCAGGGGAAACCGCCAATGCAGCTTCGCTCCATCATCGCGTCTGTCGTCATTACCGCGAGCCTCTTCGCATCCGGCGTCGCCGTCGGTTTCGCCGCGCAGAAGCCGGGCGTCTGGCCCTATCGCGACAAAAGCAACCAGGAAGCGGCCCTGGCCATGCTCGAACTGGCCAAGGTCCAGGCCGATGGCGGCAGCTGGGAGCGCATCGCCATTGGCCGCATCTACTACCTCAGCGGTTCCAAGCCGGCCGGGCAGGCGATCTTCGACGAAGTGCTGGCCGACGAGCCCGAGCCGAGCGATCTGTTCCGGATCGCCCGCGTCTATCGCGAAGCCGGTGAATGGTCGCAGGCCAAGGCCCTGTTCGACCGCTACGTCAGCGAGAAGCCCAAGGACAGCAGCGGCATGGCCGAGGTCGGCGCGTACTACCTGATGCAGGGCGACCGGGCCGCCGCCGAAGCGCTGTTCGATCGCTCGTTCAAGCGCGAACCCAACGTCTGGGCGACGGTTGCCGCGGCCGGCAGCTACCTGGGTGTGACGCCGCAGGAATAAGCGCGTGGGCCGCCCGCTACGGGCGAGCCGCATCTGTCAGCCGTCCCGGCCATCGCCGGGACGCTGCCATCAGGCGGCGTTGGGCTCGCTGTCGAAATGCAGCCCGCACTCACGCTTCAGGCCGAAAAAACGCGTGTCTTCCTCGTTCATGCCGGCCTCCAGCGGTCGCGTCGTGTGGATGTCGCCGATCGACACGTAACCCTGGTGCCACAGCGGGTGGTAGGGCAGGTCGTGCTGCTGCAGGTATTGCCAGACTTCGCGGTCGCTCCAGTCGGCGATCGGGTGCAGCTTCCAGCGGCCGTCGCGCAACTCGAGGAAGTCGATGTTGGCGCGGGTGCGCGCCTGGCTGCGACGCAGGCCGGCGATCCAGGTACGCACGCCCAGTTCGTTCAACGCGCGCTGCATCGGCTCGACCTTGCGCATGCGGTTGTAGCGCTCGATGCCGTCCAGGCCGTTCTCCCAGATCTTGCCCAGGCGCGCCTCCATCCAGGCGATGCCGATCTGCGGCCGGTAGACCTTGAGGTTCAGGCCCAGCCGCTCGCTGAGCTGGTCGACGAAGCGGTAGGTCTCGGGGAACAGGTAGCCGGTATCGATCAGGATCACCGGCATGTCCGGCTGCTGGCGCGTGGCCAGGTGCAGCGACACCGCCGCCTGCGCGCCGAAGCTCGACGACAGCGCGTGGGTGCCGGCGGTGTTCTCCAGCGCCCACGCAACGCGCTCTTCGGCGCTGTGCTGGCCAAGCCAGCGATTGAGTTCCGCCAGTGCCTGCGGCGACTCGGCGGCGGTGATCGGGTCGGGGGGCGTGCTCATGCCGCGTTCTCGCTACGCAGTTGCAAGGGAATCGGGGGCCTGGGTGGTGCAATCACGGCAGTGCGGACGAGGAAATCGCCAAAGCCTTCATCGGCCTGGCGCTCGCCGGCATAGCGCGCAAAAAGTGGATCGAGCTCGGCGAGGATCTGTGCCTCGACGATGTTCTCGCGGTACAGGGTGTTCAGGCGCTGGCCGCGGTGGTCGGCGCCGAGCATGAGGTTGTAGCGGCCGGGTGCCTTGCCGACCAGGGCGATCTCGCCCAGGTACGGCCGCGAGCAGCCATTCGGGCAGCCGCTGATGCGCAGGTGGATCGGCGCGTCGTGCAGGCCATGGCCGTCGAGCAGCTGCTGCACCTTGCCGGTCAGCTCGGCCAGGTAGCGTTCGGCCTCGGCCATCGCCAGGCCGCACGTCGGCAGCGCGACGCAGGCCAGGGCATTGCGCTGCAGCGGGCTGGCCTTGCGATAGCCGTCCAGTTCGTACTGCGCGACCAGCGCGTCGATCCGCGGCCGCAACGCTGCCGGCACGCCTGCGATCACCAGGTTCTGGTTGGGCGTCAGGCGGAACTCCGCGTCGACCGCCGCTGCGTCCAGCACCCGCGCGATTTCACGCAGCCCGCTGAGGTGGGCCACGCCTTCGTGATCCCAGATGCGCCCGGCAACGATACGCACGGTGAGATGGGCAAGACCGTCCTGGCCCTCGATCCAGCCGAATCTGTCCCCGTTGTGGACGAAACTGAAAGCACGCACCGGCAGCAGCGCAAAGCCGGCGCGCCGCTCGACCTCGGCCTTGAACCAGTCCAGGCCGTGGTCGTCGATGGTGTACTTCAGCCGCGCGCGCTTGCGCACGTTGCGATTGCCGTGGTCGCGCTGCGCGGTGACCACGGCTTCGCCAACGGCGATCACCTGGTCGGGCGTGACGAAGCCGATCACGTCGCCCAGGCGCGGATAGGTTTCCGCATCGCCATGGGTCGCACCCATGCCACCGCCGACGCTGACGTTGTATCCGGCCAGCGTGCCGCCATCGTCGAGGATGGCGATGAAGCCCAGGTCCTGGGCGAACACGTCGACATCGTTGTAGGGCGGGATCGCAAAGCCGATCTTGAACTTGCGCGGCAGGTAGGTCGGCCCGTACACGGGCTCGTCCTCGCTGCCGCTGCCGACGATGCGCTCCTCGTCCAGCCAGATCTCGTAGTAGGCGCGGGTGTTGGGCAGCAGGTGTTCGGACAATGCCGCAGCCTGCGCATGCACCGCGGCATGCGCCTGCGACAGCAGTGGGTTGGCGGCGACGGCGACGTTGCGGTTGACGTCGCCGCAGGCAGCGAGGGTGTCGATCAGCGTGGCATTGATGGCCTGCATCGTCGACTTCAGTTCGGTCTTGATCACGCCATGGAACTGGAACGCCTGGCGGGTGGTGATGCGCAGTCCGCGCTCGGCGAAGCGGGTGGCCACGCTGTCGAGCTTGAGCCACTGCGCCGGCGTCACCACGCCACCGGGCGTGCGTGTGCGGATCATGAAGCTGTAGGCCGGCTCGAGCTTGGCGACGCGGCGCTCCTCACGGATGTCGCGGTCATCCTGCTGGTAGCTGCCGTGATACTTGATCAGGGTCTGGTCGTCATCGGCGAGCGCGCCGGTGACCGGATTGGCGAGCGACGCCAGCAGCGTTCCGCGCAGGCGCGCGCTTTCGTGCTTGATGTCCTCGACCGAATGGCTGCTCATTTCAGTACACGTCTCTTGCGTAGCGGCCCTGCTGCTGCAGGTCGTTGAGGTAATCGTTGGCGGCTTCGGCGGACTTGCCGCCGTGCTCGGCGATCGCGTCGAGCAGCGCCGCATGCACGTCGCGCGCCATGCGCGTGGCGTCGCCGCAGACGTACAGATGGGCGCCGGATTGGAGCCAGGCGAACAGCTCGCGGCCCTGTTCGCGCAGGCGATGCTGGACGTAGACCTTGTGCGCCTGGTCGCGCGAGAAGGCCAGGTCGAGACGGTGAAGGCGTCCGTCCCTGAGCGCCTGCTGCCACTCGACCTGGTAGAGGAAATCGGTGCGGAAGTGCGGATTGCCGAACAGCAGCCAGTTGCGGCCGCTCGCGGCAATGGCCGCGCGCTCCTGGACGAAGCCGCGGAACGGCGCCACGCCGGTGCCGGGCCCGATCATGATCACGTCGCGCGAGGCGTCGGCGGGCAGGCGGAAGCGCTCGTTGTGCTCGATGAAAACCGGTAGCCGCTCGCCTTCGGCCGCCGCGGCCAGCTGGTGCGAGGCCGCGCCCCAGCGCGTGCCCTGGCCGTTGTCGTATTCGACATGGGCGACGGTGAGGTGGACCTCGTCGCCGACCTGCTTCTGGCTGGAGGCGATGGAGTACAGGCGCGGGGTCATTGGCCGCAACGCCGCCACCAGCTCCTCGCCGCTCCACTCCGCGCGGTAGCGCGGCAGCAGGTCGATCACCTGCTGCTCGCCGAGCAGCTTGACCAGCTGCGCCTGCTGTCCCGGCGCGAGCAGGTCGTTGAGTTCGGCGTTGCGTGCCTGTGCGGCAAGACTGGCGACGAACGGACGCGTCAACCGCGTCAGCTCGCGCTTGTCGCCAAGCCAGCGACGCAGCGGCAGCTTCAGGCCACCGTGGCTGACCTCGTCGTCGCCGTCGAGGTGCAGCGTCGAGAGCACCGCCTCGACCAGCGCAGGCGGATTGGACGGCCACAGCCCCAGTGCATCGCCGGGTTCGTAGTGCAGGCCCGAACCTTCCAGCGACAGCTCGACGTGGCGCACGTCCTTGTCCGGGCCGGGGCGTCCCACGCTGCTGGCGCGGCTGACCAGTCGCTGGTTGAGCAGCAGTTCGGCCGCGAACGGGGCGTCGCGTCCGTGCGCGGGCGCCGGCGCCAGCGGTCGTAACGGCGTGACCGTCGCCAGCGGTGCGGTCGGCTTCAAGGCCTCCTTTGCCTTGGCCAGTGCCTGCGCCAGCCACGGCGTGGCGATGGTCTCCAGGTCGAGGTCGGCGTCGCCGCGGGGCAGCAGGCGGGTCGCTCCGAGTTCGGCCAGGCGTCCGTCGAGCTTCTGCCCGATCGCGCAGAACTGCGGGTAGCTCGAGTCGCCCAGACCGAGCACGGCGTAGCGCAGCTGCTTGAGCTGCGGCGCGCGCTTGCCGGCGATGAACTCGACCAGGGCGCGCGCATCATCCGGCGGATCGCCGTCGCCCTGGGTGCTGATGACGAGGTAGAGGGTGCGCTCGTCCTTCAGCTCGCGGGTCGGGTAGGCGTCGGCGCGAAGCAGGCGCACTGGCACGCCGGCGGCCTCGGACAGGCGTGCGAGCTGCTCGGCCAGGCGCTTGGCGTTGCCGGTCTGGCTGCCGTAGACGATGGTCAGGCGCCCCGCCGCCTGGGCTTCTGCAACCGGGGCGGAAGCCGTCAGCGCCGTCCCGGTGCCGCGGCTGGCCAGCCCGGCGGCATAGCCCGACAGCCACCACAGGCCATTCGCATCGAGTCCGTCAGTGACGTGGGCGAGTGCGGCCAGCCGATCCCCGGACAGGGGAGGGCCGAGAGAAGGGCTGGCAGTCGGGCCAGAAGCAAGCGGGCTTGAAGGTGAAGCCGACATCGGCATGGGACTGGGCGGCGGGGACCATTGCAGGCTAGGCCTCGCCGGAGGCCATATGAAAGGACGTTGGGTAATGCGCTCATGCCCCGGGCTTATTTCTGCGGCGCATGCCGGCCGCTCCTACAATGTGGTCAGATAGCCGCGACCTCCGAACCGACCCGGCGAAGACGGACTGCCGCCCTCCCGCAACCCTCCGGTTCACACCCGCCACCAACTGCCTGACGATGACCCTGCCTGTTGAACTGAGCCACCTCGATCGCCTCGAAGCCGAGAGCATCCACATCCTGCGCGAGGTGGCGGCCGAGTTCCGCAACCCGGTCATGCTGTACTCGATCGGCAAGGACAGCTCGGTGCTGCTGCACCTGCTGCTGAAGGCGTTCGCGCCGGCACGCAAGCCGCCGATCCCGCTGCTGCACGTCGACACCGGCTGGAAATTCCGCGAGATGATCGCCTTCCGCGACCGTCGCGCCGAAGAGACCGGCGTCGAGTTGCGCGTGCACACCAATCCCGAGGGCGTCGCCCAGGGCATCGGCCCGATCAGCCACGGCGCCACCGTCCACACCGACGTGATGAAGACCCAGGCGCTCAAGCAGGCGCTGGACCTCCACGGCTTCGACGCCGCCATCGGTGGCGCCCGCCGCGACGAGGAGAAGTCGCGCGCCAAGGAGCGCATCTTCTCGTTTCGCAGCGCCCAGCACCGGTGGGACCCGAAGAACCAGCGGCCGGAACTGTGGAGCCTCTACAACACCCGCATCCACAAGGGCGAATCGGTGCGCGTGTTCCCACTGTCGAACTGGACCGAGCTGGACATCTGGCTCTACATCTACCGCGAACAGATCCCGGTGCCTTCGCTGTACTTCGCTGCGCCTCGCCCGGTGGTCGAGCGCGATGGCGCCCTCATCCTGGTCGACGACGAGCGCCTGCCGCTGCGCGAGGGCGAGACCGCGCAGTTGCGCCAGGTACGCTTCCGTACGCTCGGCTGCTACCCGCTGACCGGCGCGGTCGAGTCGCAGGCCGACACTCTGGAGAAGATCATCGCCGAGATGCTGGTGGCCACCACCTCCGAGCGCCAGGGCCGGGTGATCGACCACGACCCGGGTGCGTCGATGGAGAAGAAGAAGCAGGAGGGGTATTTCTGATGGCCACCGCACCTGCATCCGAAGCCGCCGCCTCCGACGTCGCCGCCTACCTGCAGCGGCACGAAACCAAGGGCCTGCTGCGCTTCATCACCTGTGGCAGCGTCGACGACGGCAAGAGCACGCTGATCGGACGCCTGCTTTTCGAGACGCGCGCGCTGTTCGACGACCAGCTGTCGGCGCTGGAATCCGACAGCCGCCGCCACGGCACGCGCAACGGCGAGATCGACTACGCGCTGCTGCTTGACGGTCTCTCGGCCGAGCGCGAGCAGGGCATCACGATCGACGTGGCCTACCGCTTCTTCAGCACCGACAAGCGCAAGTTCATCGTCGCCGATTGCCCGGGCCACGAGCAGTACACCCGCAACATGGCCACCGGCGCATCGACGGCCGATGTTGCCGTGGTCCTGGTCGACGCCCGCAAGGGACTGCTCGCGCAGACCCGCCGGCACAGCTACATCGCCTCGCTGCTTGGCATCCGCCATGTGCTGCTGGCGGTGAACAAGATGGACCTGGTCGGCTTCGACTTCGCCGTCTTCGACGAGATCGTCGCCGGCTACCGCGCGCTCGCCGACCAGCTCGGCATCGCCAACGTGCAGGCGGTCCCGCTGTCGGCGCTGCAGGGCGACAACCTGATGCAGCGTTCGCCCAACACGCCGTGGTACGACGGCCCGAGCGTGCTCGAGTACCTGGAAAACGTTGACGCCAGCCGCGGCGCCGCCGACATCGGCCTGCGTCTGCCGGTGCAGTACGTCAACCGGCCGGACCAGGATTTCCGCGGGTTCGCCGGCACGATTGCCTCAGGCATCGTGCGGCCCGGCGACGACATCGTGGTGCTGCCTTCGGGTCGCCGTTCGAAGGTCGCGCGCATCGTCACCGCAACCGGCGATCTCGACGTGGCCGGCGAGGGCCAGGCCGTGACGCTGACGCTGCGCGACGAACTCGACATCAGCCGCGGCGACGTCATCGCCGATGCGCAGCGGCCGCCGCAGGTTGCCGACCAGTTCGCCGCGCACATGCTGTGGATGGGCGAGCAGGCATTGCTGCCCGGCCGCCCGTACTGGCTCAAGATCGGCACGCGCACGGTCAGCGCCAGCGTCACCGAGATCAAGCACAAGATCGACGTCAACACCCAGGAGCCGCTCGCGGCCAAGCACCTGGAACTCAACGAGGTCGGTTACTGCAACCTCTACCTCGATCAGCCGGTTCCGTTCGAGGCCTATGCCGACAGCCGCACGCTCGGCGGCTTCATCCTGGTCGACCGCCAGAGCAATGCCACCGTTGCCGCCGGTACGCTCGAGTTCGCGCTGCGACGCGCCGGCAACATCCACTGGCAGCACCTCGATGTGGACAAGACCGCGAGGGCCCGGATCAAGGGCCAGAAGGCGCGCGTGCTGTGGTTCACCGGACTGTCCGGATCGGGCAAGTCCACCATCGCCAACCTGGTCGACAAGCGCCTGCACGCGCTGGGCTACCACACCTTCATCCTCGACGGCGACAACGTCCGCCATGGTCTCAACAAGGACCTGGGCTTCACCGACGAGGACCGCGTCGAGAACATCCGGCGCGTCGCCGAGGTTGCCAGGCTGATGGCCGATGCCGGGCTGATCGTGCTGGTCAGCTTCATCTCGCCATTCCGCGCCGAACGCCGCATGGCGCGCGAACTGTTTGACTCCGGTGAGTTCGTCGAAGTGTTCATCGACACACCGCTGGCGGTCGCCGAGAAGCGCGACGTGAAGGGCCTCTACGCCAAGGCGCGCGCCGGCCAGCTGCGCAACTTCACCGGCATCGATTCGCCGTACGAGGTTCCGCAAGCCGCCGAGCTGAAGCTCGATACGGTGAACGAGAGCGCCGAGCACCTGGCGCAGCAGGTCATCGACTACCTGATGGAGTGACCGGCCTGGCGTGGGTCTTGCGCCGTAGGGCGCACAAACAAAAACCCCGGCCTTGGCCGGGGTTTCTGCATGGCTTCACGCGTGTCACGCCGCTGGTTTGGCGGTCTTGCTGCGTATGAACTCGTAGATGAAGAGCAGTACGACTGCGCAGATGATCGAGACGATGAAGCCGATGAATCCGCCGCCGGCGTAGAGCAGGCTGCCGATGTAGGCGCCGGCGATGCCGAGCAGGATGGTGAGGATCCAGCCCATCGGATCCGCACCGGGTTTGAAGAAACGCGCCAGGATGCCAATTACCGCACCAATGATGATCGTATAGACAATGCTGCCCATATCGCTCCCTCCTGAAGTGGTTGGGTGACGCGAGGGCATCCTAGCACCGGAGTCCTCAGCAACAACCGTGGTCGCCACGCTCCTGGCCACCGGCCACCGCCGCCACGCCGCTGGTCTCGCCGCGCTGGCTGGCCAGGTGATGCTCGGCGATCACGCGCGACACACACGCGGTCACGCGCTTGCCCATCGGGATGTGCAGGAACTCGTTGGGACCGTGCGCGTTGCTGTGCGGCCCAAGCACGCCGGTGATCATGAACTGCGCGCCCGGGAACTTCTCGCCGAGCATGCCCATGAACGGAATCGAGCCGCCTTCGCCCATGTACATCGCCGGCTGGCCGAAGAAATCACGGCTCGATGCGTCGATGGCCTTGGTCAGCCACGGCGACTGCGCCGGTGCGTTCCAGCCGCTCGACGACTTTTCAAGATCGAGCGTGACCTGTGCGCCGTTCGGCGGATCGCGCAGCAGCACGTCCTTGAGCAGCTCGCCGGCACGCTTGCCGTCGAGGGTCGGCGGCAGGCGCAGCGACAGCTTCACTGCGGTGTGCGGGCGCAGCACGTTGCCGGCCGAGGCCAGCGGCGGCATGCCGTCGACACCGGTCACCGACAGCGCCGGACGCCAGGTACGGTTGAGCACCAGCTCGGTCAGGTCGCTGGCCATCGGCTTCATGCCGGGCAGCAGCGGGAACTTGTCGAAGATGGCCGTGTCGAGCACCTTCGCCGCCTCGCGCGCCTGCGCCATGCGCTCGGCCGGCACTTCGACGAACAAGTCGTCGATGCGGATCTTGCCCGTGTTCTCGTCTTCCAGGCGCGACAGCAACTGGCGCAGCAGGCGGAAGCTCGATGGCACGATGCCCGAAGCGTCGCCGGAGTGGACGCCTTCGCTGAGCACCTTGACCGTGAAGTTGCCGCCAGCCAGGCCGCGCAGCGAAGTGGTGCACCACAACTGGTCGTAGTTGCCGCAGCCCGAGTCCAGGCACACCACCAGCGACGGCTTGCCGATGCGACCAGCGAGATGATCGACGTAGGCGGGCAGGTCGTAGCTGCCGGACTCTTCGCAGGCTTCGATCAGGATCACGCAGCGCGAATGCGGCAGCTGCTGCTCCTGCAGCGCCAGCACGGCGGTCAGCGAACCGAAGATCGCGTAGCCGTCATCGGCGCCGCCGCGGCCGTAGAGGCGATCGCCCTTGATGACCGGCGACCACGGGCCGAACTCCGGATCCCAGCCGGTCATCTCCGGCTGCTTGTCGAGGTGGCCGTAGAGCAGCACGCAATCGTCGTTGCTGCCGCCGTGGGCCGCCGGGATCTCGATGAAGATCAGCGGCGTGCGCCCTTCGAGACGAACCACTTCGACCTGCATGCCCGGGATCGGCTGGGCTTTGGCCCAACGCTCCATCAGCGTGACGGCATCTTCCATGTAGCCGTGCTTGACCCAGTCGGCGTCGAACATCGGCGACTTGTTCGGGATGCGGATGTATTCGACGAGTTGCGGAACGATCTCGTCATCCCATTTGCCGCCGACGAAACGGTCGACCTTGCTGCTGTCCATGGAGGGGGGCCTCGGAACGGTGGAAACCGCCAGTTTACGCCTGCGCGGCGGTCGATCCGATGCGCGATGGGGCGGGTTGGCACCCGGGAACGGCAGCGTATGGACCGGTTTTGCCTCCCGGTAGGCCTTTCCTGACCGGTTGCAGCGGTTTGCCCCTGCCCGGTTGTGAAGGCGGTGGCGATGCAGCGGCAGCCGGCCAGTGCCGACACTGGTTGCCCGCGTCCACGGAGCCACGCCATGAGAACCCCCGCCAGGATGGCCTTGCCGCTGCTGCTGACCTTTCTGATGGCGGCCGCTGCCACCGTCGCGGCCGCCGAGAAGGTCAATATCAACACTGCCGATGCGGCCACCATCGACCGGGTCATGGTCAACATCGGGCCGGGCAAGGCCGAAGCGATCGTCGCCTACCGCAAGGCGAACGGTCCTTTCCGCAGCGCCGAGCAACTGGCCATGGTCAAAGGGGTGGGGCTCAAGACCGTGGAGAAGAACCTGGACCGCATCGTCTTGACGGCGCCTGCCGCTCCGGCAAGGCAGGCGGTGGCCGGCAAGCAGGCGCCGGCAAAGCCGCTGGCCGCGAAGCCGGCAGCCAAACCGGCGGCCAGACCGGCGGCCAGACCAGCAGCCAGACCAGCTGACCGCACCGGGGGAGCCAGCCGCTGACGTTGCTTGCCGCCGCCGTTCGCGCGGCGATGGCGGCAAGCGAACAGGCAAGGATGCCGAAGGGACACAGGGGGAGTCTCCCTGGACAAGGATGTATGCCGCCCCGTCGCAACGGATTGTGACGGGGTGGCGCTCGAACGCCGCTACCCACGACGTGCCCACCGTTAGACTGTCAGCCTCCGGTCCGCACAGGCGACGTCGAAGGCGATGACACCCGAACGCAGCAGCCGGTCGTGGGTAATCCCGGCCAACGAATACCGCCGCGAACGCTGGCGCAACCAGATGGGCTGGACGCGTGAGATCCACGCGCATGTACCGGGCACGGGGGCGCCTTCGACGGAGTGGGACTGGCGCCTGTCGATCGCCGAGATCGAGCGCGATGCGCCGTTCTCCGCCTTCCCCGGAATCGATCGCGAGCTCGTCCTGCTGGCTGGCAATGGCCTGCGCCTGCGTTTCGACGATGGCGAAGTCACGGACCTGATGCCGCCGCACGATCGTCTGCGCTTTGCCGGCGAACGTGGCGTGGTCGGTGAGCTGCTCGATGGCCCCACGCACGACTTCAACCTGATGTGGCGTCGTGACCGCGTCCGCGCCGACCTGTGGCATCGTCCGCTGGTCGGGCCGATGGTCCTGTTCGCAGAACCCGACAGCACCTGGATCGTGCACCTGATCGCAGGTCAGGCGCGATTTGCCGACGACTCCGGCCTGCCGGCGATGGCGGCGGCCGATACCGCGATCATCTCGGCCGGATCACAGCGGCTGCGTCACGTGCTCGACGGTGGCGGCGAGGCGCTGCTGATCCGGATCGAAGCGCAGGGCTGACCGCACTGCGGGCCCCTGCGCTCCAGGAGCTAGTACACGTCGCGGCAATAGCGCCGGTCCGCCGCCATGGCTTCCAGCGCATCCAGGCCGACCGCTTCGCGCAGCACGGCGTCGACGTCCGGCGCCATGCCTTCGAGGCTGCCGCAGACATAGACCGACGCTCCCTCGGCGATCCACTCGCGCAACTGCCCCATTCGTCCGCGCAGCAGGTGCTGCACGTACGTACGTTGCGAAGCGTCGTCGCGAGAGAACGCAAGATCCAGCTGCTGAAGCTTGCGCTCGCGCAACCACGCTTCGATCTCGTCGCGGTAATGCAGATCGTGCTGGCCCTGGCGCTCGCCGAACAGCAGCCAGTTGCGATGATGGCCGACGGCGATGCGCGCCTTGAGCAGGGCGCGCAGTCCGGCCAGACCAGTGCCGTTGCCGATCAGCACCACCGGCCGGTCGTCGAGCGGGGCATGGAACGAGGGATTGCGGCGAATGCGCACGTCGATGTGCTCGCCCGGGAGGGCATGCGCCGTCAGCCATCCGCTGCCGCTGCCAAGGCGTCCGTCCGGGTGGCGCATCTGCCGCACCAGCAACTGCAAACTGCCGTCCGCTGGCAGCGACGCGATCGAGTACTCGCGGTGTGGCAATGGCTGCAGGCTGTCGGCAACAGTCTGCGCATCCTGGCCGAGGCTGTCGCGCGGCGCCGGCAATCGCGACCGCGCCAATGCGCGCGACAACGGCTCCGACACGCCAGCCACTTTGACCACGGTGTCACCATCGAGACCACGGGTGGCGAGCCAGTGCGCGACCGCGTCCTCCGGGTGGCGCGGGCCGATCTCGGCGATGTCGCCGGCATTCCACTCGAGGTGTGCCACGTCGTCGGGAACCAGTGCGACGTGATACGCCGGACCGCCAATGCTGCCCGGGTTCAGCCATCGGCGTTCCTGCAGGCGCCACGACTGATACGTCGGTGCGCTCCAGTCGGCGAAGTCGGCATGACCGCTGAGCTGTCCCAGTCGATGCTGCCAATGGCGCAGCGCACCGGCGTCGCCGGCATCGACCTCGATGCGGTCGAACAGCGGCGTCGCGCCGTGGTGGTGCAGCCACTGGTCCAGGCGACGACCGAAGCCGCAGAACTGCTCGTAAGCGCGGTCGCCCAGCGCCAGCACGGCGTACTCGATGCCCTCCAGCGACACCGGCCGATCAAGCACGTGACGGGTGAAACCGAGTACGTGGTCGGGCGGGTCGCCTTCGCCGGTGGTGCTGGCGATGAACAACGCGCGCCGATGTCGGCGCAGGACGTCGGCATCGACGCGGTGCAGCGGTAGCGAGCGCACTGCCACGCCGGCACTGCGCAGGGCGTCGGCGGTGTGTTCGGCCAACTGCTGGGCGAAGCCGGTCTGACTCGCCCACGACAACAGCACGGCGTCGCCGTCGCTGCCGCTGTCACCCTGGGTATTCGTTCGCGATTGTCTGCGCGTTCTGGCGACGACGGCCGCGCACCATCCCGCGTATGCCAGCAATAGCACGGTGGCCAGCAGCCAGTTGCCCAGACGCGGTGACGCCAGCCACCACGGGTCCGTCTGCCAATGGCCGAATGCCAGGGAAATTGCCAGCAGGCCCGACAGCGCCAATGCATTGCCAAGCCACGCCCGTGACGTTGCGGGTCCCGCGCTCATGCCTGCAGCAATTCCGCGAACGCCGGCGTCATGCGCTCTTCGCGCCCGCAGGCGCCGGCCGCGACGAAGCGCGCCGCCAGGTCGTGGCGACACGCGAACGCGAAGCCATCGTCCACGCCCATCACCGTCAATGCGGTCGACCAGCCGTCGGCAAGCATCGCGCTGCTCGCGGCCACCGTGACCGCTAGCGGTGCGCCGCGTGCCGGGCGACCGCTGCGCGGGTCGATGGTGTGGCTGTAGTGCTGGCCATCGTGCTCGAAGCGATGCCAGCGGTCGCCGGACGTGGCCACGGCCAGACTGTCCAGCGCGAGCACGCGCGCCGGCGTTGCATCGTCCTCGTCGCCGGCGCAGGCTTCAACGATCACGCGCCAGGCGCTGCCGTCGGGCTTGCGCCCGCGACCGGACAGTTCGCCACCGACTTCGACCAGCGCGCTGTCGATGCCATCCGCCTGCAACTGCGCCGCCACCGCATCGACGGCGAAGCCCTTGGCGATCGCGCACAGGTCCAGCTGCGTGCCACCCGCTTGCAGTACCCGCCGCGTTGCGGCGTCGATCACGATGCGTTGCCAGCCGACCGACGCGAGCAGGTCTGCAGGCACCTGGCCCGGCGCGTCGTGTGGTCCGGACGGGCCGAAGCCCCATGCGTCGGCGACTGCGCCGATGGTCGGGTCGTAGGCGCCGTTACTGGAGCGGGCAATATCGAGCGCGCACGCCAGCACGGTCCAGAAGTCGTCCGGCAGCGCATGCCAGGTCCCGGCCGAGGCGGCATTGAACCGGCTCAGGTCGGAATGGGCGGTCCAGTTGCTCATCTGCGCGACCACGCGATCCAGGCGCGCCTGGATGCGCGCGTGGATCGCGTGCAGGTCGACGTTCGGCCGGGTCACCAGCTTCACCGACCAGGTCGTTCCCATCGTGGCTCCGCCGAGAGTGTCGACGGCGCCACGCAGATGGCTCGCAGCTTGCATCACCGTTGCGTCGATTACTGCGGCAGCACTTCGAGCGTGGCGACATAACCGACGCGGCGCTGCTTGGCCTGCGGCACGGTCGTCTTGTTGTCTTCGCTGGTGGCTTCGAGCCAGTACATGCCGGCTTCCGGCCAGGTCACGGTGAATTCGCCCTTGGCGTCGGTCTTGACCTTGATCTCGTCCTGCGCGTTGCGGTAACGGGTGTTGCCGCGCACGATCTCGACGTCGATGCCGGCTGCCGGCTTGCCGTCGATCTGCATGCGGAACTTCGCCGCGTCGCCGACGAACAGGTCATTGGGATGGGTCACCGGCACCATCTCCAGGCCCTTGCCGCTGGGCTTGAGCGCGGTGTCGTTGGGCGAGCCGTTGGTGACGAAGGTCTCCACGCGGCTGATCGACTGCGAAACCTGCAGGTTCTTCGCGCCCTTGGGCACTTCGGTCGCGAACGCAGCAGCGGTGCCGCGCCAGCGCTTGGGCTTGCCGTCCTCGTCCCACTGGCCGACGACGTAGTCGTTGACCACGCCGATCTTGTAGGTGCCGGCCTGCTTGAGCTCGACATCGAACACGGTGCGGTACTTGCCGGTGGCGCTGTTCTGCGCGGCGACCGGGCTGCCATCGGGTGCGGTGATTGCGAGATTGTCGGTCTTCAGCGGCACGTGATTGAAGTAGAACAGGTCGTTCGACACCGCAGCATCGACGGTCACCCACGGGTTGTTGCCGGCGAGCACGGTCTGCGAGGGCTGCAACCACGCCTTGTGGGCCTGCGCGGCCAAGGGCAGGGAAAGCGCGAGTGCGAGTGCGGCGAACTTGAGGGTCTGCTTCATGGGGAACGCTCCGGACGAACTGAAAGAGTGGAGTGCCGGGAACCGGCAAGGCGGCTCCCGAAAAGCAGTTACGGCTTGCTGGCCAGCGTGACCAGGCCGAGTTCGCTGCTTCCTTGCGCAGAGCCGTCGCTGGCGCCGCGCCACTTGAACGGAATCTTGAGCAGCTCGCGTCCGCCGACTTCGCGCGCGGCTTCCACGACCAGCGTGTAGTCGCCGGCTGGCAGCGCGGCCAGCTCCGGATTCTTGTCGGTGAACTGCAGCGTGTGCTTGCCGACCGGACGCGTCGGGCCGGTCACGCCATCGACCGGCATCTGCAGGGTGCGGCCGCTGCGTCGCCACCACTGGCGCAGGTCCGGCAGCCACTTGCTGCCGGCGCCCTCGTTGGTCGCCTTCTGCGAGTACCAGACGGCAAGGTTTGCCGCGGCCTTCTGGTCTGGACCCTCGACCCAGATCGCCACGTACGGCCGGTGGTACTCGGCGACGTTGAGCTGGGGAATCTGCAGGCTGAGGTTGATCTCCGCCGAATGGGCCGGCAGGGCGAGCAGTCCGCTCAGCGCAATGGTCAGTTGGACACGCATGGGATCTCCGGGGGGAACGACGGAACTCGTCGGCGGGGTCAGTGGATGAAAAGCAGGGCAAGCAGCAACGGAAGCACCAACCCAAGCGCCACGTACGGCCACGTCGTGGGCCGCTGGCGCGCGTGCATCTGCAGCAGGAACAGGCCGGTGATGCAGAACACCAGGCAGGCGATGGCGAACAGGTCGATGAACCAGCGCCAGGCGGCGCCGGCGTTGCGTCCCTTGTGCAGATCGTTGAGGTAGGCGACCCAGCCGCGCGATGTGCGCTCGTACTCGACCGCACCCGTGGCACGGTCGATGCTCAGCCAGGCGTCTCCGCCGGGGCGCGGCAGCGACAGATACACCTCGTCGGCCGACCATTCCGCCGGTTGCCCACCGATGGCCACCGGCAGCACGTCGTTGAGCCAGCCGCCGACCGTGGCGGGCAATGGCGCGCTGCCGCCCTCGCGTTTGCCCAGCGCCTTCAGCACCGATGGCGGCATCTCGACCTTGCGGTTGAGCGTCTCCGGCTTGGCCTCGATCACGCTGGAGTGATTGAGCGTGATTCCGGTGACGGAGAACAGCAGCATCGCGACCAGGCAGATTGCCGAACTGATCCAGTGCCACTGGTGCAGCGTGCGCAGCCAGAAGCCACGGCGTTGCTGGCGTGTGGCGATATCGGGTGCGGCCGAGGAGGTGCTCATGTGCCGCTCAGGTCTCCGCCCAGCGTCGCAGCAGGTTGTGATAGACGCCGGTCAGCTGCACGAGTGCAGGGTGGTCGGGAACGTCCTGGGTCAGGCGCCGGATCGAGACATCGAGGTCGAACATCAGGCGCCGCTGCGCATCCTCGCGCAGCAGACTCTGGATCCAGAAGAACGAGGCGACCCGCTCGCCGCGGGTGACCGGCGTGACCTTGTGCAGGCTCGTCCCCGGGTACAGCACCAGGTCCCCGGCCTGCAACTTGACGCGCTGCACGCCGTAGGTGTCCTCGATGATCAGCTCGCCGCCGTCGTAGTCTTCCGGCGCGTTGAGGAACAACGTCGCCGACAGATCGGTGCGGATCGGCTCCGCGCCGCCGGTGCTGCGGTCGTAGCGCACGGCGTTGTCGACGTGGAACCCGAACGACTGGCCGCCGCTGTAGCGGTTGAACAACGGTGGATAGATGCGCTGCGGCAGGGCGGCAGAGAAGAACGTCGAGTTGCGGGCCAGCGCTTCCAGCACCAGTGCGCCCAGCTCACGCGCGACCGGGTCGTTCTCCGGCAGCTGCGCGTTGTCCTTGGCCTGCGCCGACTGATGACCGGCGGTGATGCGGCCATCGGCCCAACCGGCCTGCGCCAGCCGCGCGCGGCAATGCGCGACCTGTTCGGCGGTGAGGACTTGCGGAACCTGCAGCAGCATCTTCTCGCTCCTTCAATGCGACCGCCCGGCCAGGGCCGGGCGGCGCGGGACCCGTCAGGACGGGATTAGAACCTGTAGGCGGCACTCAATACCACCGAGCGGGTATCGCCCGGCGTCGACCAGCCATTGTTGCGGACGCGGGTGTAGTACTCCTTGTCGAACAGGTTGTTGGCGTTGAGCTGCAGGCTCAGGCGCTCGTTGATGTCGTAGCCGACCATGGCGCGGTGAGTCGTGTAGCCCTTGATGTCGCCGGCATTGGCGCCGACGCCGGTGTAGTACGCGTAGCCGCTCTGGTAGGTGATGCCGTAGCCGAAGGTCCACTGGTTCAGATCGTAGGTGCTCCACAGGCTGCCCGAGCGCTCGGGTGTGGCGCTGATCGGCCGACCCTTGAGCGGGTCGGGATTGGCTGCGGTGTTGCCGCAGGCGGTACTCGGACTGGCGAGGCAGTTGTCGGACACGCCCTGCAGCACTTCGCTGTCGAGGTAGGTGACGTTGGCGAAGATCGACCAGTCGTGGGTGATCTGGCCGGCGACGCCGAGGGTGACGCCGTCGACGCGCGCTTCGCCATCGAGCTGCTGCTCGCCGGTCGGGTTGGCCGGGTTGCCCGGGTCGGCGACCTTGTACTGGTCGCGGTCATTGCGGAAAACCGATGCGGTCAACGCCAGTCGGTTGGCGATGTCCCACTTCGTGCCGATCTCGTAATTGACGGCCGTCTCCGGGTCGACGTTGCAGTTGGCGGTGCCGGTGGTGCTGGTCAGCGTGCACGAGCCGTTGACGGACGCCTTCGACGGCGTCTTGCTGTTTGAGTACGAGACGTAGATGGTGCCGTTCGCGGCGGGCTTGAAGACCAGGCCGGCGCGGTAGGAGAACAGGTCGTCCTCGTTGGCGGCGACCGGGGCGCGGCCGAGCACGGCGCCAATGTTGGTGTTTTCGGGACGCGGGTTGGCCGGCGTCGGTGCGGTGTAGGTCTTGATGTTCCAGCTGACGCTGTCGCCCTCGTTGTGCTCGTAGCGGGCGCCCAGGTTGAGCATCCACTGCTCGTTGAACTCGAGCGTGTCGAACACGTAGACGGCCTGGTTGTCCTGCGTGCCTTCGCTGCGGCCGACCAGGGTCGGATTGACCGGGCCGGTCCAGAGCGAGTCCGGGTTGGTCAGGCTCATGATCGGCAGGACGGCCGGGCTGCCGTCCGGGTTGCGCAGCAGGTTGACCGTGTCGAGATCGAAGCTCTCGTGCGAGAACGAGATGCCGGCGACGACCGCGTGCTGCACCGAACCGGTGGCGAAGCGCGAGGTCAGGTCGGTCTGGCTGATGGCGATGCCGTTGCGGGTATCGCGCGAATGGCCGCGCGGGCCGCTGGGCTGGTAGGTGTTGGGCGTGAGCGGACGCGGGCAGGCCAGGCCGGTGGCGGCGTTGATGCCGCCCGCCAGGCACCAGGTGCCCTGCGGAGCATCGACGACGCTGAGCTGGTCGACCTGCTGGTAGCGGGCCAGGCTGCGCAAGGTCATCTGGTCGCTGAAGTCGTGCTCGAACACGCCGGTGAGCATGTCGACATCGATCTCCTGCTTGTCGATGTTGCGGTAGCCGTAGTAGTTGGATGGGTCGACGCCCGGCAGCGGGCCGCCGTAGGCACTGAAGTAGGGCACACCGTACTGCGGAACGTTGTCGTCGCTCTGGTGGAAATAGTTCAGGGTGAAGCGGGTGTCGCTGCCCAGCCCGAAGGCCAGCGACGGCGCGATGCCCCAGCGCTCGAAGGTCTCGACATCACGGCCCGGCGCGTCGTTCTGGTGAACCATCGCGTTGATGCGGAACGCGGTGCCGTTGTCGAAGTCGGTGTTGCTGTCGACGGTGATGCGGCCGTAGCTGTCGGTGCCCGCGCCGGCCTGCAGCACGGTGAAGTCGCCCTCGCGCGCGGACTTGCTGACCAGGTTGATGTTGCCACCGACCGAGCCGGCGCCGGAGTAGACCGAGTTGGAACCGTTGATGAGTTCGATCGCGTCGAGGTTGAAGCTGTCGCTGCGGCTGTACTGGGCGCTGTCGCGGACGTTGTCGGTGGTGATGTCGCTGTTGGCGTTGAAGCCGCGCAGGATGATGCTGTCGCCATAGCCACCACCGCCTTCACCGGCGCCGAAGGTGATGCCCGGCAGCGTGGTGAGGACGTCGCGCAGGCCGATCAGGTTCTGCTGGTCCATCACTTCCTTGGTGACCACCGTGATCGTCTGCGGCGTGTCGAGCAGCGGCTCGGTGTACTTGACCGACGAGGGCTTGTCGATGTACTGGCCGTGCACTTCGATCTTGTCGAGGTCCTTGGCCTGCGGTTCACCGGCCGGATCGGCCAGCGCCGGGGCGGCGACGACAAGGGTGGCGACGGCAACCGCGACGGCGCCGGCGAGCGGCGAAACGGCGAACTTCCTGTTGGACATGGGGGAACCCTGAGAGTCGGAGTGCGGCACGCTGCCGCTGCGATCGACAATGGTAATGAGAGCGATTCCCATTTGCAACGAAAACTGAACGTGCGACCGGCCAGCCGGACGGGTCTGGGCCCTGTCCGGCGGATGAAATGGCCCCTATGTGCCGGTGATGCGCGTGATCAGGCAGGCGGTCAGAACCGATAAGCGGCGCTGACCACCACAGAACTCGCGTCGCCCGGGGTCGCCCAGCCGGTGTTGCGGCCGCGGATGAAGTAGTCCTTGTCGAACAGGTTGTTGACGTTGAGCTGCAGGCTCAGGTGCTCGTTGATGTCGTAGCCGACCATGGCGCGGTGGGTGGTATAGCCCTTGATGGTGCCCGCCCTGGCGCCGGTGCCGACGTAGTACTCGTAACTGCCCACGTAGCTGACGCCGTAGCCGAAGGTCCACTGGTCCAGCTCATACGTGGTCCAGGCGCTGCCGGAACGTTCTGGCGTGCCGCTGAGCGGCTTGCCCTTGAGCGGGTCCGGGTTGGCTGCGGTGTTGCCGCAGGCGGGGGCCGGATTGGCGATGCAGTTGTCGGACACGCCCTGCAGCACTTCGCTGTCGAGCCAGGTGACGTTGGCGAAGATGGACCAGTCGGCCGTGATCTTGCCGGCCGCGCCAAGGGTGACGCCGTCGACCCGGGCCGTGCCGTCCAGCTGCTGCTCGCCGCCGGGGTTCAGCGGATTGAGCGGATCGGGGACCTTGTACTCCTCGCGCTCGTTGCGGAATGCCGAAGCGGTGAGCGCCAGCCCGTCGGCGACGTCCCACTTGGTGCCGATCTCGTAGTTGATCGCGGTTTCCGGGTCGACATTGCAACTGGCGGTGCCGGTGGTGCTGCTGGCGACACACGAACCGTTGACCGACGCCTTGGATGGCGTCTTGCTGTTGGAGAACGAGGCGTAGACGGTGCCGTTCTCCGCGGGCTTGTAGACCAGGCCGGCGCGATAGGAGAACAGATCGTCCTCGTTGGCCGCCACCGGGTTGCGACCGAGGACGGTGCCGATGCCGGTGTTGTTGGGCCTGGGATTGGCGGCCGTCGGTGCGGTGTATGTCTTGACCCTCCAGCTGACGCTGTCGCCTTCGTTGTGCTCGTAGCGCGCGCCGAGGTTGAGCATCCACTGCTCGTTGAACTCGAGTGTGTCGAAGACATAGATGGCCTGGTTGTTCTGCGTGCCTTCGCTGCGGCCCGACAGGAACGGATTGACCGGACCGGTCCACAACGAGTCCGGGTTGGCCAGGCTGGTGATGGGCGGGGCAACCGGGCTGCCATCCGGATTGCGCAGCAGGTTGGTCGTGTCCAGCTCGAAGCTCTCGCGGGAGAACGACACACCGGCGACCAGTGCGTGGCCGATCGAGCCGGTGGCAAAGCGCGAGGTCAGGTCGGTCTGGCTGATGGCGATGCCGTTGCGGGTGTCGCGCGAGAAGCCGCGCGGACCGCCAGGACGGTAGTCGCCAGGGCGCAGCGGACGCGGGCAGGGCAGGCCCGTGGCCGGGTTGATGCCGCTTTGCAGGCACCACGTGCCCCCGGGCGCGTCGACCACGCTGAGCTGGTCGACCTGCTGGTAACGGGCCAGGCTGCGCAAGGTCATGTGTTCGTTGAAGTCGCGCTCGAACACACCGGTAAGGGAGTCGACCTCGATCTCCTGCCTGTCGAGGTTGCGGTAGCCGTAGTAGTTGGACAGGTCGACGCCCGGCAGCGGCCCGCCAAAGGTGCTGAAGTACGGCACGCCGTACTGCGGGATGTTGTCGTCGCTCTGGTGCAGGTAGCTCAGGGTGAATCGGGTGTCGCTGCCCAGCCCAAAGGCCAGCGACGGGGCGATGCCCCAGCGCCGGAAGGTCTCGACATCACGACCCGGGGCATCGTTCTGGTGGACCATCGCATTGATGCGGAACGCCGTGCCCCTGCCGAACTCGGTGTTGCTGTCGACGGTGATGCGGCCGTAACTGTCGGTTCCCGCTCCAGCCTGCAGCACGGAGAAGTCGCCTTCGCCTGCGACCTTGCTGACCAGGTTGATGTTGCCGCCGACCGAGCCGGCGCCGGAGTAGACCGAGTTCGAGCCGTTGATCAGCTCGATAGATTCGAGGTTGAAGTTGTCGCTGCGGGTGTACTGGGCGCTGTCGCGCACGCCGTCGGAGGTGATGTCGCTGTTGGCGTTGAAGCCGCGCAGGGTGATGCTGTCGCCGTAGCCGCCACCGCCCTCGCCAGCGCCAAAGGTGATGCCCGGCAAGGTGCTCAGGACGTCGCGCAGGCCCAGCAGGTTCTGCTGGTCGATGACCTCGCGGGTGACGACGGTAATCGTCTGCGGGGTATCGAGCAGCGGCTCGGTGTACTTCACCGAGGAGGGCTTGTCGGTGTGCTGGCCGTGCACCTCGATCTTGTCGAGGTCCCTGGCCTGCGGCCCGCTGGCGTGACCCGGCTGACCGGCCTGGGCGGGTGCGGTGAGGTCGAGGGCGCAGATGGCGACCGTGAGAGCGCCGGCGAGCGGCGAGGCTGCGAACTTCCTGTTGGACATGGACTTCCCTGAGTGTTCGGCGGCAGTGCCCGCCGCGTGGTCAGGAAAGCTTAATGCGAGTCATTCGCATCTTTTCCGAGTGGATGGTCCGGCTCAGGGTCCGCTGTCTTTGCAGCGGAAGGCCACTTTGCTTCAGGCGCGGTCGTCGCGGGTCCAGATCCCGCCGTCCTCGACCTTGACCGGGAACTTCAGCACCGGCTCGTAGGCGGGTGCGCACAGCGGGCGGCCATCGCGCACGTCGAACTTCGCTCCGTGCAGCACGCATTCGATCGTCGCTTCCTCACCGTCGAAGGTGCCGGCGGACAGTTCGAAGTCCTCGTGCGAACACTTGTCCTGGAGCGCGTAGAAATCGCCGTCGTAGTTGACCACCAGGATGGGCGTATCGCCGTCCCAGGCGACGGTCGACTCGCCCGGGAGCAGTTGCGAGGTGGCGCAGACGAAAACCCAGTCGCTCATGCCTTACAGGGCCTTTTCCAGGATCTCGAAACGCAGGTCGTCGCGCTTGGGTTCGCCAAAGCGCGCGTCGCCGTACGGGAACGGCTTCTTGATGCCGGTGCGGTGGTAGCCGCGGCGCTCGTAGAAGGCGATGAGTTCGTCGCGGACATCGATCACGGTCATGCGCATGGCCTTCAGGCCCCAGTCCCCGCGGACGATGCGCTCGGCCTCGTTGATGACAACCTTGCCGATGCCGCCGCCCTGCAGGGTCGGGTTGACCGAGAACATGCCGAAGTAGCCGGCACCGTCCTCGACCGCGACATGGGCGCAGGCCAGCAGCTGGCGGCGGCCGTCGCCGGCATCGCGCTCGGCCACCAGGATCACGCTCTGCGGGCGATCAATGCAGGCCTGGATGTCGTCGGCGCCGGTGCGTCGGCCGCCGAGCAGGTCGGCCTCGGTGGTCCAGCCCTGCTTGCTGGCGTCGCCGCGGTAGGCGGACTCGACCAGTGCGACCAGCGCGTCGATGTCGGCGCGGGTGGCGTTGCGGAACACGATGGTGGGCGAGTCGATCGCCGCGGCATTGGTCGTCATGCGAGCAGTTTACGTACCTTGTGCAGGGCCGCAACGAAGGCATCGACCTCGTCGTGGGTGTTGTAGAAAGCCAGCGACGCGCGGCAGGTCGCGGCGACGCCGAAGTGGTGCATCAACGGATGCGCGCAGTGGTGGCCGGAGCGGATGGCCACGCCTTCCAGGTCGAGCAGGGTGGCCAGGTCGTGGGCATGCGCGCCTTCGACGAGGAAGCTGATCACCGCCGCCTTCTCGCGGGCCTCGCCGAAGATGCGCAGGCCCTCGACCTTCGACAGCTCCTCGGTGGCATGGGCCAGCAGGGCCTGCTCGCGCGCCTCGACGTTGTGCATGCCCAGCGCAGACAGATAGTCGACCGCGGCGCCCAAGCCGATGAAGCCGGCGATGTTGGGCGTGCCGGCTTCGAACTTGTGCGGCGGATCGTTGAAGACCGTTCCTTCGAAGCGCACTTCCTTGATCATCTCGCCGCCGCCGATGAACGGTGGCATCGCGGCCAGGTGCTCGCGGCGTGCCCACAGCGCGCCGGTGCCGGTCGGGCCGGACATCTTGTGGCCGGTGATGGCGTAGAAGTCGCAGCCGATCGAGGCGATGTCGAGCACGCGGTGCGGCGCGGCCTGCGAGCCGTCGACCACCGTGACGATCCCGCGCCTGCGTGCCTCGCGGCAGATCTCGCGGACCGGATTGACCGTACCGAGCACGTTGGAGACGTGGGTCAGCGACAGCAGTTTCACTTGCGGCGTGAGCAGCGCATACAGGCGATCGAGGTCGAGCTCGCCGCGCTCGTTGAGTTCGGCGACCTTGATCGTGGCGCCGGTGCGCTGGGCAACCAGCTGCCACGGCACGATGTTGGCGTGGTGCTCCATGCGCGTGAGCACGATCGCATCGCCCGGCTGGAGGCTCGGCAGCGCCCACGAGTAGGCCACCAGGTTCAGCGCGAACGTGGTGCCGCTGCACAGCACCAGCTCGTCGCCACGCACATTGAGGAACTTGGCCAGCTTGTTGCGCGCGCCTTCGTAGGCGTCGGTCGCCTCGGTGCCGAGCGCATGCACCGCGCGGCTGACATTGGCGTTGTGGTGGCGGTAGAAATCGTCGACCGCGGCAATCACCGATTCAGGCTTCTGTCCGGTGTTGGCCGAGTCGAAATAGATCAGCGGCTTGCCGTGGACCTTGCGCGTCAGCAGCGGAAAGTCGGCGCGGACCCGGGCCCAGTCGATGGTGCTGTCGAGGGAGGCGTTCATGCAGTCTCCAGCGTGGCCAGCGCGGCGTCGAGGCGGGCGGTCAGCGTCTCGCGCAGGACGCGATCGCCGAACACCGCCAGGGTCTCGCGGCAGAACGCGGCGGTCAGCAGCGACCGTGCCTGCTCTGCCGGCACGCCACGGCTGCGCAGGTAGAACAGCGCGGTCGCATCGAGCTGGCCAACGGTGGCGCCGTGCGCGGCCTGCACTTCGTCGGCGTGGATCTCCAGCACCGGCTGGGTGTCGATCTCGGCGCCTTCGCTGAGCAGCAGGTTCTTGTTGGACAGGTTGGCGGCCGTGCCGTCGGCGCCTTCGCGGATCAGGATGCCGCCGTGGAAAGCGGCTTTGCCGCGACCGGCGCCGAGGCCGCGCCAGGTCAGGTCGCAACTGCTGTCGCGGCCGACGTGGTCGATGCCCAGGCGGGTGTCGAGGTGGCGCTTGCCCGTGGCGAGTAGCACGCCATTCGCGTGCAACTTCGCGCCATCGCCGTGCAGGGCGACATTGAGTTCGTGACGCGACAGGCCGGCGCCGAGTTCGAGGTCGAGACGACGGTACTCCGATGCCTTCGCCATCACCGCGTCGGTCCGCGAGATCAACGTGGCGGTGCTGCCCTCGTCCTGCACGCGCGCGTGGTTCAGCGTCGCATTCGGGCCGAGGTGGACGTGGGTCACCGCGTTGGCGAGGTGGCTGTGCGGACCGGCGCCGAGCTGGTGCTCGACCACGGTCAGCGTCGCGCCTTCGCGAAGCTCGATCAGGTTGCGCAGGTGCCAGGCGCGGTCGCCATCGCTGGTCGCGCCGATGAACACCAGGTGCAGCGGCTGTTGGGCCTGCGCGCCGGCGTCGGCGCGCAGCACGATGCCGTCGTCGGCGAGCGCCGAATTGAGGCGGGCGAAGATCTCGTCGGCGCGGTCGAAGCGGCGGGCGAGGAAGTTGGCCTCGCGCGGTTCGCCTTCGCGCAGCACCTGCGAGAGCGGCTGCAGCGAAATGCCATCACCGAGTCCGCCGATGTCGCTATGGACGGCGTCGAGGCGGCCATTGACGAAGACGATGCGCGGCGCCGGGATGCCATCGAGCAGGCCGGCATCGAACGCTGCAACGTCGGCGCCGCTGGCGGCGAAGCTGCGACGCTCCAGCGAGCGCAGCGGCGTGTACTTCCAGGCCTCGACGCGGGCGTGAGGAATGCCGTCGCGCAGGGCCGCATCGAGCGCGGCCTTGCGGCTCTCGCGCAGGCCGGCGGCGTCGCGGGCGGCCAGCGAATCGAAGGCGCTGGCGAAGGAGTCGAGCAGGGCGCTCATGTCAGACCGCCGCCTGCGGCGCGATGCGATCCTTGACCCAGGCGTAACCATGCTCTTCCAGCTGCAGGGCCAGTTCCGGGCCGCCGGTCTCGACCACGCGACCGTCGGCGAGCACGTGCACCACGTCGGGCTTGATGTAGTCGAGCAGGCGCTGGTAGTGGGTGATGACCAGGAACGCACGGCCGGCGTCGCGCAGCGCGTTGACGCCGTCGGCGACGGCCTTGAGCGCGTCGATGTCCAGGCCCGAGTCGGTCTCGTCGAGGATCGCCAGGCGCGGTTCGAGCAGGGCCAGCTGGAAGATCTCGTTGCGCTTCTTCTCGCCGCCGCTGAAGCCTTCGTTGACGCCGCGGTGCAGCAGTTCGTCCTTCAGGTGCAGCACGGCCAACTTCTGCCGCACCAGCTTGAGGAACTGCATCGAGTCGAGTTCGGCCTCGCCGCGCGCCTTGCGCTGGGCGTTGAGTGCGGTGCGCAGGAAATAGGTGTTGTTCACGCCCGGGATTTCGACCGGGTACTGGAAGGCCAGGAACACACCGGCCGCCGCGCGCTCTTCGGGCTCAAGTTCGAGCAGGTTGCGGCCGTCGTACGTCACCGTGCCGGCGGTGACCTCATAGCCTTCGCGCCCGGCCAGGATGTTGCCCAGGGTCGACTTGCCCGCGCCGTTGGGGCCCATGATCGCGTGCACCTGGCCGGCCTGGACGTCGAGCGACAGTCCCTTGAGGATTTCCTTGCCGGCGACGGATACGTGGAGGTTTTCGATCTTGAGCATGTTCGATTCCGGGTTGTTCATTGGGTCAGCCGACCGAGCCTTCGAGGCTCACTTCCAGCAGCTTCTTGGCTTCCACCGCGAATTCCATCGGCAGTTCGCGGAACACCGACTTGCAGAAGCCGTCGACGATCATCGACACCGCGTCCTCCGCGCCGATGCCGCGGCTGCGGCAATAGAACAGCTGGTCATCGCTGATCTTGGAGGTGGTTGCCTCGTGCTCGACGGTCGCGGACGGGTGCCTGACCTCGATGTACGGGAACGTGTGTGCGCCGCACTTCTTGCCGATCAGCAGGCTGTCGCACTGGGTGTGGTTGCGCGCGCCCTCGGCGCCGCCGAGCACCTTGACCAGGCCGCGGTAGGTGTTCTGGCCGCGGCCGGCGCTGATGCCCTTGCTGATGATCTTGCTCTTGGTGCGCTTGCCGACATGGATCATCTTGGTGCCGGTGTCGGCCTGCTGGCGGTGGTGGGTCAGCGCGACCGAGTAGAACTCGCCGCTCGAGTCGTCGCCCAGCAGCACGCACGACGGGTACTTCCAGGTGATCGCCGAACCGGTCTCGACCTGGGTCCAGGAGATCTTCGAGCGCGCACCGCGGCATTCGCCACGCTTGGTGACGAAGTTGTAGATGCCGCCGACGCCGTTCTCGTCACCGGGATACCAGTTCTGCACCGTCGAGTACTTGATCTCGGCGTCATCCAGCGCGACCAGCTCGACCACGGCCGCATGCAGCTGGTTCTCGTCGCGCATCGGCGCGGTGCAGCCTTCCAGGTAGGAAACGTAGCTGCCTTCCTCGGCGATGATCAGCGTGCGCTCGAACTGCCCGGTGTTCATGGCGTTGATGCGGAAGTAGGTGCTCAGCTCCATCGGGCAGCGCACGCCCTTGGGGATGAACACGAAGCTGCCGTCGGAGAACACGGCCGAGTTCAGCGCGGCGAAATAGTTGTCGCCGGTGGGGACGACGCTGCCCAGGTACTGCTTCACCAGCTCCGGGTGATCGTGGATGGCTTCCGACAGCGAACAGAAGATGACGCCCTTCTCGGCCAGTTCCTTGCGGAAGGTGGTGCCGACGGAGACCGAGTCGAACACCGCGTCGACCGCGACGCCGGCCAGCTTGGCGCGCTCGTGCAGCGGTACGCCGAGCTTCTCGTAGGTGTCGAGCAGCTCCTGCGGCACTTCGTCGAGCGAGGCGTACTTGGCCTTGGGCGCGGAGTAGTAGCTCAGCGCCTGCAGGTCGATCGGGGCGATGTTGAGCTTGGCCCAGTGCGGCATCGGCATGGTCAGGAAATGCCGGTACGCCGCGAGGCGCCACTGCGTCATCCACTCCGGCTCGTCCTTCTTGGCCGAGAGCGCGCGGATGATGTCCTCGTTGAGGCCCGGCGGCAGACTGTCGGATTCGATGTCCGTGACGAAGCCGGCCTCGTACTTGCGGCCAAGCTGCTCGTGGATCTCTTTGTTTTCTACTACTTCGGTGGCCATTGGGCTGCCTACAGGATTCGTTGTTGCATGGCGGGCGCGGCCCGCTACGCGTTGGCCAGGCGCAGGTCGATGCGCTTGGCCGATGGTTCGGGAGGTGGCGGTGGCACCAGCATCTGCGCCAGGGTCACCCCGCGCAGGGCTTCGATCACCACGTCATTGATGCGACGCCAGTTGGCGCGCACGCCGCAGGATTTCTCGATGCCGCAGTTGCCGGCATGGACGCTGCACTCGGTCATGCCGAGCGGCCCTTCCATGGCGATCACGATTTCCAGCAGGCCGATGTCCTCGGCGCTGCGGGCCAGCCGATAGCCGCCGTTGGCGCCGCGGAAGCCCTCGACCAGGCCGGCCTGGGCCAGCGGCTTGAGCACCTTGGACACCGTCGTGGCTTCCAGACCGGCACGCTCCGCCAGCTCCGACGCGCTCAGGACGGCGTCGGAACGGTGTGCGAGCACGGTCATGACGACCGTGGCGTAGTCAGTGAGCTTGGTGACGCGGAGCATGGGCGGGGGCCGGTCGGGTCAATCCGTACCGGAATTGTACGGTTTCGGGCCGGCCCAGCCAACCGCCAGGGCGGAACGCTTCGCTCCGCCCTTGCAACAGTCCTGTTCAGGATTCGCTGGCGGACGCGTTGGCAGCCGTTGGCGGGGCTGCCGGCATGACCAGGTCGAAGTAGGGCGGGGCCGGATTCTGCCCCGGCGGCACGAAGGCCGGCGCCGGCTGCCCGCCCGGGCCGAGCGAGCGCACGAACTGGTAGATCGCGCGGCGGTCTTCCAGGGTCATGTCGCGGAGCGCGAAATCGGGCATCAGCGGCCGGGTGCGCAGCTTGGCGCTGTAGTCCAGCCACTGCGTCTCGGTCATCGTCGACAGCTTCATGCGCAGGTTGGTCGGGTAGGTGGTGCCCCAGGGTCCGCGGAAGCCGACTGGCGAGCCGACCAGCCACTGGCTCTTGTCGACCGCGCCCTGGTTCTGGGCATAGCCCGGGGTGTGGCAGTCGTTGCAGCCGGCGGTGCGGGCCAGGTATTCGCCGCGGGCAAGCAGGTCCTTCGGCGCGGCGGCGTGCTCCTTGCCGGCTTGCCGGGCGTGTTCGCCCTGCTGGCAGGCGGCCAGGGTGAGCAGGGCCGTAATGGCCAGGGCGGATCGGGTCGTCTTCATCGTTTGTGCACATCGGGTGGTGACCCACGTCAACGCGCTGGTCGCCACGAACCGGCCAGCGCGATGGCTGTCCGATGGCTGATCGGATGGCATGACATGGCCGATCCGGGCCAGAATGTCGGCTCTCCCGCAATGACTACCGGATTCCGCATGTCGCGCAAGATCGCCGCCCGTCGCTCCGCCATCCATGGCAATGGCGTTTTCGCCGTCCAGCCGATCGCCAAGGGCGAGCGTGTCATCGAATACAAGGGCACGCGCCGCACCCACGAGGAGGTCGACGCCGGCGAGAGCGGCGACATCGACACCGGCCACACCTTCCTGTTCACGCTCAACGACGAATACGTCATCGACGCCAACTTCAAGGGCAACGATGCGCGCTGGATCAACCACAGCTGCGCGCCCAACTGCGAGGCGGTGCTCGAAGAGGACGAGGGCAAGGACCGCAAGCTCGACAAGGTGTTCATCGAGGCGGTCCGCGACATCGCGCCGGGTGAGGAGCTGTCCTACAACTACGGCATCACGCTGGCCGAGAAGCACACCAAGGAGCTGAAGAAGATCTGGGAGTGCCGCTGCGGGTCGCCGGGCTGCACCGGGACGATGCTGCAGCCGAAGTCGGACAAGAAGAAAAAGAAGCAGGAAAAGAAGAAAAAGAAGCTGGTTGCGGAGTCGAAGGCCGCCAAGGCCTGATTGGCCCGTCATCCCGGCCTTCGCCAGGGGGGGTGGGGTACGTTCGGGCAATGGTGTGCCGGCCTCGCACCGGCCACACTTGAGGTCACGCGCGCGGACGATACTGGCGCGACACCCCTCATCCTCAGGAGTCCCCATGAGCCTCGAAGGCAAGGTCGCCATCGTCACCGGTGCCGCCAGCGGCATTGGCAAGGAAATCGCATTCGAGCTGGCTCGTGCGGGGGCGGCGATCGCCATCGCCGACCTCAACGCCGACGGCGCGCAGGTTGTCGCCGCGGAAATCGTCGCCACGGGCGGGCGCGCGCTGGGCCTTGCGATGGATGTCACCGACGAGGCGGCGGTCAACGCCGGGGTCGCCCGTGTGGTGGCCGAGCTGGGGGGCGTCGATATTCTGGTGTCCAACGCGGGCATCCAGATCGTCAATCCGATCGAGCAGTTCGCCTATGCCGACTGGAAGAAGATGCTGGCGATCCATCTCGACGGCGCGTTCCTGACCACCAAGGCCGTGTTGCCGCACATGTACGGCACCGGTGCCGATGGCAAGGCCCGTGGCGGTACCGTGGTCTACATGGGCTCGGTCCATTCGCACCTGGCCTCGCCGCTGAAGTCGGCTTACGTCACCGCCAAGCATGGTCTGCTCGGACTGTCGCGGACGCTCGCCAAGGAAGGGGCGAAGCACGGGGTGCGCAGTCATGTTGTCTGCCCCGGCTTCGTCCGCACGCCGCTGGTGGACAAGCAGATTCCGGAACAGGCCAGGGAGCTGGGCATCAGCGAGGCCGAAGTGGTGAGCCGCGTCATGCTGGGCAACACGGTCGATGGCATCTTCACCACGGTCGAGGACGTCGCCCATACGGTGCGCTTCCTGGCCGAGTTCCCGAGTGCGGCGCTGACGGGGCAGAGTTTCGTCGTCAGCCATGGCTGGCACATGCAATAGGCAGCCGGGGCTGCCGGGCTCCCTGCGTGAGCTCGTTCAAGGCGTGATGCGCGTCCGCGGAATTTGGTTGCAATGACTAACGCCAGTCTGGCGTAGGGCGCGACTGCGTATAGGCTGTGCACCGCTCGGGCATCAAGGTGCCTGGCCTGCAAGCCCAGCACGGACGATCTGGTCGGATGGCCGCCTTCGATGGCGGCGGTTGCGGCGGGGAAGACCGGACTGGCTCCCCCGCCCATCGAGACTCCCCCGCAATGCGTGCACCGTTGACCCTGGCCATCCTTGCCGCCCTGTCCACTCCGGCCATGGGCGTGGAAATCGATGGCCGCATCGATCCTGCCGAATGGCAGGGAGCGCGCGAGATCAGTGATTTCCGCAAGGTGCAGCCGCTCAGCCGCGAGCCGGCGACACTGCAGACCCGGGTCTGGGTCATGGCCACGCCGGAAGGCCTGGCGGTGGCGTTCCGCAACGACCAGCCCGTGGAGACGCGCACCCGCCAGAAGGTGCAGCGCGACTTCGACGCCCAGGTCGACCGCGTCAACCTGATGATCGACTACGACGGCGACGGCCGCACCGGCTACAACTTCACCGTCTCATCCACCGACGGCATCGCCGATGCGGTGATCAGCAACGAGACCCAGTTCAACGACGACTGGGACGGCAACTGGAAGCACGCGGTCAGCGAGGACGACACCGGCTGGAACGTCGAGATGCTGATCCCGTGGTACATCGCGCCGATGCGCAATGGCAGCGATGGCATGCGCACCGTCAAGGTGTACTTCGACCGCGTGATCGGCTCCACCGGCGAACGCTCGGCTTGGCCAGCGGCCAGCTTCCAGCGCCCGCGCTTCCTGTCCGACTTCGAGCCGATGCAGATGGCGCAGTACAGCCAGTCGCTGCTGGCGATCACGCCGTACGTGTCCGGGCTGTACGACAACGTTGGCGGCGACAGCGACTTCGACGGCGGCGCCGACATCTTCTGGAAGCCCAACGGCCAGTTCCAGCTGTCGGCGACGATCAATCCCGACTTCGGCCAGGTCGAGAGCGACGACCTGGTGGTGAACTTCAGCGCGACCGAGACCTTCATCAGCGACAAGCGCCCGTTCTTCACCGAGAACCAGGGCATCTTCGAATTCACCACGCCGTCGGACTTCAGCCAGTTGCTCTACACCCGCCGTGTCGGCGGCCCGGCCGACGACGGCAACGGCGCCGGCGACATCACCGCGGCGGTCAAGCTCAACGGCAGCGTCGGTGCGACCAAGTACGGCGTGTTCGCCGCCGACGAGGCGGACGAAGTCGGCCGCACCTTCGGCGCCCTGCGCCTGGTGCGCGATTTCAGCCACCAGAACCTGGGCCTGATGCTGACCCAGGTCGATCGCCCGTTCCTCGATCGCGACGCGACGGTCCTGGGCGTGGACCACAACTGGCGTCCGAACCAGCGCGTCAGCGTGGAGACGCGCCTGATCGGCAGCCAGATCGACCAGGACGGCACGGCCACCGACGACACCGGCGCGACCATGTGGGTCAACTACGAAATGGACGGCGGCTGGCGCCAGCAATGGCTGGCGATGCATTTCGGCCAGGACCTGCAGATCAACGACTTTGGCTATCTCTCGCGCGCCAATCTCAACTACCTCAACTGGCAGGTGATGCGCCGTTTCCCCGACCAGCCGGTGGATTCGCGCTACGCGTCCAAGGACTGGCGCGGTCGCATCAGCGGCACCGACAACGACCACGGCGAGCGGCTGCAGCGCCAGCTGCGCATCAGCCGCGAGGGCAACCTGCGCGACGGCAGCTACGAGTACGCGCAGATCAACATCAACGGCGCCTACATCGACGACCTGCTGACGCGCGGCCACGGCAACCTCGAGCTGCCGACGAACTTCAACGCGTATTACGAATACGAGCGCCCGCGCAAGGGCGACTGGGCCTGGGAGCTGGAGGCCAACGTGCTCAGCGGCGGCCTGGCCGGCAACGACAGGATCGGCTATGAGCTGCGCGTGCAGCCGACGTATTTCATCAACGACGCCTTCAGCGTTTACCTGGGCGGCTACTACGAACAGACCCCGAGCTGGCTGGTGTGGCAGCACGACAACCTGATCGGCGAGTTCGACGAGAAGATGATGCAGATCAGTGCCGGCATGGACTGGAACATCGGCAACAAGCAGGAACTGCGCGTGAAGTTGCAGGCGCTCGGGCTGGATGCGCCGCTGCGCCAGGCCTACCGGGTCGATGCGGGCGGCAATGCCGTCGCCACTACCGACGCGGTCGACGACTTCAACGTCCAGAACCTGGGATTCCAGATCCGCTACCGCTACGAGCTGGCGCCGTTGTCGTACCTGTACGTGGTCTACGGCCGCGGCGGTTACCAGCAGGAGCCGGTCTCGGAAGACACCGGCGAGGCGGTGCGCGACAGCCTGGAACTGCGCGATGACGAACAGTTGCTGGTCAAGCTGAGTTATCGCTTCGAGATCTGACGTACCGCCACGCTTCCGGGACGAGGATGTCGAACAAGCCATCACGCCGGGTCCGCCGCGCCAGCACCAGCAGCGCGTCGTCGCGGCTCAGCAACCAGCGTGCGCCGCAGGCCAGTGCCAGGCGCAGGAACTTCTGGTCATCGGGGTCGGCGCAGCGCGGCACGGCGCCATGGGGCACGGTGGCCACGGGCAGCAGCATCACCCGTGCATCGAAAGCGGCGGTGGCCAGGGACCGCGCCGCCTCGTCCAGGCGCAGTTGCGGATAGGCCAGCACGCGCAGCCATTCGTCGCGGCATTCTTCGTCGGTCACCGCGACCACCTCACCGGCTTGCAGCGCAGTGCGCAACGCCATTGTTCGCGGATCGTCGAACACGAACAGGTCCAGGCAGACGTTCGTGTCGAGGACGATCCGCGGCGGGGCCGGGTTCAACGCGCGATCAGGGCGTGACTTCGCGGATGTCGGCCGATCCGATCCGCCAGGTGCGCTGTTCCGCGGTTGCGCCGTCGACGACGGCGCGACGCAGCGTGTAGGCACCGACAAACTTGCGCTGGCTGCCGTCGGCGGCGGTGGCGGTCATCGCCACGGGGACTTCGATGTAGCGCGAGCCGGCTGCGGCATCGACGGCGCCCGGTGCGAGGATTTCGACCGAGACGCCGTTGGTGTCGCGGAAGCCGTCGGCGAACTGCTGCGGCGACTGGCCACTGGCGCGACCGCCGTCGGACCACAGTGCATAGGCGCGGTCGTAGGCGCGGCTGTTGATCGCTGCGTAGTAGTCGCGGACCACGGCCATCGCGTCCTGCGCGGTCGGCTCGTCGGCCGCTGTGGTGCTGGCGCCGGCGTCAGGCGCGGCGAGGCCGGGCAACGGCAGGCCGGCGGCATCGGTCGGCGGAGGCGCCGAGGCTGCAGGGACCGGGTTGCCGTTCTCGTCGAGCACGACCTCCTCGACGGCCTGCGGCGGCGGTCCGACCTGGCCCGGGCCGGGCTTGTCGGGCATGCCGGTCACGCTGCCGTCTGCCTTGCCCGAGGGCGCGGGCAGTGCTTCGGCATCGTCGCCGCCGTGCTTGCCCTGCGGTTTGTCGCCGTTGCAGGCAGTGAGGGCGGCGGTCAGCAGCAGGCAGGTGGTGATGTGTCGGAACGCAATCATTTCACTGGTCCAGATGCACGACGACGGTGCCGCTCTCGATCGCGGTGCTGCCGATGCGACGGGAACCCAGCTTGTCGAGCAGGCTGTTGTCGAAGCGGTAGATCGGTTCCTCGCGCGAGTACTCGCCCATCCAGGAATTGAGCAGCGCCCGCGAGCTGGCGTTCATCGCGCCGCCGAGCGACGGCACGTCGACCTGTTCGATGCGCGGATCCTGCAGGTGCAGGCCACGCGTGCCCGGGTCGTAACGCAGTGCGCTGGTCAGGGCGAAATGGCCGGACGGGCGGCTGCTGTCGCTGCCCAGTGCGCCCAGGCCGAGGTCGAAATCGACACGCAACCGGCTCGATCCCTGCGGGATGGTCAGGCGCGGGTTCATCAGCGTCAGTGAGACCAGGCCGCCGAGCTTGTCGTAGTGCTTGGGGAAGTTGCGGTCGAGGGAACCCTGCAGCTGCATCGGCGTGAAGCGGACTTCATTGCCCAGCAATGCGCCCAGGCCATTGAGGGTGGAGCACGCGGCGAGCACCAGGGCGAGGGCGGCGACGGCGAGGCCGCGGGAGAACATCGGCAAGGAACGGCGCAGGGACAGCGAGGACAGCGAGGACATCCGAGGCTCCACGGTTGATGCCCGGGACGATACGCGCGCGGCATCCATCAGAAAAGCCTCGACGCCCGGTTGGAGGCCAGGGCGCCAATGGGTGCCCGCTATCAGGGCGTCTTCTTCGGTGGCTCCGCGGGGGCGCTGGCGTCGGCATCGCCGCGCTTTTTCGGCTTGGACGAACTTTCCGGCGCGGTGGCAGGCGGGCGCGCCGGTGGGCCGCGTTTCTGCAGCGGCAGCGGCGGCGGCGCCCGTGTGCTGCTGGAATAGCGGGCGTAGTCGCGATAGAGCTGCTGCACGGTGGGCGTGCCGTCCAGGTCGTGCGTGGGGCCGGCACCCTGGCGCGGCTTGAGCACGGCGAACCAGCGGTGTGCGCCGATGATGTCGCGGTCTGTGAGCGGCTGGCCCTTGCCGTCGATGGCGATCACCGACAGGGTCACGGCCTGGTTGACGTTGCCGCCGATGGCGAAGAGGCGGCGACGTTCGAGGTCGGTCTTGACCACCAGGTCGCAGTGCAGCGACAGCGCATCGCTGACGCCGCCGCGCACGTCGGCAATCGACGAGAACGTCGCGTTGCCGCGCGCCGTGCACAGCAGGTCGCCGGCCGCCGGGACGGCTTCGTTGAGGTCGTAGGCGACATATACTTGGCTGGCGTCCTGGCCATCGCGCGCGCGCACCGCGGCGCGGACGTAGTCGAAATGCGCGCCGCTGCGGCGGAACTGCTCGGTCGACAATCCGGCTTCGCACGCCAGCCAGGAGATGAATGCCGCCGACCAGGGCATCGCCCAGCCGGCGTCGCTCCAGCCGTAGTTGACGATGCTCTGCACGCGCATCGCTTCCTCGCTGCCGGTCGCCGCCCAGTAGCCGGCGATGGTGCCGCGGACGGCCGAGTCGTCCTCCATCAGGCCCAGTCGCGGGGCCTGGCGCAGCACGCGGTCGCCGATCGAGGCGTTGCGGGAGGGGGCGATGATGTCGACCACGCCGGCCGCCTGCGGCATCCGCGGGACGATCGCCTGCGGCTCCACTGCCATGTCGAGCACCGGCAGGCCGAAGTACGCCCACTCGGCCGCGGCCAGGTCGATCATGCGCGTGGTCGCGCTGCCGCCGCGGTCGGGTATCGAGGGGCAGGAGGACATGGCGATACGAAAGCCGGCCGCACGGGCCGGTGATCCGTCGCGCTTGTAAAGCGGCTCGAACGAACCCGGTCCGGTGCGCACCATCATCGGCGGCGCGTCGCTGCCGCTCGCGTACGCCACGCGCAACGCCGGATCCGGAAAGCCGGCCGGGCGGGCGAAGTTGGGAACGGAGCGGCTGTTACCCGCCTGGGCCCAGCAGGACGCGGGGACGAACAGGGGGACGAACAGGGCGGCGACCAGCACAGCGTGCAGCACAACTCCGGGCCCGTGGCGCATGTGTGCTTCCTGTGCGGGGGAAGCCACAGCTTGGGTCAGGGCATGTGAAGCCTGTATCGCAATCCCTCAGTCCTCGTCCTGCCTGGGCTTGTAGGCTTCCACCAGCTTCTGCTGGACATTGGCGGGCACCGGCTCGTAGTGGCTGAAGTCGAGCGAGTAACGTCCGCGCCCGGCGGTGACCGACTTCAGTTCGGCGGCATAGCCTTCCAGTTCCGACAGCGGCACCTGCGCCTTCACCACGATCTCATCGCCGCGCAGGCTGTCGGTGCCGCTGATGCGCGCGCGCTTGCTGGCCAGGCCGCCGCTGACATCGCCCATGTGCTGCTCGGGGGCATTGACCTCCAGTTCGACGATCGGTTCGAGGATCTGCGGCCGCGCCTTGCCGATCGCATCGAGGAAGGCCTTCTTGCCGGCGGCGACGAACGCGACCTCCTTGCTGTCGACGGGATGGTGCTTGCCGTCGTAGACGATCACCCGCACGTCCTGGATCGGATAGCCGGCGACGGCGCCGCTGCCGAGCACCTGGCGCACGCCTTTCTCCACCGCCGGCATGAACTGGCCGGGGATCGTGCCGCCCTTGACCTCGTCGACGAACTCGAAGCCCGTGCCGCGTGGCAATGGTTCGATGCGCAGGAACACCTCGCCGAACTGGCCGGCGCCACCGGTCTGTTTCTTGTGGCGATGGTGGCCTTCGGCGCGGCCGCTCACGGTTTCGCGATAGGCGATGCGCGGCGGGCGCGATTTCACCTCGACACCGTAGCGGTCCTTGAGTCGCTCCAGGTTGATGCGCAGGTGCAGGTCCGACAGGCCGTGGATGACCGTCTCGTTGGTTTCGGTTTCGTGCTCGACCACGAAGCACGGATCTTCTTCGGCGAGTTTGTGCAGGGCAGTGGCGAGCTTCTGCTCCTGGCCCTTGCTGGCCGCTTCCACCGCCAGGCCGAACATCGGCTTGGGGAAGGCGATCGGGGACAGGCGGATCTCGTCCTCGTCATGGCTGTCGTGCAGCACCGCATCGAAGTGCAGCTCGTCGACCTTGGCCACCGCCGCGATATCGCCTGGCTGCGCCTGCTCGATCTCGACATGGTCCTTGCCCTTGAGCTTGAACAGGTGCCCGACCTTGAACGGCTTTTTGCCGTCGTCGATGAACAGCTGCGTGTCCTTCTTCACCAGCCCCTGGTAGACGCGGAAGATGCCGAGCTTGCCGACGAAGGGGTCGTTGATGATCTTGAAGACATCGGCGACGACATGCGCCCTGGCATCGGGCACGGCCTGGAAGCGCTGACGGTCGGCGCCGCGCTCGAACGGCGGCGGATTGGCTTCGGCGGGATTGGGGAACCATTGCTCGGCCACGTCCAGCAGCTTCTTCACGCCGACGTCGTTTCGCGCCGAACAGAACAGCACCGGCACCAGGTGGCCTTCGCGCATGCACTGCTCGAAGGCGTCGTGCAGTTCCTCGCCGGAGAGGCCGCCTTCGCCCAGGTCGAGGTAGTGCTCCATCACCGACTCGTTGATCTCGACGATCTGGTCGATGATCTTCTGATGCCAGTCGGCGACCGGGCCCAGGTCGCTGTCGCCGGTGGTGTTGCCGAGGCAGTCGATGACTTTCTTGCCGCCGTCGGCGGGAAGGTTCAGCGGCAGGCACTCGGGGCCGAACGTGTCGCGCAGTTCGGCCAGCACCCGCTCGGCCGATGCGGCCTCGTGGTCGATCTTGTTGATCACCAGGGCGCGGCACAGGTTTCGCCCTTTGGCGTATTCCATCATCCGGCGCGTGCCGTACTCGACCCCGCTGTCGGCATCGACCACGATCACCACCGTCTCCACCGCGCCGAACGCCGACAGCGCCGGGCCGCGGAAATCCGGATAGCCGGGGGTGTCGATCAGGTTGAGGTGGATGCTCTGGCCGTTGGCCGCGACGTGGTCGATGCTGGCGATGGCCGAGTCGACCGAGTGGCCGCGCTGCTTCTCGATGGCATCGAAATCGGACACGGTGCTTCCGCGTTCGATGCTGCCTGCCGTCTGGATTGCGCCGCCGGCCTGCAGCAGGGCTTCGAACAGTGTGGTTTTGCCGGCGCCGGGGTGGCCTGCCAGGGCCACGTTGCGAATGGATTGTGTGCTGTAGGACATGAGCGGACTTCTCCCCGGGACGGATCCCTGGTGCATAGGAAGGAAGGCCGTCATGGCTGTCCGCGCTTCGCGCCGAAGCGTTGGGCGCTCGGCGGGCGGTCATGGCGGGTGCCGGCGGGGGCCGGGAGGGCAAGCCTCGCGCAAGGGGCAGGGTGGGTCAAGCCTGAGGTGCCGGACGGTTGGATCGTCGGCTTCGAAGCGCGGGTCCCCGCGATGCCGCGCTAACGTTTCTGGCGCTAGGCTGTGCGCTCTTTCACGCAGCGGAGCAGCGACATGGCCTTCAAGCGTTTCGGCGAAGCGGTCTGGCAGGGCGACCTGCAGTCGGGCAAGGGCGCGCTGAGCACGCCGCAAAGCGGCCTGTTCGCCGACCAGAACTACTCCTTCAAGACCCGCTTCGGCGATGAGAAGGGCACCAATCCCGAGGAACTGCTGGCCGTGGCGCACGCGGGCTGCTTCTCGATGGCGCTGTCGGCGGTGCTGGGCAAGTCCGGCTTCACCCCGGAGCGGATCGAGACACGCGCCGAAGCGACGATGGATCCCGGCATGGACCCGGGGCCGACCATCACCGGCGTGCAACTGATCGTCAACGCCAGGGTGCCAGGCATCAGCGCCGAGCAGTTCCAGCAGATTGCCGATGCGGCCAAGGCCGGTTGCGTCATCTCGCGCGCGCTGTCGGTGCCGGTGACGTTGTCGGCGACGTTGCAGGGCTGACGGCTGCAGGACTGACGACCCCGGATGCCGGCCCAAGGAAGGCCAGTCGCCGTGCTCGTGCACGGCGCGGGAGGTGGCGGCTGGGAGTGGAATACCTGGCGCGGCGTGCTTGAAGCACACGGGATCGCCTGCGACTGCGTGGAACTGGAAGCCTCGCCGACTGGCCTGGCCGCCACCACTTTCGACGATTACCGGGCCCGGGTGCTGTCCGCCCTGGCCGGGTTGCCGCATCCGCGCGTGCTGATCGGCGCCAGCCTGGGCGGGCTGCTGGCGGCGACCTGCGCCGGTTCCGCCGAGGCGCTGGTGCTGGTCAATCCGCTGCCGCCGGCGCCTTGGGCGTCGCAGCTTCCGCGGCGCGAATGGCCCGGGGTGGAGCCATGGCATCGCGATGCCAGGCTTGCCTCGACCCGGCGCGCGCTGCCGGACGCCGACGATGCGACGGCGTTGTTCGCCTTCCGGCGCTGGCGCGACGAGTCAGGAGCGGTATTGCGGCAGGCGCACGACGGAATCGAGGTGGCCGTGCCGGAATGTCCGGTGCTCTGCGTCGCTTCGGAACTCGATGAGGACGTGCCTGCCGGCCTGACCGTGGCGCTGGCCCAGGCTTGGGGCGCCAGCGTGTTGCATCTGCCCGGCTCGACTCACGTCGGCCCGCTGCTGGCCCGCGATTCGGCCGATGTCGCCGGGCAGGTGGTGGCCTGGCTGGCCCGGGCGGGTGGTCGGTAGGGCCTTGCCGGCGGTCAGGCCCAGTCGATCGTCCCGCGCACCACATTGCAGATCCGGCCGCCTGACCAGACTTCGCCATCGCCGTCCACCCGCAGCTCCAGCCGGGCGTCGAAACCGACCTCACGGCCTTGGCTGACGGTGTAGCGATGGCCGCCGTCGTCCTGCGACCGGCCGGGCAGGGCGCGGTTGTGGTTGAGCCAGGCCGCCAGCGTGGCGTTGGCCGCGCCCGACGCGGCATCCTCGAACCGGGCCGGCGCACCGACGAAGGCGCGCACCACCAGGTCGTAATCGCGGTCGGCTTCGGCGCGTGCGAAGGCGCACAAACCCATGGAGGCAGTGGCTTCGGCCAGCGCCGCGATGGCGTCCCAGTCCGGGCTGGCCTGGCGCAGGGCCGATTCGCTGGCCAGTTCGGCCAGCCACCAGCGGCGCCCACCGTCCATCAGGGCCGGCGGCAGTGCGCCCAGGGTGAGGCCGGACAGCGCCGCCTGCAGGCGCGGATCGCCGCCTCCGGCAATCTCGACCACCCGCGCCGTCGGCGTGCGCACCGCGATCGTGCGCGAGGGGCCGGTGCCGTCCACCGCCAGCGGCAAGGTGCCGACCACGCCTTCCTGCAGCAGCCGGCCCTGGACCGGCTCGGCCAGGCCCGCTTCCAGCACCACGTGCGCGGTGCCGACGCTGGGGTGCCCGGCAAACGGCACTTCGCGGCGAGGACTGAACATGCGGATGCGATAGCTCGCACCGGGCTGCGTGGGCGCGAACACGAAGGTGGTTTCCGGCAGCCGGGTCCAGCGGGCGATGGCCTGCATCCGGGCATCGTCGAGGCCATCGGTATCGAGCACCACGGCCAGGGGATTGCCGGCGCCAGGCCGGTCGGCGAACACATCCAGTTGCAGGTAGCGGCGAAGCGTCATTCGGCGGGGGTCCGAGGCGGTCATCCAATCAGGGCGAATCGACTAGAATTGTCGTTCTTTGTGGCCGCGCCCGGGCATCAGCCCGCAGCCGGCGCGCCATTCTAGGTTCTGTAGGGGCGTACTGCCTGTACGGTTGCAGTCGAAATCATTCCTCGAATCACTCTTCAAGAGGGCAGTTGCGGTGGCGGAAGCGAATCGCTGGGTAGTACTCAAGTTCGGCGGCACATCAGTGTCTCGCCGCAACCGTTGGGACACCATCGGACGCCTCGCCGGAAAACGCATGGCCGAAGAGGGTGTGCGCGTGCTGGTGGTGGTCTCGGCGCTGTCGGGCGTGACCAACGAGCTGCAGGCCATTGCCAATGGCGATGGCGTCGCTGCCAGGGTGTCGGCACTGGTCGAACGCCACCGCGCGTTCTGCGCCGAGCTCGACCTGGATGCCGACACCGTGCTGGGCGAGCGTCTTGCGTTGCTGCAGGCGCTGGCCACCGATGCCCGCGCCAGCGAGCGCACGCTCGACTGGCAGGCCGAAGTGCTGGCGCAGGGCGAGCTGCTCTCGTCGACGCTGGGCGCTGCTTACCTGCGCACGCAGGGGCACGACTTTGGCTGGTGCGACGCGCGGCAATGGCTCGATGCGGTGTCGCTGCCCAACGCAAGCCCGTGGGCGCAGCGCCTGTCGGTGAACTGCCGGCTCGACGGTGACGGAAGCTTCAGCAAGCGCTTCTCGGCGCAGCCCGCGCCGATGCTGATCACCCAGGGCTTCATCTCCCGTCATGGCGACGGTGGCACGGCGATCCTAGGCCGTGGCGGCTCCGATACCTCGGCGGCGTACTTCGGCGCACTGCTCAAGGCGCAGCGCGTGGAGGTCTGGACCGACGTGCCGGGCATGTTCAGCGCCAATCCGCGCGACGTGCCCGAAGCGCGCCTGCTCACCCGCCTGCACTATGCGGAAGCGCAGGAAATCGCCACCACCGGCGCCAAAGTGCTGCACCCGCGTTCGATCGCGCCGTGCCGCGACGCCGGCGTGCCGATGGCGATCCTCGACACCGAGCGCCCGGACTTGCCGGGCACGCGCATCGACGCGACCGCGGCGACGGTGCCGGGGGTCAAGGCGATCAGCCGCCGCAACGGCATCGTGCTGGTGTCGATGGAAAGCATCGGCATGTGGCAGCAGGTCGGCTTTCTTGCCGACGTGTTCGAGCGTTTCAAGCGCCATGGCCTGTCGATCGACCTGATCGGCTCGTCGGAAACCAACGTCACCGTCTCGCTCGATCCCAGCGAGAACCTGGTCACGACCAACGTGCTCGAAGCACTGAGCGCCGACCTGGCCGAAGTCTGCCGGGTCAAGGTGATCGCGCCGTGCGCGGCGATCACCCTGGTAGGTCGCGGCATGCGCTCGCTGCTGCATCGCCTTTCCGACATCTGGGCGACGTTCGGCCGCGAGCGCGTGCACCTGATCTCGCAGTCGTCCAACGACCTCAATCTGACCTTCGTCATCGACGAGGCCGATGCCGACGGCCTGCTGCCGCACCTGCACGCCGAGCTGATCCGCTCGCGGGCGATGCCGGTGCGCGATGCCAGCGTGTTCGGCCCGAGCTGGCGCGAGATCGCCCACGGCAAGCCGCAGCGTGCGCCGGCCTGGTGGCGCGGTCGTCGCGAGCAGCTGCTGGCGATCGCAGGGCAGGGCACGCCACGCTATGTCTACGACCTGGCCACCGTGCGCGAGCGTGCCCGTTCGCTGACCGCGTCGGTCGCGGTGGACCGGTGCTTCTACGCGATCAAGGCCAACCCGCACCCGGCGATCCTCAAGGCGATCGCAGGCGAGGGCTTCGGCCTGGAGTGTGTGTCGCAGGGCGAGTTCGAGCACGTGTTCGCCTCGCTGCCCGACTTGGCGCCCAACCGCGTGCTGTTCACTCCGAGCTTCGCGCCACGCCGCGAATACGAGGCGGCATTCGCGTGCGGCATCATCGTCACGCTCGACAACATCGAAGCGCTGCAGCGTTGGCCGGACGTGTTCCGCGGCCGCACGATCTGGTTGCGCATCGACCTTGGGCATGGCGAAGGTCACCACGAGAAGGTGCGCACCGGCGGCGTGGCGGCCAAGTTCGGCCTGCCGATGACGCGCTTCGATGCCTTCATCGAGGAGGCGCGCAAGCTCGATGTGCGCATCAGTGGCCTGCACGCGCACCTGGGCAGCGGCATCGAGGATCCGCGGCACTGGCGTGGCGTGTACGCGCACCTGGCCGGCCTGGCCGACAGCGTCGGCACGATCGAGACCATCGACATCGGTGGCGGCCTGCCGATCCCGTACACGCCCGAGTCGCCCGAGTTCGACCTGGCGCTGTGGCGCGCCGGGCTGGAGGAGATCAAGTCCGCGTACCCGCGCTTGGGCCTGGTGATCGAGCCCGGCCGCTACCTGGTGGCCGAGAGCGGAGCGCTGCTGCTGGCGGTCACCCAGGTGATCGAGAAGGACGGCGTGCTGCGCATCGGCTGCGATGCCGGCATGAATGCGCTGATGCGCCCGGCGATGTACGAGGCCTACCACGGCATCTTCAACCTGAGCCGCCTCGACGATGGCGAGACTGCGACGTTCGACGTCGTCGGTCCGGTCTGCGAGAGCAGCGACGTGCTCGGCCGCGGCCGCACGCTGCCCGTCGACACCGTCGAAGGCGACGTGATGCTGGTCGCCGACGCTGGCGCCTACGGCATGGCGATGGCCAACACCTACAACCTGCGGGCCCTGCCGGCAGAGGACGTAATCGAATGAGTGAGTGGAAATTCAAACGCGACGCCATCCGCGCGTTCCGGTTCGTGCGCTGCGATTTCGACGCGCAGACCGGTGTGGCGCAATTGGTATATGCCTTCGACGATGGCCCCGAGCTGATCGAGACGGTGACCATCCCCGGCGCGCCGTTCGTGCTCGAAGGCGAGCGAGCGGCCGCGGTCGAACGCACGCTGCGCCTGCTGCACCTGTTCACTGGCGTCAGCTACTACAAGGCGGCGGTGCCCGGGCAGATCCTGATCGACAGCTACGACATCGATGCCGACACCGCGGCGCTGCTGGAGCTGCTGTACGTCAACGGCCTGGGCGAGTTCGCCTACCGCAACGGTTTGAACCTGCACGGCAAGATCAAGTTCCCGGTGGGAAAGCCCTCCCCTTCAAGGGAAGGGTTGGGTGGGGATGGGTTGCCGGCTGCGGCCGGGCCGGGAGCACCCGTGCTCGGCCTCAAGCACCACGCCCTCGTCGCCATCGGCGGCGGCAAGGACTCGCTGGTCAGCATCGAGGCGCTGCGCGCGCTGGGCGTCGACCAGACCGTGACCTGGATCGGCGGCTCGCAGCTGATCCGCGCCTGCGCCGAACGCACCGGCCTGCCGACGTTCAACATCGGCCGCTCGCTGGCGCCGCAGCTGTTCGACTACAACCGCGAAGGCGCCTGGAACGGCCACATCCCGGTGACGGCGATCAATTCGATGATCATGCTGTTCGCCGCGCTGCTGCTGGGCGTCGACCAGGTGGTGTTCTCCAACGAGCGTTCGGCCAGCTACGGCAGCCTGATCGAGGGCACCGGCGAAGTGAACCACCAGTGGTCCAAGGGCTGGGCCTGCGAGTCGGCCATCGGCGACTACGTGCAGCGCCACATCGCCGCCGACCTGCATTACTACTCGCTGCTGCGCCCGCTCAGCGAGCTGGCCGTGGCCCGTCAGTTCACCCGCACCGACCGCTACGACGCGCACTTCAGCAGCTGCAACCGCAACTTCCACATCCTCGGCGAACGCCCGGCCAATCGCTGGTGCGGCGTCTGCCCGAAGTGCCATTTCGTCTTCCTCGCGCTGGCGCCGTTCATGTCCAAGCCGCGGCTGGTGGGCATCTTCGGCCGCAACCTGCTCGACGATCCGGCGCAGACCGCAGGCTACGACGCATTGCTCGAGTACCAGGACCACAAGCCGTTCGAGTGTGTCGGCGAAGGCCGCGAGTCGCGCGCTGCCATGGCGGCCCTGGCCGTCCGGCCGGAATGGCGCGAGGACGCGCTGGTCGAACGCTTCGCCACCGAGATCCGCCCGCAGCTCGGCGGCGACGATCTGCGCATCGAACCGCTTCTGGTCATCGACGACGAGCAGCGCATTCCGCCTGCGCTGTGGGAACGGCTGCGTGCGCATCTGGCAGCTTGAGGGCCGCAAGGTCGCGCTGTGGGGCTGGGGCCATGAAGGCCGCGCCGCCTATCGCGCAATCCGGTCGCGCCTGCCCGGGCAGGCGCTGACCCTGTTCTGCTCGCGCGATGAGGCCGTGGAGGTCGCAGCGCTTGCCGATTCGAACCTGGCCACCGAGACCGAAGCCAGCGCCGAGCGACTGTCGGCATTCGACGTGGTGGTGAAGTCGCCGGGGATCAGCCCCTACGGGCCCGAAGCCGGCGCCGCGGCCGCACGCGGCACGCGCTTCATTGGCGGTACCGCGTTGTGGTTCGGCGAGCATGCCGGCAGCGACGGCGTCGTCGCCCGCACGATCTGCGTGACCGGCACCAAGGGCAAGAGCACGACCACGGCCCTGCTGGCGCACCTGCTGCGCTGCGGCGGCCACGTCACCGCGCTGGCCGGCAACATCGGCATGCCGCTGCTTGAGCTCCCCGACTCGCCGCAGCCTCCCGAGTTCTTTGCGATCGAACTGTCCAGCTACCAGACCGGCGATGTCGCCGCCAGCGGCGCGCATCCGCAGGTCGCGGTGGTGCTCAATGTGTTTCCCGAACATCTCGACTGGCATGGCTCGCACGAGCGCTATGCCGCCGACAAGCTGCGCCTGTTGACCGAAGCGGCGCCCGTGATCGCGGTGCTGAACGCCAACGACACGCGCCTGCTGGCCGCAGGCGAAACCGCGCGCGATGCAGGAACGGACGTGCGCTGGTTCGGTAGCCGCACCGGCTGGCATCTGCGCGAGGACGCGCTGTACCGCGGCGACACCTGGGTCATGGACACGCGCAGCCTGCCGCTGCCGGGCCGCCATAACCGCGGCAACCTCTGCGCCGTGCTGACCGCGATCGAAGCGCTCGGCCTCGACGCCGTGGCGCTGGCCCCGCATGCGGCCGATTTCCAGCCGCTGCCGCATCGCCTGCAGACCATCGGAACGCGCGACGGCATTACCTACGTCAACGACTCGATCAGCACCACGCCGCACGCCAGCCTGGCCGCGCTCGACTGCTTCAGTGATCGTCGCGTCGCCTTGCTCGTCGGTGGCCATGACCGCGGCCTGCCGTGGGAAGAATTCGCCGAGGCGATGCGCACGCAGGCGCCGGCGGCAGTGATCACGATGGGCCAGAACGGGCCACGCATCCATGCGCTGCTGGCGGCCGTGGCCGACGGATCGGGATTCCATCTGAGCGCCGCGAACGACCTGGCCGATGCAATGGCGCAGGCGAGTGCGGTGCTCGGCCATGAAGGCGTCGTCCTGCTCTCTCCGGGTGCGCCGAGTTTTGGCCCCTACCGCGACTACGTTGCGCGCGGCCGCCATTTCGCCGAGCTGGCCGGTTTCGACCCCGACATGATCAGCGCCATCCCGGGGATCGGCATCGCCTGAGGCCGGAAGCGCCCGCGGCCTCCCGTGGCGCGGGACTTCACGCGTCGAGTACAGGCACCGGTTAGGCTCGCGCGCAATCGCCGTCGTTCGACGGCCTTGGCAAGGGGAGCTTCCATGCAACGCATGCTGCTAGCCGCAATCGTGTCGCTGTGCGCGCTGCCTGCGCACGCAGCGATGGTCGAGACGCCGGTCGACTGGACGATCGGCAAGGACCGTTTCACCGGCGTCCTCGTCTATGACGGCACCAACGCGATCAAGCGCCCGGGCCTGGTGATGGTGCCGAACTGGAAGGGCATCAATCCTGCGGCGATCGAGAAGGCCAAGCAGATTGCCGGCGACGACTACGTTGTGCTGGTGGCCGATGTCTACGGCAGCAAGATCCGGCCGAGCACCGACGAGGAGGCGGGCAAGGTCGCCATGCCGCTGCGCGAGGATCGCGCGACCCTGCGCGCCCGCGCCGAGAAGTCCGTGGCGGTGCTGAAGGAACAGGCCGGCAAGGTTCCGCTCGATGCCAGCCGCATCGGTGCGCTGGGCTTCTGCTTCGGCGGCACGACCGCGCTGGAACTGGTCCGCGGCGGCGACCAGCTGGCCGGCGTGGTCAGCCTGCACGGCGCGTTGTCCACGTCGATGCCGGCCAAGGACGATGGCGCGCGGACACCGGTGCTCGTGCTCAATGGCGCCGACGACCGCAGCGTCACCGACGAGGACATCGCCGCATTCGAGAAGGAAATGGACGCGGCCGGCGCCGACTGGCAGTTCGTCAACTTCAGCGGAGCGGTTCACTGCTTCGCCGAACCCGAAGCCAACAATCCGCCGGGCTGCGTCTACAACGAGCGCGCCGCCAAGCGCGCCTACGAAATGATGTTCGACTTCTTCCGCGAGCGCTTCGCGAGGAAGTAGACCGGCCGGGCCAGCCGCTGGCCGGTGCTCGCGCGCCGGTCAGTGATCGCGGCTGACCGCGTAACGCGCCAGTCCGCGCAGCGCTGCCGTGTACTCGTTGTCGTCCAGCGCATCGAGCGCACGCTCGGCGGCCTGTGCATATTCGGCGGCGCGGCGGCGGCTGTAATCGAGACCGCCGGTGGCGTGGATCGCGGCCAGCACCTGCGGCAGCGCGCCGGTGTCGCCCTGCTCGATGGCGGCGCGAAGCACGGCACGGGTCGCCTCGTCGCTGTGGGCGATGGCGTGGATCAGCGGCAGCGTCGCCTTGCCCTCGGCGAGGTCGTCGCCGAGGTTCTTGCCCAGGGTCTGCGCGTCGGAGGCGTAATCGAGGACGTCGTCCGCGATCTGGAAGGCGTAGCCCAGGTTGAGGCCGTAGTCGTGCAGCGCATCGCAGGTGCTGGCGTTGGCGTCGCAAAGCAGGGCGCCCAGGCGCGTCGCGGCGGCGAACAGCACCGCGGTCTTGCGCTCGATCACGCGCAGGTACGCGGCCTCGTCGGTATCCGGATTGCGCACGTGCAGCAGCTGCAACACTTCGCCTTCGGCGATGCGGTTGGTGGTGTCGGCGAGGATCTGCATCACCGCCATCCGCTCCAGCTCGACCATCAACTGGAAGCTGCGCGAGTAGAGGAAGTCGCCAACCAGCACGCTGGCGGCATTGCCCCACACCGCGTTGGCGGTGCGACGGCCACGTCGCAGGTCCGACTCGTCGACCACGTCGTCGTGCAGCAGGGTCGCGGTATGGATGAATTCGACCACGGCCGCCAGCTGGTGGGCGTCGGCGCCGATGCCCTGGCCATTGCGGCCACCCAGGGAGCCGGTCGCCAACAGCAACAGCATCGGCCGCAGGCGCTTGCCGCCGGCGCCGACGATGTACTCGGCCACCTGGTTGATCAGGACCACGTCCGAGGCGAGCCGGCGCCGGATCAGCGCATCGACTGCCGCCATGTCCTCGCGGGCCAGGGCCTGGATGGCGACCAGGTCGGGGACGGCCAGGAGCGTGGGGCTGGTTTGCATGGGCGGACCGCGTGGGTTGGGCCTGGGATTATAAGGGTCTGGTCCGGGCGCATTGCCGGGACATTAAGACGAATCTGATGTCCCGCCCCGGGCCGCGTGGACAATCTGAGGCCCTCCGGAGCCGTGGTACGAGCGCTCCGCTGGCGAGAAACCCGAATGCATGATCTCCACGGCGCAAACGTCATCGACCTGCGCTCGCGCCGCGGCTTGCTGCCAGGCGGCACGCACGGCGCAATGCCGGCCGCGCTGCCAGCCGAGGCAATCGCGGAGCCGTCAGTCGAGTCGCCAGCCCGGTCGCCAGCCGAGCCGCAGGCCACGCCACCGGTGCTGCTCCCGGCCTGGCCCGGGCGACGCTTTGTCGACCTCGTCGCCGAATCGGTACGCGAGGTCGCCATCCGCGACGGCCACGCCATTTTCCAGTTGATGGCCCACGCAGTCGTCCAGCACCTGGCCGCGGGTGCGCGGACGCGTGACCGCGGCGAGTCGGTGGACGCGGCCCTCGATGGCGTGCTGAGCCTGATCTCGCAGGAGTTGCAGCGCCAGGTGTCCCGCCCGGGGGCGCTGCCGAATCCACTTGCCTGACGGCCTGCCGAAGGATGCGGCAAGCGCGCGGTCGGGCACCGTTCTCGACGCCCACGGAGGTGCAGTCATGGAAGACGTCAGCAAGTTCACGCCGGAAGTCCAGCAGATGAATGCCGACGAGCTCTCGGTGCCCTCGGGCGTCGGGGCCGATCCGGCCGCGTTCGAGATCCTCAGGCTGTGGGTGGCCCACGGTCGCCTGTCAATGAACCTGCGCCACGATGTCGAAGGCGACGCGGAGGATTTCGGCATCCTGCTGGCCGATCTGTTCAGTCATGCCTGCTGCAAGTACGCGCAGCGCAGCGGACGCCCCCTGATGGAATGCCGCGAAAGCATGCTGATGGGGTTCCTCCAGCACACCCATGCCCGGCTCCGCCGCGGCGGGGTGTCCGAGCATTGAGGGGCATGGCCGGAGGGGTGCTGGCCCGCCGGTCAGGGGGCCACGCGAATCCACTGGCGGCGGTGCCCTGGCCCGGTCCGGCCGGCTCGAGGGGGCTGCTATGATGGCCGTCGATCCGGCGGTGCCAGACCCCTGCGGTGGGCAACGGCCGGCGCTATCCCATTGATTGAACAATCCTGACGAGAGGGCACGCATACCCATGGCACGTGGCATCAACAAGGTGATCCTGGTCGGCAATCTCGGTGACGATCCGGAAACCAAGTACACCCAGGGCGGCATGGCCGTGACCAAGGCCCGCCTGGCCACCACCAGCGTGCGCAAGGACCGTGAGGGCAACACCCAGGAGCGCACAGAGTGGCACCGGGTGACCTTCTTCGGGAAGCTCGGCGAGATCGCCGGCGAGTACCTGCGCAAGGGCAGCCAGGTCTACGTCGAAGGCTCGATCCGCTACGACAAGTACACCGGCCAGGACGGCGTCGAACGCTATTCCACCGACATCATCGCCGACGAGATGCAGATGCTCGGCGGCCGCGGTGAAGGCGGCGGCGGTGGCGGCGGCGGTGCCAGTCGTGGCGGCGGCGATCGCAGCGAGCGTCCGGCACGCGCGCCGGCACGCCAGGAGTCCGCGCCGCGTCGCGAGGCGCCGGCAGCCAAGTCGAACGACTTCGCCGACGATTTTGCCGACGACGACATCCCGTTCTGAGTCCGGACGGGCCGTCTCGAACTCGCTGTCTTGATCTCGCTGTCTTGATCTCGCCGTCTCGATCGAGCCGAATTGAATCCGCACTGATTCTGGAGCTCCTTAGGTGCCAACCTGGCTTGTGACCGGCGGCGCCGGTTTCATCGGCGGTAATTTCGTTCTGGATGCGGTCAGGCGGGGTGTCACGGTCGTGAACCTCGATGCCCTGACCTATGCCGGAAACCTGGACACACTGAGGTCCATCGACGGCAATCCGCGCCATGCATTCGTGCATGGCGACATCGCGGACGCCGCGCTCGTGGAGCGGCTGCTCCGCGAGCACCGTCCGCAGGCCGTGATCAATTTCGCCGCCGAGAGCCACGTCGACCGCTCCATCGACGGGCCGGCCGCATTCGTGCAGACCAACGTGGTCGGCACGCTCGCGCTGCTGGAGAAGACCCGCGACTACTGGAAGGCGCTGGACGAGTCCGCGCGCGCTGCGTTCCGTTTCCTGCATGTGTCGACCGACGAGGTCTATGGCACGCTCGGCGAGACCGGCAAGTTCAGCGAGACCACGCCGTATGCGCCGAACTCGCCCTATTCGGCATCGAAGGCCGCGTCCGACCACCTCGTCCGGGCCTTCCATCACACCTACGGCCTGCCGGTCCTGACCACGAACTGCTCGAACAACTACGGTCCGTACCAGTTTCCGGAGAAGCTCATTCCGCTCGTGATCGCCAAGGCGCTGTCGGGCGAACCGTTGCCGGTGTATGGAGACGGCCGCAACATTCGCGACTGGCTCTACGTTGGCGACCACTGCGCCGCGATCCATCGCGTGCTCGAGGCCGGTCGCGTCGGCGAAACCTACAACGTTGGCGGCGATGCCGAGCGCGAGAACATCGACGTGGTACGCACCATCTGCAGGCTGCTGGACCAGCGTCGCCCACTGGCCGATGGCCGCGCCCGCGAATCGCTGATCACGTTCGTCGCCGACCGTCCGGGTCATGATCGCCGCTATGCCATCGATGCGGGCAAGCTGCATCGGGAGCTGGGCTGGTCGCCTACGGTCACGTTCGAGCAGGGCATGGAGCAGACCGTCGAGTGGTACCTGCAACACCAGCCGTGGGTACAACGGGTACTCGACGGAAGCTATCGACTGGAACGCATAGGCCAAGGCTGAGGACGCGCGCATGAACCGCAAGGGCATCATCCTGGCCGGCGGCACCGGTACCCGGCTGTATCCGATCACGCAGGGCATCAGCAAGCAGCTGCTGCCGGTGTACGACAAGCCGATGATCTATTACCCCCTCAGCGTGCTGATGCTGGCGGGCATCCGCGACGTGCTGATCATCAACACGCCGCACGAGCAGTCACTGTTCCGCAACCTGCTGGGCGACGGCTCGCAGTGGGGCATGAACATCGAGTATGCCGAGCAGCCGAGCCCGGATGGCCTGGCGCAGGCTTACCTGATTGGCCGCGATTTCGTCGCCGGACAGCCGAGCTGCCTGGTGCTGGGCGACAACATCTTCCACGGCCCCGGGCTGACGGCCATGCTCAAGCGCGCCGATGCGCGCGACCAAGGCGCCACCGTGTTTGGCTACTGGGTCCGCGATCCCGAGCGCTACGGCGTGGCCGAGTTCGACCAGGCCGGCAAGGTGGTCGGACTGGAAGAGAAGCCGGCCCATCCGCGTTCGAACTACGCCGTGACCGGACTGTATTTCTACGACGGCCGCGCCAGCGATTTCGCCTCCGAGCTCAAGCCCTCGCCGCGAGGCGAGCTTGAAATCACCGATCTCAACCGGCGCTACCTCGAAGAGGGCTCGCTGCACCTGGAGCAGCTCGGCCGCGGTTATGCCTGGCTCGACACCGGCACGCATCAGTCGCTGCTCGAAGCCTCGAACTACATCGAGACGATCGAAGCGCGGCAGGGCCTGCGCGTGTGCTGCCCGGAGGAGATCGCCTGGAACAACGGCTGGATCGATGCCGAGCGCCTCAACGAACTGGCACGTCCACTGGCCAAGAACGGCTACGGCCAGTACCTGCTGAGCCTGGCCGAGCGGGGCTACGTGCCGTGAAAGTGATCGAAACCGATCTGCCCGGCTGCGTGGTGATCGAACCGCGCGTGTTCGGCGACGACCGTGGCTACTTCTTCGAATCGTTCAACCACGACAAGCTGGCCGCGCACGGCCTGCAGCCACCGGCGTTCGTGCAGGGCAACGTGTCCTCTTCCAGTCGCGGCGTGCTGCGCGGCCTGCACTACCAGTGGCCAAATCCCCAGGGCAAGTATGTCTCGGTGATCGAAGGCGAAGTCTGGGACGTCGCCGTCGACATCCGCCGCGGTTCGCCGCATTTCGGGCGCTGGACGGCGGTGTTGCTGAGCGCGGAGAACAAGCGCCACTTCTGGATTCCCGAAGGCTTCGCCCACGGGTTCGTGACCCTGAGCGAGCGCGCGGTGTTCACCTACCTGTGCACCGCGACCTACGACGCCCAGGCTGACGCCGCCATTCGCTGGAATGACGCCCGCCTGGCGGTCGACTGGCCGGTGAGCGACGTGTCGTTGTCCGACAAGGACGCGCGAGCGCCGTTCCTGGATGACATTGCCGAGGATCGCCTGCCGGTCTACGTGCCATGAGGTTCCTGGTTACCGGTGCGAATGGCCAGGTGGGCCATGAGTTGATGCGCAGCCTGGCGCCGCTGGGCGAAGTGGTCGCGACCACGCGCAGTGGCGAGCTGGAAGACGGCGCTGCCTGCGAACGCCTGGACCTGTCCGACCTCGACGCGATCGCGCCGCTGCTGGATCGCGTGCGTCCCGATGTCGTCGTCAACGCCGCGGCCTACACCGCGGTCGACCGTGCCGAGGACGATGCCGAGGCCGCCTTCCGCGCCAACGCCGGAGGCCCGGGCCGGCTCGCCATCGAGTGCGCCGCGCGCAACATCGCGCTGGTGCATTACTCGACCGATTACGTCTTCGACGGGCAGGGCAGCCGCCCTTACCGCGAAGACGATGCGACCGCGCCGATCGGCGTCTACGGCCACAGCAAGCTGGCCGGCGAGCAGGCCATCGCCGCCAGCGGCGTACGACATCTGATCCTGCGCACGGCGTGGGTGTACGGCCTGCACGGCGCCAACTTCCTGCGCACCATGCTGCGCGTCGGCGCCGAGCGCGATGAATTGCGCGTGGTCGCCGACCAGCGCGGCACGCCGACGCCGGCCTGGCTGATTGCCGACGCGACCGCCGCGATCCTGCGCCAGGGGGTTGCCGAGTCGGGCCTCTTGCATCTCGTGGCCGACGGCGAAACTACTTGGCACGGCTTTGCCGATGCGATTTTTGACGAGGCGATGGCCGCCGGCCTGGTGTCGCGTCGCCCCGTCGTGACGGCCATCGCCACCGCGGATTATCCGACGCGCGCGAGTCGACCAGCCTATTCCGTGCTCGATACCAACCGGCTGCGCCAGCAGTTCGGCGTCGAACCGCCCGACTGGCGCAAGGCCCTGCACGCGACCCTCGTCGGCGCCAGGGTTTGACGTTTCCCGTGTGGAGCTTGCTGCCCGGGATCGGGTAGGCTCCGCAGGCGCGCTTGGGGGCCAGGCTGGTCGGGGCGCGCCAACACAGTCACGGGGAAGGAAGATGAAGCAAGCCGTATTGCTGGCAGCGCTTGTCGCGCTGATGCCGGTCGCACCCGCAATGGCCGCCGATGGCGGTGTCGATGTCGGGGCCTTTGTCCGCAAGGACCAGTTCACCGACGTGAAGCTGTCGCCGGGGGGCGAGTACTTCGCGGCGACCATTCCGCTGGAAGACCGCACGGCGCTGGCGGTGATCCAGCGCGGGTCCAACAAGATCACCGGCACCTTCAAGCTGGGCCGGAACACTCATGTCGCGTCTTTCGACTGGATCAGCCGCGACCGCCTGTTGATCAGCATCGCCGAACGCTTTGGCGAACTCGAGGAGCCATTGCTTACGGGCGAGCTTTTCGCCATGGATGCCGACGGTGGCAAGGCCGAGATGCTGGCTGGCATCCGAGTCGACGATGGCGGCCTTGGCACGCACATCAAGCCCAAGAAGGGCAGCGACAACATCAAGGCGTTCCCGATCGCGGCACCGGCCAACGATGGCCGCACGGCACTGGTCGCCATCATTCCCTTTGGCCCAGATCCCTACACCGCGATCGAGAACATCGACGTATACAGCGGCAGGCGGGCTCGAGTGGCCCTGTCGCCGGTGCGCCAGGCCACGTTCCACACCGACAACAAGGGCCAGGTGCGTTTCGTCACCGGGGCCGAGTCGGATAACGTCACCATGTCGTTCTATCGTGCAGGCGAAGGTGAGGGCTGGTCGCCGTTCGGCGTCGCGGACATGCGCACCGGCCAGTTCGAGCACCCGATCGGTTTTTCGGCCGACGACAAGCTCGTCTACCTGCGTTCGGAGCAGGCGAAGGGGCCCGACAAGATCGTCGCGGTCGACCTCGCCACCCGCGAGCGCAAGGTTGTGCTGGCCGACGACGATGTCGATCCGGAGCAGATCATCTACCGCAATGGCACGCGCACCCCGATCGGTGCGCATTTCATGGACGGCAAGCCGCGCACGGCCTTCTTCGACGAGACCTCGACGGAGGCAAAGCTCTACCACAGCCTGGAATCGGCATTTGCAGGCAACCGGGTCGAGATCACCTCGCAGACCACTGACGGCAGCCTGGCGCTGGTCCAGGTGTCCAGCGATCTCAACCCGGGTGACTTCTACCTGTTCGACACCGTCAACAAGAAGGCGTCGCACGTTCTGGCGCGACGCGAGTGGTTCGACCCCGACAAGATGGCGCCGATGGAGCCGGTCACCGTGGCGGCACGCGATGGCCTCAAGTTGCACGGCTACCTGACCACGCCCAAGGGCAGCAACGGCAAGGGTCTACCGCTGGTCGTGATGCCGCATGGCGGTCCGTTCGGTATCCAGGACCAGTGGGGCTTCAATGACGAAGCGCAGATGCTGGCGGCAGCGGGCTATGCGGTTCTGCAACTGAACTATCGCGGCTCCGGTGGTTACGGCCTGTCCTTCGAACAGGCTGGCGCGAGGCAGTGGGGCGGGACCATGCAGGATGACCTGACCGATGCGACGCGCTGGGCGATTGCCCAGGGAATCGCCGACAAGAATCGCATATGCCTGTACGGCGCCAGTTATGGTGGTTATGCCGCACTTATGGGCGTGGCAAAGGAGCCGGATCTGTACCGCTGCGCGGCTGGATACGTCGGCGTGTACGACCTGCCAAAGCGGAAGGCGGATTTGAATCGCACCGGCAAGCGCCTTGGCAACTGGTCGGTGGACTGGCTCGGCAAGGACGACGAGGAAATGGCGAAGGTCTCGCCCAACCGCATCGCCGAGCGCATCAAGGTGCCGGTGTTCCTGGCTGCCGGTGGCGAGGACCAGAACGTCCCCATCGAGCACAGCAAGATGATGGAGCAGGCGTTGCGCAAGGCAGGCACGCAGGTGGAGACCCTCTACTTCGATACCGAAGGCCACGGCTTCTATCTGCCCGAACACCAGAACGAGTTCTACACCCGCCTGCTGGCGTTCCTGTCGCGCAGCCTCGGCGGCGCAGTGGCTACCACCAGCGCGGGTGCCGCCAAGTCGGCGAAGTAAGCGTTCGCGGAAGCAAGGCTGACACAAAAAAGGGGCTGCCTGGCAGCCCCTTTTTCTTGCGGGTCAGATCGGGTCGAAGGTACCGGCAAACCGGCACCCGCCACCGAATCACTTCACGCCGTGCATCATCCTTCGCAGCATCGGCGAGGCGATCAGCGCGACCACGGCCCAGCCGATGCCTATCCACATCATCAGCCAGAACAGGCTTTCGTACTTGCTGCCGGCGACGGCGAAGTCGAGCGTGGTGCCTTCGGGGATGTCGATCGCGGCGAGCTTGCCGAACAGCGCGGCCAGCGTCTCCGAGAACGCGGTGGCCAGGAACCAGGTGCCCATCATCAGGCTGACCACGCTCTTGACCGACAACTGCGTCACCGCGGCCAGGCCGACCGGCGCCAGGCACATCTCGCCGATCTCCAGCACCAGGTAGGCCAGCACCAGCCACCACACGCTGGCGACTTCGCCGGTGGCGCCGGCGCGCTGCGCCGCCCAGGCCAGCGGGATGAAGCTCAGACCTGCAAACAAGAGGCCGAAGGCCGACTTCACCGGCTTGGACGGGTCCATGCCGCGACGGTCGAGCACATCCCACAGGCGGCCGAACAACGGCGCCAGCAGCACCAGGAAGAGCGCGCCCAGGTAGGTCAGCGAACCGGCGGTCTGCGGCAGCACCAGGCAATCGCGCAGCAGGAACACCAGCATCACCAGCACCGCCGAGGCGAACAGCACCTTGGGCATGCGCGATTCGGGATGGCGATCCGACAGCGACGCCGAGACCATGAACGCCAGCGGCGCCAGCAGCAGCGAGATCGTCGACCACGGCCACGGCGTGCCTTCGCGGATCACCAGCGACGGCGTCACGTCCTTGGTCAGCATGCGATCGGTGAAGGTGACCCACGAGCCATAGGTCTGCTCGTACAGGGTGAAGAACACCAGGCACATGAAGATCATCGCCATCAGGGAGATCATCTGCTGGCGTTGCACCGGCGTGCAGCGCGCCGTGACGAACCACGCGAACCAGCCCAGCACCGCCAGCATCACCAGCACCATCAGCAGCAGCGCCAGTGATATCTCGCCGCCCAGGGCGAAGCGGCCGTTGGCCACCGCCCACATCAGCGATGCGACCGGCACCAGGCCGAGCATCGTCCCCAGGTAGATCGCCCATTCGCGCGGCAGGCCGAACAGGCGCTCGCGCAGTCGCGCCGGATCCGGCGGCTCGGCGTGGCCGTGCAGGTATTTCTGGCCCCACAGGAATTGCCCCAGGCCCAGCAGCATGCCGATGCCGGCCGCGCCGAAGCCCCAGCTCCAGCCCAGCGTCTGGCCGAGGTAGCCGCACACCAGCGACGCGAACAGCGCGCCGAGGTTGATGCCGGCATAGAACAGCGAGAAGCCCGAGTCGCGGCGCGGGTCGTTGTCGGGATAGAGCCGGCCGACGATGGTGGAGATGTTGGGCTTGAGGAAGCCCACGCCGAGGATGATCAGCGACAGCGACAGGTAGAACACCCGCAGCGAGGCCTCGTCGCGCACGACCGCGCCGTTGACGACCTGCGCGGCGTGGCCTTCGACCGCCATGCCCAGGTGGCCGGCCACCAGCAGCAGGCCGCCGAACACCACCGCCTTGCGCATGCCCAGAAAACGGTCGGCCAGCAGGCCGCCGACCACCGGCAGGCAGTAGACCAGGCCGCCATAGGCGCCGAGCACGTCCAGGCCGGAGCGGTCGCCGAACTTGTGGTGCTGCAGCAGATACAGCAGCAGCAGCGCCTTCATGCCGTAGAAGGAGAACCGCTCCCACATCTCGGTGAAGAAACAGACGTAGACGCCCTTGGGGTGGCCGAAGAGCTCGTCGCGGGTATCGCGGACGACCACGTCGCCGGGCAGGGCAGGGGCAGCGATGGTGGACATGGACGATCCGTGACTGACGTCGCCGAATTCTAGGGCCAAGACCGCCCCGGCGCGCGCCGCGCCTGGACGCCAGCGCCCCCGTGGCCTCCATGTACGGCGCGCCGGCCGGTCTGCAATACTCGCCCGAACTTGAGCCAGGGGCCCTATCCAGTGACCAGCACCAGCCTGCCCGACGCCGCACCACGCACCGAACTGACCGTGCGCAGCCTCATCCTCGGCGTCGTCATCACGCTGCTGTTCACCGCGGCCAACGTCTTCTTCGGCCTCAAGGCCGGCCTGACCTTCGCCACCTCGATCCCGGCGGCGGTGATCTCGATGGCGCTGCTGCGCAACTTCAAGGACTCCACGATCCAGGAAAACAACATCGTGCAGACCGTCGCCTCGTCGGCGGGCACGCTGTCGTCGATCATCTTCGTCCTGCCGGGCCTGGTGATGATCGGCTGGTGGACCGGCTTCCCCTACTGGGAGTCGTTCGCGATCTGCGCCCTGGGCGGCATTCTCGGCGTGATGTATTCGATCCCGCTGCGGCGCGCGCTGGTCACCAACTCCGACCTGCCGTACCCGGAAGGCGTGGCCTGCGCCGAAGTGCTCAAGGTCGGCAGCAGTGGCGACACCGCCACCGCTTCCGGCGCCGAGGAAAGCCGCTACGGACTGCTGGCGGTGGTCTGGGGTTCGGTGGTGGCGGCCGCGTTCTCGCTGATCGTCGCCACGCGCATCTTCGGTTCGAACGTCGGCGCGTATTTCCGCATCGGCGGTGATCGCGGCGGCGTCACCGGCTTCGATTTCACACTGTCGATGGCGTTGCTTGCCGTCGGCCACCTGGTCGGCCTGTGGGTCGGCGTGGCGATGGGCGTGGGCGCGCTGATCGCCTGGGGCTGGGCGGTGCCGCATTACTCGGCGCTGGCCGCCACGGCCGGCCCTGCGGCCGACCTGGGCCAGGCGACGTGGGCGACCTACGTGCGCTTCATCGGCGCCGGCACGATTGGCGTTGCCGCGATCTGGACCCTGGCCAAGCTGGTCAAGCCGGTCGCCAGCGGCCTGGCTTCGGCGATGGCCGCTTCGCGCGTGCGCAAGGCCGGCCAGGCCGGCTTGCTGCCGCGCCAGGAACAGGACATCCCGATCGGCGTGGTCGGCATGATCTCGGTGGCCTGCTTCATCCCGATTGCATTCCTGCTGGGTCACTTCGCGCTTGGCAGCGGCCTGGGCGAGCACATGTGGAAGCTGGTGATTGGCGGGTTGCTGTACGTCATCGTGATGAGCTTCCTGGTGTCGGCGGTGTGCGGCTACATGGCCGGCCTGATCGGTTCGTCCAACAGCCCGCTGTCGGGCATCGGCATCCTGGTGGTGATCGGCGCGGCATTGCTGCTGGTCTTCGGCATCAAGCCGCTGCTGGCGCCGGGCAACGAGAAGGGGCTGGTCGCGTTCGCGCTGTTCGTCACCGCCGTGGTCTTTGCGGTGGCGACGATCGCCAACAACAACCTGCAGGACCTCAAGACCGGCCAATTGGTGGATGCGACGCCGTCCAAGCAGCAATGGGCGCTGGTCGTGGGCGTGCTGGCCGGCGCGGCGATCATCCCGCCGATCCTCGACCTGCTCAACCAGGCTTACGGCTTCACCGGCGCGCCGGGTGCGGTGCCGGGCCGCGCCCTGGCCGCGCCGCAGGCGGGCCTGATTTCGGCGCTGGCGCAGGGCGTGATCCAGGGCAACATCGACTGGAGCCTGATCCGCATCGGCGCCTACATCGGCGCCGGCCTGATCGTGATCGACAGCGTGCTGCGCCGCACGACCAAGTCCGCGCACCTGTCGCCGCTGGCCGTTGGCCTGGGCATCTACCTGCCGACCTCGGCGACGCTGATGGTGGTGGTCGGCGCGGTCATCGGCTGGCTCTACGACCGCCGCGCCGAGCGCAGCGCCAAGCCCGAGTCGACCAAGCAGATGGGCGTGCTGCTGGCCTCGGGCATGATCGTCGGCGAGGGCCTGATCGGCGTGGCGATTGCCGCGATCGTCGCCTTCTCCGGCAAAGACTTCCCGCTCGGCCTGGTCGGCGACGACTTTGCCGGCCCGGCGGTCTGGATCGGTGGCGCGGCCTTCGTCGCGGTCGTGTTCGTGCTGTATCGCTGGGCGGAGCGGGTGAGCGCCAAGGCAGCAGCTGCCTGAGTCGCTGAACAGGGCTGATTGGCCGCAGGGCCGGCCAATCGGCAAATGCGGCAACGGCGGCGGGCACTCTGGCCTTTGCGGCCGCCGTCACGGGGCCCTAACATCGACGGTCTTTGTACCCCGGGGTCTGTACCCGATGGAGCCGTCATGACGTTTCGCCGCGCCCTCCTGCCGCTGATGTTGGCGGCTGCGCTTTCACCCCTTTCCGTCTCGGCCGCCCCGCGCGGCTTCGAAGTCCGCGACATGGCCACGCTTGACCGCGTGTCCTCGCCGACGCTGTCGCCCGATGGCCGCCGCGTCGTCTTCGCCAAGCGCCTGGTCGATTTCGCCGCCAACAAGGGCGCCTCCTCGCTGTGGATCGAGGACCTGTTCGCGCGTGACGCCGCGCCGCCGGCGCGCCTGACGCCGGAAGGCTGGAACGTCAATTCGCCGAGCTTCTCGCCCGACGGCAACACTGTGTACTTCCTCAGCGGCAAGTCGGGCAGCCAGCAGCTGTACTCGATTGCGGCCAGCGGCGGTACGCCGAAGCAGGTGACGGCCTTCGCCACCGACGTCGGCGGCTACAAGCTCTCGCCCGACGGCACGCGCGTCGCCTTCAACGCCGAAGTGTTCGCCGACTGCAAGGGCGACTTCGCCTGCTCGCAGAAGCGCGTCGACGAAAAGGGCAAGCGGAAGACCAGCGGCATGGTGTTCGACCGCATCTTCATCCGCCACTGGGATGCGTGGAACGATGGCCGCCTCAACCGCCTGTTCGTGACGACGCTGGCGGGCAAGCCGGCGACGACCGCGACGCTGGTCAGCGGCGACGTGATCGGCGACGTGCCGTCGCGTCCGTTCGGTGACAGCAGCGAGTACACCTGGGCGCCGGACGGCAAGAGCCTGGTGTTCAGCGCGCGCATCGCCGACGCCAAGGAACCGACCTCCACCAACTTCGACCTCTACCAGGTCAGCGCCGACGGTACCGGCGCGGCGAAGAACCTGACGCCGGCCAATCCCGCCTGGGACACCGGTGCGACCTTCAGCGCCGACGGCAAGACCCTGTACTACCGCGCGATGAAGCGTCCCGGCTTCGAGGCCGACCGCTTTGCCCTGATCTCGCTCGACCTGGCCAGCGGCCAGCGTCGTGAGATCGCGCCGCAGTGGGACCGCTCGGCGGATGGCATCAACCTGTCGGCCGATGGCAAGAGCATCTACACCACCGCGACCGACATGGGCGAGCACCCGCTGTTCGCGGTCGACATCGCCAGCGGCAAGGCCAGCAAGCTCATCGGCGACGGCACCGTCTCGGGGATCGACCTGGCCGGCCCGACGCTGGCGCTGACGCGCAACTCGCTCAAGAGCGGCGACGTTCTTTACACCACCAGCGCCGATGCCACCGCGCCGCTGCGCCCGATCACTGCCACCACCGGCGAAACCCTGAAGGACGTCGCCTTCGGTGATTTCGAGCAGTTCAACTTCAAGGGTTGGAACGGCGACACGGTGCACGGCTACGTGGTCAAGCCGTGGAACTACGTCGAAGGCAAGAAGTACCCGGTCGCGTTCCTGATCCACGGTGGCCCGCAGGGCAGCTTCGGCAACGGCTGGAGCTACCGCTGGAATCCGCAGACGTATGCGGGCCAGGGCTACGCCGTCGTCATGATCGACTTCCACGGTTCCACCGGTTACGGCCAGGCGTTCACCGACGCGATCAGCCAGCACTGGGGCGACCGTCCGCTGGAAGACCTGCAGAAGGGCTGGGCCGCGGCGCAGCAGAAGTACGGCTTCCTCAACGGCGACAAGGCCTGCGCGCTGGGCGCCAGCTACGGCGGCTTCATGGTCAACTGGATCGCCGGCAACTGGAACCAGCCGTGGAAGTGCCTGGTCACCCACGACGGCGTGTTCGACCAGCGCATGATGGGCTTCGCCACCGAAGAACTGTGGTTCACCGAGTGGGAGCAGGGGGGCAGCGCGATCGACAAGGCCGCCAACTACGAGAAGTTCAACCCGGTCAACCACGTCAAGGATTGGCGCGTGCCGATGCTGGTCGTGCACGGCCAGCTCGACTACCGCATTCCGGTCGAGCAGGGCATCGGCGTGTTCACCACGCTGCAGCTCAAGGGCATCGACTCGAAGTTCCTGTACTTCCCGGACGAGAACCACTGGGTGCTCAAGCCGCAGAACAGCGTGCAGTGGCATGACACGGTCAATGCCTGGCTGAAGCAGTACATCGGCGAGTAACACTTCGGGCCCCTCTCCCGCATGCGGGGGAGGGGTTGGGGTGAGGGGGAGGGGTTGGGGTGAGGGCGATGCGTCAGCGCAACAGCGCCCCCGCCTCCTGGACCAGCGCCGCGAACAACGCCTGCGCGCGCCGATGCTTCAGCAACGGCGCACCTTGCCCGGCCCAAAGCGAAATCATGTCGCCGCGCCCCTGCGCCGCGGCCATCGCCTTGAACGTGCCGGTGAACCAGTTCTGGATCGGGTAGGGCAGCGCCGCCACACCCTCCCACTCATCGACGAAGCGATTGCGGATGCCGCGCGCAAGCCGCCCGCTGAAGGCGCGCGTCAGCGCCGTGTACCGGGCCTCATCGGTGAACAACATCGCGCGATGCAACCCGTTGGTGCCTGACTCCTCGCAGGCCAGGAACGCCGTGCCGATCTGCACACCCTGCGCACCGAGCGTCATCGCCGCGGCAACACCGCGACCATCGGCGATGCCACCGGCGGCGATCACCGGCGTCGCAACGCGATCGACCACCTGCGGGATCAGCGCGAACGTCCCGGTCAACGAATCCTCGGCCGAACGCAGGAACGACACCCGGTGCCCGCCGGCCTCGAAACCCGTGGTGACGATGACGTCGACGCCGGCCTGGTCCATGGCGATGGCTTCGTCGAGGGTGGTGATGGTGCCCATCGTGGCGATCTCGCGTCGGCGGCACTCGGCGAGAATGTCGGCGGAGGGAATCCCGAAGACGAAGCTCATCACCGGCGGCCGCGCATCGAGCATGGCCTGCACCTGGTCGTCGAAGCGCTGGCCATAGCGTTCCGGCATCGCCGGTGGCGTCATGCCGAGCGCATCGTAGTAGGGACGGAACCGTTCGATGGCGTCGGCGAACTGTTCGCTCGTCAGCCGGTCGCCGCCGGGGTCCTGGTTCGACACCCACAGGTTCAACGCGAACGGGCGCTGCGTGCGCGCGCGGATCTGCTGCGTGAGCTCGCCCAGCTTCTCCGGGGCGAGGTGGTGTGCGCCGAACGAGCCCAGGCCGCCGGCGTCGGAGACCGCGACCATGAGGTCGACCGAGGACAGCCCGCCGCCGAACGGCCCCTGCACGATCGGGTAGCGCAGGCCGAGGCGCCGTGTGAAGTCGTTGTCGTGCCACATGGAAATGCTCCATTGCGGGAGGGGGCGGCTGGGCGGAAGGCCAGCACCTGGGGCAACTGTAGGGGCGACCTCGCAGCGGTCACATGAAGACGGCGCGTGCCGAGCGGGGCGGCTACCCGGATTCAGCGATCCAACGGGCTCACCACACCGTGGCCGCCGCGGTTGAGCACATGGGTATAGATCTGCGTCGTGCGCACGTCGGCGTGGCCGAGCAGTTCCTGGATGGTGCGCAGGTCGTAGCCTGCTTCGAGCAGGTGCGTCGCAAACGAGTGACGCAGCGCGTGACAGGTGGCTGGCTTCGCCGTGCCGGCCCGCAGCGACGCCGCCTTCACCGCGCGCTGCAGGCCCTTCTCGTCGCGGTGATGCCGCCTCACCACGCCCGAAGCGGGGTCGACGCTTCGTGTCGTCGCAGGGAAGGCGTACTGCCATCCGAACTCCCGTGCGGCATTCGGAAACTTGCGCGCCAATGCATCGGGCATCCAGACCTCACCGAAGCCAGTTGCAAGGTCGCGCCTGTGCAACGCGCGCGCTTCGTCCATCTGCACTTGCAGGCGAACGCCGAGCGCCTGCGGCAGCATCGTTCGCCGGTCCTTGCCGCCCTTTCCCTGGCGCACCACCAGCTCGGATCGCGCGATGTCGACGTCCTTGACTCGCAGCCGGACGCACTCCATCAGCCTGAGGCCGCTGCCGTAGAGGAGCGACGCCATCAGTCCGTGCACACCGGACATCTCGCCGAGCAGGGCCGCCATTTCGGATCGCGACAGAACCACCGGGAGCCGCTGCGGCTTCTTCGCGCGTCGGATCTCTTCCATCCAGGGGAGTGACTGACCGAGCACTTCGCGATAGAGGAAGAGCAGGGCGGCCAATGCCTGGTTCTGGGTGGAGGGCGACACGTTGTCGCGCACCGCCAGCAGGGTGAGGAACTGCTCCACTTCCCGGGCCCCCATCTGGTCAGGATGACGCTTGCCATGGGCCAGGACATACCGGCGTATCCACCCGACGTAGGCCTCCTCGGTTCGCCTGGCCATGCCCAGGCGCCGCATCCGCTCGCGGACCCGATCGAGCAGGCGTGGTGGGCCAGCCGGCGGGGCGATCGCAGGCCTGGTTGTCCCGTCCGTGGGCGGGTGATAGCGTCGCATCGGGGAATCCTGAACACTTTGACCGGGCGACAGGTTAGGCGCCGGCGTTAGGCACCTCTACCCGAGACAAGCCGTTGTTTCGTGTAGGGATGCGCTGAAGGCGGTCCATTCAACAAAATCGATAGACACCAGGCTTACGCCCCAGTCCGTCGTCGAATAAATAGTTAGGCCGCTATGAAGACACTAGTACTGCTGACAGTCCTGCTCTTGGTTGCGCCAAGCGCCCTTGCTCAATCGGTATCGCCGACATTGCAACAAGATCACATTGAGGAAAATGTTCCCGCTCAAGACGTGTTCTCTAGCTACCTGGAGCGCGATCTTCTTGCCTACTTCAAGGCAAACGTCTCGGCAGACGCTATCTCGGTCAAAGCAACCCTGCTCCGACAAGGCGCTACCCAGTCAGGTGTGGCTTACCCAAAGTTCTATGTCTGGGTGCAGGCCCTTGGCCCGAAAGGTCTCATAGCCGAGGGCGCGGCACGTGTTGCTGCGATTGATAGGCAAGAATTTGACGTGACTCACTTCATTTCGTCGGCGGATATCCTGGCGTCCCCGGACGCGCTGACATCCGTATTCCCGGCCGAGCTAGTTTCACCAATCATGGCAAGGACTGCGGGACGGTGACGCGGCCTAACAATTCATTCAAGCCGAAGCCGCTTCGCGGCTCGGCTTAATTCAGGCGTTAGGTGCGAATGGCGAGATCATTTCCGGTCTTGGTTCTCTTGCAGCTCTGCCTGCCGGCAGTGGTATACCTGTTGGTTGGGCTTTACAACGGCCGAACCACAGGTATCGAGTACCTGCTGCCGAACTACCTATTCTTGGCTGCTCCACATTTCCTGGTGGGCCTTCTAGCCATTCGGCCGCGTGCCCGCGGCTCCGCACTTCTTTGGGTACTTTCCCTTCTCAATGTGCTGCTCGTCATGTTCCAGCTATGGGTGCTGTTCGCTGTATCTGTGCGGGATTCTGGCTTGGCTTGGGTCTTCTACATTCCGCTTTGGGTGCTAGTCCTTTCTGGTTCTGCCATTGCGTGGGTCGTGGTCAAGTCCAGCGGTTCCATGTCAAAACCTGGTGCCGGCTAGTCGGCCGGCACCTAACAATTCATTCAAGCCGACACCGCTCCGCGGYGCGGCTTAACTCWGGCGTTAGGACTCACGAAGACATGCATCCGCCGATCGTAATCGACGAGCACGGAGACATCAGCCTCTTCCCCTCGGTTGAGGCCGCCTCTCGCTACCTTGAGCCGATCGATGTTCGCAACAATGAGTACGTCGCCTACGACAGCGCTGG